>DASVDC010000174.1:0-5060 GCA_036381275.1 Pseudomonadales bacterium | reverse complement strand
CGGGAGCGATTCGCGGCCGGAGGCCGCTCCCACAGGTTGATTCCAGGGCGCTCAGCGGATCAGCGCGTTCGCGGTCTCCTCGATGAAGCGCCGGTTCGCCTCCACCAGGTCGGCGCCCGGCGCCGGCCGCGGCGGCAGCAGGATCAGCCGGTGCACGCCGAGGTCTTCGAAGCGCTTCATCCGGTCGCGCGTGACGGGTCCGCGCGGCGTCACTGAGATCTCCAGCGCGTCGAACCGCTCCGGCGTGCCGGCTTCGCGGGCCGCGTTGCGCAGTCCCTCGATGGATTGCGCGGCCGCGTCCTCGTCCTGGTTGAAGCCGTACCAGCCGTCGCCCTTCGCGATCGCGCGCCGGTAGCCGGCCGGCGACATGCCGCCGATCACGATCGGCGGATGCGGACGCTGCACCGGCATCGGCTTCTGCTGGACGCCCGAGAGGCGGGTGAACCGCCCCTCGAAGACCGGCTTGTCCTGAGTCCACAGCGTACGGATCACTTCGATGTGCTCGTCGACCCGCGCGCCGCGCTCGTCGAACGGCACGCCGATCACGTCGAACTCCCGCTTCACGTAACCGACCCCGACGCCGAAGATGAGCCGCCCGCCGGACAGCACGTCGATGCTGGTGAGCTCCTTCGCGAGCACGACGGGGTTGCGCTGTGCGAGCAGGATGATCCCCGAGCCGAGCTTCAGCGTCGCGGTGACCCCGGCCGCGTACGCCAGCGCCGCGACGGTGTCGAGCATCGGGAACTCCGGCGGCACCGGTGAAGGCGGCTCCTGCGGGTCGATCAGCACCACGTGCTCGCCGGTCCAGGCCGACTCGAAGCCGGCGTCTTCCGCGCAGCGCAGCAGGCTCTTCAGCGCGTCGAGCCGCGGCAGCGGCCCGTTGTTGAATCCGAAATAGCCGATCTTCATCACTGCTCCTCCATCAGCGGCGGTCGTCCGGTTGCAATCCGGCCTCGGCTGAACAACCCTGACGACCGGTCGCCGGAGCAGGAACGATGAAGGAACCGGAGCTTCCCTGGCAAGGCGGATGTCTCTGCGGACGCGTCCGCTTCGAGATCAGCGCACTGCCGCTCGTGACGATGGCCTGCCACTGCCGCGGCTGCCAGCGCCTGACCTCGAGCGCGTACTCGCTGACCATGGCGATACCGAGCGAAGGATTTCAGGTGCTGAGCGGTGAGCCGGTGATCGGCGGGCTGCACGGCCCACACCGCCAGTACTACTGCGGGTACTGCATGAGCTGGATGTTCACCCGCGCGCAGGGCATGGACTGGTTCGTCAACGTGCGCCCGACGCTGCTCGACGAACCCGCGTGGTTCGAGCCGTACATCGAAGTCATGACCGCCGAGGCGTTGCCGTGGGCCGCGGCTCCAGCCGTGCACCGCTTCGACGGCTTTCCGGAGCTCGAAGACTACACGAAGCTCGTGGAAGGCTACGCGCGCCACGTCGGCCGCGTGCCGGGCTGATCTCTGCCTCTGCTCTCTCTGTGGGAGCGGCCTCCGGCCGCGAACGCAGAAAAACTCAGTCGGCGACCCGGACGATGCGCGTGCCGACGTTGCCGCCGGCGAGCAGGTCGACGAACGCCTGCGGCGCCTGTTCGAGCCCCTGGAACTCGTCGACCCAGGGCCTGAGCTGCCCGCTCTGCACCCAGCCCTGCAAGCGGCTGCGCGCCTCGCGGTAGCGGTCGGCGAAATCGAAGACCAGAAAACCTTCCATCCGCACCCGCTTGTTCACGAGCAGCCCGGGCACGCCGCGCGGCCCCGGCGCCGGGTTCGAGGTGTCGTACTGCGAGACCACACCGCAGCAGACGATGCGGCCGTGCGGGTTCATGCGCCGCAGCGCCGCGCCGAGGATCTCACCGCCGGTGTTGTCGAAGTAGACGTCGATGCCCTTGCCGCACGCGTCCTTGAACCGGTCGCGGAAGTCGTCCGCGCGGTGGTTCACGGCCGCATCGAAGCCGAGCTCGTCGACCAGGCGCGCGCACTTCTCGTCGCTGCCCGTGATGCCCACGACGCGGCAGCCGGTCAGTTTCGCGAGCTGGCCCACCAGATGGCCGACCGATCCGGCCGCGGCGGAAACCACCACCGTCTCGCCCGCCTGCGGCCGGCCCACCTCGAACAGGCCGAAGTACGCGGTGAGTCCGTTGGTGCCGTACACGCCGAGCTGATCGGCCGGGTCGCCGCCGGCATCCACCACCGTCACCTGGTCGGCCCGATGCACCGCGTAGTCCTGCCAGCCGGCCGGGCAGACCACCCGCGTCCCGGGCGCAATGTCCGGGACGCTCGATGCTTCCACCCGGGCCACCGCGGTTCCGCCCATCACGACGCCGGTGACCGGCGCGCCCGCGTAGCCGGCGCTCCCCTGCAGGCCCGCGCGCTGGCCGGCGCCGATCGTGATCGCGAGCGTCCGGCACAGCACCTCGCCGGGTCCGGGCTCGGGGACCGGCGCCGAGCGCAGCTCGAAGTTGCCGACCTCGAGCCGATCGGCGGGCAACGTCGCGACGATGATCTGGCGGTTGTCCATCGGGTGCTCCTCCCGGGCTGTAGCGTTGGTAGCTTGCAGGCGGCGCGGCGCCGGAGCAACCGGGCGCATGTGGACAACCCCATGTGGAGTACATATAACGGCTGATATGTCATCAGACGGGGTATTCGATGCCGAAGGTCGTGGATCAGGATGAGCGGCGGGCCACCATCGCGCGCGCCGCGTACGACGTGATCACCACGGACGGTATCGGAAAGGCCACGATGCGGGCGATCGCCCGTCGGGCCCGCTGCACCACCGGGATGCTGGTGCACTACTTCAAGGGCAAGCAGGACGTGCTGCTGCATGCCCACAACTACACCGCCCAGGATGTGCGCCGGCGCATGCGCGAGCACGAGCGCCACTACCGCGGAATGGCGCTGCTGCTCGAGCTGCTGATCGAGGTGCTGCCGGCGGACGAGCGGCGCCGCGCGAACTGGAAGATCTGGATGGCTTTCTGGGATCCGAGCGTCGCCGATGCGGTGCGCGGCGAGCAGGACACCCGCGTGTCGGAATGGCATCGGCGCCTGCGCCGCGCGCTGACCCAGGCGGTGGAGGACGGCGAGCTCAGCGCCGATACCAACATCACCGACGAGGTGGACATGATCGCCTCGCTGGTCGAGGGCCTCGCCATCCAGGTCATCGTGCACGGCCGCAACATCGGCGCGGAGCGCCAGCTCCGCCTGGTCAAAGAGCACCTGCGGCGCCTGACGCGGCGCGCCGCCTGACTCCGCGCATCGGCTGATTCCCTCTGCGGCCGACCGGATGCGGCCCGGGCATCGCCCGTTGACGTTGCATATCAGTGGTTATATAACGAGCGTTAGGACTCGCGAGCACCCGGACCCCACCGGGTGCACCGGGAAGAGCCGCGAGGGGAGAGAGAACATGCAATCCAGACCGATTCGCATCGCAGCGCTGGCGGCCGGCCTGGCGGCCGCCGCCGGAACCCAGGCCGGGGCCGCGCCGGGGCCGCTCGAGGAGATCGTCGTCACCGCCGAACGGCGGGAAAGCACCGTGCAGGAAACCGCACTCTCGATTTCTGCGTTCTCCGAAGACGTGATGCTGGCCCGCGGCATTCAGGACACGGAAGGCCTGCACTTCCAGGTGCCGAACTTCTACTACAGCGAGCCGGGCCAGGCCGCGATCGCGCAGATCGCGATCCGCGGCATCGGCAACGAGAACGTCACCGCCGGCGGCGACCCCGGCGTCGCCTACCACTTCGACGGCGTCTACCTCGGCCGGCCCGGCTCGGCGCTCGCCGACCTGTGGGACGTGGAGCGGGTGGAGGTGCTGCGCGGGCCGCAGGGCACGCTCTACGGCCGCAACGCCACCGGCGGCTCGATCAACGTGGTGACCAGGAAGCCGACCAACGAGTTCGACGCCGTGGCCGATGTGCTGTTCGGCAACTACGACCGCATCCAGGGGCGCTTCGCGATCGGCGGCGCAATCATCGAAGACCGCGTGATGGCGCGCGTCTCCGGCTACTCGAACCAGCGCGACGGCGACATCGAGAACCTGGTCGATCCGGCGCTGTGCCCTTCCTGCGAAGATCTGAACAGCGAAGACTCGCAGTCCGTGCGGGCGCACCTGCTGTTCACCCCGAACGAATCCTGGGACGTGCTGCTGACCGCGCAGCGCTTCCAGGACGACGGGCTGCGCGGCTTCACCACGCTGCCGCTGCCGGGGCAGCGCAGCCGCGGCCAGCCGGACCAGCCGCGTTTCGCCGGCGCGACACCGAATCCCCGCGACGTGCGCACGATCGTCGAAGATTTCCCCGAGCGCTTCGAGCTGAATCAGGACATCTACTCGATGCGGATCAGCTGGGAGGGTCAGCGCTGGACGTTCTCGTCGCTCACCTCCTACAGCGAGCTCGACTTCTTCACCGTGATCGACCACGACAACTCCGACCTGCCGATCTCGACGCAGCGGTGGCAGGACGTCACGGATCAGTGGGTACAGGAGTTCCAGCTCGTCTCGAATCTGAGCGGACCGTGGCAGGCGATCCTCGGGCTCTTCTATTTCGAGGAGGACGTGGACGTCGAGTATTTTTTCCAGGACGTGGACGTGTTCACGTTCATGAACGGCGGCCACTACACCACCACCTCGTTCGCGCCGTTCGCGAACGTCAGCTACGACTTCGCCGCGTCGGCCGGCTCGGATCTGCCGCTGACGCTGACTGCGGGGGTGCGCTGGACGCGTGACGAGAAGGAGGGCAACGACTTCCAGATCATCCCCGAGTTCGCCGTGGATCTCGCGAAGGACGTGGACGAGGACTGGTCGGAAGTGACCTGGGAGCTGGTCGCGCAGTACGACGCGAGCGACGACACGATGCTCTACGCGAGCGTCTCGCGCGGCTACAAGTCGGGCGGACTGCTCGTCGGCAACTTCCCCGGCGCCTACGATCCCGAATCCATCGTCGCCTACGAGACCGGCTTCAAGAGCCGCTTCGGCGGACGCTGGCAGGTGAACGCCGCCGCCTTCTACTACGACTACGAAGACCTGCAGCTCTTCCTGCTCGAAGCCTTCGGCGCGCGGATCGACAA
>DASVDC010000173.1:0-63502 GCA_036381275.1 Pseudomonadales bacterium | reverse complement strand
GCACCGTGGGAGATCGTTCACGCGCACGGCCGGCCGCACGCCGGCGCTGCGGCCGAAGTCGACCACCCGTTCGCGGACTTTGATTCGGGCGATGTTGCGGACCGTACGCGCGGGAGGACGCGCCGATCATTGCCAGTCCGGCACGCCGCCGCGCGGGTTCTTTCCCACCTGGAATAGCGCTGGGGATTCGAGCCGCCGTTCTCGAGGCCGGCTGCAGGCCGTCTCGCGGCTCACCCCTGCCCGGCCACACAGCTCCGCCATGGGACGTCGAGGGCCCGGTACTGGCTCCGAATTCCCGAAGGATTCCGCCTCGCGTTGATCTCCTTGTCAGCGATCCGGTTGCCTCCGGCCCGGATCCCGGGTCGGATCGGAAGCCTGAAACGGCTCGTCGGTGCGGCGTTCGATCCGTTCGCGCTGCCCGCTCCGCGGCTCGCTGCCGACGTCCTGGCTCATCAGCTCGAACGCGGCGAATTCGGCGCGGCTCAGCCGCCCGTCGTCGTCGGTATCGAGCGCGTCGTGATCCACCTGCTCGTGCACCGGGGCTCTCTCGAACTCGGCGCTGCTGACGTAGCCGTCGCCGTCCCCGTCGAGCTTCTCGAACGTGGCGTCGCGGCCCTTCCCGGCGTGTTCGTTGCCGCCGAGCGCGCCCGCCGCGAACAGGACCCCGGTCAGCACGATGGCGCGCGAGGCGAGTCGATTCTTCCCGAGCATCGGATGACTCCTTTCCGTCGCCACGGAGGGAGCAAGCGACGTGCCACGCCCCCTCACGGTCCGCGAGCGCCGAGAGGTAGACTGCGGCCATGAGAGCGCTGATGCGGGCACTGGTGCTGGTTGGTCTCGCCGGCTGTGCGTCGTTCACCGGGGAACGAGCGGACCCACATCCCGAGCTCGAGCCGTTCCTCGGCGCCTATCGCGGCGGTTTCGACAGCGCCCGGACCCCGACGCCGGACGACGACCTGAACCACAACCCGTGCCCCGAGCCGGCGGATCGGCCCTGCGAGGTCCACCATGCGCCGCTCGACGACGTGCTGCTCGCGCTCGAGCGCAACTCCGCCGGCGAGGTCGTCGCCGCGTTCTTCTGGAACGAAGACGACCTCGAGCGCGACCGCCCGCTCGACCTGCTCGGCCGCGGCTGCGGTACCCGGATCGGCGCGATCACCGGTCTGCGCCGGCAGACCGGCGACTCCGGCAGCTACCTGATCGCCACCTTCCCGATCGAAGCCGACAACCGCCTCTGTCTCGGCAAGCTCCGGCCGGTGAGCCGGCACCACCTGGACGTCGAGCTGCATCCGGAGCCCGGAGGAAACGCAGCGCTCGCGCGGGTCGTGATCGATCGCAGCCTGCGCGACGACAACTACATGTACGTCGAAGAGGACGGCGTGCGGCGGCGTGTCAGGATCGACCTCGCGAATACCGTCGAGCGGGATCATGAGCGCCGGTATCGGGTCTGTATCGAAGACGAGTACGGCGAGTACACGCGCTGCGTGCTGACGGATCGGGAGCTGCGCAGCTTCGCACTGCCGATACCGGTGCCCGGCGGCGTCGCGGTCAACTACACCTGGTGGGAAGAGCTGAAGCCGCGGTTGAAGCGCACCAGCGGCCGGTATCTGCTCGAGCAGTACGTCGGGGTGTTCGAGCCCGTCTCCGCCGCCGGCTCACCGTGACGAGCGCTTGCCGCCCCGCCACGAGCTGATGGGTACCACCACGCGGCGCGCCGCCCGCGCCGGCGGACTGACGGCCCGCAGCTGATCGGCCACGTTCTCGCCGATCATGAACAGCGCCGCCTCGATCCGGCGAATGCGCTCGCGCGCGCCACCGCCCATCCGAGCGGCCAGCTCGGGGTCGGCCGCCAGCCGGCTTACGATCCAGGTGGCCCGAAGGTTCCAGCGCGCGTGCTCGCGGCCAGCGCGCTTCTCGGTGAATCGGAAACTCCCATCGGACGGATCGCGCTCCGGCTGTCCGGGCTCACCGACCATGAAGCGGAGCGCATCCGGCACCGCCGTGCGGCGCTCGCGTTCGAGGTGCAGCCGGCAGAGCAGCCCGAGCGCGGCTCCGAGCCGGTCGTCGTAGACCACCGTGCGCCGGTTCATCATCGCGTACACCTTCGACATCGCGCAGTCCGAACGGAACGGCCGGTCGTCGAAGGCGTCCACCTGTTCGCGGCAGCCGTCGAGCACGGCGGCGGCCTGACGCAGGTTCTGCGACAGAACCCCGGTCTCCGCCTGGTGGATCAGGAACGGGAACGCGCCCTCGTAGAGCCGGCCGAAGCTGAGCGCCTTGGTGCTGACGAACAGGAGCTCCAACTCGGCGAGGCGCTTCTCGGCGGGGCCGCGTGCTTCGGCGCAGCGCTCCAGCGCACCGCGCATTTCGCGGCGCATGACGTCGAGCTTGGCGTAGATCGCGGAAAAGGGTTCGTCCTGCCAGGAGTACGCGTCGACCGCATCGGCCAGCCGATTGACGGCGCGGCGCTCGGCGCCGACGCGCAACGCGATTCCGGGACAACCGTCGACGGTCAGATCACGAAGGAAGCGCACGAATGCATCGACATCCGGGTCGGCAAGATACTCGTGCTCCTGCATGCGTTGCGTCCTCCCCCTCGAGGCAACCGCCCCGAACGGCCTTCCTTTGCCGGCGTCCTTGCCCGGAGCCTTCTGCGCTACCTTCCCCTGCCGCTCTTGTCGTTTTCGGCCGGCGCGGTCAGCGGATCCGCGCCGGTGCCGGTCGCCTCAATTCAGCTCGTCACCAGCCTCGTCGAGCTGATCCTGCATGTTGTCGCCGGCGTTGTCGATCTCTTCACCCGCTTCCTCGAAACGGCCTTCTTCACAGCCGCCGAGCGCGAGCGTGCCGACTCCGAAGCATGCCGCAAGCAGTGCGGCTTTGAAACCATTCGCGAGCGTGCTCTTCATCATTCGGACCTCTCCTGTTGACGTTGATCAACGCGGTGCAGATCCCGTGCCAAGATGATCCGACTCACGGTCCATCACCTCCTGATCGCAGGCCGGCGGCGGCGCGAACACCGTCAGGCCCCGCGGGACGACGCGGAAGTGCACCGGGGTCTCCAGCGCCGGTTCGCCGTCGAGACTGACCGTGAGGCGCGGCCGCGTGACGATCTCGAACTCGGTACCGCTGGCCGTATCGACACCGGCGCCGAGCTGGGCGTGCGTGCCGCGGCGCAGCGCGAACGCGACCGCCAGCAGCCGGAGCACGGTCTGCGGTCGTACGCTGTACAGGTCGAGCCGCCCGTCGTCGATCGCGCAATCCTCGCCGAGCGGCGTGCCGCCGCCGTAGTAGACGCCGTTGCCCACCGTGATCTGGATCGACGCCACCTCGCGGGTCCCGGTCGCGGTGCGGATCTGCGCACGGAACGGCCGGTGGGTGCGCAGCGCTTCGGCCACCGCCGCCGCGTAGCTCAACGGGCCGAGAACGCTCTTTTTCTCCACCGTGAGCCGACGGGCCACCTGGGTGCTGAGGCCGAGCCCGGCCGCGTTCAGGAACGGCCGATTGTTCGCCCAGCCGACGTCGATCGTGCGCGTGGTGGACGACGCGATCAGCGCACAGGCTTCGCAGGGGTCGCGCGGAATGCCGAGCGTCCGTGCCAGGTCGTTCGCCGTGCCGAGCGGCAGCACGCCGAGGGGCAGCCCCGACTCGAGCACGGCCTTCAGCGCTGCGTTGACCGTGCCGTCGCCGCCGCCGATGATCACCGCATCCACCGTACGCGCGCCCGCCCGAATCAGGAATCGCATGTGCTCGGCGCTCTCCGGCGTGTGCACGTGCGATTCGATCCCGACGTCGTGCAGCAGCGAGAGCGCATCGTCGAGCGCGACGTCACCGCCGGAGGCCGAAGGATTGCGCAGCACCATCACCCGCTTCACGATGCCCGCCTCCCGGCCCGCGCCGGCGCGTCGGCCGGCCGCTGCGCAATTTGTTCCCGGCTCCCGTCAGTTTTGCCAACGTCCATACTTCACGGCCCCCGCACCATCGGCGTACCGGTCCGGCGCAGCAAGGTCTGTGCCCGGCATTCTTTTCTACCTGTGGCATACGGTTTGAATGAGCGGCGGCGCAGCAACCGCAACGGAGGCCACGATTCCGTTCACAGAGCACGACCAGCACGACTCGCGCGCCCGCTCATGCACGCGGCGGCCGGTCGAGCGGCGGGCCGGTCTCCGGAGGCTCGAAATCGTCGCCTTCCACCTTGCCGCGGTTCTGCAGCCAGCTCGCGACGATCCAGCACAGCGCGGCCCATACGCCACCCGCGGCCCAGCCGCCCAGCACGTCGGTCGGCCAGTGCACGCCCAGGTAGACGCGGCTGATGCCGACCAGCACCGTGAGCAGCACGGCGGCGAACAGCAGATAGCCCTTCACCCGGCGGCGCGGCTGGACCCGGGCGAGCAGCCCTCCGGCCGTCAGATACGCGACCGCCGAAAGCATCGAGTGACCGCTCGGAAAGCTCGCGGTATAGACCCGCGACCCGTGCGGAACGAGGTCCGGACGCGGGCGATCGAAGCCGAGCTTCAGCAGTGTGCTGAACACGAGGCCCCCGGCGACCGCCGCGAGCAGCAGCGCGGCCGCGCGCGGTTTACCCTGCAGCAGCAGGAAGCCGCTGGCGAGCAGCGTCATCAGCGTGAGCACCCCCACCCCGCCGAGCGCGGTGAAGTCCCGGCCCATCTCCTCGAGCCAGCCGGGCCCGAGCGGATCGCCGGGATCGCCCGGCGTCCGCAGCGACAGCAGCAACCAGCGGTCGAACGCGCCGGTGTCGCCTTCCTGCACCGCATCGGCGAGTTCGACGAACAGCCACAGCCCCCCCGCCACCAGCACGATCAACAGCAGCGTCGGCAGCTCGACCCGGCTGCGCCAGGTATCGAGGCGAAGCAGCGGCGGCGTAGCGGAAAATCGCGGCATCACTCGTATCCGGGTTTCGCGGGCGCGGTGCGAGCAGCTTTCGTGCCGCTGGCGGCGCTGCTGCTCGGCGCCGCGCCGGCCGGTGCCGCCGAAGCACCCGACGATCGAGCGCCGCCCGAGGAGGCGTCCGTGAAAGTCGAGATCAGCGGGATCGAGGAGCCGCTGCTGACCAACGTACGTCTGTTCCTGACCATCGACGATCTCGAGGATCGGACCGTGCTGCCGGGCCTCGGCTCGAGCAAGAGCGGCGAAGCCGTCACCGCCGCCGAGGTGCAGCGTCGGCATCGCGCCGCGCCGCGGCAGATCCGCGACGCGCTGATGCCGTTCGGCTATTACCGCCCGACCATCGACGCGGAGCTCAGCCGCACCGAGGACGGTTACCGGGCAAGCTACCGGGTCGAGCCGGGTGAACCCGCCCGGCTGCGCGAGGTGACGGTGCAGGTGCACGGCGACGGCGGCACGCACCCGGCGGTGCAGCGTGCGCTCGCCGAGGCGGATCTCCAGCCGGGCGATCGGCTCGATCACCTTCGCTACGAGACGGTCAAGAGCCGCCTGTTCGACGCCGCCTACGACAGTGGCTTCCTCGACGCGGCCTGGCGCTCCAGCGTGATCCGCGTGGCGCCGGACCGTCAGAGCGCCGACATCGAGCTCGTCCTGGACACCGGCCCGCGCTTCGCGTTCGGCGAGACGGAGATCGCTCAGGACGTGCTGGATCCCGATTTCATGGCCGGTTTCGTGCGAATCCGTCCCGGCGAACCCTACGACGTGAACCGGCTGCTCGCGCTGCAGCGGGTGCTGAGCGAAACCGGCTATTTCTCCCGAGTCGAGGTGCAGGCGCCGCGGGAGGCGGCCGGGCCCGACCACCGGATCCCGGTGACGGTGCACACCGAGCCGTCGCGGCCGCGGAAGTATTCCGTCGGGCTCGGCTACGGGACCGACACCGGGCCCCGCGCGACGTTCGGCGTGCAGGTGCGGCGGCTGAACGCGCGCGGTCACCGGCTGCGCGCCGATCTGCAGGTGTCCGCGATCGAACGCGCGATCGGCGTCCGCTACGAGATCCCGATCCGCAACTACGCGACCGACAGCCTGAGCTTCTCCGCTACCGCGCGCCAGGAAGAAGTCGGCGATGCCGACACGGATCAGCTCTCCGTCGGGGTCAGCCAGGTGGTGAGCTGGCTCGGCTTCCGGCGCCGGCTCTACCTGCAGGCCGAGCGCGAGAACTTCGATTTCAGCGGCGAGCCGTCCCGCACGACCGACCTCGTGTATCCGGGCATCACGCTGACCCGCGAGCGCGCGGACGACCTGCAGTATCCGCGGCGCGGCTACCGCCTGAGCGCCGATCTTCGCACCGGGATCGAGTGGCTGCTGTCCGACGTCTCGTTTTCGCGTCTGTCGCTGTCGGCCGGCTGGACCCGAGCCGTGGCCGCGCGCACCCGCGTACTGCTGCGGGCGGAGGCCGGCGCGCTCTGGACCGACGACTTCGACGATCTGCCGCCGACGCAGCGCTTCTTCGCCGGCGGTGACCGCAGCATTCGCGGCTACCCGTACCGGGAAGTCGGGCCGCAGAACGACGAAGGCGAGGTGATCGGCGGCGAGCGCCTGATCGCCGGCAGCGTCGAGCTCGAGCACCTGTTCTACGGCAACTACGGCGCCGCGGTGTTCGTCGACGCCGGCGATGCGTTCGCCGACTCGGACTCGCCCGACGTTCAGGTGGGCGCCGGCGTCGGCTTTCGCTGGCGCTCACCGGTCGGCATGGTGCGCTTCGACGTGGCGCACCCGTTCGACGACCCGGACGACGACTATCGGATCCACCTGACCATCGGCACCGACCTGTGAAGCGTATCGCCCTCCGGATCATCCGAATCGCCGCCTGGGTGCTGCTGGCGCTGGTGATCGTCGTCGGCGCCATGCTCGGCTGGGCGCTCGGCACCGAGAGCGGCAGCCGCTTCGTGCTCGCCCGGGTGGCGGGACTGATCGACGGTATCGACGTCGGCGGCGTCAGCGGACGGCTCGGCGGGGCGTTGGAGCTGACCGACCTCGCCGTCGTGATGCCCGGCCTCGAGCTCACCGTCGCGCGGCTCTGGCTCGACTGGACGCCGTCCGCGCTGATTCGCGGCCGGTTGCGGGTGGCCGACGTCGGCGCGGAGGGCATCCGCTACCGGATGCTGCCGACGGAGCCGGAACCCGAGCCGCAGGAGCCTTTCTCGCTGCCCGAGCGCATCGAGCTTCCGGTGGCGGTGACGGTGTCACGCCTGCAGGTCGCCGACGTCACGGTGCTGACCGGGCCGGACGCGGCGCCGCTCGCGCTCGACCGCCTGGTCGTGACCGATCTCGGCTACGTCGACACCCGGCTCGAGGTACCCCGGCTCGAGCTGCGCTCGCCGCTCCTCGATGCCGACGGGCGGCTCGCCGCCACCGCGGCCGGCGAGTACCCGGTGGACGCCGCGCTCGACTGGCGGCTGAAGTTCGAGGGGTACGCGCCGGTGGACGGTGCCACCCGGCTCGGCGGCAGCCTCGCGCGGCTCGAGCTCGACCAGCGACTCGCGGATCCGTATCGCACCCGGTTGCAGGCCACGGTGGCCGACCTGCTCGAGGCCGGGAGTACGCCGCGGCTCCGCGCGCACCTCGCGGTGAACGAGCTGAATCCGGCTCGCGTTCAGCCGGGCCTGCCCGCCGCAACGCTGTCGCTCGGGGTCGACGCGGAGGGCCCGTTCGATGCGCTGAACGTCACGGCCGAGGCGGACGGCGCCGATGCCGAAGACCGGCGCTTCACGGCGCAGCTCGCCGCGGCGGTGACGCCGGAGCGGCTGACGATCGAGCGGCTCACGCTGCGCCAGCCGGGCCGGGACGGCGAGCTCGCCGGCGAAGGCCACATCGTGCTCGCCGGCGACGCGAGCGCCGACCTGGCGCTGACCTGGCAGGCGCTGCAGTGGCCGCTGACGGGCGAACCCACGGTGAACGTTCCGCGCGGCCGCCTGACCGTGAGCGGCCCGC
The DNA here is from genome assembly GCA_036381275.1 of Pseudomonadales bacterium. Taxonomy (GTDB): domain Bacteria; phylum Pseudomonadota; class Gammaproteobacteria; order Pseudomonadales; family Azotimanducaceae; genus UBA7803. The sequence goes on along the minus strand of DASVDC010000173.1, from coordinate 55,609 downwards.
TCGACGACTACCGGTTCGCGCTCGAGACCCGCGTCGAGGCCGCGGCGACGCCGCCGCTCGATCTGACGTTGAACGGCACCGGCGACCGCCGGGCCGCGAACGTCACCCTCGCCGCCCGGACGGGGGCCGGCCGCGCCGACGGCGAGATCCGTGCCGCCTGGGAGCCGCGGCTCGAAGGCGAGGCGACCCTGCGGGCACACGCGCTCGACCCGTCGGTGTTCGCGGCGGATTGGCCCGGCGCGATCGATCTCGAGCTGGCCGCCGCCGCGCAGGTCGACGGCGAACGCATCACGGCCACGCTGAGCCGTCTCGAGGCGCAGGGCCGGCTGCGCGACCAGGCGCTGGCCGCATCCGGCACCGGAGAGTTCCTGCAGAACGGCTCGACGTACACGCTGGACGTGCCGCGACTCGTCGCATCGCTCGGCGAGACCCGAGTGGCGCTGGAAGGCCGGCTCGCCGATGCATCGGATTTCCGCTGGTCGCTCGAAAGCCCGGATCTGTCCGCGCTGCTGCCGGAAGCCGCCGGCCGCGTCGCGGGTTCCGGCACGGTGACCGGACGGCTGCCGGATCTCGCGCTGACCGCCCAGCTCGGCGGCAGCGGCCTGGGTTACGGCGACTTTCGGCTCGGGCGCCTCGACCTGGACGCGGACCTCGACCTCGGCGGGGCTTCGGCATCGTCGCTGCATCTGATCGCCGCGGACGGCCGGCTCGGCGAAACGCTCGTGCGGGAGGTGGTGGTGGAAGGCTCCGGCACGCCGGCCGCTCACGAGCTCCGCCTGACGGCCGACGCCGATGCGGGACGTGCGCGGCTCGCCCTTTCCGGCGCCGCGGAGGATCCGTGGGGGGATGCACCGGTCTGGCGCTTCACGCTGAACGAGGGCGAGCTCGGCTACGGCGAGCTCGCCCCCTGGCGGCTCGCGGACGCGGCCGGCGGCCGGATCGCCCCGCCGGCGTTCCAGCTCGATCGCCAGTGCTGGCTGGCGGAAGAGGCGCGACTGTGCCTGGAAGGCCGCGGCTCCGATCAGGACACCACGGCGGCGCTGTCGATCGCCGGCCTCGGCTTCGGCTACTTCGCGCCGCTGCTGCCGGAGGGAATCGAGCTGACCGGCGCGCTGGATGCCACCGTCGACCTATCCGCGCCGGCGGCCGGACCGCTGGTGGCGACGGCGGACCTGCGCACGACGGCCGGCGAGTTGACCCTGCCGCCGGTCGATCCGCAGCGCCCCGCACCGGTGGTCAGCTTCGAGCCTGGCCGAATCCGGCTGGACGCGGACGAATCCGGTGTACGCGCCGACGCGGCGCTCGCGTTCGAGCACGGGCGACTGGAGGCGAGCGGCACCACCGGTGCCACGCTCGGCTCGAGCGGGGCGGCCACCACCGGTCCGGTCACCGATCAGCCGCTGCGAGGGCGCGTGCGGATCGACATCCCGGACCTCGCCTTCTTGAGCGAGCTGACGACGGCCGTCGAAGCAGTCACCGGCCGCATCGACGGCGACCTCGGCCTGGCCGGCACCGTCGGCGCACCCGAGCTGACCGGCACGCTGCGCCTGGACGGCGGCACGATGACCCTGCCGGACCCGGGTCTGACGCTGGAAGCGCTGACCGCGTCGCTCGAGGGGCGCGGCGCGGACGGGCTCGCGCTCGCAGCCTCGGCACGCTCGGGCGACGGGGAGCTCGAGCTGAACGGTACGATGAGCGCGCTCGGTGCCGCGCCCACCGCACGGATCACCGTCGCCGGCCGCGAGTTCGAGGCGCTCGACAACGACGACGGCCGGGTGCTGATCTCGCCCGACCTGACGATCGCCGCCGATCCCGAGCGGCTCTCGGTGACGGGCACCCTCCACGTGCCGGAGGCCGAGCTGTCTCCGGGCGCGCAGGCACCCTCCGCCGTCACCGCGTCGTCCGATCAGGTGCTGGTCAATCCCGAGGAGGACACCGCGGCCGAAGGCGGCCGGGCCCTGTTCGCCGACGTGCGCCTGACGCTGGGCGACGAGGTCCGCTTCAGCGGCTTCGGGCTCACCGCGCGGTTCGAAGGCGACCTGCGCGTCGTGCAGGAGCCGGACACGCCCACCATCGCGACCGGCGAGATACGGATTCCCGAAGGCGAATACCGCGCCTACGGGCAGGGCCTGGTGATCGAACGCGGCCGCGTGTTCTACGCCGGTGGACCCGTGACGCGGCCCGCGCTCGACCTGCGCGCGGTGCGACGGCCCGCGGAGGACATCGTGGTCGGCGCGAACGTGCAGGGCACGCTGGAACAGCCGACGTTCGAGCTGTTCTCGGAGCCGCCGATGAGCCAGCAGGAGCAGCTCGCGTGGCTGGTGCTCGGCCGCTCGCTCGAAGACAGCCCGGAGGGTCAGGGTGATGCGCTGAACCGCGCGGCGCTCGCGATGGGGCTCAAAGGCGGCGATTTTCTCGCGAAGAACATCGGCCAGCAGCTCGGCGTCGACGAGATCGGCATTCAGAGCGGTTCCGGCGAGGCCGGCGCGCCGAGCGATCCGGCCGAGGCCGCGCTGGTGGTCGGCAAATACCTGTCGCCGAAGCTGTACGTCAGCTACGGTATCGGTCTGTTCAGCCCCGAGTCGGTGCTCGCGATGCAGTACGAGTTCTCGCGCAACTGGCGGCTCGTCACGCAGTCGAGCAGCGAAGCGACCGGGGCGGACGTGCTCTTCACGGTGGAAGCCGGCGGCAACTGACCGCCGCACGGAGGCGCGCGATGACGGGACTGTTCAAGGACGATCTGACCGTCGCGCTCGACGAAGTGGACCGCACCGCGTCGCGCATCGTCACCGTTTGCAGCGACCTCGCCGCGATCACGCCGGACCCGGAGGCGGCCCGGCGGCTGACGGCGCACGGCGAGCGCCTGCGGCAGGCGCTGGTGGAGTACAACCGGCTCCGGCGCCGCGCGGGGCAGGTGCCGGAAGTGGGCGACCCGGAACGCGCCCACCTGCAGTCGCTGTGGCTGGCGCTGAAGCAGGCGGTATCGGGCGAGGATGCCGTGGAGCAACTCGACGCGGTGCTGCGCGAGCTCGACGGCGCGCTGCAGCAGGCGGTCGCGGCCGCGCGGGCGCAAGGGCCGGAACCGGAGCTGACGCGAGCACTCGAGCGGCTCGAGGCGGCGGGCGGGGCGCCGCGTTGAGCCGAATCCTCAGCGTGTGGCGATGATCCACACCGCATGCACGATCCCCGGAATGTACCCGAGGATCGTCAGCAGGATGTTGATCCAGAACTGCGCACCGAGCCCCACCTGCAGGAACACGCCGAGCGGGGGCAGCAGGATGGCCAGCAGGATTCTCAGGATGTCCATACATCGCACCTGATACGGGACGGTTCGGTCCATTTGCGAACTGCTTGCGAAATGCGTGCCGGCGGCACGGAAGCGCCGGTGGCACGGGGTCTGCAGAAGCTCCCGCCCAGCAGTACTACGAGGATTCCGTCATGGCCGAAATTGCAGTCGTCATCGACCAGGACTACGAAGACGTCGAGCTGGAGCAGCCGCTGCAGTGCCTCAAGGAGGCGGGCCACCGGCTGACGCTGGTCGGCACCGAGAAAGGCAAACAGGTCGAAGGCAAGCGGCACGAATCGAAGGTCACCGTCGAGTGCACGCCGGCAGACGTGGACGCGGCCCGGTTCGACGCACTGCTGATCCCCGGCGGCTACTCGCCGGACCACCTGCGGATGAACGAGGACATCGTCGACTTCGTCCGCGCGTTCCGCGACGGCGACAAGCTGATCGCCGCGATCTGTCACGGCCCGAGTCTGCTGATAGACGCCGACGCCGTGGCCGGACGGCGGTTGACCTCGTGGCCGTCCGTCCGCCGCGACCTCGAGAACGCGGGCGGCAAGGTGGTCGACGAACAGGTAGTCGTGGACGGCAACCTGATCACGTCACGCAAGCCCGACGATCTGCCGGCGTTCTGCGAAGCGATCCTCGAGCACCCGGCGATTGCGTGACGAGGAGCGGCGCGCCGGCGGCCCCCACGGACCGATCCCGTTGGGCTACGAGCCGGCCGGCCGGCGCCGATCTTCCAGCCACTCCCCGGCCGCGGCGAGCTCCTTCTCGTGGTCGTCATCGCGCCACGGCTCTGCGAGCGCGGCGGCTTCCCAGTCGCGCATCCCCGCGAGCCCGAGCATGTGAGCCGGATAATCGGCCGCGCGGCCGGGAAGCTCGAGCCCATAGCCCCGCACCCGGAACGCGACCGGCGCGTAGAACGCGTCCACCGCGGTGAACTCGCCGCCGGCCAGAAACGGCCCGCCGAAGCGTTCGAGGCCCTCGTTCCAGAGCTCGCCGATGCGCGCCACGTCGCGCTCGAGGGCCTCCGGCCGCTCGTGCAGCCGGATCCGCAGCGCGACGCACATCGAGCAGTAATGGCGCAGCGAGCCGAAGCCGGAGTGCATCTCGGCGCTGGCGCTGCGCGCCCACGCACGCGCCGCCGGATCCGCCGGCCAGACGCCTGGGTGGCGCTCGGCGAGGTACTCGGTGATCGCGAGCGAATCCCACACCACCGTCTCGCCGTCGTGCAGGCACGGCACCCGCCCCGTCGGCGAGAACGCGCGGAACTTCTCGAAGCTGCCGCCCTGCTCGAACGGCATCACCCGCTCCTCGAACGGAATCCCGAGCTCCCGCAACAGCAGCCACGGCCGCAGCGACCAGGAGGAGTAGTTCTTGTTCGCGATGTAGAGCGTGTACATGGGTTTGTGCTCGCACGAGGGACCGGCGCCCAAGCCTACCGCGGAAATCCGCTCGGCGGCCACCGGTCACGATGTGAACCCCACAGATGGGTGACAGATGGACGGTGACACAAGCTACACGTCGCGCCGTCGCTACCTTCGATTCGGGCGATGTTGCGGATCGACTCAGGCGATGTCGCGATCCGCAGCCAGGTGCGCGGGGCCGGCGGGCGGCGGCACGCCACCTGCGCGATAAGCCTGAGAACATCGCCCGAATCAAACTGACAGGGTCCGGTGCAGCAGAGTTGCGGTGCTGCATCCAAACGCCGGCCGAGCTGATTCGCGCGAAGTCCGGTTGATTCGGGCGATGTTCCGAATCGATTCGGGCGATGTTGCGGTCGGATGTCGGCGATCTCCCACCGGACGTTCAGCCATCACCGACATCGCCCGGTCGAACAGCGCCCTAATCTGGGCGCATGACAAAGGCGTGCAGACGGCGACCGAAGCAGACCGAGCCGGTGCTGATCCCGTCGGGGCGCGGCGGCTGGCGACCCGGCGCGGGCCGGAAGGCAAGACCCAACGCGCGCGTGCTGCACCGGCGCCGCGAAAACACCCCAGACACTGTCCGGTGCACGTCACCGTGCGCCTGCAGCGGGGGTTGCCGAACCTGCGCAGGAAGCGCTTCGTCTCCGCCTTCCGATACAGCCTCGCTCAGTGCGCCGAGCGCCCGGGCTTTCGGGTGGTGCACTACCCGATCCAGCACAACCACCTGCACTTTCTGATCGAGGCGCAGGGGAAGCGCGCTCGCGTGCGGGATGAAGAGCCTCGCAGCGAGGGTCGCACGCTGCGTGAACCGGGTGTTCGCCCGCCGAGGAAGCGTGCTCGACCGGCGTCATCACCACCGGCTGCCGCGCACGCCGAGATTCCCGGCCGCTGAACCCGGCCCGCACCCGAACGCTCGCCGGCGCCCGCGTGCCGGCGCCTGCCGTCAACCGCGTTCCCGCGCCGCGGCCTCTTCCTCCTCGACGGTGCGCAGCGCCTCGGGTTTCGCCTCGAGACGCGCGCGGGGGATCGGCTCGCCGCTCGCGTCGGAGAGGCCGTAGGTGCCGTCCGCGATCTTCTCCAGTGCACGCTCGATCTCGGCGATGCGAGCCGCGGCGACCCGCTGCACCGAGTCGTCCACGTCCTGCTGCGCGAGGTCGGTGCCGTGGTCGGCGATGTCCCGCGGTTCCTGCCGTTCGCGCGCGAGCCGCCGTTCCTCGCGGTCGGCGCGCCGCTGGGTGGCGCGGGTCTGTTGGCGCATCGTCTCGAGGCGCTCGCGCTGCGCGTCGACGAACGCGTCGTCCAGCTCGGGGTGCACTCGGTTCATGACCGCTCTCCCTTCAACGGAAGCCGTCCCGGTCCTCCGCGCGGTCGTAGTCTTCGTGGATCCTGCGCAGCTCCAGGGGGTCGAGCAGTCGCCGCGCGAGCGGGAACAGCTCCTGCTCCTCCCGCGCGACGTGCGCCTGCACCGCTTGCACCATTTCGCCGAACAGGTCGCGCCACTGCTTGGTCGAGCGGTCCTTGACGTCGAGGCGCTTCAGGAAGCGCTCCACCTCCGCGTGCTCCTCGAGCGAGCGCTCAACCAGCGCGCGCAGCTCCGGATGAGCGGCGAGACGGGGATAGAACGCCTGTTCCTCCGCGCGCGCGTGCACCAAGAGCTGCCGGCGGATCTGCGGATACAGATCCTCGCGGGTCGGCAGCTCCATCGAGCCCGCCACCTGCTGCATCAGCTCTGCCGCGACCGCGTGCTCGTCCGTGAGGCGCCGGAACAGATCGACGCCGGCCGAGCCGGAGGAACCGCCGATCAACCCGCGTTGCTCCGGCTGACGAGCTTGTTGAAGTTGCTCTCTTCGCCGCCCTGAGTGGTCTCCTGGTAGATCAAGGCGAGCCCCTGCTCCTCGAACTTGTCGAACCAGTCGTCCCACGAGATCTCCTCGAGCGAGTCTTCGCCGCTGTAGCCGGGGAAGTCCAGACGGATGATCCCGGGATCGCCGGAGCTCCCCGTGCCGCGCACGCACGCCGGCCGCGCACCGCGCGCTTCGGCCCATTTGCGGATCATGTCGTGGTCGGTGGTCGTCTGAGTCGGCATCGGAACCTCCGTGTCTCACTGCCGCACACGTACGCGTTGTCATGCACCGCGTGTGCCAGCAGCGTCCGCGGCGCGGCTCCGCATCAGCTCGCGCATCCGCCACCAGGCCGGCTTCGCCTCACCGTCGCTGGTCGCGAGACCCATGTGGTATTCGTTCTCGTCGACGTGGAAGCCCTCGATCGCTTCCCGGTCGGGATGCAGGTCGATCAGCGAGTACCAGTAGACGCGCTCCGCCGGCGCCTGCGCGGCCCATTCGAGGCGCCGCGTCTGCAGGCCGAACCGCGCCGGCTGCGCGGTGTCGGGATCCCAGGTCGCGAGACCCGTCTCCGTGATCCATACCGGCAGGCCGGATGCGGCGGACGCCTTGTGCACCTTTTCCTCCCAGCCGTGCCAGTGCGCGTACCAGTCCCAGTTCGGATGATTCGGCCACCACATGTCCGGGAACGCGTGAATCGCGATGGCGTCGAGCTGCTCGAGCACGCCGTAATCGGCCATCAGACGGATCCAGTACGGATCCACGGGGATCATGCCCCCCAGGATCACCGGCCGTTCGCGCCGGCGCGCAACCGCCGCCGCTTCCCGGATCATCGTGCCGAAGCGCCGCCAGTCCGGATCGAAGCGCACGAAGTCCCACTTCAGGCGGTTGTTCGGCTCGTTCCAGAGCTCCAGCGTCTCGAAGCGGTCGCCGTAGACGTCGATCACCTGGGCGATGAAGTCCGCGTAGTCCTCGAGGCGCGCCGGCGGTGCGGCGCAGACGCCGCCGGCCGCGATGGACGGCGGCGTGTGCCAGATCGACAGCAGCACGTCGAAGCCGTCGAGCTGCGCCATCTGCCAGTCGTACCAGCGCCGGCCGCCGGGACGGTGGAAGTCCGCCCAGGATATGCCGGTGCGCAGGTGCCGTATCCCGAGCGCGTGCAGGTGCTCCACGGCCGTCTCGACGTCCCGGTAGGCCTCGTAGTGGAACCATTGGCAGACGCCGAGTACGTCACGCAGTGCCGGCACCGTGCGGGCCCTCCCGCTTGATGAAACTGACCTGGCCTCCCCTTTCCAGATACGCCTCGTCGACCTGGCTGAGATCCTCCGTGTGCAGCTCGTAGCGCAGATGCTCGCGAAGATCCCGCTGGGTGACGCCGGAGCGGCGCAGGTTCCGATCCAGCAAGCGTCCGCCGCCGATGAGCTGCACCGGCCGCCCCTTGCAGAGGTACCCGATCGGTTCCCAGTACACGGCGAGGCGCGCGAGCAGCGCATGCAGCCCCACCAGCACGGCCGCGGCGAGCAACGTCGGTACCAGCGGCGCGTTGCCCGTCACCGCACGGCTGAGGCAGGAACCGAGCAGGAACGCCAGCACGATGTCGAGCGGCGTGCCCTTACCGAACGCGCGGACGCCGCCGAGCCGCGCCAGCAGCACCAGATAGAAGAACACGATGACGGCCCGGATCCCCATCTGCCACCAGAGCAGGGTGTCTCCGTCTCGGCCGACCAGGTAGAGCCAGTCCATCCGCTCGTCACCTCACAGCGTGAACGCGAGCCTCGCCCCGCCCGGACGGTCGGTGCGCTCGCACAGCCACGTCTCCGCCGCCAGCTTCCGGCGGACGGCGAACCCGGCGCTGCGCAGCATCGCGAACAGCGCCGGCCCGTTCGGCACCCACCAGTTGGTCGGGTCCTTCGCGAGCGTGTCCTCGATGAACGCGAGCCGCGGCCAGTCGGGATCCGACAGCGGCGTCAGGTCCTCGAGCGTGACGTTCGGGCCGGCGCGGAACGGCGGCTTTGCGGTCACTGCCGGAATCGACACGGTCTGGATGATCAGCCAGCGCACGCAGACGCCGGCGAGCACGTCCAGCGCGAGCAACGGGTAGCGCAGGTGGTAGAGCACTCCCTGGAACAGCACCAGGTCCCAGGTCTCGTCCCAGCGCGACACGTCGTAGACGCTCGCGCGGCGGAACACGAGGTGCTCACCCCGATCGACGTGCTCGCTCGCCCAGCGCGCCTGCGCGAGGTAGTGCTCGTCCATGTCCGCCGCCACGACCCGCGCGCCCCGACGGCTCAGGTCGAATGCATGGAAGCCCGCGTTGCAGCCCATGTCGAGCACGCGCAGGCCTTCGACCGGAAACGACAGATTCTCCATCACCTCCCGCCAGCGCCAGGCCGGGAAGTCGCCGAGAGGATGATCCGGCGCGGTCTGCGTACCGTCCTTCAGGTGCAGATTGTGGAACCAGGGTCCGAGCTCACGGATCGCCTGCGCGAGCGGCCCTTCGGCCGTCGCGCCGTCGGACTGCAGCGTATCAGGGCGAGACACGCGACCGCTCCGATACGTCAGCGCCCCGGGCGCCGGTTTCGGCGAACGGACCCGCGCCCAGACACGCCACCAGTTCCTCGGCACGGCGCAGATGGGAGTGCTCGGCTTCGATGCGCCGGCGGGCCGCGCGGCCGATCTCGGCACGCTCGTCCGGGCCGATCCGCTCGAGCATCCCGAGCACGTCCGCAGTGCGCGTCGCGATCAGGACCTCGCGGCCCGGCGCGAGCACCTCGTCGAGGCCCGGCCACGCGTCGGAGACGATGCAGCAGCCGCAGGCCGCGGCTTCGAACAGACGCACGCTCGGCGACGAACCGAGCGCCACCATCGCCGCGCGGGTGGCATTCAGCGTGAACGCCTGGCCGGCGTAGAACCGGCGATGCTCCGCCGGCGCGACGTGGCGGATCCATTCCACGTTGCCCGGCCAGGTACCGGCGTCCGGGAAGTTCGGTCCGCCGATCACGAAACGGTCGTTCGGGCGACGCCGCGCGACGTCGATCAGCAACGCGTCGACGGTCGGCTGGCGATCCCCGGCGTAGGTGCCCATGTAGCCGAGCAGCCAACGAGTCGCCTCGGCCGCATCCCGTTCGGTCGGACGATACAGCTCGGTGTCGACGCTGCAGTACAGCGGCCGCGGACGACGCGCGCCGAGCTCCGCCAGCCGCTCGAGCGCGCGGCCGCCGGCGAACGAGAAGTAGTGGTCGAAACGCGGAAGCTGATCGGCGCGCAGGTACTCGAAGTCTCCGCGGGCGAGCTTCTCGAGCGTGATCGGCGTATCGATGTCGTAGTAGCAGAGCTGACCCTGCACCACGCGCTCGAGCCAGTCGATCAACCGCGGGCCTTCCGGCACGTACGAGCCGACGATCACCGCATCGGCGCGGCCCACCTCGCTGCGATGGCGCGTCGCGAGCTCGTCGAGATCCGCGTACAGGTGCAGCCGGCAGTAGTCGAAGCGTTCGGCATCGCGCTGCTGCGCATACCAGGGCACGTCGCGCTCGAAGAACGTGACGCGATGGCCGCCGCGCGCGAGCCCCTTCAGCAGGCTGCGGTAGGTGGTGGCGTGGCCGTTGCCCCAGGACGAGCTGAGGGCAAGGCCGAAGATCACGATGTGCATCCGCAGAGGGCCTCCCGTTCCATGTCCGCGAGCGCCTGCTCCACCGCCTCGGCGCGATCGCGGTAGGTGTGCTCGGCGAGCACGCGCCGCCTCGCGCGCGCGCCGATCTCCCGCGCCTGCTCGGCGTCGACCCGCGCGATGTGCTCGGCGACCTCCTCGCCGTCGCGCGCGAGCAGCACTTCCGAGCCCGGCGCGAGGAACCGCTCGATGCCTTCCCAAACGTCGGAGATCAGGCACGCGCCGGCGCCCGCCGCTTCGAACACGCGCGTGGCGGGGGAATAGCCGAGCCGCGCCATGTCCTCGCGGCTCACGTTCAGCACGAGGCGCGCACTGCAGTTGAGCGTATTGTGCCGATGCGGCGGCACGTGTCCGAGCAGGCGCACGTTCGCGCTCGTGTCGGAGGCCTCCCAACCGTTGCCACCGAGCAGGAAGCGGTACGCCGGATGTGCGGCGGCCACGTCGAGGAAGTAGCGCCGGAGGCGCGCTTCCCGGTCCGGCAGCCGGTTCGCGAGCAGCGTGAGGTCGGCGCGCAGATCCGGTTCCGGGTCGACCGGGTGATGCGTGTCGGGGTCCACCGCGTTGTAGATCGGGCGCACGAAGCGCGCGCCCTGCTGCCGGTACGCGCGCTCGACCGGCGGCCCGCCGCCGTAGGTGAGCACCGCGTCGAAGTCGCCGAGCGCTTCGGCGAGCACCGGTTCCCGGCCCGCCTCCAGCGCAGCCAGCGTCGCCGGCGCGTCAACGTCCCAGTAGATCACCCGTTGCCCGCGGCGGCGCCGCGCCAGCAGCCACCCGATCAGCTCGTCGTCGAGCACGCCGATGCCGCTCGTCTTCACGACGAGATCGGCCTCCGCCGTCTGCGAGAACAGCGCTTCCAGATCCCCGGCCGGATCGTAGACCACCACCCTCGCCCACTCGGGATCGGCCATGTCCCGGTGCTGCTGACGCTGGTAGGCGTCCGGCTCGAAGAAGATCACCCGGTGGCCGCGCTCGGCGAGCGCCCGCAGCAACCCGCGGTAGTAGGTGGCGGCACCGTTCCAGTAGGCGGACACGAGGCTCGAGCCCCAGAACGCGACGTTCACAGCGACACCCGTCTCGGCTGCTGCCGCAGCCCCATCGACCTGAGGATCTGCAGCAGCTCGGCGACCCGATGGCCGCACGTGTGCCGCTCGAGGATCCGCTCCAGCCCGTTGCGGCCGAGCTCCGCGCAGGCGTCGGCATCGTCGAGCAGGTGCACCATCCGGACCTGCATCTCGGCCGGATTCGCAGCCGGCAGGTAGTCGGTCCCGGCCCGGAACAGGCCCTCGGTGTCCTGCCACGGTGCGGAGATCAGCGGCGCGGCGCAGGCCAGCGCCTCGAACATGCGGATCGTCGGGATGCCGGCGAGCCGTTCCCGGTACCAGCGTCTCGGCACGTGCACGGTGAAGCGGCATTGCGAGAGCACTTCGGCGACACGCGGCCCCGGAATCCAGCCGCGGTAGTCGGCGCCGGCCCGCGCGAGCGCCGTGAGCGCCGCTTCCGGATAGCGCACGCCATGCACCACCAGCGGCGCCTCGAGCCGGCGTACCGGCTCCAGCAGATAGTCGGTCAGCTCCTCGGCGCGTTCGCCGTCGCCCCAGTTGCCCACCCAGACGATCTCGTCTCCGGCGCGGCCCGCCCGCGGATGGAACGTGGTGACGTCGGCGGCCTCGTGCCAGGTGTACACGCGCCGGCCCCAGCCGGCCCGCCGGTAGGCATCCGCCAGCACCGCGCCGAACGCGAGCACGCCGTCGTACCCGTCGAGGTCGAGCCGCGCCATCGCGTCGGGCTCGCTGACCATCCGATGATGGGTGTCGTGGAACAGCAGCGTGAGCCCGGTGTGTTGCCGCCGGTAGCGGCCGAGCGCCGCCACCACCGCCGGATCGGTCCACTCGTGCACGATCGCGACGTCCACGCCGTCGAGCAGCAGGTCGAGATCCGGATCCGGGTTCGGATAGGTCTGCCAGCGCAGATCCGGAAACCAGCGCTCGAACGCCTCGAGCGCCGCGGCCCCCTGGTCCTTGACCAGCTCGCTGCAGCTCCAGGCGTCGGCGCGCTCCAGCACGACCGCCTCGTGACCGCGCTCCGCGAGCGCCCGCATCACGCCGCGCAGGAAGTGCGCGTTGCCGTGATTCCAGTCCGAACGCACCGAGTGATAGAAGAGCGCGAACTTCACGTCATCCCCATCGCGGCCGTCTCGGCGATACGGCGGTAGAGCGCCAGATAGCCTTCCGCCATGCGGCCGACGGTGTAGCCCGCAGCCCGAAGCTGCGCCGCACGGGCGAGCTCGACGCGCCGCGCGCGGTCGGCGAGCAAGGCGTCGATCTCGGGCTGCCAGGTCTCCGGCCGCCGCGGATCGACGAACACCGCGCAGCCGTCCCAGAGCGACCGCAGCGTCGGGATGTCGCCGAGCACGAGCGCGCAGCCCGAGCGCGCGGCCTCGAGCACGCCGAGCCCGAACGGCTCGTACAGCGCCGGCGCGACGAAGACGCGCACGCGGCGCATCGCCTGCCAGAGCTCGGGCTGCGGCAGCGCGCCGGCATCCGCATCCCCCGGCTCCGGCGCGCGGCGGGGGCCCGCGATCGACAGCGGCTCCGCGAGTCGGCCCTGCAATCGCTCCAGCGGCGCCAGGTTCTTCGCCTCGTCCCAGACGCGGCCGCCCGCCAGCACGCCACGGCGCGTCGCTTCGGGCTCACCGAGCGGCGCATCGCTGCCGTTCGCGATCACGCTGCGCCGGCGCAGCGGCCCGTAGTGACGGTCCGCTTCGCGCAGCATCCAATCGCTCGGCGCCACCACGTGATCGGCGGCGCGCAGGCTCTGCGCGACGCGCCGCCGATAGCGGTTCCACGTCGGCGGCGCCGGCGCGTCGCGCACCGCTTCGTGCCAGCTCAGCACGCACGAGTGCACCGCGCAGAGCACCGGACGGCGCCAGTCGAGATGACCGTGGACGAGGTGGTTCAGGTGCACCAACTCGCAATCGGCCGCGTGCGCGAGCAGCTCCGGCTCGAGCCCGTCCAGGTCCTCCCAGGGCTCGCTCATCCATTCCAGCCGCACCGGATGCGCGATCAGCTCGACGTGGCCGAGCCGCGCGACCGCCGCCCGCTGCTCGGCGGACGGCCGGCCGAGAACCACCAGACGGACCTCGACGTCGGCGTTTGACAAGCCCTCGCACAGGGCGAGCGCGTGCACCCAGACTCCGCCGGCCGTATCCGCTGTCATCAGCACACGCATGCTCATCGGCCGCCGGCCACCGTTTCCGCACGCGCGGCCCGGGCGAGGCGGTGCTCACGGAGCCAGGCGGCGAGTTGCGCGATGCCCTGCGCGGGCGCGACCCCGGGCGCCCAGCCGGTGACCGCAGCGAACGCGTTGCAGTTGGAGACGTAGTACCGCTGATCGCCCGCGCGCGGCGCCCGGAAGCGCACCGCGGGGCGCTCGCCGGTGACGTCCGCGATCAGATCGAGCACCTCGAGCAGACTGACGCTGTTCGCGAGCCCGCCGCCGATGTTCCAGGCACGGCCCGCGAGGCGGTCGATGTGCTCGAGCGCCGCGCGCTGGGCGCGCACCAGATCTCCGACGTAGAGAATGTCGCGCACCTGCTTGCCGTCACCGAACACGTCGATCGGCTCGTCCTCGAGCGCTCGGATCAGGAAGTGCGCGACCCAGCCCTGATCCTCGGTCCCGAACTGGCGCGGACCGTAGATGCAGCTCATGCGCAGCACCGTGGCGGGGATCGCGTAGCTGCGCGCGTAATCGAGCACGTACTGCTCGGCCCCGCCCTTGGAGCAGCCGTACGGTGTGTGGAAGTCGAGGGCCCGGCCTTCGTCCACCGCCGGCAACTGCGGGCTCACGTAGCGCCGCGGCTCCTCCCGCAGCGGCAGCGCGGCGAGGTCGCCGTACACCTTGTTGGTCGACGCGAACACGAGCGGCGCCGGCCGGCCGAGCGCCCGGATCGCCTCCAGCAGCCGGAACGTGCCGAGCAGGTTCACGCGGAAGTCGGCGGCCGGATCCTCCAGACTGGTGGTCACCGCGACCTGCGCGGCGAAGTGATACACGGCGTCCACGCCGGCGAGCGCGAGCTCGAGCCTACGGGCATCGAGCAGATCCGCCACCACCGGCTCCACCCGGTCGGGGTACGACGCCAGCAGCCAGTCCAGGTTCTCCCGCACGCCGGCGCGTGACAGGTCGTCGAGGATCCGCACGCGCCAGCCGTCCGCGAGCAGATCGGCGGCTACGTTGCAGCCGACGAATCCGGCGCCGCCGGTGATCAGCGCGGTGCGGGCCGGTCCGTGCGCGGGGCTCATCGGGCGAGCCCCCGGGCCGCGAGCTCCGCGCGCATCACCTCGACGCGATCCTCACCCCGAACGCCGGACGCCGACAGCCAGCCGACGTACTCGCGCAGGCCGTCCGCGAAACGCACCCGCGGCCGGTAGCCGAGCAGCTGCCCGGCGAGCGAGATGTCCGCGAAGCAGTGGCGGATGTCGCCGACCCGGTACTTGCCGCTGATGTCGATCGGCACGTCGTTCGTGCCCAGCGCTTCGCGCAGCGTCTTCGCGACGCCGAGGACCGAATACCGTTCACCGCTGCCGATGTTGATCACGCGGCCGGGCGGCGGATTCTCGAGGGTCAGCCGGAACGCCTCCGCGACGTCGTACACGCTGACGAAGTCGCGGCACTGCTGGCCGTCTTCGAAGATCACGGGCGCCTTGCCCGCGAGCAGCCGCGACGCGAAGATCGCCAGCACCCCGGTGTACGGGTTCGACAGCGACTGACGGGGACCGTAGACGTTGAAGAGCCGCAGCGCCGTCGCCTGCATCCCGTAGGCGCGGCCGAGGATCAGCACCTGCTGTTCCTGGTGGTACTTGGTGAGCGCATAGATCGAGCTGAGATCGGGGCGTTTCCACTCGGGCGTCGGCACGGGCTCGAGCGGCTCTCCGTCGGGATTGCACGGATCCCACTCGTGGGCATCGAGGGAGGCGGCGCTGCGCCGTACCGATTCGTGATCGCGGCCGCCGGCGGCCCGGTACAGGCCTTCCCCGTACACGCTCATGCTGGAGGCCACCACGAGGCGCTCGACGGGGTGCGCGATCAGCGCTTCGCCGAGCACCGCGGTCGCGCTCGCGTTCATCGACGTGTACCGGCAGATCTCGTACATGCTCTGCCCCACACCGACCGCTGCCGCCAGGTGAATCACCGCGTCCATGCCCTGCACCGCCGATTCCACCTGTTGGCGATCGCGCAGATCCGCGCGTCGGAAATCCACCGCGGCGAGAACGTGCGGAGGCAGCGCGGAGCCGTCGTCACCGTGCACCTGCGGCTCCAGACAATCCAGCACACGCACGTCCCAACCCGATTCGAGCAGCCGCTCGGTGACGTGAGAGCCGATGAACCCCGCTCCGCCGGTGATCAGTACCCGTTTCATGCGCGCGCTCCCTGTTGCTTGCGGCCCGCTGCTCCGTTGCCCGTCGCCAGCGCCGACGGCAGGCGCGTATCCCATCGCGCCGCGTCGTCGCGCCGCGCGGCGGCGAAGTGGTCGATGGTCTTCTTCAGCCCCTCGCTGAGCGGCACCGACGGCGCCCATTGCAGCACCTGGCGCGCGAGCGCGATGTCCGGGCGGCGTCTGACGGGATCGTCCTCAGGGAACGGGCGTGATTCGAGCGACGACTGGCTTCCGGTCAGCCGGATCACCAGCTCCGCCAGCTCCCGCACGCTCACCTCGTGCGGATTGCCGAGGTTGATCGGCCCCGGATGGCACACCGCCAGGCAGCGCACCACCGCCTCCACCAGGTCGTCGATGTACTGAAAGCTGCGGGTCTGCGAGCCTTCGCCGTACACCTCGAGCGGCCGGCCGTCGAGAGCCCGGGTCACGAAGTTGCTCACCACCCGCCCGTCCTCGGGATCCATCCGCGGGCCGTAGGTGTTGAAGATCCGCACGATGCAGCCGCGCAGGCCGATGCGCCGGCGGTACGCGCTGACGAGACACTCCGCGTAGCGTTTCGCTTCGTCGTACACGCTGCGCGGTCCGATCGGATTGACGTTGCCCCAGTAGCTCTCCCGCTGCGGATGCACTTCCGCGTCGCCGTAGACTTCGCTCGTGCTCGCGAGCACGAAGCGCGCCTCGTGGGCGCAGGCGAGATCGAGCAGCCGCTGAGTGCCGGCGCTGTTCACGCGCAGGGTCTGCAGCGGATAGGCCTGATACTTCGGCGGCGACGCGGGGCTCGCGAAGTGCAGAACCGCACCCCACGGCCGATCCGGCAGCGGTACGTCGCAGACGTCGCCGACGATCAGCTCGAAGTCCGGTTCGTCGAGCAGATGCTCGACGTTCGCGAGCCGCCCGGTGATCAGATTGTCCACTCCGGTGACCCGGTGGCCTTCCGCGATCAGACGATCGCAGAGATGGCTTCCCACGAAACCCGCCGCGCCAGTCAACAACACGTTCATGGCATGACTCCTTGCTTACCCACTACGCGCACGGTCCCACGGGCCGCGGTCGAGTCCGCCCGCTTCGTTCGCGCGAGCGCATAGGCCTCGTCGATCAGCTCGGCCACCTCGCGCACGCCGTCCGGTTCCCGATAACCGAGGCCCGCCGCCACCCGGCCGAGCCAGCCGGCGAGCGGACCCGCCTGCCAGGCGTCACCGTCGTCCACGGCCAGGCGCCGGACACGAGGCCCGTCGCAGAGGCGCGCTTCGAAGTCGTAGAACGACCCGCCGCGATTCGCGAGCTCGAGGGTGCCGAGCTCGCCGTACAGGCGCAGCCGGATCTCGGCATCGTGGCCGGTCGCGGCATCCCAGCTCACGGCAAGCCGCACGGGCGCGCCGTCGGTGCTGACGAGATCGATCAGCGCGAATCGCTCCACGTCACCCGCGCCGTACCGCCCGCGCAGGTGTGCGTCGGCGAGCCGCAGGTGCTCGCCGCAGAGCCACCCCGTCAGGTCGATCAGGTGGATGCCGAGATCCACCAGCGCGCCGCCGCCCGCGAGCTTCGGGTCGTAGGCCCAGCCGGCACCGGGCCTGTAGGCGTTGTAAAAACAGCCCTCCACCAGAAACACCGAACCGATGCGCTGCTCCTGGAGCGCCGCGCGCAGCGCGCGGCTGCTTTCGAGGTGCCGATAACAGAGGTCGGTGGCGAGCGGCACATCGGCGCGCGCGGCCGCATCGAGCACGCGGTCGACTTCGGCGGCCGATAGACCGATCGGCTTCTGAACGAACAGCGGCAGGCCGTGCTCGAGCAGCGCCAGCGCCTGCTCGCCGTGCATCGCGCTCGGCGTCGAGATCATCACCGCATCGACGCGCGCGCGGCGGAAGGCATCCACGCCGTCGCCGTGCTGCGCCCGCGGGGTCCAGCGGCGGATCCGCTCGATCGCGGCGCGGTCGGGGTCCGCGAGCAGCACGACCTCGACGAGGCCGGAATCGGCGATCTGCCGCAGGCGATTGCCGGCGATCCAGCCGCAACCGAGCACGCCGAGCCGCACCGGCGTCATGCCGTCACCGCCGTCAGCACCGCGGCCTTCACGAAGTCCTCCGGCCGTTCGTCGGCGCATTTCAGCGCCGCGGAGATGTCCGTAAGCGGATACGTGTGGGTGATCAGCGTGTCGACCCACCAGGGATCTGCGGCGAGGGCGTCCGCGGCGATCCGCATGCCCTGGCGCACGCGCCGCCGATCGCGCTCGTGGGCGTTCACGACGTCGATGCCCTTCCAGTTCCACTGCTGCAGATCGACGTACCGCGGCCCGTCCTGGTGGTAGCCGGCGATGACCAGGCAGCCGCCTTCCGCGATCAGATCGGTGGCGAGGTCGAGCGGCTGCTGGTGACCGGTGCATTCGATCACCCGATCGCAGCCGCCGAGAGCGCCGATCACCGCATCGCGCACCCGATGGCGGTCCTCCTGCAGACTCACCGGAAACGCTCCCATCGTCTCGGCGATCGAAAGCGCGTGCGGGTTCGACGAGACCGTCGCGACGCGACAGCCCGCCGCGCACGCGAGACGGGTCACCGCGAGGCCGATGAAGCCGAGCCCGACCACCGCGACGGTCCGACCGGCGCCGAGGCGCGCCCGGTCGGCCACGTTGAACGCGCAGCCGAACGGCTCGAGCGGCGCGAGCCGCAGTGATTCGGGAAGTGCGATCAGGTCGTCCGCCGAGGCGATGTCCGCCTCGGCATAGGCGCGGCTCGAGACCATTGCGACGCGCCGGCCGATCAACGACGCGTCGACGTCGGGCCCGACCGCCTCGACGCGTCCCCAGCCCTCGTGGCCGAGCTCGCCCGGGGCGAGCGGGTAATCGAACCACGGACGGCCGCTCCAGACCGGCAGGTTCGATGCGCACACACCGCAGCCTTCGAGCGCCACACGAACCTCGCCCGGGCCCGGCTGCGGCCGCGCGATCTCGACCAGATCGAAACGACCCGGTTTCACCAGCCGGGCGGCGGTCATGGCCGAGCTCACCTGACGATCCTCCGAATACATACAACCAGAGATTCCTGTTGGATCCGAACGCCCGTCGAAGGGCCGGCGCCGGGCAGAACTCGTGCCAGTTTCCACCGGGAGTCGCCGCCGCTGCTTCATGCATTGCGTATGCCATGGGTTCGAGAACCGCCGCGACAGCTTCTTCATCGTGTCGGAAGCGCTCGAGAGTGCCGCTCCGACGTAGTTTTTGCCGGTGCGACCGTAACTTGGTCCACGGGAGACGGTTCGGAGCAACAAGCACGTTGACGCAGTCACGCAAAAGCGCTTCGACACGTTGACAATGCAGTCAGGCCGAACAGGCCGTGGTCGCCAAGACGGCTGATCATTGACAAGCCGTCCGTTACATTCCGGCCGGTCGCGGCCGACGCTGGTGAAACGGGATCATTCGCAGCACCTCGATGCGCCGGTAGCCGTGCTCCTCGTGGATGAGCCCGTCGATCAGATACGGACCAGGGGTGGTAACCCGCGAGCTCACGCTCCGGTATCGGCCAGGCGGTATCGTGGCCTCGAGCAGCCCGGTCTCGTCTTCCACCGTGAGAAACTGCATCGCTCCGTCGCCGAGCGGATGGCGGCGGCTCGCTGCCAGAAGACCCGCCAGACGCACCCGGTCGTCCTGCGCCCGCGCGGTCAGTTCGTCGACGGTCTGACAACCGTGCTCCGCCGCTTCTTCCCGCAGCACCGCCATCGGGTGCGCCGTCAGGTGCATCTCGAGGTAGTCGAGCTCGTTGCGGATCCGGGTCAGCAGGCGAAAGCGGCGTTCGAGCGGGTCATCCGCCGGCCGATGCCGGAGGCTCGAGGCAAGCTCCTCGAACGCGTGCGGCGACAGCTCGCCGGCGATGCCGGCGAGCAGCGCCTCGTGCAGGTACGGGTAATCCTGCGCGGACAACGGGGGCAACGCATCACAGGCGCCGACACGCAGCAGCGCCGAGAGCTCGCGCCGACCGGGGCCGACGCGAGCGAGCAGATCGTCGACGCTGTGGAACGGGCCGTCGCGGGCGCGTGTTTCGAGGAGCCGCGCCACCAGCTTCGCCGTCAGGTGTCTGATCTGCCCGAGGCCGACGCGCACGCCGTCTGCGGCCACGGGCCGGGTGCGTTCGGCCGAGACGTTCACGTCGGGCGGGTGGATGCGCAGACCGTGTCGCGCCAGGTCCGCCGCGACGGTGCGCAGTGGATACGCCCCGCCGTAGCCGTTCAGGAGGCCGCACGCGAACGCGCCCGGATGGTGCACTTTCCAATAGACGGCCGCGTAGGCCTGCAGCGCGTAGCTCCAGGCGTGAGCCTTCGCGAAGGAGTAGGCGGCGAACCGGCACGCGAGCAGCCAGACCGCCCGCGCCCGCGCATCCGGCGTCCGGGTCGCACGCGCTCGGGCGCGGTACCAGCGTTCGATCGAACGGAGCGCGTCGGCGTCGTCGCCGGCGTCGATGATCGCCGTGCGCAACAGGTCCGCGTCGGCGAGCGACAGGCCGGCGGTCTCTCCCAGCAGCGCCATCAGATCCTCGTCGTAGAGCAGCACGCCGTGCGTGTGCGCGAGGCGCTCCGCGAGCCACGGGTGCGGCGGACGGCGCTCGTGCTCCCGGTGGATGCGCGCGACGTAGTCGCGCTTGGCGGCGCCGGCGGCCGCGCCGGGCCGAACCAGCGCCAACGCCGCGACGCAATCTTCCAGCCGCCGGATCGGTATCTGCGCGAGCAGCCCACGCACCGCCGGGGTCTCGACCTGAAAACAGCCCACCGTGTCGGCGCGATCCAGACAATCGAGCGTCGCGTGGTCGTCCGGCGTCGGCGCAGCCGCATTCGCCACCGCGGAGCCCGACTGAACGCGCGCCTCGGCGATCTGGTGCAGGGCTTTGCTGCCGAGCAGGTCCAGCTTCAGGAAACGGGTACGCTCGACCGCACGCAGATCGTACTGACTGACGGGAATCCCGCGGCTGCTGCGTTCGAGCGGCACTCGCGTGGCGAGCGCCTCGTCGGCGATCAGCACGCCCGACGGATGCAGCGCGAGCAGGCGCGGGACTCCGATCAGCCGCAACACGGTGGGCAGCCAGGCGCGGGCCACGCCGCTCAGCGGGGCCGCGCCGAGCTCGGCCAGCCCCGGCACGGCCTCTTCGTCCCCGGGCAGCCACGCGGAGATGCGCTGGATCTCGGCACCGGCCACGCCCACGGCCCTCAGACCCTCGCGGAGCGCCGTGCGCAGACGGAAGCGGTGATGGGCACCCACCATCGCGACGCGTTCACTGCCGAATCGCCGTCTCACCCAATGCACCAGCGCATCGCGGTGCTCGCTGTCGATGTCGATGTCGATGTCGGGCGGATCGACGCGCTTCGCGTGCAGGAAGCGCTCGAACAGCAGTCCCTTGTCGATCGGGTCGACAGGTGAGACACCGAGCAGGTGCACGACCAGCGACCCGACGGCCGAGCCTCGCGGCGCGAACGCGACGCCGCTCTCCCGGGCCGCGTCCGCAACTTCGGCGGCAGCGAGGAAATAGCCGGCGAACCCGCCCGTCCTGATCACGCCCAGCTCCTCGTCCAACCGGACCGAATAGGCGGCGTCGCGACAGCGTCCGGAGCGGCGCGCCTGCGCGAGCGCATCGCGGCAGCGCCGCTCGAGCCGCTCCGCCGGCTCCTCGCCGCCGAACGCGCCCGCCTGCGGCAATCGCGGCGCGACGTCGGCCAGGTCGAGCTCGCAGGTCTCGGCGATGCGCTCGCTGGCCCGCAGCGCCTGCGGCACCCGTCGGTAAGCGGCCGACCAGAGCCGCGGCGACGGCAGGCAGCGCTCCGGCGCTTCCACCATCGCGGCATCGAGCTCGCCGATCCGCCGTCCGCCGCCTACCGCGAGCAGCAGGCGATGCAGATCGTGGTCATCGGGGCACAGCAGCGCAGCGTCGGCATCGGCGACGGGGACGATGCCGAGCGCACGGATGCGCTCCGGCGGATCGGCCAGTGGGCCGCCGTGCGGGCTCACCAGCAGAAAGCCGAGCTGCTCGCGACCGAGCGCGCCGGTCCGCAGCACACGCTCGAGCACGGCGGGATCGTCGGAGAGCGCCAGCAGACCCTCGGCATTGAGCCCGAGCGCCTGTACCGCATCCGTCGCCAGCCGTTGCTCGGCACGCGATCCGCTGCCGCCCCGGCGCAGCGAGACGATGCGGCAGAGGCTGCGATACCCGGCGGCGTTGCGGGCGAGCAGGACCAGCCGGCCGGCGCGCTCACCCGGCTGGCGCGGCCCGGGATTCGGGCGCAGCTCGACGCCGCTCACCGGCCGGATTCCCGCTCCCCGGCAGCGCGCATGGAACTCCGGCTGCGCCGCGAGGCTCTCCAGATCGGTCAGCGCCAGCGCTTCGATACCGAGCGCGCCCGCTCGACTGACCAGCGCCTCGGCGGACGCCGTGCCGAAGCCCAGGGAATGATGGCTCTTGACACGAACCAGCAATGCCATGGCAGCAACCTTGCATGCTCCGGGCCGCCATGGCCGCAAGCAGCGCCGCCGACTTCATCCCCACCCGCCGCAGTCTCTCGAGCCTGGCGGACGCGGTGCAGTCGTGTCGCGGCTGTCCGCTGTACCGCGAAGCCACCCAGGCCGTGTTCGGCGAGGGCCTGAAGCGGGCGCGCCTGATGCTGATCGGCGAGATGCCGGGCAACGACGAAGACCTGCAGGGCAAGCCGTTCGTCGGGCCGGCCGGACGCGTGCTCGACCGCGCGCTGGAGAACGCGCGAATCGACCGCAGCGACGCCTACGTCACCAACGTGGTGAAGCACTTCAAATGGCAGCCCCAGGGCCGCCGCAGGCTTCACAAGACACCGAACGCACGGGAGATCGGTGCCTGTCTGCCGTGGCTCGAAGCGGAGATCGGGCTCATCCGGCCGCGCGTGCTGGTCTGCCTCGGAGCCACCGCCGCCAAGGCGCTGCTCGGCCCCGATTTCCGGGTCAGCCGGCAGCACGGCGAACCGGTGCCCTCCAACCTCGCGCCGTACGTGACCGCCACCGCGCATCCGTCCGCGATCCTGCGCCAGCGCACGCCCGAAGCACGCGAGCAGGCGATGGCCGAGCTGATCGCGGATCTGTGCCGTGTTCGGCAGGTGCTGGCCGGCGATGGGAGCTGAACGCCGTTGGCACGGGTACGCATCGGCACATCCGGCTGGAGCTACCGGCACTGGCGGGGCGGCGCGTTCTACCCGAAAGGCCTACCGCAGCGCTGCGAGCTCGGCTACCTCGCCGAACACCTCGACAGCGTCGAGATCAACGGCTCGTTCTACTCGCTGCTCCGTCCGGAGACCTACAGCCGCTACCGCGAGCAGGTACCCGACGGCTTCGTGTTCGCGGTCAAGGGCGGCCGCTTCATCACGCATTCGAAGAAGTTGAAGGACGTGGACGTGGCGCTCGCCAACTTCTTCGCGTCCGGCGTGCTGTGTCTCGAGGCGACGCTCGGTCCGCTGCTCTGGCAGCTTCCGCAGATGCGCATCGATCCGGATCGGGTGGCCCGGTTTCTCGACCTGCTGCCCCGCGATACCGCAGCGGCCGCGAAGCTCGCCCGTCGGCACGATCACCGGGTGCGCGGCCGCTCTCAGACCTCGATCGAACGGAGCCGTCCGCTGCGGCACGCGCTCGAGGTTCGCGACCCCTCTCACCTCACCGAAACCGTGGTGCGCCTCTGTCGGCAGCGCCGCGTGCCGCTGGTGTTCTCGCACAGCGGCGACTGGCCATACCATGAAGAGCTCACCGCCGGCTGGTGCTATCTGCGCCTGCACGGCGCGCCGCACACCTACGCGAGCGACTACTCCGCCCGCGCGCTCGGATGGTGGGCCCGGCGGGTCCGCCGCTGGGCCGACGGCGGCGAACCTGAGGATGCACGGCGCCTGACGAAGCTTCGTCCGCCGGCGCGCAGGCACCGGGACGTCTACGTGTACTTCGACAACGACGGCTCAGCGCACGCGCCGCACAACGCACGTGCGCTGCGCGAGCGCCTCGGGCGCTGAGGAGACGGCGATGCGGAAACGTCCATTCGGCAGCGACGGACCGTCCGTCGGCGTGATCGGTCAGGGCACCTGGCAGCTCGAACGCGACCGGCGGCGGGCCGGCGAGGCGCTGCGCCGCGGCGTCGAGCTCGGTCTGCAGCACGTCGACACCGCCGAGATCTACGGCAGCGGAGCCGTCGAACGCCTGGTCGGTGAGGCACTGCAGGGCCTCCGGGATCGCGTGTTCCTGGTGAGCAAGATCCATCCGGCGCGGGCGACTCGCCGCGACGCGATGCGCGCGTGCGAGGCATCGCTCGAGCGCCTCGGCACCGACCATCTCGACGTCTACCTGCTGCACTGGCTGCCGCCGCACTCCCTCGAGGAGGCGGTGGAAGCGATGGAGTCGCTGGTCGCCGCCGGCCGGATCCGCCGCTGGGGGGTCAGCAACTTCGACGAGGTCAGGCTCGAGCAGGCGCTCGCGATCGCCGGACCCGGACGGATCGCCTGCAACCAGGTGCTCCATCACCTGGAGCAGCGCGCGGTGGAGCACGCGGTCATCCCGTTCTGTCAGCGCCACGGCATCGCCGTGGTCGGCTACAGTCCGTTCGCCGTCGGCGGCTTCCCGGCACCCGCGTCACACGGCGGCCGCGCGCTGCAGCAGATCGCCGCCGCGCACGGCGCGAGCGCGCGGCAGGTGGCGCTCGCGTTCCTCACCCGCCTGCCGGGCACGTTCACGATTCCCAAGGCGGCGAATCCGGCGCACCTCGAGGACAACGCCGGCGCGGGGGACCTGCGGCTCGACGAGCAGGAGATCGCGCGCATCGAAGCCGCATTCCCGCTGCCGCGGCACTGCGGCGGCGTGCCGATGTGGTAATCGGCCCGGGCACGCGACTTGCACGGCGGGTCAGGTCTCCGCGGGTAGGGACCTCGAGTGGCGAGGCTGAACCGGTATCGCGACAAGCGCAACTTCCGCAAGACGCCGGAACCGTCCGGCCGGATCGTGCGCCGTCCCGCCGGCGAGGGCGGGCTCTTCGTCGTTCACAAGCACGCCGCACGGCGTCTGCACTACGACCTTCGCCTCGAGCACGACGGCGTGCTCGAGAGCTGGGCGGTGCCGAAGGGGCCGGGACGCGAGCCCGGTGACAAACGGCTCGCGGTGCACGTCGAGGATCATCCGCTCGACTACGGCGAGTTCGAGGGCGTGATCCCGAAGGGCGAATACGGCGGCGGCACGATGATGCTCTGGGATCGCGGGCACTGGCGCCAGACGCGGCGCAGCAACGGCCGCATCGATTTCGAGCTCGAAGGCCACAAGCTCAAAGGCGCCTGGACCCTCACGCGGATGGCGAAGCGCGGCGACGACAAGGAGGCCGACAACTGGCTGCTGATCAAACGCCACGATCCGGAAGGCTTCGTCGACATGCCGGCCGACGTGCCGGAAGACGTCAGCGTCGCCAGCGGCCGGACCATGGAGGAAATCGCCGAGGCAGGCGAGAACCGTGCGCCCGGAGCGGCGGCGATGCCGGGCGCGCGCCGTGGCCGGTTGCCGGCCCGGCCCCGCCCGCAGCTCGCGACGCTGGTCGACCGGCCGCCGTCCGGCGCCGGCTGGATTCACGAGATCAAATTCGACGGCTACCGGATCATGGCGGTGATCGACCGCGGTGAGGTACGGCTCGTCAGCCGCAACGGCAAGGACTGGACCGAGCGTTTTCCCGAAATCGCCCGGGAGCTCGCGAAGCTTCCCGCGGACGCGGCCGTTCTCGACGGCGAGATCGTCGCGCTTCAGGCCGACGGCACCAGCAGCTTCCGAGGCCTGCAGGAGGCGCTCAGCGACAAGCGCACCGGCGAGCTGGTCTATCAGGTGTTCGACCTCGTCCATCTCGACGGCACGGATCTCACCGGGGTCGAGCTGACGCGGCGCAAGGCCGCGCTCGCCGAGCTCTCGGAGCGGGCCGGGTTCGTCGGCAGCGCGAGGATCCGCCATACCGAGCACATCGACGGTGCCGGCGCCGAGTTCTATGATCAGGCGTGCCGGCTCGGCCTCGAAGGTATCGTCTGCAAACGTGCCGATGCGCGCTACCGCGGCGAGCGCAACCGCCAGTGGTTGAAGGTGAAGTGCTCCCGGCACGCGGAACTGCTGATCGGCGGCTTCACCGATCCTTCCGGGTCGCGCACCGGTTTCGGCGCACTGCTGCTCGGCGCCTGGGACGAGGACGGGCGGCTGCAATACGCGGGCAAGGTCGGCACCGGCTTCGATCAGCGGCAGCTCGCTGCGCTCGCGCGGGAGCTGAAACGGCGCGAGATCGACCGCTCGCCGTTCGTCGCCTGTCCGGAGCGGGGCGGCGTGCACTGGGTGCAGCCGGAGCTGGTAGCCGAGGTGGAGTTCACCGAGCAGACCCGCGACGGCTACCTGCGCCACCCGGCATTCCGCGGGCTGCGCGAAGACAAGAACCCGGAGGACATCCGCATGGCAGAGCCGGACCCGACGGTCACCGCGCAGAAGCCGGCCGGCGCTGCCACCGCCGAGCGCTCGAGCCGGCGTACGCGGAGCCGGACCAAGCCCCGGGCGGGATCGCCGGGCGATGGCCGCGTGCGGGTGGCCGGCGTCGTTCTGACCAACCCGGACCGGGTGCTCTATCCGCAGCAGGGCATCACCAAGCTGGACCTCGCGCGCTACTACGAGGACGTGGCCGACTGGATCCTGCCGCGGCTGCGTCGCCGCCCGCTGTCCCTGGTCCGCTGCCCCGAAGGGCAGACCGGGCAGTGCTTCTACCAGAAGCACCCCGGACAGGCGATTCCGGCGGACCTGCCCCGCACCAGCATCCGTGAGAAGGAAGGCAAGGCCGACTATCTGTACGTGGACGATCTGCGGGATCTGATCGGGCTCGTGCAGGCGGGCACGCTGGAACTGCACGTCTGGGGCAGCCGCGTCGAGGATCACGAGCGGCCGGACACGCTGGTGTTCGATCTCGATCCGGGCAGCGGCGTCGCCTGGCCGACGATGCTCGAGGTAGCGCGTGCGCTGCGCGAGCGCCTCCGCGATCTCGATCTCGAAGGCTTCGTGCGCACCACCGGCGGCAAGGGCCTGCACGTGGTGGTGCCGATCGAGCCGCGGCTCGGCTGGGACGAGGTGAAAGCCTTCACCCGCGCAGTGGCCGAGGCACACGCACGGGACGACCGGCGGCTCACCGTGAACATGTCGAAGTCCAAGCGCGGCGGCAAGATCTTCCTCGACTATCTGCGCAACGGCCGCGGCGCGACCGCGATCGCCTCCTACTCGACCCGCGCCCGCCCCAACGCGCCCGTCGCGGTCCCCGTGCGCTGGGAAGAGCTCGGCCCGGCACTGGTCAGCGACCGCTACAACGTCGGCAATCTGCGGCGCCGGCTGGCGGCGCTGAAGGCGGACCCGTGGGCGGAATTCGACGCCGCCCGCCGGCCGCTGACGCGACGGACGCTGAACGCGGTCGGGGCGGCGAAACGCGGAGCGAAACGCTGATGGCACGCGCGATGTGGAAAGGCGTGATCCGCTTCGGCGATCAGCGGGTGCCGGTGAAGCTGTATGCGGCAACCGAGGACCGTACGGTGCGCTTCCGCCTGCTGCACCGCAAGGATCAGGCACCGGTGACCCAGGCGATGGTCAACCCGAACGACGATCGGGTGGTGGCGTACGAGGACGTTCGCCGCGCGTACGTCACGAGCGACCGCGATCTGGTGGTGCTGGACGACGACGAGCTCGCGAGCCTCGAACCGGAAGCCTCCCGCGACATCGAGATCCTGCAGCTGCTGCCCCCGGCCGCGATCGACCATCGCTGGTATCAGCGGCCGTACTACCTCGGCCCCGACGGGTCCGACGCCGGCTACGCCGCGTTCGCCCGGGCATTGGCCGACAGCGGGCGCGAGGCGCTGGTGCGCTGGGTGATGCGCAAGAAGGAGTATCTGGGCGCGCTGCGGCTCGAGGCGGGCTATCTGATGCTGATGTCCTTGCGCTACGCCGACGAGGTGGTGTCCGCCGAAGAGCTCGACGCGCCGAGCGGGCCGAAACTCAACGACAAGGAGCTCGACATGGCGCGTCAGCTCGTCGAGATGCTCACGGACGAGTTCGATCCGGAGCAGTACAGCGACCAGTATCGGGCGCGTGTGGAAGAGCTGATCGAGACCAAGGCGCGGGGCGGCACGGTCCGGCGCAAGCCTCCGGCGCGCCGGCCGGCCACCGCGGACCTCACCGCGGCGCTGGAAGCCAGCCTGAAACAGGAGCGCAAACGTGCCTGAGCGCAACGACGAGCCGCCGCGCGGCGCGCGCGGATTCTGGTCCGGCACGATCTCCTTCGGCCTCGTGAGCGTGCCCGTGAGCCTGTTCACCGCCACCCGCACGAGCGGCCCGTCGCTGCGGATGATCGACCCGGACGGCACACCGCTGCGGCGCGTGTACTTCTGCAGCAGCGAGCAGGTTCCGCTCGAAGCCGACGACATCGTGCGCGGCTACGAGATCGAGAAGGAGCGCTTCGTGCTGATCGAGGACGAGGAGCTCGAAGCGATCGCGCCGGAGAAGTCTCAGGAGATCGCGCTCGAGCGGTTCGTCGACGTCGACGCGATCGATCCGATCTACTTCGAGCGTGCGTACTTCCTCGCGCCCGGCCGCGGCGGCGCCCGCCCCTACCGGCTGCTCGCCGAGGTGATGGAGCGTTGCGGCCGCGCCGGCATCGCCACGTTCGTGATGCGCGGCAAGGAGTACCTGGTCGCGATCATCTCGGAGCGGGGGCTGCTCCGCGCCGAAACGCTGCGCTTCCACGATGAGCTGCGCCGCCCGAAAGACGTCGGCCTGCCGGCGCTCGAGGAGCCGGACGACGGCCGGGTGAAGAAGATGAAGCGCGCGCTCGAGAAGCTCGAGGCCGACACACTCGACCGGGAAGCGCTCCGCGACAGCCGCGCCGCGCGCCTCGAGGCGCTCGTCGAGCGCAAGCTCGCGTCCGGCAGCGGCGTGATCAGCGCCCCGGAGGACGCCGAGCCGAGCGAACGCGAGAGCGCGGAGATCATCGACCTGATGCAGGTGCTGAAGCAGAGCCTCGCGGAGCGCGGCAGCCGGGGTGAGAAGCGCTCGAACGGTGAGAAGCCTCCGAGTGCGGAGAAGCCCCGGAGTGCAGAGAAGAAGCGTCCGAAGAAGGCGGCCAAGGCGCCGCGGGCCGCGCGGCGCAGCGACGCCCGGCGCGAGGACGATCTCGCCGCGGCGCCCAAGAGCGAGCTCTACGAGCGTGCCAAGCGCCTGGACATTCCGGGCCGCAGCGGCATGAGCAAGGAGCAGCTCATCGACGCGATCCGTTCCGCGAGCTGAAGACCCTCAGGCGCCCTTCAGCCGCACCTCGCTGATCACGAAACGGCTGTTCGGCAGCGCCGGAAAGCGGTTCAGCGGCACCCGCAAATCCTGCTCCGGTACCTGATAGGAGACCTCCTCGAGCAGGAACCGCAACCAGGCCTGCATCAGCGCGAGCGTGATCCACTCGCCGGCGCAGCGATGATGCAGGTGATGGTCGCCGCCGCCCTGCGACACGAGCTGGTAGGCGTCCGGCTCGACACCGGCGAACCGGCCGGGCAGGAAGACGTCCGGCTGTTGCCAGATGCGCGAATCCCGGTTGGTGCCGTACAGATCCAGCAGCACGCGGCGCCCGGCCGGGAACTCGTAGCCCCGCCAGCCGAACGGCTCGCGCACGATGGCCCCGACGAACGGAAAGAACGGGTAATAGCGGCGCACCTCCTGAACGAACCGGGTACGCTCCGTTTCGCCGCCGGCAGCGACCTCGCCCAGCGCCTCCGGGAACCGATACAGCGCCAGAGCCGCGAAGGTCAGGTACAGCGTCACCGCCACGGTCGGACGCAGCAGGTTCAGCAGCTCGACCGCGGCGATCCGGACCGGCAGCGGCTGCCCCTGCAGATCCCGGTGACCGGCGATGCGCGCCAGCGGGAGGTCGTCCGGAACCGCCAGCTCGCGAGTGCGCACCTGCTCCACCAGATCCGCGGCCCACGCGTTGGTGCGCAGCCGCGCCTGCCAGCCCCGCAGGTGGCGCCAGCTCGGCGAGGCGGCGCCGGTGACCATTGCCGCCATGTCCTCGGTGCGCAGACGCACTTCCGCCTCGCCGAGCGGCACGCCGGCCCAGCGGCAGGCGGCGCGGCACAGCACCTCCGCCGCCGCGTCGAGCAGCACCACCGAGTCCTCGCGCTGCCAGCCGGCCGCGGCGCGGCGCAGCTCCTCGACCGTCAGCTCGGCCAGCGCGTCGATGCGGTGCGGCGTCATCAGATCCATGAACATCGCCTTGCGGTGCCGGTGCGCAGCGCCGTCGAGGCCCTGGACGCCGCCCTCGCCGAGCAGAACCTCTTTCACCGGCGCCGGCATCGCCCCTCGCCGCTGCATACGATCGGGGTCGTAGAACACGCGCGCGCTCTCGGCACCGCTCATGCAGATCGTGCGCTGGCCGAGGAGCCGAGTCTCGAAGACGTCGCTCCCGAGGCGGCGGCAGCGGTTGCCGATGAACGCGTAACCCTCGCGCAGCAGCGCGAACGACTCATCGAACCCGGCGGCCCGGGGCGGAGCAGTGAGCGCTTCCGCGGTCACGGCGTCAGCAGCACCTTGATCGCGCCGTCCTGCTTCTTCTGGAAGATCTGGTAGCCGCGCGGCGCTTCCTCGAGCGGCAGACGGTGAGTCGCCAGATCGCCCACGCCGAGGGGATCGTCGTCACCGGTGAGGTACGGCATCAGCTCGTCGGTCCAGCGCTTCACGTTGGCCTGCCCCATGCGCAACTGCACCTGCTTGTCGAACAGCGTGAGCATCGGCAACGGGTCTGCCATGCCGCCGTAGACGCCGATGATCGAGATGGTGCCGCCGCGGCGTACCGCGTCGATGGCCGTGTACAGCGCATTCAGGCGGTCGGTGCCGGCGCTTTCCATGATCTTGCGGGCGACGGGATCCGGCATCAGGCCGGTGATCTGCTGCGCGAGCTTCCCGACGGGCGAGCCATGTGCCTCCATGCCCACCGCGTCGATCACCGCGTCGCTTCCGCGTCCGGCGGTCAGGTCGCGGATCGCATCGCCGATGTGCTCCGGATCATTCCAGTCGATCACCTCGTCGATGCCGTTGCGCTTTGCCATCTCGATGCGCTCGGGCACCGGCTCGACGCCGATCACCCGGGCGCCCCTGGCCCGCGCGATGCGCGCGCTCATCTGCCCGATCGGACCGAGCCCGAGCACGGTGACGGTGCCGCCCGGCGGAATGGACGCGTACGCCACGGCCTGCATCGACGTCGGCAGCACGTCGGAGAGGTACAGGAACCGCTCGTCGGGGGGACCGTGCGGGACCTTGATCGGATTGAACTGCGCATGAGGCACGCGCAGGTACTCGGCCTGACCGCCGGGCACCTGACCGTACAACTTCGTGTAGCCGAACAGCGCGGCACCGCTGCCGTACTCGCGCACCTGGGTGGTCTCGCACTGGGTGTGCAGCCCCAGGTGGCACATGAAGCAGTCGCCGCAGCTGATTACGAACGGAATCACCACGCGGTCGCCGGGCGCGAGGTTGGTGACCGCGGAGCCGACTTCCTCGACGATGCCCATCGGCTCGTGGCCGAGAATGTCGCCTTGATCGAGAAACGGCGTCAGCACCTCGTACAGGTGCAGGTCGGAGCCGCAGATCGCGGTTGTGGTGACGCGGATGATCGCGTCCGTGGGCTGCTGGATCTCGGGATCCGGAACCCGATCGACCCGGACGTCCCGCCTGCCGTGCCAGACCGCTGCTTTCATGATCGACGACCTCCGATGCTGACGGCTTTCGCAAGGCGCTCGGTGCAACGAGCGTGCCGCTCGGGCGGTTCGGTCTGCCTCGCCGCAGATACGAGTCGTTCAGCGACCGGGCTTCGGGTCTTGGGCGGCCGTGGCACGATCGGTGCACCGAAAGAGCGCGCAAGCAGCCACCGGCGCCCCGCGAACCGGATCGGCGGACGACGGCGTGGCGCGCTCCTTGCTCTTTCCGCCGCTCACCATCGACCAGGAGGCATCGATCCATGAAGCACGAGCTACCTCCGCTGCCCTACCCGAGAGACGCGCTGGAACCGCACATCTCTGCCGAGACGCTGGAATTCCACCACGGCAAGCACCACCGCGCGTACGTGGACAAACTGAACGAGCTCATCCGGGACAGCGAATACGCCGATCTGCCGCTCGAGCAGATCATCACCGCGACCGGAGAGGGTCCGATCTTCAACAACGCGGCACAGGTCTGGAACCACACGTTCTACTGGCAATGCATGAGTCCCGACGGCGGCGGCGATCCGAAGGGTCCGCTCGCCGACGCGATCGCGCGTTCGTTCGGGTCGGTGGATGCGTTCAGGAGCCGGTTCGACGACGCGGTGAAGACGCTGTTCGGTTCCGGCTGGGCGTGGCTGGTGAGGGCTCCGGACGGTTCCCTCACCATCGAGCAGACGAGCAACGCGCACAACCCGCTCGGCAGCGAGCGGCAGGCGCTGCTCACCTGCGATACCTGGGAACACGCGTTCTACATCGACTACCGCAACGACAAGGGCGCCTATCTGAACGGGTTCTGGAACGTCGTCAACTGGGACTTCGCGGCCGGGAACCTCGGCTAGGAAGCTCATCAACGCCGAACGGAGGAAACGATCATGGCGACTCTGGTACGAGAACTGATGCACAGCGATCTGACCCAGCTCGATTCCAATGCGACCGTGCTGGAAGCGGCACGCTGCATGCGCGATGCGGACATCGGCGACGTGCTGGTGACGGAAGGCGGCAAGCTGCGCGGCATCGTGACCGATCGGGATCTGGTGGTGCGCTGCATGGCCGAGCAGGCGAGCGCCGATGCGAAGCTCGGTCAGCTCTGCTCCGGCGATCTGGTGACCATCTCGCCGGACGAAGAAATCGACCGCGCGGTCAAGCTGATGTCCGATCATGCCATCCGACGGCTGCCGGTGGTGGAAGGTGATCGCGCCGTCGGGATCCTGTCGCTCGGCGATCTGGCGATCGAACGCGATCGGCAATCCGCGCTCGGCCGCATCAGCGCGGCGTCGCCCAATCAATAGCGCCCGATTGCGCATCATCCAGTGCCGCCGAAGCCGCCGTCACGGCGGCTTCGGCCGGACCTGCCGCGGGAAGGGATTCGTAGTATCGGGCCAGCGCCGCGATGTCGCGCGGCTCCAAGCGGCGTGCCGCCATCTGCATGATCGGTGACAGATCGCTTCCGCCGCGGACACCGCGTCGGAACAGCTCGAGCTGGGTGCGCAGGTAGTCCGCCGGCTGGCCGGCGATGCGCGGGTAGCGCTCCGCGCGCGGATACCGCGCCGGTCCGTGACAGGCGGCGCAGGCGGGTATCAGCCGCTCGGGGTCGCCATGCTGCGCGAGGCGCCGGCCGGCGTGGATCAGCTCGACCGCGCCTTCCGCGCGGCCCGCCGGACCGTCGGCGCCGACTTCAGCCGCCGCATAGTGCCGTGCCAGCGCCGGCCAATGGCGGCGCTCCGCTGCGGACGCCTGCATGCGCATGATGCCGCTCGCGCGCTCGCCCCGGGCGAACGCTTCGAGCGACGCCAGCAGGTACGGCTCGGACTGCCCGCCGAGCCGCGGCAGACCGGCGGCGCGGGCTCCGCGGCCGTCGTATCCGTGGCACCGCGCGCAGCGTTCCAGCTCGGCATCGAAATCGTCGCGCACCGGGCGGGGTCGCTCCCCGTCCGCCGGCCCGCGGGTCATGCGCCGGTATTCCTCCGGCTCCAGCTCCGGCAGCCGCCGCAGGAATGCGACCATCGACCAGACCTCGTCGTCACGCTCCTGCGCTGGCCACGCGGGCATCGCGGTCATCTTGATGCCGTGCTTGACGATCCAGAACAGCTCCTCCGCCTGCCAGTGACCGACCGCGTCGAGGATATGCGGCGGCGGCGGCTCGAGGCTGCGCGCGAGCGCCGTCAGCGCTGCACCCGGTGCGCCATGACAGTCCCGGCAGACCAGGTCGTAGTGACCGGCACCGGCGCGGATGCGCGCTTCACCGTCGAGATCGGCCGGCGGCGCGCCGCCGGCCCGCACACTCACCGAGTTCTGCATGGTCCAGTGCAGCAGCGCCGCCACCGGCGGCAGATGACCCGCCGCGGCGGAAACGTTGTAGCCGCCGGCGACCACGAAGGCACCGAGCAACGCACCGCCCGCAAGGAGTCCGAACAGCAGCCGCCGGCAGGTCATGGGCACTTCCTCGGCTCGTCGCGCAGCGCCCGTCCGAGCAGCCACAGCCCGCCGCCCAGGTACGCGAGCCCGCCGATGCCGAGCATCACGATACCGCCGAGCTGCTGATCCCACAGAGCGTCGAGCGCGTGTCCGTGCGGGTACAACGGTTGCGGTACCACCGCGAGCAGACCGCCGAGCAACGACATGTGCATGGACGTGAGCAGCAGCACGCCGGCGCCGACGAGCTCCGTGCTGCGCGGGCGGCCGGCGGCCGGCAACGCGCCGGCCCAGACCGCGCAGCCGGCCGCGAGGAAGCTCGCCTGCTCCAGACCGAACGCGGTGAGGTGCTGGCGGGCGGCTGCATGCATCCAGGGCATGTGCCAGCCCCATACCACCACCAGCTCCACCGCGCAGGCCAGCACCGCGGCCCAGGGGCGCGCCAACCGCTGGCGTCCGACCGCCAGCAGCAGCGGCGGCGCGAGCGCGACCGTCACCATGTGGGCGGTCATGTGCGCGGCGAAGGTGCCCGAGGTGAGCGCAAGGCTCCAGCCTCCGGCGAGCAGCGCGATCGCCGCCAGCCGATGCGTACCGCTCCTCACCGACACCCCCCGAAGAACGCGAGCGGCGCCGCGATGAACAGCACGCCGACGAACGACAGCAGCGCCAGGTACCAGGTGATCCGCGCGAGAAATTCGATTTCGCCGCGCCGCTTCGCCAAGCCCTCGCGGGATTGCCGCACCAGGTGCAGCCGCCGCCAGGCGGCCCAGGCGAGCAGGCCGATCGCAAGCAGCGCGACGACGGTGAACCCGCCGAGGAGCACGTTCAACGTCGTGAGCTCGCCCCGCCCGGAACGGATGCAGTAGACGCTGGTGGCCATGTAGCAGACCGTGAAGTGCACGGCGGCGATCAGCGGCGACGGCAGCATCCGCCAGAGCCCGCGCCGGGGATCGATCAGCGCGAGCGCCTGGCGCTGCCAGCCATCGTTCGTACTCGGCTCCGCCATGGCCCACCTCCTCAGGGAACCACCGGCAACGACCACACCACCAGCACCGAAAGCGTTGCCATGAACGCGGCGAAGTACCAGTACACCTCGATGTTCCAGAGGTGGATGTCGTGCTTCTCGTCGAGCCGGCCGGTCACCGCCGCGACCGCGCAGAACAGCAGCATCAGCACGCCGAGACCGACGTGCGCCGCGGACCAGCCGAGCAGGATCCAGACCATCGCCGCCAGCGCGTGGCTGGTCGGCGCGATCGCCGCCTCGGCCGGTCCGACCATCAGCACCGCCGCCCCGACCGCGCCGAGCAACGCGAGCAGCGTGAGGAGCCCCGCTCCGCGCGGGCCGGAAACGCCGCGGCGCCGCAGCATCAGCACCGCGCCCGCTACCGCCACCGACAGCAGCAGACCGGCGAACGGCCAGAGGAACGGCAGCGTCAACGCGCTGCGATCGGCCGACGGATTGATCGCGACGTAGTAATAGAACGAGAAGACCAGCGTCAGGTACGCGGTCACGTCGGCCAGCATCGTGATGAACATGCCCCACCAGCCGCACGAACGGGGCCCGGAGACGTAGGTCGGCACCCGCACGCCGAAGCCGATGTCGCGTTCGTCGTGCCGCGGAATCGGCGCCGTGTCCCGCCACAGCCAGTACAGAATGACCGCGATGGCGAGCGCGCCGGTGATCACCGCCCAGGTGTACAGATGAAACGTCGCGACGATGAAGCTGGTGCCGGTGAACGCCGCCGCGATCAACGGCAGGAAGCTCGGTCCCGATACGCGCATGCACTGCATCGGTTCCGCCTCCATCACCGAGGTGATCAGCGTCTCCCGCGTACGCTCCGGCGCATCCGGCATGTAGTATTCGGCCGCGTCGACCTTCGCGATCAGCTCCGGATCCTCCCAGAGCGGATAGCGCCCTTCGACGCGCGGGATGCTGCGCACGCCCCACGGCTGGCCCGGCATCTCGATCAGCCATTCCAGCGTGCCCGCGTTCCACGGATTGCGATCGGCGTAGGGACGGCCGCGCCGGGGACGGAACACGTCGAACGCGAACAGCGCGAGCCCGAGCGCGATCACGTAGACGCCGGCCGTGGAGATCAGGTTCAGCGTCTCCCAGCCGAGCCCGGCCTCGTAGGTGAACACCCGCCGCGGCATGCCGAGCATGCCGGTGTAGTGCATCGGCAGGAACGTCACGTTGAAGCCGACGAAGATCAGCCAGAACACCCAGCGGCCGATGCGCTCGTCCAGCATCCGGCCGGAGAAATAGGGGAAGAAGTAATAGACGCCGGCCAGCACCGAAAAGCCCATGCCGCCGATCAGCGTGTAGTGCAGGTGCGCCACTACGAAGTAGCTGTCGTGCACCTGCCAGTCGAACGGCGCGATCGCCACCATCACGCCGGTCAGGCCGCCGGCGACGAAGATCGCAATGCAGCCGAATACGAACAGCATCGGCAGCCGCACGATCACGTTCCCGGCCAGGAGCGTCGCGACGAACGCGAAGATCTGAATGCCGGTCGGCAGCGCCACCGCGATGGACGCGGTGGACGCGAAGCCCTGGGAGATCTTCGGCAGCCCGACGGCGTACATGTGGTGAACCCAGAGCGCGAACGACAGAAAGCCGGTGCCGGCCGCCGACAGCACGATCCAGGTGTATCCGACCACCGGCACGCGCGCGAAGGTCGGCACGATCATCGCGAGGATCGCGATCGTCGGGAGGAAGATGATGTAGACCTCGGGGTGGCCGAAGATCCAGAAGATGTGCTGCCAGAGCACCGGATCGCCGCCGCGTGCCACGTCGAAGAAGGGCCAGTCGAAGGCCCGCTCCATCTCGAACATCAGATCGCCGGCGATCAGCGGCGGAAACGCGAACAGGATCATCGCGCCGACCACCAGCACGTAC
This sequence comes from Pseudomonadales bacterium, assembly GCA_036381275.1. Lineage (GTDB taxonomy): Bacteria > Pseudomonadota > Gammaproteobacteria > Pseudomonadales > Azotimanducaceae > UBA7803. The sequence goes on along the minus strand of DASVDC010000173.1, from coordinate 18,878 downwards.
CACGCGTACAGCGGAATCCGGTCGATGCCCATGCCCGGCGGTCGGCACTTCAGCACGCCGGTGATCAGCTCCACCGAAGCGGCGATGGACGCGATCTCGATGAAACCGAGTCCGAGCAGCCAGACGTCCGCGCCGACGCCCTCCTGCTGGGTCGTCAGCGGCGGATACATGAACCAGCCGGCGGTGGGGGCGATGCCGAACAGGATCGACCCCGCGACGAACGTGCCGCCGATCAGGAAGCACCAGTAACCGTACGCCGACAGCCGCGGGAACGGCAGATCCCGAGCACCCAGCATGTTCGGCAACACGATGATCGACAGCGCCTCGAAGATCGGCACCGCGAACAGGAACATCATGATGGTGCCGTGCATCGTATAGAGCTGGTTGTAGGTGTTCGCGCTGACGAGATCGTTCTCCGGCACCGCGAGCTGCGTGCGCATGATCAGCGCGAGCACCCCCGCGTACAACATGAACGCGAACGCCGTGGCGGCATACCAGACGCCGACCTCGGTGTTGTTGACCTCGGACCAGTAGCGCCAGCCGGACGGCGCTCGCCACGCATCGAGCAGCCGCTCGGCCGACGCACGGCGCTCGGCGTCACGGTCGCTCGCCGCCGCGGCATCCCGGGTCATTCGAGGCCCTCCAGATAGGAGGCGATCAGCTCCAGATCCTCGGCAGGCAACATGCCGAACGCCGGCATCCGCACGCCCGGTTTCACCACGTCCGTCGACTCGAGCCAGCGCGCGAGCGACCGGTGGTCGTTCCGGAGCGTCTCCGCCCCGATCCGGGCGCGGCTCGCGAGGTGCGTGAGGTCCGGTCCGACACCGCCGGTGGCCGGCGTACCGCGAACGCTGTGGCAGGCGCCGCAGCCGTAGCCGAGAAACCGGTCGTGCCCGCGGCGGGCCGGCTCACCCGCCGGCGGCGGGGCATCGGTGCGCTGGTGCTCGAGCCAGATCCGATATTCCGCCGGCTCCATCACGCGAACGCGAAAGGCCATCAGCGCATGCGACTCGCCGCAGAACTCGGCGCATTGCCCGCGGTAGGTACCGGTGCGGCGCGGCTCGAGCAGCAGCCGGTTGACCATGCCGGGCACCATGTCCAGCTTGCCCGCGAGCGCCGGCACCCAGAACGAATGGATCACGTCACGGGTGCGCAGCTCGAGTTCGACGGCGCTTCCGTTCGGCAGAGCGATCTCGTTGGCGGTCTCCATCGTCACCCGGCCCTGTCCGTCGAGATACTGAACACGCCACCAGAACTGCTCGCCGGTCACGCGGATCGTGAAGTCGGCCGGCGCCGTGCGCAGGTCCGCCATCAGGCGGAGGCTCGCCACCGCGATTCCCGCCAGGATCAGGGTCGGCGCTATGACGCCGCCGATCAGGATCAGCCGGCGGCCGAAGCGCTCGGAATGCCGCTCCGGGCGGATCCGCATCGCGTAGAAGGTGCCGCCGACCACCAGCAGCCAGATCACCGCGGCGCCGGCGAGCAGCGGCCAGAACAGCCCCAGGACCTTGCTGGCCTCGACGCCGGCAGCCTCGAACATAGGACGATCGATCCGGACGATTGATCCCGCTATCGAATCCCGCTTCGGCAACATCCATGCCACCCATCGCGCGCCCGCGCGAAACGGAACGGAACTTGCGCGCCGCACCGAAACTCCGGAGGTGCTCATGAAGGCGACGATGCGGTCTTTGATGATGCCCGTTTCTCTGCTGGCGATGGCGGTGCTGCCTGCGGAACCTGCCGCTGCGCAGGAGGCCGCGCCGGACGCCGAGCCGCCCGGCCGGCCGACCTCGGCCCGCACCGGAGCGCTCGAAGCCGGCGCCACCGTGCTGCAGCGTGACGCGCCGGCGGACGCGCTGAACGTCTATCTGGTGGGATTCCATCCGCTCAAGGACGAGCCCGCTCACCAGTTCGAGGCTCACCACTTCTGCAATCAGGTGAACGAGGACTTCATGCAATGCGTGCTGTTCGACGGCAACACCGCCGAGGCACGCCTCAACGGCGTGGAGTACATCGTATCCGCACGCCTGTTCGAGAAGCTCCCGGAAGCGGAGCGGACGCACTGGCATCCGCACAACGGCGAGATCCTTTCGGCCCAGCTCGTCGCGCCGGGCATTCCGGCGTTCGCGGAGCACGAGCTGATGAAGGGCAAGATCAACAGCTACGGCAAGACCTGGCATACCTGGAACACCGGCAGCGGCGGCAGCGGCGACGCGCTGCCGGTCGGCGCGCCGCGGCTCGCCTGGTCGTTCAACCGCTTCGGCGAAGCCGACCCGGCCCTGATCGAAGCCCGCGACCGGGCGCTCGGCGTCGATACCGAGGAGCGCCGGCGAGGGCGCGAGGACCTGATCCCGCTGGCCGAGCCCCAGCATGGCGTCGATGCGCTGCAAGGCCGGTTCTCCGGCCCCACCCGACCGATACCGGGCGTCGAGCCAGCTAGGGACGATTCGCGATGATCCCGGCTGTGCCGTGCGGCCGCTTCCAGAACCGGTTACAGCTTACCGGCTCACCGGTAGAGCTTACGGCCCCCGGACGCGTCGCCCTGCCTGTGACGCGGCGCTACCAGCGCCCGCAAACGCGGGCTCCGGGGAATGGATGTTTCAGATCGGTGTCGCCATGCCAGGCACCCTGTATGTCTTCGCGCTGCCGAAGAAGCCGTGACGTGCCGACGATGCTCCTCGGCGGCGCGGCGCTGCTCGTCGCGGCGTTCGGCGGCACGCCGCTCTCCGCGGCGGAGCCGCTCCGGGTCTGCGCCGACCCGAACAACCTCCCGTTCTCGAACCGCGCCGGGGAAGGCTTCGAGAACGCGCTCGCGGAGCGCCTGGCCGAGTGGAGCGGCCGCGGCGGCGTCGACGACCACTGGTGGCCGCAGCGCCGCGGATTCCTGCGCAACACCCTGAACGCCGGCCGTTGCGACCTGATCATGGGGGTACCGGCCGGTTACCCGCCGGTCTGGCCGACCCGCCCCGACTACCGATCGAGCTACGTGTTCGTCTACCGGGCGGACGCCGACTGGGACTTCGACAGCATCGACGACCCGCGGCTCGCCGGGCTCTCGATCGGCGTGCCGGTGGTCGGCGACGACTACGCCATCACGCCGGGCCGCGGCCCTCGTCCGGCGCGGACTCGTCGGCAACGTCATCGGGTTCAGCGTCTACGGCGACTACGCGCGGTGACGAGCCGCTCCACGGCGAACTGGAGCGCCTGCTGACAGATCACCGGACCGAGGTGCGCTCACTGCTCGCCGAGTTCGGCGTCGGCTGGAGCTCAGATCCGATAGTCGCGGTGCCGCTCCGCCGCTGCTGGTCGCCGGCGCCGCCGACCTGGCGTATCTGTGGGCGCTCCCGAGAGCGGGGCGGCCCGGCTTCGGCGCGTTCGAGCGCCGCGTGAGCGGGTGGCTCGGGCGCGAGCCCGGCGGCGGGCGCAACCGGCTGATCATCGTCGTGCTGGCGACCGGCATGCTGCGGCTGCGGCCGACCGACGGCGCCGACAACGGTCGGACGGCAAGACCGGCGGGTCGTTCGGAACCGACCCTCGGCGGGTACCGGCCCTTGACGGACCCGCCCCGGCATTCCCGGTCAGTTCTTCCCGCCGCTGCCCGGCTCCGCCTGCCGGCGATGCAGCTCTGCGGCCGCTCCCGAAGGCGCAACGCGAGAGATGGCGACCTGCAGCTTGTTCTGCCAGCCGGTGACCACGTCGCCCTTGCCTTTCATCATCGCATCGAACCCCTGCCGGGCGACCTCGGCAGGATCGTCCTTGTCCGATCGACCGACCTTCGTGTCCTGCATGTCGGCGCGCGCGAAGAACTCCGTTTCGGTGGGCCCCGGCATCAGGCAGGTCACGGTGACGTCGGTTTCCTTCAGCTCGTTTCGGATCGCGAACGAGAAGGAGTCGAGGAACGCCTTGGTCGCGTTGTACACGGCCTGATAGGACCCCGGCATCATGCCCGCGATCGAGCCGACGATCAGGATGCGCCCCTTGTTGCGGCGACGCATGTCCTGACCGACGCGGTGAATGAGGCAGACCGTGCCGGTGACGTTGGTATCGATCACGCGGCGGATGTCCTCGAAGCGCTGGTCGAGGAACGCATGGCCGAGACCGCGCCCGGCGTTGGCCAACAGCGCATCGACGCCGGCGATGGTGGCGAGGTCCGCCTCGATGCCGTCCACCGACGTGCCGAGTCCGGCCAGTTGCGCGGCGGCGTCGTGAATGGCGGGTTCGTCCGCGGCAATCACCAGATCGAAACCTTCCCGCGCGCAGCAGGCGGCGAGCTCGTAACCGATACCCGAGGAAGCTCCGGTAACCACAGCCAACCGTCGGGGCTCTGCCATGACGCTCTCTCCTGCTTCGATGTGGAACGTTCGATCCTGCAACCTCCGTACCGGCGGTTCGAGACGGCGCGCGCCGGAGCTTGCTGCGCATCCCACGACCTTCTGGCACGATGCCTGCGCTCTTCGGAACGTTGATGTCTGATGGCCTCGAATTCGGCAGCCGTTACAGAAGGGAGCGCGACTCGCGCTGATCCGGCGAACGCCCCCCCCACGCGACCCTGGGCGGCGCCCGCCGACGAAGTGCTCGCCGCGCTGGCGACGGACCCCGAACGCGGCCTGACGACGGCCGAAGCGCAGCGCCGCCTCGCGCGCACCGGGCCCAACGAGCTCGCCACCCACAAGCCGATTCCCGGCTGGCGACGGTTTCTCCAGCAGTTCCGCGATCCGCTGGTGCTGCTGCTGCTCGCGGCCACCGGCGTCTCTACCGCGACCTGGCTGCTGGATCCCGATACGCCGCTGCCGTACGAGGCCATCGCGATTCTGGCCATCGTGCTGCTGAACGCGATCATGGGTTACGCGCAGCAGGCGCGCGCCGAGCACGCCATCGCCGCGTTGCGGCAGATGACGGCCCCGCAGGCGACGGTGATACGCGACGGACAGCCGGTCGTCGTGCTCGCGCGCGAAATCGTTCCGGGTGATCTGCTGGTGGTCGAGGAAGGGGCGACCGTACCGGCCGATGCCAGGCTGCTACGGTGCGCGGCGCTCCAGGTGGCCGAAGCGGTGCTGACCGGCGAGAGTCTGCCGGTGACGAAAGAGGCGGCGCCGCTGCCCGCCGACGTCCCGCTGGCGGATCAGCACAACATGATCTTCGGCGGCACGTCGGTCACGAGCGGCCGCGGTCTGGCGGTGGTGGTAGCAACGGGCATGGGCACCCGCATGGGCCAGATCGCCGGCATGCTCGAACAGGCGCCGGACACGGCCACACCGCTGCAGCGCGAGCTCGCGCGGGTCGGCCGACTGCTGGGCGTGGCCGTCGTGCTGATCGCGGTGGTGACCGTCGCAGCCATCCTGCTGGTCCAGGACGTGACGACGCCGGCCGGGATTCTCGACGTGCTCGTGTTCGGCGTGGCGCTCGCGGTCGCCGCGGTACCCGAGGGCTTGCCGGCCGTGGTCACGGTGGTGCTCGCCCTCGGTGTTCAGCGCATGGCCGAGCGCAACGCCATCGTGCGCCACCTCTCGGCGGTGGAGACGCTCGGTTCCGCCAGCGTCATCGCTTCCGACAAGACGGGGACCCTGACGCGCAACGAGATGACCGTGCGCACGGTCGTCACCGCGAGCGGGCGCCTCGAGCTGGGCGGCACCGGCTACGCACCCCACGGTACCGCTACGGTTCGCCCCGCGGGAACGGCCGCGGAGCTTCCCCTGGAAACGGCCGATCCCGCGCTGCGCAACGAGCTGCAACGCGCGCTGACGGTGGGCGATCTGGCCAACAACGCGGTTCTGCAGGAAGAAGACGGACGCTGGTCGGTTCAGGGCGATCCCACCGAAGGCGCGTTGCTCGTGGCCGCGCGCAAGGCGGGCCTGGACGATGAGCAGCTCGGCCGGTTTCGCCGCATCGGCGAGCTGCCCTTCTCTTCCGACCGGAAGCTGATGACGACCGTGCACACCGACGCCGCATCGGCGGATCGGATCCTGGTCTTCACGAAGGGCGCGCCGGACGTGCTGCTGACCCGCTGCGCCAGCGAGCTCAACGGGATGGAACCCGTACCTCTGACGGACCAACGCCGCCGGGAAATCCTGGCGGAAAACGAAGCGCTCGCCGGGCAGGCGCTGCGCACGCTCGGCGTTGCCTATCGGGAGCTGCCACCGGAAGCCGTAGGCCCGCACGGTCCGGATCAGACCGTCGAACACGACCTCGTGTTCGCCGGCCTGATCGGCATGCTCGATCCGCCCCGGGCCGAGGCGCGCGATGCCGTGGCGCGGGCCAGGGCGGCCGGCATCCGCACGTTGATGATCACGGGCGATCACCCGGTCACCGCTTCGGTGATCGCCGCCGAGCTCGGCATCAGCGACGACCGCCGGGCGGTCGCCGGCACTGCGTTGACGCAGCAGAGCGATGCGGAGCTGGTCGAGTCGGTCCGCGGCATCTCGGTGTACGCACGGGTCAGCCCCAGAGACAAGCTTCGCATCGTCAGGGCGCTGCAGCACCACGGCGACATCATTGCGATGACCGGAGACGGCGTGAACGACGCACCGGCGCTGAAAGCCGCCGATATCGGCGTCGCGATGGGCATCACCGGCACCGACGTCTCGCGGGAAGCGTCCGACCTCGTGCTCGCGGACGACAATTACGCCAGCATCGTCGCGGCGGTGGAGGAAGGCCGCGCGATCTTCGCCAACATCCGCAAGTTCCTGCGCTATCTGCTGTCTTCCAACATCGGCGAGGTCGTGACGATGTTCTTCGGCGTGCTGCTCGCCGACCTGATCGGATTGACGGAAGCGGCCGCCGGCGCCCTGCCGCTGCCGCTGCTCGCGACCCAGATCCTGTGGATCAACCTGGTGACCGACGGCGCACCGGCGCTGGCACTCGGCCTCGACCCGCCGGCACGTGACGTGATGCGGCGGCCGCCCCGACCGCGCGGGGAAGGTGTGATCACCGGCACGATGTGGCGAGGCATCCTCTTCGTCGGCGCCGTGATGGCGACCGGTACGCTGCTGACGCTCGACGCGTCGCTCCCCGGCGGCCTGATCGAGGGCTCGGGAAGCCTGGACTACGGGCGGACGATGGCCTTCACCACACTGGTGTTCTTCTCGCTGTTCACCGTGTTCAACGCCCGTTCGGATACCAGAAGTGCCTTCGTCGGCCTGTTCGCGAACCCCTGGCTGCTGGGGGCCGTAGCGCTCTCGCTGCTGCTGCAGGTCGCCGTCGTGTACGTCCCGGCGCTGCAGCAGGCCTTCGCCACCGTTGCCCTGTCGTTCACCGATTGGCTCTGGTGTGCGGCCGTCGGCAGCTCGGTGCTGGTGCTGCGGGAGGTCACGAAGCTCGCCAGGCGTTCCCGGCCTTGAGAGTTGCATCCGCCGCGGGGAAAGTTACCCTGCCACGGTACGCTGGAAGAGGCTTCGAGGGTGATGAGCTACTCCTGGAGAAGCTGGCTCGGTGTCCTGGCAGTGCTGTTCGGCCTGCTCGCGGCCGCGCAGCACGCCACCGAGCTGACCCGGCACGCCGTGATGATCGCCGCCACGCCGAGCGGGCCGCTGCCGGCCGCCGAATGCCCCGCCGACGAGCTGGCTGAGGAGGGCCTCAGCGTCGCCGAATGCCAGCAGATGGTGGACAACGTCGGCAACTATACCCTCTCCGCCCCGGACTGGTTCGCAATGTCCGGCATCGTCCTAGGCGCGGCCGGCACGTTGGTGGCTTTGTGGACAGTCATTGCCGGCGCCGCGCTGCTCGATCATCGCGGCTGGAGCACTCGAGCCGCGGCGGTCGGGTTTGCCGGCCTGGCACTGATCGACGCGGCCGGTTTCGTCGCGGCGCAGAGCGCGGGGCCGATCCTGCGTGACTTGTACCTGTGGGATCACCTTCTCTGGTTCGCGCTGCACCTGGCGTTGCTGACGGCGACGCTGGCGGGCCGGGAGTCCGATCCGCAACTGCTTTCCTCGGCAGCGGGTGACCTTCCGACGGCGCGGCCGTTCGGCCGGGTCGCGACCGTCTGCCATTTCGTGCTCGCCGCGTCCATCTTCTTCCTGTTCGCGTCGAGCTGGTGGATGCTCGCGTTGCCGCTGCCGTCGGAGGAGTTCCGCTATCGCGCGTTTCCGTTCCAGCTCCACAAGAACATCGGTCTCACGCTGGTGGTCGTGCTGGGTGCGCTCCTGATCAGCCGTTTCCGGCGGCCGCCGCAGCCGCCCGCCCACGAGCGCCTCCCCGTGACGACGCACCGGGTGGCGATGGTCGCGCACGCGCTGCTCTACCTCGCGATCCTGGCGGTGATCTGGAGCGGCTACATGTCATCCTCCTACAGCGGCTGGAGCACCACCTTCTGGTGGGTGGTGGATCTGCCGCATTGGGGCCGCGAGGACGAAGAGCTGAACGTGTTCTACTCCGACGTGCACCTGTGGACCTGCTGGGCGCTGCTCGCGGTGATGGCGCTGCACATCGGCGGCGCGCTGCTGCACGCGTTCAAGGCAGACGGCTTCGTTCGCCGGATGCTGCGACCCTGACCTCGAGCGCGTGGATCAGCTCGTCGACGTCGACCGGCTTGGTGAAGTGCCGGTCGATGCCGGCGGCGGCCGAGCGCTGCTGGTCCTGCTCGGCTCCGTAACCCGTGACCGCGACCAGCCGGATGCGCTCGCCGTGGTCCTTGCGCAGGTGACGTGCGAGATCGTAGCCGTTCATGCCCGGCAGGCCGATGTCCAGCACCGCCAGCGCCGGGTGCGCGCGGCGCGCGGTCGCCAGGGCCTCGGCACCGTTCTCCGCCCGCAGCACCTGCACGCCGCGCAGTTCCAGTGCCATCGCGAGGCTCTCCCGCGCATCGGCGTTGTCCTCGACCACCAGCACCGGGCCGAGCGCGGCGTGCGTTCCTACCGCGCGCTCCGGCCGTGCCAGCCGCACCGGCTCGTCGACGGCGGGTAGCCGTACGACGAAGGTCGCGCCTCGTCCGCGTCCTTCGCTTTCCGCCGAGACTTCCCCGCCGTGCAGCGCGACGATCCGCTCCACCAGCGTCAGACCGATACCGAGCCCGCCCGCGGAGCGATCGGCGGTCGACTCGCCCTGAAAGAACAGGTCGAATACCCGGCTCAGCACCTCCGGCGGAATGCCCTCGCCATCGTCCTCGACCCGGATCAGCGCCTCGCCGTTCTCGCGCGCCGTGGTGATCCGGATCGTACCGCCCGGCGCGGTGTGGCGCGCCGCGTTCGCCAGCAGGTTGGCCAGAACCTGCTCGAGGCGGGTCGGATCGCCCACGACCCAGACGGGGGCCGCGTCGATCTCCACCCGGCGCTCCGCGAGCCGCCCGGCGGTGCGCAGCGTGGCCGCCGCCTGCCTCGCGCAGGAAGCGAGGTTCACCGGCCGGCGCTCGAGCGCGATCTTGCCGTTCATCACCCGGCCGACGTCCAGCAGATCGTCGATCAGCCGCTTCAGGTGGCGGCTCTGCCGGGCGATCACGCCCATCGCGAACTCGAGCTGCTCCGGTGTGCGTTGCTCGCTGCCGGCGATGGTGATCGCGTTGCTGATCGCCGCCAGGGGATTGCGCAGTTCGTGGCCGAGCATCGCGAGGAACTCGTCCTTCGCGTTGTTGGCGGCTTCGGCCGCCGCGCGCGCCTCGCGCTCCGTCGCGAGCGAGCGGTCACGCTGCGCCATCGCGTCCTGCAGCAATCGGCCCGCCTGCTCGAGCGCCCGCAGTGCGCGGTTCACCTCCTCCACCCGCGAGTCGGGCAGCGCGCTGATGGCGCCGCCCCGGGCGAGGTGGCGGGCCTCCCCCTCGACGGCGTACAACGATCTCGCTATGGGGCGCGCCTTCGCGAACGCGTACAGCGTACCCGCCCCCAGCGCCAGCGCGAGCAGCAGCCCGAGCAGCAGCAGGTGGTTCCAGAATGCGGTGTCGACCGGGGCCGACGGGGTGGCGAACGTGACGCCCCAGCCGTGGCGGCTGTACGTCCAGGTCGTGTAGACCGGGGTGCCGTTCAGATTGACGTAGCGGCCGATGCCTTCGCGCTGGCCCTGAATGTCGGACACGAAACCGGCGGCCGGCTGAGTGCCCCGGCGCTGATCGCCCTCGATGCTCCGCGCGACGAAGCGGTAGTTGCGGTCCAGCAGTGCCGCGACCGCACCGTTCACCTGACCCTGCTTGTTCAACAGGCGGTCGTACCAGTCGAAGTCGAGCGCCGCCACCAGCACGTATTGCACGCGCTCGCCGATCACCACCGGCACGCCGACGGCGACGACCTCGGAGTGCACGCCATCCAGCACGTCGGAAACCACCGGACGACGCTCCTCGAACACCGGCCGCCAGACGTCGAAGCGCCGGCTCTCCGGCACCGGCGAACCGAACGGCGCATCGACTCGAAACACGCCGCGTCCGTTGGCGTCGAACGCGAGGATGTTCGACCAGTCCTGGTTCGCCGCCAGCGCGCTGCGCGCCTGATGGTAGACGGCTTCCTCGCTGATGGAGCTCGACGACCACAACCGCGCGAAGATCGCCAGCCGCTCCACGGTGCTGTCGAGCGAGTTGTCGACCGCTGCGGCCAGCAGCCGCACCGTCTGGATCTGGGAATGCTGCCGCTGCTCGTCCTGCACCTGCCAGTGCAGGTACAGCATCAGCGCCGCGAAGATCCCGAGAGGCACGATGCTGACGAGCTGCACCTGGAACAGGTGCCAGCGGATGCTGCGGCCCTTCTGCATTCCCGCCCTCCTGACACGCGGACCGGCGCCGGCAGGCCACCATCATACCTCACTACCGTCCGCCCCCGGTCCACCGGTTGCCGTTCGGACCGCCGGCCGGTCCGTGCTCCGGCGGAACGCACCTGCGCCGACCCGCATGCCGGCGCAGGCGATGGAGGTCAGGCCGCGCCTTGCGTCGCCAGAAACCGTCGCGTGACCTCCGGGACCCGGGTCCGGAACCACTCGGCGGTACGCCGCTCCTCGTCCCGCATGCGGGAGAACGTTTCCGCCATCTGTCCGTCACCGATCTGCGCGGCGGCCGCCGCGAGCGAATCGAAGGAAGCGGCCTCGAACTCGGCGAATGATTCGTTGGCGATGAGGTACTTCACCGCCTCGTCCGGCGCGGAGGAAGTCGTCCAGCCCTGCAGCTTGGACGCGACCTTGGACGTCATCTCCTTGAGAGCGGACGGATCCGCCCCCACACGCTGCAGGCACCCTTCGAGCTCGGTCATCTGCCGACGGGAGTTGCCGAGGTGTTCCTCGAGCTTGGTCTTGAGCTCCGGATACTCGCCGAGGCGCTGCACCTGCCGGTCCAGGTTCTCGATGCGCGCCGCCTTCATCGCGTGCGCGTCCTTCAGCCACGAAGCGAGCGTTTCCTTCTGGGTGGTCATGTGGGTACTCCTCGATTGACGGTCTGCCGAACGTGGCAGCGGCGAATCATGTCGAGGCAATTCCTGCGCCAGCCCGCCGCCACGCTCGGCCACGCCATCGACGTCGTCACCGATCCGCGAGGTCAGAGCCAGCAGGCCGCGGGTTTTCGGGACGTCGAGCGCCAGCCGCTCGGGCCGGTTCCGTGCCGCGAGCAGCGCCTCCGCCGCGAGCAGGCCGCCCCGCACGGCACCTTCCATCGAACACGGCAGCCCGGTGTCGATCCAATCGCCCGCGAGGTACAACCCGCCGACCGGCGTCGCCGGTGCCGGCCGCCGTCGCTCGAGCCCCGGATACGGGCACGGGATCGCCATCGGTATCCGGTGCACGCGCGCGTGCCGGATCCTCGCGCGCCGCACCGCCGGAACGAACTCGGCGAGCTCCCGCACGGTGGCCTGGACGATCGCGTCGTCGTCGAGGTGCGCCACCCGGTCGGCATAGATGATGTTGCTCGCGATCACCGATGGACGCTGCTGCCAGCCGCGGCGGATGTTCGAAAGGTCGTAGCAGTCGTAGTTCAGCGTCTGCAGAGACCACGTTCGAGCCCAGTTGCGTTCGCCCGTCAGCTTCCGGTCGAACCAGAGGTAGACGCTGACGTAGGGGCTCGGCGGGAAATGGTCGAGCGCCGTGAACGGCTCGTTCCGGCGGAGCTCCTCGGGCAGCAGCCGCGCGAGGCTCTGCGGTTCCACGGCCGCCACGCAGGCCTCTGCCTCGATACGGCCGCCCCCGACGAGTCGAGCTCCGGTGACCCGGCCGTCCTTGACGGTCAGTCCGCACACTTCCCGCCCTGTGAGCACGGTTCCCCCTCTCGCTTCGATACCGGCGCGGGCGCCCGGAACGAACAGCTCGCCGAGCCCGATGTCCGGGAAACCGAGGCGGAGGTCGGGGTTCGCCAGCAGGATGCGGTAGAAGCGCAGCAGCGCCCCCGCCGAGCAGCGCTCGAGGGGCACGTTCATGATGGTCATCGACACGGTCGCCCAGAACCAATCGATCAGCCGCGGGCGCGCCTTCATTCGCTGCAGGAACGTCAGCGCGTCGACGTCGTCGATCCGCCGCAGATCGCTCTCGTTGGTACGCAGCACGAACCAGGACGTGCGGTGGTTGGACAACAGGTCCCGGAGCGGCAGGCTCGGCACCCGCAGCAGGCTCGGAAGCAGATGGAAAGGCGCGGGCAAGCGGCTGCCTTCGATACGTATCGGCCGACCGTCCTCGACCAGGGTCAGCACCTTGTCACGATCCCAGACCACGTGCTCGCGCGTGCCGACGCGCTCGAGCAGGTGCAGCATGTTCGGATACTCGGTGAGCAGCACGTGGGGACCGATGTCGACGGTATCGCCGGTGGCGTCGTCGACGAAGCTGCGCGCCCGGCCGCCGAGCACCCGATCCCGCTCCGCGAGCACGACGCCGAGCCCGCGCTCACCCAGCGCCAGCGCACACGACAACCCGGCGAGGCCTCCGCCGATCACCAGCACGTCGGCCTTCACGGTTGCCGCTTGCGCTCGAGGTCTTCCACCGCCGGCCCCTGCAGCACTTCTCCCCGATAGTCGAAACGCGAGCCGTGGCAGGGACAGTCCCAGCTCTTCTCCGCCGCATTCCACTGCAGGTAGCAGCCCATGTGGGTGCAGATCGGCGAGCAGGCGAACACGTTGCCCGACTCGTCACGGTACGCGGCAACGCGCTCATCGCGGTCCCGGACGATACCGCCCTCGCCCGGAGCGAGCTCGTCGATCGGTGGCGCCTTGAGCGAGCGCAGCCGATCGCCGACGAAGCGCTTGGCGACGTTCGCGTTCTCTTCGATCATCTTGCGGGCCGACGCCATCAGGTCGACTCGGGTCGCGTCGAACAGCGGAAGCCACGGATTCTCGCGCCCGCGGATCAGATCCTCGAGCATCATCGCCGCGGCGGTTCCGGTGCCGAGGCCCCATTTGCCGAAGCCGGTCGCGACCAGAATCTGCTCCGGACCCCGGGGCAGCCGCCCCACGTACGGCAGGTCGTCGGCCGACCGGTAATCCTGGGTCGACCAGCGGTAGTCGACGCTCCGCACCGGGAAGTGCTCACGCGTCCAGGCTTCGAGCGCCTCGTCGCGGCGCCGCGTGTCCGGATCCTGACCGACCTTGTGCTGCTCACCGATCACAACCAGTCCGTGACCGCCCGGCCGGGGCCGGGTGGAGCGGATCGGCTCATCGATGCTGATGTGCATGCCGGAAGGTGCCGGCCCGTCGAGCGCGACCGCGATTCCGTAAGAGCGGGTCGGCGAGGTCTTCGCAAAGAAGCCGCCGCGGTCGAGAAACGGCAGCAACGTCGCGACGATGACCCGCTCCGCGCGCAGTTCCACCCGGCCATGGAGTCGGCAGACCTGCCGACCCTGCTCCGAGACGACGTCGTGCACGCGCGAGCGCTCGAACACCTGCGCACCGGCGCGCACCGCCGCATCCGCGAGGCCCACCACGTAGCGATACGGATCGATCTGCGCCTGATCGTCGGCACGTACCGCACCCGCGACCGGAAACGGCAGCGGCCCGTCCTCGGTGAACGCGGCCGCGAGCCCGGCGCGGCTTGCGGCCTCCGCTTCGTCGCGCAGCGACTGCACGCGCCCGGGATCCCGGGTGTAGGTGTACGCCGGCTGACGTTCGAATCCGCAGTCGTGCCCCGCCGTCGCCAGCTCCTCGGCGAAGGCGGCCAGCCGCGCGAGCCCGTGCTCGTTCGCTTCCGCATACCGCCGGGCCGCGACGCCGTCGAACGTGCGCTCGATCACGCTGTACTTCGCACCGTGCAGCCACGTCACCTTGCCCGTGGACGCGCCGGTGACGCCGGTGCCGATGCGCCGCGCCTCGAGCACCGCCGTGCGCAGCCCCGCACGCTGCAGCAGCAGCGCGGCGGTCAGCCCGACGATGCCGCCGCCGATCACCGCGACGTCTACGTCGTGGCGCTGCTCGAGCGCCGGGTAGTCCGTCAGCGGCGCATCGGCGAGCCAGAGGGAACGTCGCTGCTCGGGGTCGTCCGCCATCGCTCAGGTCATGGAGGCCTGATCGCGCGCGTGTGCCAGCAACCAGGTGCGTACCAGCTCGAGGTGGCGCTCCTCCTCCTGTTCCGCCCGGCTGAAGCGCTTCGCCAGCTCCTTCTGCCCGAGCTCCTCGGCCATCGTACGCATCATCATCCAGCCGTCGTTGTCCGCGAGCTCCGCCACGAGCAGCGCGTGCAGGCACTGACCGACAGTGGTGCGCGGGTCGTTGACCACCTGGACGAGCCCGAGGCCTTCCACGCCGACGAGATCCGCCGACGGTGTCATCACCGTCGGGTCGGCGCCCAGATGCTCGAGCGCCTCGACCATCAGGTGCGCGTGATTCAGCTCCTCGTCGCGGATCTGCTGAACCTCGTTTCGCGTCGGCCCGCCGGAGAAGGTCTTGCCGGCGACCTCCATCTTCTCGAGCAGCGCCTCGTACAGGCGAACACCGGTGCGCTCGAACGCCAGGCGCTCGGACATCTTGTCCACCAGCGCGACGGCCTTGCCGCCGGTGATCGCCTGCATCGCCGCTTTCGCGAGCCCCTTGGCCGTGTTCGGCGGCGGCACGGTGCCGATGGCGTGGCTCTGCTTCGCGTACAGCGCATGCTCCTGCCGGATTCCCCCGTTGGAGGGCGTAGGCCGGGTCAGCTCCGGCACCTCGAGCATCTCGTCGGCATGATCCGAGAGCGCCAGCCCGGTGCGGTTGGTCCGGCCGCCTTCTGTCGTCTTCGTCGACTCTTTCATGTTCTCACCTCTGATGACTTCCTCACTCCGCGGTCAGCCGGCCTTGCGCAGCAGCTCGCCGCCCGGTGCCCAGACGTAACCTTCCGCAACGATCTCGGTGGGTGAGCCGTCGCTGTTCATCTGCTTGCGGTAAGCGAGGGTAGCTTCCGATTCCTCGACTTCGCCCATCTCCGTTCCGCGTGCGCGGTAGTGGACTTCCTTGTCCAGCACGTCGCGGACGTATTCGCGCTGGCTGCGGTACTGGATCGGCTCGGGCAGCGTCTTCGGCAGCAGCTCCGCCGGATCGCGGTTCTCGATGCGCTTGAACAGATCCATCACGAAATGGAGCTGGCCGAGCTCGTAGTTGCAGTGCCGCTCCCAGATCTCCCGGATGCGCGCATCGTCCTCGAACTCCAGGCAGCTCCAGTAGTTGTAGACTTCGTTGAGCTCGTGCAGCAGCCAGTTCTCGAGCCAGGTCTGGTTCGGATCGAGCATCGATTCGTACTGCGTCACGTGCTGTTCCTCGATCGACGCGATCTCGGCATACAGTTGCCGTGCGATCGGATCGCTGAAGAACGGCCCGATGTTCATGTAGTAGTTGCGGGTCTGCTGTTCACCCGAGACGATGGTCAGCGCGTTCAGCTTCGTGAGCGGGTCCGCGGTAGCGCGATCGTACGGGCGGCGCAGCTCATCCTCCGGCGCACGATGCTCGACCGCGGTCGGGCGGCCCGGGACGATGTCGGTGTACGACTGCAGGATGTTGTTGGCGTCCTTGCCTTCCAGGCGGTCCATCAGGGCCGAGTAGCGGTAGATGTGATCGAAATCCTCGAGCAGGCCGAACCGGTAGATCTGCGCGAGGTACGGGTCGGGTTCGGCCTGCGCGATGCTCGCGGTGACCTCGACCGCCACCTGCTCGTAGCCGATGGTGGTTTCCAGCGGCGACTGGTCGGCGGGCAGCAGCCAGTTCACCTGGGTCTGCTGGTGGTGCGTGGCGCGGCGCACGCGGGCGGCTTCGAGGCGCAGATCACCGTTGACCCGCGCGAACGCGTGCAGAAAGCGATTCGACTCCTCGAGGATGCCGTTCATCAGGATCACCCGTACGCGGGTGAACGCGTCGTTGTCCAGCTTGCTGATCGGTTCCCGCACCAGGTCGCGCCAGGTGAACTGCTGCTGCTCCAGCGGCACGCCCTTCTCCTTCAGGATGTCCAGGCTCATGAGTACTCCTCCTTGCCTCGGTAACCCCTTCCTCCACCGTCACGCCCCCGTCCTCGAAGAGACGAGAAGCGCCACCGCTGATCAGGCCAAGGGGCTGGTGGGGTCCGATGGCTGCAGGGTCCATGCCACGGCACTGCGTGACACGTACCTTGCGCAATTGACGCCCATCGCCGCGCTGCCGCCGGCTGACGAGCGCCGACGGAACGCAGGCGAACAACGGGACGAACGGGTTTTGCCCGCTGTCTGGTAAATTCTTCGCGCTGCTGGCCATCGACCGCCGCGAGCGCCGGTGTGTCTTTCGGTAAGGAAAACGGTCTGCCCGTGCACCGGAACGAATGTTGCTCCTGCCTCGAGACGTGAAGAGCAGAGGGCCACCGGCGACACTGATGACCAACGCTGTACAGAATGTATTCCTGCTCGGCTGGGACGACTTCCACGCCCGATACCTGCACGAGGTCGCCCGTTCCGAGCACGTACGTTTCCATCCGCTGCTGCGTTCCGAGGAAGTGATTTACCAGCAGGAGTATCGGATCGAAGACATCCTGACGAAGGCGCGCCGGGTGCTGGATTCGTTCGACGGCCGCGTGGACGGCATCATCACCCACTGGGATTTCCCCGCGATCCCGATACTGGCGATCCTCTGCGAGGAACGGGGTCTGCCGGGGCCCACGCTGGAGGCGGTGCTGAAGTGTTCCCACAAGTACTGGAGCCGGCTCGAGCAGCGGAAAGTCGTGCCCGAGCACATTCCGGATTTCTGCGTGGTGGACCCGCACGACGAAGGCGCCGCGGACCGGATCACCGTCGAGTACCCGTTCTGGTTGAAGCCGGTGACGGCCTACAGCTCGGCGCTCGGCTTTCACATCGGGGACCGCTCTGCCCTGGAAGCGGCGCTGGACGAGGCGCGCGAACAGATCGACCGCATCGGCGATCCGGTCAGCGAGCTGCTGACCCGGGCGAATCCGCCGTCCGAGGTGCGGGCGCTCGGCGGCCGCGCGATGATCGCGGAAGGCATCATCGACGGGAAGGAGCTGGCGCCCGAAGGTTACGTGCACCGCGGCCGAGTGAAGGCGCACGGCCTGATCGACGTCGTGCGGGGCGAGAACGGCAAGAGCATCGAGGAGGTGGTCTATCCCTCCACCGCCCCCGACGAGATCGGCGAGCGTGCCACCCGCGCCGCCGCCGCAGTCATGCAGCAGATCGGCTTCGACGACGGCTGCTTCAACGTCGAGTTCTTCTGGGATCGCCGCGACGAAGACAAGCTGTGGATCGTCGAGATCAATCCGCGGGTCTCGCAGTCGCACTCCAATCTGTTCGAGAAGGTGGACGGCATCTCCAACCACGCCGTGGCGGTGCAGGTGGCGCTTGGTCAGGCGCCGAGCTTCGACCACGGGGGCGGCCCGTACCGGCAGGCGGCGAAGATCTTCTGGCGCCGCTACGACAACGACGACGCGAAGGTGACCCGGGTTCCGGACGAGCGCGACCTCGCCCGCTTCCGCGAGCGTCAGCCGGACACCCGCATCGAGATCGACGTGCAGCCGGGCCAGCGTCTCTCTGAGCTGCTCGATCAGGATGCGTACAGCTGGGTGCTCGCCGAGCTCCACATCGGCGGGCGCGACCGCGCCGAGATCGAGGCGAAATTCGCGGAGGCGCAGGAGCTGCTGCCTTTCGCGTTCGACGACAGCAGCCCGGGACTGCGCAACTGATGCGCGAGGTGGAACGCGAAGCGCTTCCGCATCCGATCGAGGAGACAGAGCACCTGTGGATCCCGATGCCGGACGGCACGCGGCTCGCCGCGCGGCTCTGGCGGCCGGCGGATGCCGAGCGTCGTCCGGTGCCGGCGATCGTCGAGTACATCCCGTACCGTAAGCGCGACCTCACCCGCCGGCGCGACAGCATCGTGCATCCATACCTGGCCGGGCACGGCTACGCCACGCTGCGCGTGGATCTGCGGGGCAGCGGCGACTCCGAGGGGATCCTGGTGGACCAGTACCGTCAGCAGGAGCTCGATGACGGCGTCGCGGTGATCGAGTGGCTGGCGTTGCAGCCGTGGTGCAACGGCAACGTGGGCATGATGGGCATCTCCTGGGGCGGCTTCAACGCGCTGCAGATTGCGGCGACCCGGCCAGCACCGCTGAAGGCGATCATCACTGTCTGCTCGACCGACGACCTGTACCGGGACAACATCCACTACATGGGCGGCTGCCTGCTCTCCGACAACCTGTCGGAAGCGACCACGATGTTCTCGGTGAACAGCTGCCCGCCGGACCCCGAGCTGGTGGGCGATGCCTGGCGCGGACTCTGGCTTCAGCGAATGGAAGACAGCGGACTCTGGCTCGACACCTGGCTGACCCACCAGTACCGGGACGCCTACTGGCGCCATGGCTCGATTCGTGAAGACTACGGCGCGATCCGCTGCCCCGTGATGGCCGTCGGCGGCTGGGCCGACGGCTACACCAACGCGGTGTTCCGGATGCTGGCTCACCTCGAAGTACCGCGCCTGGGTCTGGTCGGCCCGTGGGGGCACCGGTATCCGCACCTGGGGGTGCCGGGGCCCGCGGTCGGCTTTCTGCAGGAGGCGCTG
>DASVDC010000172.1:0-11861 GCA_036381275.1 Pseudomonadales bacterium | reverse complement strand
GCTGCGGCGACGCACGCGAGCGCTCGGGCTGTCCCTGGGCGGCCGCGCGTGCCTGGCGCTCGCGCTCGCGGAGCGCTGCCCCGTGCTGACCGCGGATCGACGATGGCTCGAGCTCGACATCGGCATCGAGATTCGCTCGATACGCTGAGCGCCCGCAGCGAGAAGACCGAGCAGGCCGGCGGGGTTGTTTTCCGCCGCATCCGGCCCGTACAATTCGCGCTCTTTTTCCGGGTCGTTAGCTCAGTTGGTAGAGCACCGGGCTTTTAACCCGTTGGTCCTGGGTTCGAGCCCCAGACGACCCACCATTCAGCCCCACCTGTCCTAGAATCTCCCCATGGACAAGGTCTGCCATCGCCGTGGTCGGTGACAACAGCGACCAGATTCGCATTCTGCTGGAGAGCGTCCGGGAGCGCCTGGAGGGTGACGACCCGCTGCTTCTGGAGTTCGTCCGTCTCTGGTGGTCGCGGATACCCGAGGAGGATCTGCGGCCGCGCAGCGCCGCCAACGACTCCGGCGCCAGCATCGACAGCTGGCGCATGTTCCGGCGCCGCGATCCCCAGGCGACTTTCATCCACGTAGCCAACCCGACCGCATCGCGCGACGGCTGGTATTCGCGGCACACGGTGGTCCGGGTGATGACCCCGGACATGCCGTTCGTCACCGACTCGGTGCTGATCGCGCTGTCCCACGACGGGCTGGTGACGCACCATCTCGGCAACGTGGTGCTGTCGACGGAGCGCGACGCACGCGGCGTCGTCACCGCGCTGTCGACGGACCGGAGCTGGCCGCAGCGCGAGGTGTTCATCTACGCGGAGATCGACCGGCTGCCCGAGAGCGAGCTCGGGGCGCTCCGCGAACGGCTCGAGACGGCGCTCGCCGACGTGCGCGCTGCGGTGAGCGATTTCGGCGCGATGAAGGCGAAGCTCGCCGAGCTCGCCGCGGAGCTGCGCGAGAGCCCGCCGCCGCTGCCGGCGGACGAGATCGCGGAGGCCCTCGACTTTCTCGACTGGCTGCCGCAGAACAACTTCACGTTCCTCGGCTACCGCAGCTTCGACTACAGCGACGACACGATCCGCCAGAACGACGAGGAAAGCCTCGGCGTGATGCGCATCCGCCGCGCGGCGACGCCGCGCCAGCTCTCCGAGCAGCGCGAGCGCGTGAAGGCCTTCCTGCTCGATCCGTCCGTGCTGGCGTTCTCCCAGTCCGGCACCAAATCGCGCGTGCACCGGCCCGCCTATCCGGACTACATCGGCATCCGCAAGTTCGACGCCGATGGCAAGGTGATCGGCGAGAGCGGCTTTCTCGGCCTCTACACCTCGCGCGTCTACCTCGAGCGGCCGGAGAACATCCCCACCGTCCGGCGCAAGGTCGCCCAGGTGATCGCCCGTTCCGGGCTCGATCCGAGCGGCTTCGACGGCAAGGTGCTGCACCAGGTGCTCGCCACCTACCCGAAGGACGAGCTGTTCCAGATCTCGGTCGACGAGCTCTACGAGATCGCGATGGGGATCACCTACATCCACGAGCGCCGGCGCACCCGGCTGTTCGTGCGGCACGACCCCTACGGCCTGTTCGTGCACTGCCTGATCTTCCTGCCGCGCGACCTGTACAGCACCCAGGCGCGGGTGAAGATCCAGGAGGTGCTGATCGACGCCTACGAAGCCGAGGATTCGGAATTCGAGCCGTTCTTCAGCGAATCGATCCTGGTGCGGCTGCAGATCACGCTCAGGATCCGGCACGGGCGCTTCCCCAACGTGGACGTGAAGGCGCTGGAGGCGCGCCTGGTCGAGGTGACGCGAGACTGGAGCGCCGACCTGCACGATGCGCTGTCGACGCGCTTCGGCGAATCGCGCAGCCGGCAGCTCGCGCGCGAGTATGCGCTCGGCTTCCCGGCCGGCTACCGCGAGCGCTACAGCGTGCAGACCGCGGTGGAAGACCTCGAGCTGATCGAGTCGCTCACCGAGGCCGACCCGCTCGCCAGCTACTTCTATCGGCGTCCCGAGGAGCCGGCGGAGCGGCTGCACCTGAAGCTGTTCCACCTCGGCTCGACGCTGCCGCTGTCGGACGTGATCGCAACCCTCGAGAACATGGGCCTCAGGATCTCTTCCGAGCATCCGTACAACGTCGAGCGCACTACGCGGCCGATGGTGGCGATGCTCGACTTCGACCTGATCTACCCGGCGCCGCTCGACATCGCCGAGATCGGCAAGCGCTTCGCCGACGCGTTCCGCCGCGTCTGGGCGCGCCAGGTCGACGACGACCGCTTCAACCGGCTGCTGCTCGCGGCGGGTCTCGACTGGCGGCAGACCGACGTGCTGCGCACCTACGCGCGCTACCTGAAGCAGATCCGCTTCGGCCTGAGCCAGGAGTTCATCAGCGACACGCTGGTGAAGTACGCGGACATCGCGCGCGCGCTGGTGCGCTACTTCGAGGACCGCTTCGATCCGGCCGGCGAACCGGAGACGCCGCTCGCGGTGCAGAAGGCGGATCTGGTGGCCGCGTTCGATTCGGTGGCGCTCCTGAACGAAGACCGGATCCTGCGCCGTTACCTCGAGCTGATCGAAGCGACCCAGCGCACCAACTACTACCGCACGGATCCGGCCACCGGCGCGCACCGGCCGATGCTCGCGCTGAAGCTCAAGCCCGGCGCGATCTCCGACCTGCCGAAGCCGGTGCCGGCGTTCGAGATCTTCGTCGCGTCCCGCGCGATGGAGGGTGTGCACCTGCGCGGCGGGCTGATCGCGCGCGGCGGTCTGCGCTGGTCGGATCGCGTCGAGGACTACCGCACCGAAGTGCTCGGGCTCGTGAAGGCGCAGACCGTGAAGAACGCGGTGATCGTGCCGACCGGCGCGAAGGGCGGATTCATCGTGCGCCAGGGCGCCGACGATCCGGATGCGTTCCGCGAGCAGGGCATCGCCTGCTACAAGGACTTCATCCGCGGGCTCCTCGACGTGACCGACAACGTGGTGGAAGGCAAGGTCGTCCACCCGCCCGCGGTGCGCTGTCACGACGGCGAGGACCCGTACCTCGTGGTCGCCGCCGACAAGGGCACCGCGTCGTTCTCCGACATCGCGAACGAGGTGGCGGCCGAGTACGGCTTCTGGCTCGGCGATGCGTTCGCCTCCGGCGGCTCGAACGGCTACGACCACAAGGCGATGGGCATCACCGCGCGCGGTGCGTGGATCTCGGTGACGCGGCACTTCGCCGAGCGCGGGATCGACGTGCAGCGCGACCCGATCACCGTGCTCGGCATCGGCGACATGTCGGGCGACGTGTTCGGCAACGGCATGCTGCAATCCCAGGCGATCAAGCTGGTGGCGGCGTTCAATCACCGTCACATCTTCCTCGACCCGAACCCGGATCCCGAGGCGTCGTTCCGCGAGCGCGAGCGGCTGTTCAAGCTGCCGCGCTCCGGCTGGTCCGACTACGACGCGAAGCTGATCTCCGCCGGCGGCGGCGTGCACAGCCGCAACGCCAAGTCGATCGTGCTGACCCCGGAGGTGCGCGAACGCTTCGAGATCGACGCCGAGCGGCTCTCACCCGACGAGCTGATCCACGCGCTCCTGAAATCGCCCGTGGACCTGATCTGGAACGGCGGCATCGGCACCTACGTGAAGGCGGCCTCCGAATCGCACGCGGACGTCGGCGACCGCGCGAACGATGCGGTTCGGGTGAACGCCCAGGAGCTGCGCTGCAAGGTCATCGGCGAAGGCGGCAATCTCGGCGTGACCCAGCTCGGCCGCGTCGCGTTCGCGCGCGCCGGCGGCTCGATCAACACCGACTTCATCGACAACTCCGGCGGCGTCGACTGCTCCGACCACGAGGTCAACATCAAGATCGCGCTGAACCAGCTCGTCGCCGACGGCGAGCTGACCGAGAAGCACCGCAACAAGCTGCTCAAGGACATGACCGGCGAAGTGGCGGAGCTGGTGCTGACGAACAACTTCCGTCAGGCGCAGGTACTGAGCCTCGCAGAGCGGCAGGCCCGCGAGAACCTCGCGGAGTACCAGCGGTTCATCAGCCTGATGGAGGCCCGGGAAGGGCTCGACCGGACGCTCGAGGGGCTGCCGAACGACGAGCAGATCCAGGAGCGCGCGAATCGCGGCGACGCGCTGACCCGGCCGGAGCTCGCGGTGCTGATGGCGTTCGCGAAGACGCATCTGAAGAACGCGCTGAACCGCTCGGACATCGGCCACGATCCGGCCATCGCCGCCGAGATCTTCGAGCCGTTCCCTGCCCAGCTCGCGCAGCGGTATCCCGAGGCGATCAAGGGTCACCGCCTCGCGCGGCAGATCATCTCGACCCAGCTCGCGAACGACGTGGTGCACCACATGGGCATCACGTTCGTCACGCACATGATGGAGTTCGTCAGCGCCACCGCGGAGGAAACGGTGCGCGCCTATCTCGGCGCGGCCGCCTGCTTCCGTCTGCGCGAGCGCTTCCGGCAGATCGAGTCGATGGATGGCGTCGACGCGAACATCCGCCTCGACGCGCTCACCGAGCTGATCCGGCTCGGCCGCCGCGCGACCCGCTGGCTGCTGCGCCACGAGCGCGACAACCTGAACGTGAACCGGCTCGCCGAGCGCTACCGCAGCGCGATCGACGCGCTGCGCGCGAAGCGCGAGCAGCTCTTCAGCGCGTACGTCAAGGAACGGCGCCTGGAGCGGCTGCAGCACCTGCGCGCGCACGGTCTGCCGGAGTCGACGGCCGAAGAGCTCGCGGGCTCCGCCGACTTCGCCAGCGCGCTGACGGTGATCGCCGCCGCCCAGAGCTGCGGCGCCGAGCCGACCGAGCTGGTGCACCTGTACTCCGCGCTCGGCGAGGCGCTCGGGCTCGACTGGCTGACGACGCGGCTCGCGCTGGTTCCGTCCACCAGCCACTGGCGTACGCTCGAGCGCGACTCGCTGCGGGACGACATGATCATGGAGCAGGGCCGGCTCGCCGCACTGGTCTACCGCGAGGCGGGCAACGACCTCGAGAGCTGGCTGTCGAACAACGCCCGGCTGGTCTACGCCTGGCAGCAGATCATGAGCGAGGCGCAGCACGCGACCGCGCCGGACTTCTCGCTCTACGCGGTCACCTGCCGGAAGCTGACGGACATCGTCCGCCGCGCCGGGACGACGACAACCTCGTAGGAGCTACCGCTCCTACATGTCGCGCACGTAGCGCGTCGGGTCGGTGACGCCGGCGGCCGCGAACCCTTCGCGCCGCAGCCGGCAACTGTCGCAGCGGCCGCAGGCCCGTCCTTCCTCATCCGCCTGATAGCAGGACACCGTCGCCGCGTAGTCGACGCCGAGCGCCGCCCCGCGGCGGATGATGTCGGCCTTCGACAAATCGATCAACGGCGCATGGATCCGGAAGCGATCCCCTTCGACCCCCGCGCGGGTCGCCAGGTTGGCGAGCGCTTCAAAGGCCGAGACGAACTCCGGGCGGCAATCGGGATAGCCGGAGTAGTCCACTGCGTTCACGCCGACGAAGATGTCGCGGGCGCCCTGCACCTCCGCATACGCGAGTGCGAGCGACAGGAACACGGTGTTCCGCGCCGGCACGTAGGTGACCGGGATGCCCTCGACCGGTTCCTCCGGCACCGCGATGGCCGGGTCCGTCAGCGCGGAGCCGCCGAACGCGGCGAGGTCGATCGACACGATCCGGTGCTGCTCGACGCGGGCGTTCGCCGCTACCCGCCGCGCGGCATCCAATTCGGCCGAATGCCGCTGGCCGTACGCGAACGACAGCGCGTGCAGCCGGAACCCGGCCTCGCGGGCGATCGCGAGCACGGTGGCGGAATCGAGCCCGCCGGAGACCAGCACCACGGCGATCGGCGCTCTGCTCATCGTCAGCGCCCCGGCTCGTCGCCCCACAGGTACTTGTGAAGCTGCACCTGCATGCGCACCGGCAGGCGGTCGGCGACGATCCAGTCGGCGAGCTCGCGCGCCGGCAACGACCCGGCGCAGGGCGAGAACAGCACCTCGCCGAAGCGCTCGCCGAGCGCGTGCTCGTCACAGACCCGCTTGGCCCACTCGTAGTCGCGGCGGTCACAGATCACGAACTTCACCTGATCCTCGCGGCCGCAGTGCGCGAGGTTCTCCCAGCGGTTGCGCGACACTTCGCCGGACCCGGGCGTCTTCACGTCGAGGATCTTCACGACGCGCGGATCGACGCCGGCGACGTCGAGCGCGCCGCTGGTTTCGAGCGACACGGTGAGGCCGCGGTCGCAGAGCGCGCCGAGCAACGCGTGCACCGGCGGCTGCGCGAGCGGCTCGCCGCCGGTCACGGTCACGTGCCGCACACCGTAGCCGGACACCTGCTCGACGATGCCCGCCACGTCCATCAGCGTGCCGCCCTTGAACGCGTACGCGGTGTCGCAGTAGCCGCAGCGCAGCGGACAGCCGGTGAGGCGCACGAACACCGTGGGCAGCCCGGTGAAGCTCGTTTCACCCTGCAGCGAGAGGAAGATCTCGGTGATGCGCAGTTGGGTCATGCTCTATAGCTGTGGGAGCGGCCTCCGGCCGCGAATCTCGAGTTGGCTTTCGCGGCCGGAGGCCGCTCCCACAGAGAGGATCGCGATCAGGAGATCGCTCCTACAGCTCCTGGAGGTACGTTCGCGCGAGCCCGGCGGCCGAGGAATCGCCGTGCTCGCGGATCACCCGGTTCAGATACTCGCGCGCGCGCTCGACGTCGCCGAGACGATGGTAGGCCACGCCGAGCTTGTAGAGCGCGTCCGGCACTTTCTGGTGGTCCGGATAGAGATTGACGACCTGCGCGAACGACTGGCGCGCGCGCTCGTTGTCGTCCTGGGCCAGGTACAGCTCGCCGAGCCAGTAGAACGCATTCGGCGTGTACGCGCCGTTGGGGTAGTCGGCGATCAGCCGGTTGAACGCCTGCGCCGACTGATCGAACCGGCGCTGCTTCATCAGCTCGAACGCCTGGGTGTACGCTTCCCGCTCGCTGCCCGGTGCCTGGCCGCTGGTGTACGCGCTGGTGCCGGGGCCCGGCTCCGGCTCGAGGCTGCCGGCGGTTTCGCCGAGCGACGGGCCCGCGGGCCCGCCGGGCGGACGGCCCGCGCCGGCGCCGCCGCGCAGCGCCTGCATGCGGCGATCGAGGTCGAGGTACTGCTCCTGCTGATCCCGCGCGAGGCGCTCGAGCCGATGCGTCTGCTCTTCCACCCGGCCGCGCAGATCCTGCACTTCCTGGCGGAGAATCTGCAGCTCGTAGAACAGCTCCGCGAGCTGCCCTGACGAGCCGGCCGCACCCTGCGGCGCGGCGGCCGGCTCTGCCGGGGCGGCCGGGCGCTGGTAGCTCTCGCGCGGCTCCACGCCCCGTTCCTCCACCGGCACGGCGGCCGACGCCGCGGTGCCGACGCCGAACAGCACCGCGCCGAGCAACGTCGACAGCCGGTGGTGCATCGCGCTTCGATCAATGGCCATTGGAACGCCTATCGATAGATGACTACCGCCCGGCGGTTGCGCGACCACGCCGCCTCGTCGTGGCCGGGATCCTCCGGACGCTCCTCTCCGTAGCTGACGATCTCGATCTGCCGCGGCGAAACGCCGGCGGAGACGAGGAAGGTGCGGATCGAGTCGGCGCGCCGCTCGCCGAGCGCCAGGTTGTACTCGCGGGTACCACGCTCGTCGGCATGACCTTCGACGACGATGCTGCGATTCGGGTTGTTGCGCAGGAAGTTCGCGTGGAGCTGCAGCGACTCGAGGTCGTCACGGCTCAGCACCGAGCGGTCGAACTCGAAGTAGTAGGTGCGCGGAATCAGATTGGTGGTGCCCGGAATGAACGGCAGACCGTTCTCGTTGGTCTCCGGCTGTGCCGGCGGCGAGGTGGGCGGCGGCGTTCTGTCCGGCGTCTCTACGGGTTCTTCCGACGGCTCGGTGGGTTCGGTCTGCGTACGCTGACCTGCACACCCCGCGATCACCAGCCCGGCAAACAGCAGAACCGTCAAGTTCCGTAACCACTGTCTTGTCATGAAGCGCTCCGATTGCCCTGTTCGATGCGTCCTGGTTGTCGATCGGATTTGATCAGTCGAGGAAGGGTGACCAGGCCGGCTCACGAACGTCACCCGCCGAGGACGGCAGGCGATACTTCACCCTCCCATCAATGGAGACCACGGCCAGTATACCGCGGCCCCGATCCTGCGTCGCATACATTAACATGGTGCCGTTCGGCGCCAGCGACGGCGACTCGTCGAGACCGACCGACGTCTGCGTCAGCACGCGAACGTCGTCACGTTCGAGGTCCTGCCACGCGATGTAGAAGTTGCCGTCACGCCGGTGCACGTACACGAGGTGCTTGCCGTCCGGCAGCAGCCGCGCACGCGCGTTGTAGCCGCCCTCGAAGGTCAGCCGCTCGATCAGGTTCGTCGCGAGCTCGAGCCGGTAGATCTGCGGTGCGCCGCCCCGATCCGAGGTGAACAGCACGTAGCGGCCGTCCGGCGAGAAGCTCGGCTCGGTGTCGATCGCGTGGTGACGCGTGAGCCGCCGCAGCCGCCGGTCGCCGAGGCTCATCGTGTAGATCTCCGGATTGCCGTCCATCGACAGCACCATCACGAGCTGCTGGCCGTCCGGCGAGAACACGGGCGAGCCGTTGATGCCGCTGAACTGCGTGAACACCTCCTGGCGGCCGGTCTCGATGTCCATGATCACGATGATCTGCCGGCGGTCCTGCCAGGTGACATAGGCGACGCGCCGGCCGTCCGGCGCCCAGCTCGGCGACATGATCGGCTGATCGGACTGGTACAGCGTACGGGCCCGTTCGCCGTCGGAATCCGCCACCTCCAGCGAGTACTGGGCGCCCGGCGATCCCGCACCGCGCGCGAGCACGTAGAGGATCTTGGTGTGAAACGCGCCGCGGATGCCGGTGATCGCCTGATAGACGTCGTCGGAGATCCGGTGCGCGAGGTCGCGCCACTGCGGGCGTGGGCCGGTCAGTTCCTTCGTCAGCATCTCGCGCTGGTTGACCACGTCGAAGAGGTGGTAGCGCACATGCACGTCGCCGCTCGCGATCGTGCGCACGCTGCCGATCAGCGCGTACTCCTGCCCGAGCACCTTCCAGTCGCGGAAGATCATCTGCTCGGGGCGGCTCGGGAACGACAGCATGTTGTCGCGCTCGAGCGGCGCGAACTGGCCGCTGCGCGACAGGTCGAACGCGATGATCTCGGACATCGGGGCCTGCTGGGAGAACTCGGGACCCTGCTCGAAGGGCACTACCGCGATGCGCGTCTGCTTGTCGTAGCCGGCATCGATGATGATCGTGTCCAGCGTGTCGGCCGCGAGCGCAGCGCGAGCGAACAGGAACTGGACGAGCAGGGCGAACCAAATGGCTGTGAACGATCTCACCGCAACAGATCCTCCGGTCTGAACAACAGGGCGAAACGCCGAAAGTGCGCTTCGAAGATGTCGGGGTCCTTCGGCACCTCGAAGGGCGCCGCCTTGCGCACCGCGGCTTCCGCGGAGCGGTCGAACGCGGCGTTGCCGCTCGAGCGGGTCAGCGTGACGCTGACCAGATGTCCGGTCGGCACCAGCTCGACCAGCAGCTCCGCCTCCATGCGATTGCGCGCCGAGGCCGGCCGCGACCAGTTCGCGACGATCGCCTGGTAGATGCCGGCGCGGTACGACTGCGCGACCGCGGCGTCCTCGCTCGCGTCCGCCTGCGCGAGCGTCGACGATTCCTGCTGCAGCGCCTGCTGGAACGCCTGCTGCGCGAGCTGCTCGAGGCGCTCCTGACGGGCGCGCTCTTCCGCGGCGCGGCGCTCGGCCTCACGATCGGGGGCCGGCTTCGGCTGCTCCTGCGCCGGCTGCGGTTGCGGCTTCGGCTGCGGTTTCGGCTCGGGCTTCGGCGGTGCCGGCTTCGGCGGCGCGGGTTTCGGCGGCGCCGGCTTGGGTTTCGGCTTCGGCTGCTCGAGCACGACGAGCTGCGACTGCACGATCCTCGGCTCGATCACCCGCCGCTCCGGCTCCGGCGGGTTCCAGTTGGCGTACAGCGCCATGCCCGCCAGCACGTGCATCGCGAGCGCCAGCAGGAACGGCACGGTGTATTGCCGGATCGCCTCCACGTCGCGCTCAGCTTTCCAGCAGCTCCGGCGGCTCGGTGATCAGCCCGACGCTCGTGGCGCCGGCCTTCTGCAGCGCGGTCATCACCCGAACGACGGTTCCGTAGTCGAGCTTGTGATCCGCCTTCACGTACACCGGCACGTCGGCCCGCGCCCGGATGACCTTGCCCGCCTGATCCTCGAGCGAGTAGATGGTCACCCGGGTGCCCTCGTCGTCGGCGTTCTGGATGCCGAGGTTCATGAAGATCGCGCCGTCCGCGCGAATCGAGATCACCAGCGGATCGTCCTGATCCTGGGGCACCGGCTCCGACGGCGCATCGGGCAGGTCGACGACCACGCCCTGGGTCAGAAGCGGTGCCGTGGCCATGAAGATCACCAGCAGCACCAGCATCACGTCGATGTACGGCACGACGTTGATCTCGGACATGGGTTTGCGGCGTGTGGCCATCGACGCGCCCTCAGTTCTGCCTGGCGTGAGCGACCCGGTGCAGGATGCTGATCAGCTCGTCGCTGAACGCCTCGTAGCGTTTCATCAGCGCCTCCACGCGGGCCGAGAAGCGGTTGTAGCCGATCACCGCGGGGA
Organism: Pseudomonadales bacterium; assembly: GCA_036381275.1. Lineage (GTDB taxonomy): Bacteria > Pseudomonadota > Gammaproteobacteria > Pseudomonadales > Azotimanducaceae > UBA7803. The sequence continues at coordinate 1,224 of DASVDC010000172.1, read as the reverse complement.
TCGCGGCGAACAGGCCCATCGCGGTGGCGACCAGCGCTTCCGAGATGCCGGGCGCCACCGACGCGAGCGTCGCCTGGGTCATGTTCGCGAGGCTGCGGAACGAGTTCATGATGCCCCACACGGTGCCGAACAGGCCGACGTAGGGGCTCGTGGAGCCGACCGTGGCGAGGAACGGCAGGTGCTGCTCCAGGCGTTCCTCTTCCCGGGTCAGCGCGATGCGCATCGCGCGCTGCACGCCCTGCATGATCGCGTCGGGGTCCCCGGAGCCCTCGTCGGTGAGGCGCGTGTACTCCTTGAAGCCGGCCACGAACGCCGTCTCGATGCCGGTGAGGCCTTCCTCCTGCTCGAGGTCGCTGTAGAGCTGGCGCAGGTCGATGCCGGACCAGAAATGGTCCTCGAAATCTTCGATCTCGCGCTGCACGCGGCGCAGGAAGAACCAGCGCTGGAAGATCATCACCCAGGAGATCACGGAGGCCATCAGCAGCAGCAGCATCACGAGCTGCACCACCGGGCTCGCGTTGGTCACGAGTTCGAGTATGGAAAGCTGTTCCGGCAAAACGGGCTCCTTCAGTCCAGATCGAGCCGGCTCTGGCCGCCGGCGGGGCGGGTGAGGCCGAAGTGCAGATAGGCCTTGTCGGTGGCGACCCGGCCGCGCGGCGTGCGCATCAGGTAGCCCTGCTGGATCAGATACGGCTCCAGCACGTCCTCGATGGTGTCTCGCTCCTCGCTGATCGCGGCGGCCAGGGAGTCGAGCCCCACCGGCCCGCCGGAGAACTTGTCGATGATGGTCTCGAGCAGGCGCCGGTCCATCGCATCGAACCCCTCGCGGTCGACGTTCAGCATGTTGAGGGCTTCGTCCGCCACCTCGAGGGTGATCACGCCGTCGGCACGGACCTCGGCGAAGTCCCGCACCCGCCGCAGCAGCCGATTGGCGATGCGCGGCGTACCGCGGGAGCGGCGCGCCACTTCGCGGGCGCCGTCCGACTGGATGGACAGCTTCAACTTCTCGGCAGAGCGGAGCACGATTTCACTCAGCTCTTCGACCGTGTAGAACTCCAGCCGTTGCACGATCCCGAAGCGGTCGCGCAGCGGCGAGGTCAGGAGCCCCGCGCGGGTGGTGGCCCCGACGAGCGTGAAGCGCGGCAGATCGAGCTTCAGCGACCGGGCGGCCGGGCCTTCGCCGATCAGGATGTCGATCTGGTAGTCCTCCATCGCCGGATAGAG
>DASVDC010000171.1:0-15092 GCA_036381275.1 Pseudomonadales bacterium | reverse complement strand
TTGCGCCGGTGGGGTCTACTGACACCCAATGACTGGTCGGTGATCACCTGATCACCGGGTTCAACCGCCGGATGCGGAAAACCGCACGTCCGGTGGTGTGGGAGGGGTAGCGGGCGCAATCCCGCTACCTCCACCTAATCACGGCCGGAGGCCGCTCCCACAAAGGGAGACGGGCTCAGTCCAGCTCGCCCTCCTGGTAGGCGCCCCAGCGCCAGTTGCGGACCTCGGGGAGGTCTTCGCCGTACTCCTCGATGTACTGCCGGTGCTCGACGTGCTTGTCCCGGATGCGCTGTTTCAGATAGGCGGCGCCCGGGCCGACTTCCGGCACGCGGTCGATCACGTCCGCGACGAGGTGGAAGCGGTCGAGGTCGTTGCCCACGGTCATGTCGAACGGGGTGGTGGTGGTGCCTTCCTCCTTGTAGCCGCGCACGTGCAGGTTGGGGTGGTTGGTGCGCCGGTAGCAGAGGCGGTGGATCAGCCACGGATAGCCGTGGTAGGCGAAGATGATCGGCCGGTCGGTGGTGAACAGCGAGTCGAAGTCGCGGTCGCTGAGCCCGTGCGGGTGTTCCTCCTTCGGCTGCAGCGTCATCAGGTCGACGACGTTCACCACGCGGACGCGCAGGTGCGGCAGGTAGCGGCGCATCAGATCCACCGCCGCGAGCGTCTCGAGCGTCGGCACGTCGCCGGCGCACGCCATCACCACGTGCGGCTCGGCTTCCTGGTCGTTGCTGGCCCACGACCAGATGCCGACCCCTTCCGTGGTGTGCTTGATGGCCTGATCCATCGTCAGCCACTGGGGCTGGAGCTGCTTGCCGGCGACGATCACGTTCACCAGGTTGCGTGAACGCAGCACCTTGTCGGCGACGCAGAGCAGCGTGTTCGCATCCGGCGGCAGGTACACCCGGATCGTGTCCGCCTTCTTGTTGACCACGTGATCGATGAAACCCGGATCCTGGTGCGAGAAGCCGTTGTGGTCCTGGCGCCAGACGTGCGACGTGAGCAGGTAGTTCAGCGACGCGATCGGCCGCCGCCACGGGATCTCGCGGCTCGCCACCTTCAGCCACTTCGCGTGCTGGTTGAACATCGAGTCGACGATGTGGATGAACGCCTCGTAGCACGAGAAGAAGCCGTGCCGGCCCGTCAGCAGGTAGCCCTCGAGCCAGCCCTGGCAGGTGTGCTCGGAGAGGATCTCCATGACCCGCCCGTCGGGCGTGAGCTGGCCGTCGTCGGGACCGCTCTCACCGATCCAGGTGCGGCCGGTGACCTCGAACAGCGCACCGAGCCGGTTCGATTCGGTCTCGTCCGGGCCGAACACGCGGAAGTTGCGGCTCTTCTCGTTGCGTTTCATCACGTCGCGCAGGTACGCGCCGAGGGCCCGGGTGCTTTCCGCGTCCGCCGCCCCGGGCGCCGGCACGTCCACCGCGTAGCGGCGAAAATCGGGCAGGCGCAGATCGCGCAGCAGAATGCCGCCGTTGGCGTGCGGGTTCATGCCCATGCGCCGCTGGCCCCGCGGGCACAGCGACAGGAGCGACTCCATCGGCGCGCCTTCGTTGTCGAAGAGCTCTTCCGGGCGGTAGCTCTTCATCCACGCCTCGAGCTGGCGCAGGTGCTCGGGATTGCCCGCGAGCCCCGCGAGCGGGACCTGGTGCGAGCGCCAGGTGCCTTCCACCTGCTTGCCGTCCACCGTCTCGGGACCGGTCCAGCCCTTCGGCGTCCGCAGCACGATCATCGGCCAGCGCGGCCGCCGCGCGACGCCGCGCTCGCGCGCCTGCTGCTGGATGTCCCGGATCTCCGCGATCACGTCGTCGAGGACCGCCGCCATCGCCTGGTGCATCACCTCGGGGTCGGAGCCTTCGACGAAGTACGGACGGTAGCCGTAGCCGCGGAGCAGCGCCTCGAGCTCCTCCGGATCGATGCGCGCGAGCACCGTGGCGCTCGCGATCTTGTAGCCGTTCAGGTGCAGGATCGGCAGCACCGCGCCGTCGGTCGCGGGATTCAGGAACTTGTTCGAGTGCCAGGCGGTCGCGAGCGCGCCGGTCTCCGCCTCGCCGTCGCCGACCACGCAGGCGGCGATCAGATCGGGATTGTCGAACACCGCGCCGTACGCGTGCGCGAGCGAGTAGCCGAGCTCGCCGCCCTCGTTGATCGAACCGGGCACTTCCGGCGCGACGTGGCTCGGGATGCCGCCGGGGAACGAGAACTGCTTGAACAGCCGGCGCATGCCTTCCGCGTCCCGCGATACGTCCGGGTAGAGCTCCGAGTAGGAGCCTTCGAGCCAGGTGTTCGCAACCAGTGCGGGCCCGCCGTGACCGGGGCCCGTCACGTAGATCATGTTCAGGTCGTGCGCGAGGATCACCCGGTTCAGGTGCGCGTAGATGAAGTTGAGCCCCGGAGTGGTGCCCCAGTGGCCGAGCAGGCGGGGTTTGACGTGGGCGAGCTCGAGCGGCTGGCGCAGCAGCGGATTGTCGAGCAGGTAGATCTGCCCCACCGACAGGTAGTTGGCGGCGCGCCAGTAGGCGTCGAGGCGCTCGCACTCCTGCTGCGACAGCGGGCCCGCCGGCCGTGCCCGCGGCTCCGTGCGTGTCTGCTCGGCCATGTCACTGCTCCTTCGTTGGCGGCGGCCGCCGCGGCCGCGCTCAGGACGCGGTGAGCAATGCCCGTGCCGCGCGCGCCATCAGGGACATCTCGTCCACCGCAACGACCCGCACCGCGACCCGGCTGTCCGGGTGGTGGATCGGGCCGCCGCCGGACGTGAGCCGCCGGTTCGCGTCCGGGTCGATCACGATACCGGCCCATTCGAAATCTTCCAGCACCCGGGCCCGGATCAGCGGCGCGTGCTCGCCGATGCCGCCGCCGAACAGCACGGCGTCGACGCCGCCGAGCACCGCGAGGTACGCGCCCAGGTACTTGCGCGCGCGGTGGCAGAACAGATCGACCGCGCGCTTCGCGGCCGGATCCGTGCTCTCGATCAGCGTGCTCATGCTCGACGCGACGCCCGAGACACCGAGGAGGCCCGAGCGGCGGTTCAGGAGCTCCGCCAGGCCGGCGACGTCGAAGCCGCCGTGCTCGAGCAGATGGAGCACGACCGACGGGTCCAGATCACCCGAACGCGTCGCCATCATCAGACCCTCGAGCGGCGAGAAGCCCATCGACGTGTCGAGCGGCCGGCCGCCCCGGCTCGCCGTGATCGAGCAACCGGAGCCGAGCTGCAGCGAGATCACCCGCGCGTCGGCCGCGCCGCCGGCGGCGGTCCAGGCCTCCAGCATCGACTGATGCGCGAGGCCGTGAAAGCCGTAGCGGCGGATGCCGTGCTGCCGGCACAGCGCCTCGGGCAGCGCGTAGGCGCGGGCGACCTCCGGCAGCTCGGCGTAGAACGCGGTGTCGAACGCGGCCATTTCCGCCGTGCCCGCGGGCAGCGCCGCGCGAGCGGCACGGATCCAGGCGAGCGCCATCGGGTTGTGCAGCGGCGCCAGCGCGCAGAGGCGCTCGATCTCCGCCTCCACCTCGGCGTCGATCCGCACCGGTCGGTGGAAACGTGCGCCGCCGTGCACGACCCGATGCACCACCGCGCGCAGCGGATCGAGCCGGTGGCGGCCGACGAACTCGCGCACCACGTCCGGTTCGGCCTCGGCCGGCGTGCGCAGGTGGTCGGCCGCGAGGAGCTCGAGCTCCGACCCGCTGCGGAAGGCGGCCAGGCGCAGCGACGAGCTGCCCGCGTTGACCACCAGGATGGTCATCTCAGGCGAGGTACGCTTCGGCCGCGTAGCGGCGCATCATCCGGTGGCTGTGGAAGTACGACGCGTTGCGTGCGATCGCCCCCTTCATGACCCGGACCCAACCGACCCGGTCGCGATAGTAGAGCGGCAGCACCACGTCGCCGAGCTTCCGGTACAGCGCATCCGCATCCTGCGAGCCCGCCTCTCCGCCCTCGATCGCCCAGCCGGTGACGCCTTCGTCGCAGCCCTCCACCCACCAGCCGTCCAGCACGCTGAGGCTCGGCACGCCGTTCATCGCCGCCTTCATCCCGCTGGTGCCGGAGGCTTCCATCGGTGCGAGCGGCGTGTTGAGCCACAGGTCGGCGCCGGCCACCAGGTGCAGGGCGGTGTTCATGTCGTAGCCGGGGAGGAACACCAGCGGAATCCGGTGCGCGAGCTTCGGCGCCAGCGCATGCAGATCCCGGATCACCGCCTTGCCCTCCTCGTCGCGCGGGTGTGCCTTCCCGGCCATCACGATCTGGAACGGGGTACGCTCGGCGATCGCGAGCAGCCGCTCGAGATCGCTGAACAGCAGCATCGGCCGCTTGTACGCGGTCATCCGGCGCGCGAAGCCGACGATCGGCCGGCTGGGATCCAGGCCGATGCCGGTGCGGCTGCGCACCAGCTCCATCAGCTCGTTCTTCACCTCCGCGTGGGCGTTCCAGACCGTGTCGTCCGACAGCGCCCCGTCCGCGCGCACCAGGATCTCGGGCGTCTGCCGCCAGCCTTCGAACTCCCGGTCGAAGATCTCCTTGAACGGCCGCGTGGTCCACGTCACCGGGTGCGCGCCGTTGGTGATCGCGTGCACCTGATAGCCCGGGAACATCGCCCGTGAGGTTTCCGCGTGACTGTGCGCGACGCCGTTGATGAACTTGCTGACGTTCAGCGCCAGGCGTGTCATGTTCAGGCTGTCTTCGCCGCCGAGGCGGCGCAGCGTGGCCTCCTCGATCAGGTCCCCCAGCACGCGCTCTACCAGCGCGTAGTCGAAGCGGTCGTGCCCCGCCTCCACCGGCGTGTGCGTCGTGAAGCAGCACAGCTCCCGGACGCGCGCCAGATCGTAGACCGGATCGCCCGGATGGCGCAGCGTCTCGGCGATCATCGATCGACGCAGCAGCTCCACGGCCAGCAGCGCCGCGTGGCCCTCGTTCATGTGGTAGCGGAAGATGCGGAACCCCAACGCCGCCAGCATGCGCACGCCGCCGATCCCGAGCACGATCTCCTGCTTGAAGCGGTACTCGGTGTCACCGCCGTAGAGCTGGTCGGTGATGTGGCGGTCTTCCGGTGCGTTCTCTTCCAGATTGGTATCCAGCAGGATCACCGGCTGGTCGCGCCCGCCCGGCTCGCGTACGACGTACAGCCAGCTCGCGATCCAGACCCGGCGGCCCTCGATGTGCACCGCCACCTTCGCGCCCAGCATCGGCGCGAACTCGGCGACCGACCAGCGATCGGGCTGTTCAACCTGCCGACCCTCGGCATCGATGATCTGACGGAAGTAGCCCTGGTGGCTCACCAGTGTCACTGCCACCAGCGGAACGCCGAGATCGGCGGCGGAACGCAACGTGTCGCCGGCGAGCACGCCGAGACCCCCGGAATAGGTGGGGATGTCGTTGTGCAGCGCGATCTCCATCGAGAAATAGGCGACGCGCTGCTGCTGCAGGAACGGGTCCAGTGGCGTCATGACGTACTTTCCCTGGTACGTTCGAGGCGGCCCGGGTGGGGCGGCGGCGAGGGGGCGGTCAATCGCTCCCGCGGGATTCAGCTCCTTCGAGCACCGCCGATCCCGCTGATGCGGGAGCGCCGCTTCGTGGGATGTTAACGCCAGCGGCCGGTCGGCTCCACCCGGGCCCGGCCGGCGAGGGTGTACGATGACCGAGCGCGGAAGGAGGCCGGCTGATGGCGAAGACGTCCGGTGCGGACGACGCGGCGGTAAACGACGAGGCCCGCTACCGGCAGGCCGCGGCGGCGATCGACGCCCGCAATGACGAGGATCCGACCGGCCGCGAGCCGCAGCATGCGCGGGACGTGTTGCGTTGGATCGACGTGCTGGCGCCGCAGGCGTCCGTCGCGCTCCGGCTCGCCGGGCGGGCGCAGCACATGGGCCGCTGGCGGATCCCGCGCGGCCGCTACCCGGAGGGGCGTGCCGGTTACCTGCGCTGGCGCCGGGATCTCGCGGCGTTCCATGCCGAGGAAACCGCCCGCTTGCTGACCGGATGCGGCTATCCGGCCGGGTTCGTCGACCGGGTCGCCCGGCTGGTGCGCAAGGAAGACCTCGCCGGCGATCCGGAGGCGCAGACGCTGGAGGACGCCCTCTGTCTGGTGTTCATCGAGCGGGATCTGGACGGCTTCCGCCGGCGCCACGACGACACGAAGCTCGAGCGTATCCTGCGGCGCACCTGGGCGAAGATGAGTCCGGCGGCCCGCCGGGAAGCACTGGCGCTGCCGCTCAGCGAGCCGGTGCGCGAGCTGCTGGCGCGCAGCGTCGGTTGAGATCGGCTGCGGCGGCTCTCCACGATGTCTCGGGAATAGGCAATTGTTGTACCCATGGCGGCAGCGTAAGCTAGGCTGACAGTCGCGTCCGGTGCGGCCGCGGGGATTCGGGGAACGTTCGGCCACACCGGTTGAGCACGCCGTGGGGCAGCTTCAGCGATGTCTCCGAACGAGCCCACGCCGCACATCCGTACGCCCGCCGGGCTGCAGGCCGCTGCCGTACCGTCTGCGGCCCGGCCCGGCCCGGCCGTCCCACCCGCGCCCGCGGGCACCCGTCATGCGCTCCTCCACCTCGCCGTCATCGTCGGCGGTTTCGTCGCGGGTTGGGCGCTGAAGGGCGTTCTGCCGACCGGCTGGACGGTCGCCGCGACCGCGCTGGCGAACGTGGCGGTGCTGACCGCGGCGGCGGCCGCGCTGGCCGAGGGCGTCGGGGCGCTTGTCGCGGACGGTGTCTCGGCACGGCTCGGGCGCGCCGCGCCGGCCGCCTGTCTGCTCGCCGCGTGCGCCTGGACGGCTCTTCTCGCGGACCGACCGGGATCGACGGCGGCGGACGCGGTGCTGCTGCCGGTCGTGGCGCTGGCACCCGCGCTTCTCTTCGCTCTGCGCCGCTCGACCCTTCCGGGGTCGGTCGGCACCGCGCAGAGCCTGTTCCTGTCGCTGGCTGCGCCCGGCCTCGCGCTGGTGGCCTGGCTCGGCGAGCCGGACCGATGGGCCCTCGTGCTCGCGGCCGGCAACGGCGCCGCCGCGCTCCTGCTCACCCGGCTGCTGCTGGGAACAGCGGAACGTGGCGCGGCACGCCGGCAGGCGGAGCGCGCGGCCCTGGCTCGCGCCGGCCGGCTGCTCGAGCGTGCGGCACACGACCTGCGTCAGCCGGTCTCCGCGATGTCGCTCTACCTGATGCAGCTCGAATGCCGGGCGAGCGACGACACGGAGCGGAACCTGTGCGTGCGGCTGCGGGTGCAGGTGCGGGTGCTGGACGAGCTGCTGGAGAGCCTGGGCCAGGCGGCCCAGCTCCGGACCCGAGCTTTCCACCGGGACGGCGAGGATGCGGCGATGCCGTCCGCTGCGCTGTCGCAGCCGACGGCGTTCGATGCCGGGGCGTTGATCGCCGAGCTCGGCGCGAGCCATCGAATGCTGGCCGCGGGACGTTCGGTTGCTCTGGTCGAGGCGATCGACACCGCGCCGGTCGTCTACGGCGATCGGGCGCTGATCCGGCGCATCGTCGGAAACCTGCTGCTCTGCGCGCTGACCCGGGCGACCCGGGGCAGCGTACGGGTGGAGGCGGCCGCCTCGGCCGGTGCCGCCCGGATCGCGGTCCGAACCTCGGAAGGGTCGGCGCGGGGCGGCGGAATCGGCGTCGAGCTCGCCCGGGATCTCGCCGCGCACCTCGGCTTGCCGTTGCGGATCAGCGAGCACGAGGCCGGCGGTTGGGAGGCCGAGCTGCGTTTGCCGCTGGTCGGTTCGGCCCGGCGCCCGGCGCGCACCGGCGCGGCCGCGGTCCAGCTCAGCGAGACCTGACAGGGGCCGGAAGGATCCCGAGATCCCGCGCCGCGGCGAGCACCTTGGTCATGCGTGACAGCCCCCAGCTCCGCTGGATGTTGCGGTTGTGGGCCTTCACCGTGCTCGGCGCGATCTGCAGCCGCTCGGCGACCTCGTCGATGTTCAGGCCGGCCAGCTGCGCCTGCAGCACTTCCCGTTCGCGCGGCGACAGCGGACAGGTGATCCGCAGGCGCCCCCGAGCGTCGAGCACCTGGGGCTTCAGGTCCTCCGGCAGGTAGAGCTCGCGCCGCAGCACCGCTTCCAGCGCGGCCGGCAGTTCGGCGACGTCGCTCTCTGCCTTGCTGATGAAGCCGTGGGCTCCCTGCTCGAGCGCCCGAGCGGCCAGCAGGGCAGTCCGGGTGCCCGAGATGATCAGCACGCCGGCATCGGGAACCTGGTCGCGGATCAGCGGCATCAGCTCGAGCCCGTCCTCGTCGCCGAGCTGCACGTCCAGCAGGACGGCGTCCAGATCGCGGTGGGCCTCGAGGCACCCCCGAGCCTCGGCGATGGAGCCTGCGTGAACGACCCGGGCAGCGGGAGCCAGCCGACGCAGCGCACCCTCCAATCCCTCACGGAACATCGGGTGATCGTCGATGATCAGCAACCCGGGGCCAGCATCCTGATCCATGACGGCAGACTTCGGGCAGAGCACGTCGCCGGCAGGTCTCCGGCGGCGCTGCGTCGGGAAAATCATGATCGGCGCGGGAGCCGGCGGGCGGCAAGCCACGGGCGGCGCGATCTGTAAAGACTTTGTCCGAAGTTCCTCAGACCTTTGTGACCGGTGCGCATTTCTCCAGTCGCATCAATGGCTTATCCATTACCTAAATAGTCGTAGTCCGGTGGTGGAATTTATCCGCGGCGTGGAGCGCCGATAGTTGAGGTCCGAGGGAGGGCGGACGCTGCGGCAGTTGTTCCATCCCATCCCACGTCCCGCCCAAATCGGTAACCGACAGATCAAGGAGACCGTGATCATGAAGAGAAGCTTGTTGACCACGCTGATGGTCATCGGTGTCGGCGTGCCGACGGCGCTGTGGGCCAACCCCACCAACACCGCCGGAGCGGCCGGCAGTCAGACCGCCACCGCCTCGTCCGCTGCGGACAACGGCGGCGCCAGCGCCAACGAGGCGTCCCAGGCGCTCGCGATCAACAACAGCGGCAACATGAACGACCTCAGTGACAATTCGAACAACGCTGTGACGGACTCGTTCAACACCGACGCCAGCATCAACGACAGCGGCAATCTGGGCGTGGATCTGCAGAACATCGGCAATACCGATGCGAGCATCAACGACAGCGGCAACCTCGACCTGACCGCCAGCAACGTCGGCAACGACCGGCTCACGGTAACGGGATCGGGCAACACCACGACCACCGACTCCGGCAATTTCTCGCTGACGCTCGACGCGGCCGTCAACACCGCCGATCTCGATGGGACGGTGAGCGGCAACGCGCTGACCATCGGTCACGCCGCCACCTACACGTCCACCAACCGGATCGCCGACGGCGCGCTGACGGACGTCAGCGGCATCACGCTGGTGGGTCAGAACGGTGGAGCGAACAGCCTGATCCAGCAGAACGTGTCGGTGCAGTCGAGCCTGACACTCCAGTAAGCGCACAGCCACCGGAAGGGAAACGACCATGAAAATGCACGACATGCGTTTGCTCGGCGGTGCCGCGCTGTGCCTGGCGGCGGCGTTCGCCTGGAGCAACCCCACCAACACGGCGGGCACGGTATCGACCTCGCAGGACGCGGCCGCCACCTCGGAAGCGGACCATCGAGGCGCGTCGGCGAACGAAAACTCGTCCGCCGCTACCGTCAACGGATCGTTCAGCAACAACAACCTGAGCGACAACTCCGACAATTCGTACACGAGCTCCGAGAACCTCGACGAGAGCGTCAACAACTCGGGCAACGCGGACATCGGGGCGCGCAACCTGCTGAACACGGACGAGAGCGTCAACAATTCCGGGAACGCAGTGCTCGACGTCACCAATGCGTTGAACACCGACGTGAACATCAGCGACTCCGGCAACGAGGTCACGCGGCGGTCCGGCAATGTGGAGATCGACGTGGCGCTGGCGCTGAACCTCGCGGAACTGGATGCCACCGTCAGCGCCAATGCTGTCGCGGTCGGTGCGGGTGGGGCGTCGTTCACTTCGACCAACGCGCTGTCCGGCGGGGCCAGCGGGCTGTCCGGCATCACGGGCATCGCCCAGAACGGCGCCGGAAACAGCCAGGTGCAGCAGAACGTCTCCGTTCAATCCGAGCTGTCGCTGGGCGGACCGTGATCACGGGCGCGGCGGTGGAAGCTCCGGCTTCCACCGCCCGGTCGCCCTGCCGTGGCATGGGAGAACGGACATGAGGATCGCACCTGCCATCGCCTTGGTGCTGCCGGCGCTCTTCTGCGGCTACACGGCAGCAGCCGACGAGCTGGCGTTGCCGGCCGCGAGCGCACTGTCCACCGCGGAGCTTGACGTGCAACGCGGACGGCAGGGGCTCGCGGGCGGATTGCTGCAGCTCGGTGAGTCCTCCGCGAGCGCCACCATCGAGGGTAATACCCTGAGCTCCGGTTCCACCGGCGGCAACCGGGTGGAGGCCGGGGCGTTCGCTGACGCGGCCGGCATCGTGTTCTCGGTGCAGAACAGCGGGAACCACGTGATCATCCAGAACTCCACGGTGATCAACGTGAACGTGCACCCATGATTGTCGGTCGCATCGGTCGCACCGGGTTTGCCGCCGGCCTGCTGGGTCTGTCGGCGTTGCTGGCCGGGAGCCACGCCGCTGCCGGCGAGGTCGGCTTCACGGCCGGCGGCGCCCGATATCAGGTCGCCATCGCGAGCTTTCAGGAGCTGCGCTTCCGCGGCGTCGTACGGCAGACGCGGGATTTCTCCTGCGGGTCCGCCGCGGTCGCGACGCTGCTCAGCCATCACTACCGGGACCAGCGCTCGGAGGAGGCGGTGTTCACCGCGATGTTCGAGGCCGGTGATCAGCAGAAGATTCGAGCGAAGGGCTTTTCGCTGCTGGACATGAAGCGCTATCTGGAGCGGGAAGGTTACGCGGCGGACGGGTTCCGGCTGACCCTCGACCAGCTCGTCGAGCTCGGCGTCCCGGCGATCGCACTGGTAGAGACCCAGGGGTATTCGCATTTCGTCGTGGTCAAGGCGGTGGACGACCGGCGCGTGCTGCTCGCCGATCCGGCGATCGGCAACCACGCGATGCCGCGCCGACGGTTCGAAGCGTCGTGGAACGGCATCTTCTTCATCGTCCGGGACCGCGCGCAGATCGCGCGGCAGCACTTCAACGAGGCAGGCGCCTGGGCAGGGCAGCCGGATTCGCCGCTCGCGCAGGCCGTGAGCCGCTCCACGCTGTCGCAGTTCGCGCTCGATCTGCCGGTGCGGCGGGACTACTGACGGGGCGACGACCATGACCCTGACGGAAAACACGCGGCGAAAGGTGGCCTTGGCCCTGGTGCTGGCGGCCGTGTCCGCGACCGGCAGCGCCGACGAGCGGCTGGAGTTGCCCGGCGCGCTGACCGACGAGCAGCTCGATGAGCTGCGCGGCGGTTTCACCGCGGACGGGCTCTGGATCGGATTCGCGCTCGAGCAGGTGGTGCGGCTGGATGGCGAATCGCTCGGCGAGGTGCGCCTCGAGCTTCCCGTGACCGCGCTCGGCGATCTCGGGCGGTCGTTCGCGGACCTGACGGGCGGCGCGGGCCTGACTACGCTGATACAGAACCGCCTGGACGGCCGTCACATCGAGCATCGGATGGTGCTGAACCTCGACCTGTTCGGCACGAGTCTGCTGAATTCGGCACCGGTGCACGGCGCCATGCTGCCGGCCGCCGCCGAGGCGCTCGTCAGATAGCGGCCGCAGGCCGGGGGGGAGACATGGAGCGACGACGGTTCAGCCGACATACCCGGCGCTGCGTATTCTGGTGCGCGTTGGGCCTCGCGGGCACGGCCGGCGTCGCCCGGGCCGAGTCGGAAGCCCCGGTGGGTGAGGCGCCGGAGGAGACCGCACAGACGCCGGTGGTGTTCGCGGACCGGAGCGTGCGCGGCGTGCTGACGCCCGGCGGCGTCACCGTGATGGAAACGTCGCTCACGTACAGCCATTCCACGTCCACGGCGGTGGCGATCGAAGGCTTCACGATCATTCCGGCTCTGGTGGTCGGGCTGATCAACGTGCAGCAGACCCAGCGCGACACGCTGGTGTCCGCGATCAGCATGCGGCGGGGATTCGGCAACCGGTTCGAAGCGGAGGTCTATCTGCCGTACGTGGTGCGGCACGAGGACATCCGTCAGCGCGAGATCCTCGACGGCTCCGCGGCCGACGTGATCACGGATACCGACGGGCACGGTCTCGGTGACGTCGAGGCATCGCTGCGTTACCAGCTCAACCGCGGCTGGAGCGGCGGGCCGCTGTGGATCCTCAACCTGAGGGTCAAGAGCCGCACCGGCGAAGGTCCGTTCGACGTCGACCGGGAGACGCTGTTCACCGACGACGGTGAACGGATCGGTGACGTGCTGCTCGAGCAGCCGACCGGATCCGGGTTCTGGGGATTCCAGCCGAGCCTGACGATGGTCTATCCGACCGAGCCGGGTGTGCTGTACGGCAACGTCAGCTACTTCTGGAACCAGGAGAAGCGGGTGGACGGCGTCGGCGAGGTGGATCCCGGCGACGCGATCGGGCTGAGCCTCGGCATGGGCTTCGCGATCAACAGCCGCACCGCGTTCAACCTGGGCTACGAGCACAACGTGGTGCTGAAGTCGTCCGTCGAGAACGACAGCGGCATCGAATCGGTGTTCGACTACAACCACGTGGGCCTGGTCACGATCGGCGCCTCTCAGCGCCTCTCGCGGCGTTTCAGCCTCAACGTGTCCATCGGCATCGGCGCCACGGAGGCCGCGCCCGACGTGCAGATCGCGCTGCGGATCCCGACGGCGTTCTAAGCGGGGCGCGGCCGGCCGAGCGGCCGGCCGGCGATTTGATCGGCGTGTACGGCTGCCCGTATGCTCTCGGGCTCTCGTCGACACCGTGAGCCCGCATGCCGACCGCGCTGGAGACCGCCGAAGACACCGCACCATCCCCCGTGGCGGCGCGCACGACGCCGTGGCGGTCCTGGTACGCGCTCGGCGTGCTGTTCGTCGTCTACGTCTTCAACTTCATCGACCGCTCGATCATCGCGATCCTTGCGCAGCCGCTGAAGGAGGACCTCGGCCTCTCCGATACTCAGCTCGGCTTTCTCGGCGGTATCGCGTTCGCGATCTTCTACACGTTCCTCGGCATTCCGATCGCGCGTCTGGCGGACCGCGCGGTGCGCCGCGACGTGCTGGCCGTCTGCCTGACGATCTGGAGCGTGATGACGGCGGCGTGCGCGTTCGTGACGAACTTCTGGCAACTGCTCGCCGCGCGTGTCGGGGTCGCGGTGGGTGAGGCGGGCGGCAGCCCGCCGTCGCATTCGATGATCGCCGACATGTTCCCGGTGGAGACCCGCGCGACGGCGCTCGCGATCTACTCGCTCGGCATCCCGGTGGGGTCGATGATCGGCAGCCTGGCCGGGGGCTGGCTGAACGAACTGTTCGACTGGCGCACCGCGTTCCTCGTGGTCGGGCTGCCGGGAGTCGCGCTGGCGGTGATCTTGCGCTTCACCGTGGCCGAGCCGGTGCGCGGCGCGTCGGAAGCCGCCAAGGCGCCCGACGAGGAGATGCCTTCGGTGAAGGAGGCCTTCCGGCACCTGTGGTCGCTGAAGAGCTTCCGTTATCTGGCGCTGGCGGGCGCGTTGCACTCGTTCGTCGGCTACGGCGTGGGCTACTGGCTTCCCGCGTTCTTCATCCGCAGCCACGGCCTCGAGACCGGAGAGATCGGCACGTGGCTGTTCTACCTCGGTTTCGCCGGCATGACCGGCACCTTCCTCGGCGGGTGGCTCGGTGACCGGCTGGCCCGGCGGGACCAGCGCTGGTACGTGTGGATGCCGGCGATCGCGACCCTCGTGTCGGTGCCGCTGTCGGCGATCGTCTACACGCACGACGACCACGTGGTGGCGTTCGTGGTGGCGTCGGCGCCGTACCTGCTCGGTGCGACCTACCTCGGCCCGACCTTCGCGCTCACCCAGAACCTGGTGGGGCTGCGTATGCGGGCGCTGGCGTCGAGCATCCTGCTGTTCGTGCTGAACCTGATCGGCATGGGCCTCGGGCCGCAGTTCACCGGCATCCTGAGCGACGTGCTGAACGCCAACACCAGCCTCGGCAGCGAGTCGCTGCGCTGGGCGCTTGTGACGGTGCTGCTGTTCAACGTCGCGGCCACCGGCTTCTACCTGATCGCGGGCCGGTACCTGCGCCGCGACCTCGCGGGGAAATAGTTCCGTGCGGGATCGGGCACGAGCTTCCGCCCCGCGCTCCGCGCTTCTTGCGTTCGCGCTCGGCGCCGGCTGCGCCGGCGTGCCGGCCGACCGTTTCGACGAGCCGTTCGAGGCGCGCGGCAACGAGCCCGGATGGCTGCTGACGATCGACGGTGAGCGGATGGCGTTGCGGTGGAACTACGGCGACGACGAGATCGCCGTGCCGCGGCCGCGGGCCGAGGCGACGCCCGACGGACGCCGCTACGTTGCGAGCGGCGATGGGCGCGAGCTCCGAGTGGACGTGGTCGATGCACTCTGCCGCGACGACATGTCCGGGATGCCGTACCCGAGCCGCGTCACGGTGACGATCGACGGCGAGACGCTGCGCGGTTGCGGCGGCGCGCCCGAGTCGCTGCTCACCGGGGGTGAATGGGTGGTCGAGGACATCGCGGGCCGCGGCGTCGTCGACGGATCGCGGGTGACGCTGCGCTTCGATCCAGGCGGCCGCCTGACCGGACGCGCGGGCTGCAACGGCTACGGCGCCGCCTGGAAACTCTCCGGCGAGGGGATCACGGTGGAGCAGCCGCAAGCGACGCTGATGGCCTGCGCGTCCGCGCTGAACCGTCAGGAGCAGGAATTCCTGCGGCTGCTCGCCGCGGCGCACCGGTTCGAGATCAGCGACGACGGCGCGCTCGTGATCCATGCCGCGGACGGCCTGACCATCGAGGCGCGCCGCGAATAACCGGCCCTCGGATCCTGTGGGAGCGGCCTGCGGCCGCGAACGCTGAGCACATTCCGCTTCGGATCTCGCCTCTCTGGACCGACGGTGGCATGGACGAGGCGGTCGAAGATGCGCCGTCCTCGCCCCCGCCGACACACCGTCGAACGAAACGACAGTAGAAAAGCGACCAGCGAGAGAGGCGCGATCCGGAGTGGAATAAGCCGAGGGGTTCGCGGCCGGAGGCCGCTCCCA
>DASVDC010000170.1:0-6227 GCA_036381275.1 Pseudomonadales bacterium | reverse complement strand
CCGCGCTTTTCAGCGGGGCAACTCCGGCCGACGAGGGAAGCCCGGAGGCCCGAACTTGTGCTTCCCGCTCCGGACGACACCCGCTCGCGAGAACCAGCGCCCAGACCAGCCTCAGGTGAAGACCACGGTCCGGCCGCCGTTCAAGAGGATTCGGTGCTCGGCCTGATACCGGACCGCCTTGGCCAGCACCATCCGCTCGATGTCGCGCCCGGCCGCGACCAGCTCCGCCGGCGTCTGCCGGTGATCCACCCGCTCGACGCTCTGCTCGATGATCGGACCTTCGTCGAGGTCGGCCGTGACGTAATGAGCGGTGGCGCCGATCAGCTTCACGCCCTTCGCGTGGGCCTGGTGATAGGGCCGCGCGCCCTTGAAGCTCGGCAGGAACGAGTGATGGATGTTGACGATGCGGCCGGGCAGCGCTTCGCAGAACGGCCGCGTCAGGATCTGCATGTAGCGGGCGAGCACCACGAAGTCGATGCCGCGGCGGCGGATCTCTTCGAGCAGCCGCTGTTCCTGAGCCGCCTTGGTCTCCGGCGTGACCGGCAGGTGCAGGAAGTCCACGTCCTCGGCTGCCGCGAGCGGATGGGTGTCGCGGTGATTCGACGCGATCAGATCAATCTCGATCGGCAGCTCGCCGATCCGCGCCCGGTACAGCAGATCGCGCAGGCAATGATCGAGACGCGAGACCAGCACCAGCACCTTCGGCCGCACATCGCGTGGCCAGATCTCCCAGGTCATCTCACGTTCCTCGGCGACCGGCCGGAACGCCTGGTTCAACGTCTCCAGCGTCGGAGCACCGGCGAAGTGCACGCGCATGAAGAAACGGCGGCTGTAGGGATCGCCGAACTGACCGCTGTCGAGAATGTTGCAGCCGAGCTCGTACAGGCAGCTCGAGACCGCGTAGACCAGCCCCGGCCGGTCGGGGCAGGAGAAAGTGAGGACGTATTCGGGCATCGCTGAAGCGTAGCGCATTTGCGCTCGCTCCTGCCCTTGCGCCCGCCGGGGCTCGCGACCTCTTGATGCTGTATGTCCGTACAGGTAATCTGATCGGCCCCTGTACGAAGATACAGCTTCTGCAGATGCCGCCTCCCCAGGACAATCCGGCAGCCGACGCGCCCGCGAGCAACCGGGTCGACGAGTTGCTCCACCATCCGGAGCTGTGGCGTGCCGGGCAGATCGAGCGGTCGCCGGAGGCACTGCCGAGCGGCTATCCAGCCCTGGATGCGCATCTGCCCGGCGGCGGCTGGCCGCGCGGGGCGCTGGCGGAATTCCTGATCGCCACCGCCGGCATCGGCGAGCTGCGCCTGCTGATCCCGCTGATCCGGAGGCTCTCGCGCAGCGAACCCCGCTGGGTGGCCTGGATCGCCCCGCCGTTCGTACCCTACGCCCCGGCGCTGACCGCGCTCGGGGTGGACGTGAGCAAGATCCTGCTGATCCATCCCCGCGACCACCGGCAGGCCCTGTGGGCGCTGGAGCGGGCGAGCCGGGGCGGCACCTGCAGCCTGGCGCTGGCCTGGCTGGACGAGCACCGGCTCGAGCTGAAGGACACCCGGCGGCTGCAGCTCGCCGCCCGTCAGGGGCGCACCCTCACCTGCCTGTTCCGTCCCCGATCGGCGGCCGCGGTGAAGTCCATGGCCGAGCTGCGGCTCGAAGTGCGCCCCGAGCTGCCGGATCACCCGGCCGTGGCTCCGGCCCGGCAGGACAGCGTGCGGGTCGACATCCACAAGCGCCGCGGCGGCTGGCCGGTGCACGGAATCCGGGTGCGGATCGACGAGCAGCCGAATGCGGTCGAGATCCGCGAGCAGCTCAGCCTCTGGTGCGCTCGGCAGCGTCAGCGGCAGACGCTCGACGACACCGCCGCTGCGCCGCCCGGGCGGCCTCGCGTCGACGAGCTGGGCGGCTTCGACGGCCATCGGGTGCACTGATGCTGTGGCTGGCCGTGTATCTGCCTCTGCTGCCGCTGGAGGTGTTCTGCGGCCGCAGTGATCGACCGACGGTGGTGATCGACGAGCGCAGCCGGGTGCTGCTTCGCAACGACGCCGCGATCACCGCCGGCATCGCGGCGAACGCCTCGCTCGCCACCGCCCACAGCATCGTGCCGGGTCTGCTGCACCATCGGCGCAGCCCCGAGCAGGAGCTCGAACGCCTGAGGCTGCTGGGGGATATGCTGTACGGGCTGAGCGCCCGGGTCAGTCTGGTGCCGCCGGCCGACCCCGACACGCCCGGCTCGGGCGTGGTGCTGGAAATCGGCGGCAGCCTCAAGCTCTACGACGGTGCCGAGGCCCTCTGCCGGCGCGCGGAGCGGCTGTGCCGCGAGCTCGGCCACGAGGTGTCGTTGCGCTCGGCGAAAACGCCGCTGGCGGCGCTGGCATTGGCGCGATCGGGGGTCAGCCGGCTGCGGAAGGTGCCGCTCGCCGACGCCGCGCTGGAGCCCGGCCGGCTCACGCCCGAGCGCATCGAGCGTTTCGCCAACATGGGCATCCACACGCTGGGGCAGCTCATGGCGCTGCCGCGGCGGGGGCTGGTGCGGCGCTTCGGCGACGATCTGGTGGATTTCCTCGATCGGCTGACGGGCGATGCGCCGGATCCGCGCCGCTGCATCCAGCCGGCGGAGCGGTTCCGTGTCGACCTGCACCTGCTGGAGCCGCTGAACAGCCAGGAAGCGCTGGCGTTTCCGATGCAGCGTCTGCTCGGCGATCTGCACCACTGGCTGGTGGCCCGGCAGCTCGGCACCGAGCTGCTGCGTTGGCAACTCACCGGCAGCGGCGGCGAACGGATGATCCTGCCGGTGCGTTTCGCGCGGCCGCAACAGAGCCGGCAGGCGTTCCTCGACATCAGCCGGCTGCAGCTCGCGGAAACCGAGCTGCCCGAGGACGTGATCAGCCTGACCCTGGAAGCCCGCCGCCTCGCACCCTGGTCCGCGGCCAGCCGCGGGTTGTTCGGCAAGCTGCCGGGACTGCAGACGGTGGACGACGCGAGCGATCTCGCCGAGCTGGTGGACCAGCTCCGCGCCCGGCTCGGCCGCGACGCCTGTCATGGCCTCGCGGTGCAGGATCAGCACACACCGGAGCGGGCCTGGGCGCGCTCGACGCCGCTGCCGCGCGGCACGGCGGTGGCGCACGCGGCCGGCGGGGCCCCTTCCGGCGGCGATTCCCGGCCGTCACGGCGGCCGCTGTGGCTGTTCGATCCGCCCCGGCCGCTGGACCCCCGCCGGATCGTTCTGCTCGAAGGTCCCGAGCGCATCCACACCGGCTGGTGGCAGCACGACGGGGCCGGCGACGCCGGCCCCGGGCAGGCGCGCGACTACTACGTGGCCCGGCACCAGAGCGGCGCCCAATGCTGGGTGTTCGCCGACCCGTGGAATCGGTGGTTCCTGCATGGCTACTTCGCCTGATTCCCGTAGGAGCTGCCGTCTGTGGGAGCGGCCTCCGGCCGCGAATCTCGGCGCGAAGGAACAGATGTTCGCGGCCCGAGGCCGCTCCCACATCCGGTCGAAGGTGAGCTCCAATGCGCTTCGCCGAGCTGCACGTCGTCAGTAACTTCAGCTTCCTGCGCGGGGCCTCGCATCCCGAGGAGCTGGTGCGCCGCGCCGCGGAGCTCGGCTACGAAGCCATCGCGCTCACCGACGAGTGCTCGTTCGCCGGGCTGGTGAAGGCGCACATGGCCGCCAAGGAGGTCGGCATCCGGCTGATCGCCGGTGCCGAGTTTCGGCTCGAGGAGGGTTTCCGGCTGGTGCTGCTGGCACCCGACCGCAGCGCCTACGGTCAGCTCTCGGCGCTGATCACGCGGCTGCGCCGCCGCTCGCAGAAAGGCACCTACCAGGCCCGGCTCGACGACTTCCGCTGGGCGATCGACGAGTGTCTGGCGCTCTGGGTGCCCGGGCTCGCCGACATCGGCACGCAGATGGAACAGGGCCGCCAGCTCGAGCGCCTGTTCCCGTCGCTGTGGATCGCCCTCGAGCTGCTGCGCGAGGAGCACGATCTCGACAAGACCGCCCACGCCCTCACCCTGTCGATGCGCCTGGATCTGCCGATCGTCGCCGCCAACGACGTGCATCTGCATCGGCCCGAGCGTCAGCCGCTGCAGGACGTGCTCACCGCGATCCGTCACAAGACCACCGTGGCCGACCTCGGGCACCGCGGGTTCCCGAACGCCGAGCGGCACCTGCGCCCGATCGAGGTGCTGACGACGCTGTATCCGCCGGAGATGCTCGAGGAATCCTGCCGCATCGCCGAACGCTGCCGGTTCTCGCTCGACGAGCTGCGCTACGAATACCCCGAGGAGCTGGTGCCGCCGCACCTGACGCCCTCCGAGTACCTGCGCCAGCTCACCTACGCAGGGGCCGCCGAGCGCTGGCCCGACGGCATCACGGACGAAGCCCGGGAACTGATCGAGAAGGAGCTCGCGCTGATCCGCTCGCTCGGTTACGAGTACTACTTCCTCACCGTGCAGGACATCGTCCAGTTCGCCCGCAGCCGGGGCATCCTCTGCCAGGGGCGGGGCTCCGCGGCCAACTCGGCCGTCTGCTACTGCCTGCACATCACCGAGGTCGACCCGTCCCGGATGCACCTGTTGTTCGAGCGCTTCGTCAATCAGGAACGGGGCGAACCGCCCGACATCGACGTCGACTTCGAGCACGAGCGCCGCGAGGAGGTCATCCAGTACATCTACAAACGTTACGGACGCGACCGGGCGGCGCTCGCCGCCACGCTGATCACCTACCGGCCGAGGAGCGCGATCCGCGACGTCGGCAAGGCCCTCGGCATGGGGCTCGACACGGTGGATCTGCTCGCCAAGTCGCTCGCCTGGTGGGACAACCGCGAGGCACTGGCCGAGCGCTTCACCGCGGTGGGTCTGGATCCGGACAGCGCGGTGGTGCAGCAATTCCGTTATTTCGTCGATCAGATCCTCGGCTTCCCGCGGCACCTGTCCCAGCACGTCGGCGGCTTCGTGATCTCGCGGGGGCCGCTCGCGCAGCTCGTGCCGGTGGAGAACGCGGCGATGGAAGATCGCACGGTGATCCAGTGGGACAAGGACGACCTGGAGGCACTCGGGCTTCTGAAGGTGGACGTGCTGGGGCTCGGGATGCTGACGGCGATCCGCAAGGCACTCGAGGTGGTGAACGAAAAGAATTCGCGGTCAGGAGACCGCTCCCACGGCTCATTGTGGGAGCGGTCTCCCGACCGCGAACTGACGGTCTCGACGATTCCGCCGGAGGACCCCGAGACCTACCGGATGCTCCAGCGCGGCGACAGCGTCGGCGTGTTCCAGGTGGAATCGCGGGCGCAGATGGCGATGCTGCCGCGGCTGAAACCCCGGCATTTCTACGATCTGGTGATCGAGGTGGCCATCGTCCGGCCCGGGCCGATCCAGGGCGACATGGTGCATCCGTACCTGCGCCGCCGGCAGGGCCTCGAGCCGGTGGACTATCCGAGCGAAGGCGTGCGCCGCGTGCTGGAGCGCACGCTCGGGGTGCCGATTTTCCAGGAGCAGGTCATCGAGCTCGCGGTGGTGGCGGCCGGCTTCACCCCCGGCGAAGCCGATCAGCTGCGCCGGGCGATGGCGGCCTGGAAGCGCCGCGGCGGGCTCGGCCCATTCGAGAAGAAGCTGATCGACGGCATGATCGCCCGCGGCCACGACCGGGATTTCGCCGAGCGCGTGTTCCGGCAGATCCAGGGGTTCGGCGAGTACGGCTTTCCGGAATCCCACGCCGCGAGCTTCGCGCTCCTGGTCTACGTCTCCGCCTGGCTCAAGTGTCACGAGCCGGCCGCGTTCTACTGCGGGCTGCTGAACAGCCTGCCGATGGGGTTCTATTCACCGTCCCAGATCATCCAGGACGCGCGGCGTCACGGCATCGAGGTGCAGCCGGTGGACGTGCAGCGGAGCGACTGGGATCACCGGCTGGAGCTCGAGACGGCGGCGGATGCGGACCCCGGCCGGCAACCGCCGCTGCGCCTGGGGCTGCGGCTGGTGAAGGGATTGGCCGAAGCCGCCGGGCAGCGCATCGCCGCCGCCCGGCCGTTCACGGACGTCGAGGATCTCGCACGGCGCGCCGGGCTCGACGACCGCGCGTTGCGCTTCCTGGCACGTGCCGGCGCGCTGCGCTCGCTCAGCCGCCACCGCTATCACGCCCATTGGGAGGTGGCGGCGATCCGGGAGCCGATCGCGCTGGAGCGATGCGCGGAACCCGGCTGTGGGAGCGACCTCCGGCCGCGAACGGCGGAAGA
>DASVDC010000169.1:0-12907 GCA_036381275.1 Pseudomonadales bacterium | reverse complement strand
CCTGCAGGTGCTCGCCGCGCGCAGCGAGCAGGCTCGCGCGCTGATCGGACAGGCCGAGGCGCTGCGGCTGCCGGTGCTCGCGGCGGGCACCCGCACCGACAGCACGGACGTCACCGGCTTCGACAGCAGCAACAAGTTCGGCACCGGCGCAGAGCTGATCTGGGAACTGGACGTCTGGGGCAAGGCGCGCAAGGGAGTCGAGGCGCAGCGGGCGGCGTATCAGGCCTCGCGGGCGGACTGGCGCGCCGGTTACCTGGTGATCGTCGGCGGCGTGGTCGACACGTACTTCCAGATCCGCCGGCTCGACCGCCGGCTCGTGGAGCAGCGCCGTGCGCTCGAGCAGAGCCGGACGATTCTCGACATCTACCGCAAGCTCTACCACCGCGGTCTCGCGTCGAGCAGCCAGTTGTCGAGCCAGGAGGCGGAGCTGCATGCGCTGCGCGTCGGGCTCGCGGACCTCGAGCGGGCGCGGGCGCTGGCGCAGAACGCGCTCGCGAGCCTGATCGGTGCTGTCCCGGGCGAGTTCCATCTCGAAGACACCGCCGCGAAGGAGGCGATTGCGATCCCGTCGGTGCCGGCCGGTCTGCCGTCCGACCTGCTGTCGCGGCGCCCGGATCTGCTCGCGGCCGAATACCGGCTGCTGCAGGCGGTGAGCCTGGAAGGGCAGGCGCGGCTCAGCCGGCTGCCGACCGTCGGGCTCACCGGCATCGGCGGCAGCGCGTCGTTCGGGTTGTCGAACCTGCTCGACACCTGGACCGCCGGGCTCTCCAGCGTGCTGCAGTTCCCGGTGTTCGATCCGAACGTGCGGGCGCGCATCCGTACCAGCGAGGCGGAGGTGCACGTCGCCGAGCAGCAGTACCGGGCGTCGGTGCTGCGCGCGTTCGAGGAAGTCGAGTCGGTGCTGATCAATCTGCACAGCCACACGCAGCAACGCGCCGATCTGCTGGCGCGGCTCGGCAAGCTGGAAGACGTGAACCGTCTGACGCGCCGGCAGCTCGAGCTCGGACTGCTGTCGCACCTCGACGTGCTCGAGCAGGAACGCTCGCTGCTGGCGGCGCAGCAGGCGGTCATCGACAACGAGTGGCAGGTACTCTCCGACACCGTCGCGTTGTTCAAGGCGCTCGGCGGCGGCTGGCCGCCGGAGGTGCCGGGAGCCGTCGCGCAGCGCTGAACCGACGCGGCCGGAAGCCTTCCCTAACGGGGTGGCTGCTTTAGAATCGAACCTCATCGGGGCGCGCCGTAGCGGCACATGCACGTCATCCTCAGGCCGAGCTCCCATCCCGAACTGGAGCCCATCGTCGCGACGGGCACGCTGTTCGCGATCGGCCGGCAGGAACCGGCGTTCAAAGACCTCGACGGGAAGCTGATCGCCAAGCTGTCGCGGCGTCACGCGCGGCTGTTCGAGGAGGACGGCAGCGTCTACCTCGCCGATCTCGGCAGCCTGAACGGCACGACCTGCAACGGCACGCCGGTGAAGCACGTGCCGGTGCCGCTGCACAGCGGCGACCTGGTGGAATTCGGCGGCCTCACCTTCGAAGCGGAGGTGGCCGAGGCGGAGGCGCCCGAGCCGATGGCGGCGGCCGGCGAGCCGGTGCAGCGCCTGGTGCTGACGCCGGCGACCTGCGCCGACACCCTCGAGCCGATCGTGGTGTCGAGCTTTCCGTTCCTGTTCGACAAGAACGCCGAACCGTTCGCGCGGCACAAGCAGGACCTGCGCGACGTGCTCGCGTACATGTCGCGGCATCACGCGCACGTCTTCCTGCGCGACGGGGAGCTGTTCATCGAAGATCTCGGCAGCACCAACGGCACGTTCGTCTCGGGGCGCAAGCTCGACGAGCGCGCCCGCCAGCTCAAGGACGGTGACACGATCGCGCTCGGCAGCGACCGGCTGGTGTATTCGGTGCACCTGCTGCGGGAGGCGGAGGCGGGGACCACGCAGCTTCCGAGCGGGATCGAGGCGATCGACAACCCGACCCGGACCATCTTCGTCGACTCGCCCACGTCGTTCCTCGACGTCTACTTCGTCGGTGACCGGGACCACGGCGCGCTGGAGGCCGACTCGCCGTCACAGAATGGCGCCGATGCCGGTCAAGACAAGGCAACCAACGGGAAGGCGCCGCTCTTGGTCCAGCTCGGCCGCACGCTGTTCGACGGCCCGCTGTTCGGTCGGGGTGTGCGCCGCACGCTGGGCGGCGTGCTGGTCGTGGCGATCGCGGCCGGCGGACTCTGGTATTGGCAGGGGCGGGAGCTGCGCGCGATCGAGGGCGCGATGGCGCGCGGCGACTACCAGACGGCCGTGACGCTGGCCCGGCGTTCGCTGGAAGCGCATCCCGACGATCCGGAACTGCGTGCGGTCGCGACCCGGAGCGCGGTGCATCTGTGGGTGCCGGACTGGATGCAGCAGGTCGCCGACGGCCGGATCGATGAGGCCGCGACGGCTGCGCGGACGGCGGCGGCCGCGGTCGGCGACAACGTAGACGCGGCGCGGATGATGCAGCTCCTCGACTGGGCCGCCCGGGTGCGGGGGTTGCTCGCCGCGAACCCCGGAGAAGCCGACATCGGCAGCCTGATGATCCGCGCCGGTGCGGTCGGCGATCTGCTCGACTGGTGGCAGGACGATAGCTGGACCCATTCGCGCACGCTGGACGAGATCGGCGCCGTGCTGCCGGAGTTCGGCGACGCCCGTGAACGGATCTACAGCGACGTCCGCCGGCTGCGCTCCGAGGGGCTCGACTACCGGCCGCTGATCGACCTCGACCGGCGCCTCGAGGAAGCGCTCGCCGTCGGCGATCCGGCCCGCGTACGCCGCCTGGTGGAGGATTTCGTCGAGGAGCATCCGCGCTTCGCCGATCGCCGGGTGCTGCTCGAAGACGTCGATCGCCTGCAACGTCTCACCGAACGGATCGAAGGCGAGCGCTGGCTCGAGGCCGTCCGGCAGCTCGAGGAGGACCCGTTCCGGACCCCGCGCTTCGCGGACCACGGTGCGAGTCTGGCAAGTCGCGCGTTGCCCGACCCGGACACGCTGGCTCAGCTCGATGCCGCGGACGCGAGCTGGCGCAGCGGCGACCTGGACGCCGCGATCGCGCAGCTCGAAGCGCTGACGACCGGCCGCTGGCGCGGGCTCGGTCAGGCGCGGCTCGACCGCTATCGCGCGCTCGCACGGGACTATCGTGCGCTGCGCGCTTCGCGGGGCACCGCGGAGTATCCGACGGCGCTGTTCGACTTCTACGGGCGCCTGCGCGAGTCGCAGGACACGTTCCTGCTCGCCGAGCTCGAGCAGGAGTTCCGCGACCACGCGGAGCGGGCGCTCGAACAGGCCGCCGGCTACCTCGCGAAGGCGCAGGCGGCCTGGTCGTCCTACCGGCAGAGCGGGGGCATCCAGCCCGAGCATCGGCTCGCGGAGCGCGTTTCCAGCGAGTTCGTCGCGCAGGCGGGGCGGCTGACACAGGCGGTGGAGGCGTTGCGCCGCTGCCAGCGCATCCATCGGCAGGTGGACCGGCCGCTGCCGACGGCGGGCGCCGAGCTGGCCGACGCCATCGGCCGCGAGCTGTCGTTCCAGCGCGGCCAGGTGGCGAACCTCGCGTTCCACGAGCCGGAGGTACGGGCGAAGCTGCTCGGGCTGCTGCCGGAGGCGATCTGACGAGCGGGAAAATCCGACGAGCGGAAAAAAGAAAGGGCCCCGCGCGGGGCCCTCAGCCGGCCGGAGCCGGATTCCGGTCACTCGAGGATCGAGTTGACCACGTTCGTGACGTCGGTAAGCGACTTCAGATCCACCAGATTGGCGGTGTTCACGCTGATCTGCGGCGCAACCTGCAGTGCCAGGTTCACCGTCGTGTTCAGCACGCCATGGGAGGCGGCCGAGCCGACGACGCTGTTCGCGCCGAGTTGTCCGGAAAACTGGCCGATGCCCGGGCCGGAGGTCGGGCCGACGCCGCCGCTCACCGCGAGCGCGTGTTTTTCATCCAGCTCTTGGCTGGTGGTCAGATCCTCGACAAGCAGTGTCATTTCGCGTTGCTCCTTTGCTGGCTCAGGGGGTGCCGACGTCCTGCAGGACGTTGACGGGACTATTGACGTTCACCGGCGTGATGTTGAGGGTGCCGATCACGTTCGAGCTGCCCTCGAGGATCACGTTCACCGGGTTCTGCTGCACCACCGTCTGGTCGTAGTCGATGAAGAAGTTGTTCGTCACCGACGGGACCAGCCGAGAGCCCGGGGAAGGCGCGACCAGACCGCTGAGGAATCCGGCCCAGCCACCCCGTAGCTCTTCGAGCGCGGTGGAGTCGAGCTGTCGATCTTCGGGAAGATCCCGGATCCGCAGCGTGCTCATGTCGTTCGCTCCTGTTGGCAGGGTTGGTTTGGCTTCGTCCGAGCCGGGAGTGCAGAAGCCGTGCCAGCCCTTGTCAGTGCCGCATCGGCGAGCTAATTCATTGATTTTCCGTCGGTTATCGTCGACCCGCCGGACGGGCGCCGCCGCGGTCCGGAGGAATGGTCGGTTGTTGCCCGACAACGGCTGCGAATGTGTCGGGGCCCGCGCGACGTCCGGGCCCGAACAGCGCCTCCACTCGCCGGTCACAGATCGGGAAATTCTTTCAGGATCAGACATTTGCGGATCAAAACAAGAGGTGGCACGGCCCCTGCACTCCCCGGGCGGGACGACCCCCGGACCCGGTATCAACCAATTGGAGACCTGACCATGAGTGGACTCACCATCGACAACCTGGACGACGGCCGCGAGCTCGAGTCCGCTGCTGCGGCCGACGTGCGCGGCGGCTTCCTCGGCGATCTGCCGTACGGCGTCAGCAGCCTGTTCGCCAGCATGAACAGCGCGCAGGTCGCGCAGAACGGCGTCAACGTGGTGATGGGCGGCAGCCAGGGCGCCGGCGACACCACCAACCTGATCAACAACCTCAACATCACCCCGGTCAACGTGAGCAGCCCGGTGACCGTGGTGCAGGGCGGACTGCCGACCGCCTGAGTTCCCTGCCGAGTCCGCCGTGCCGCAGCCGGCGGAGCTCACGAGCGGCGGCTTTCGAGCCGCCGTTTTTTGTCGGGCGTTTGTTGGGATCAGGGGTTACGCGGGGCGTGCGGACGTGCTTGTCAGCAGCCCCGGGGCTATCATCACGCGCTCGGGGGCATGAGGTCCCGCACCCGTTGACGGGATGCAATTCGAGGATGACATCCAGGCGCTGCGCCGTGGCGAGCTCGACCAGAAGACCCTGCTCGGTCGGCTGAAGGCCTATCTGCGCCGCGACGATTCGGATCCGGTCAGGTTGCGCCGGGTGCTCGACGACGCCCGCGACGCCGATCAGATCACCGCTGCCGACTACGATCTGCTGACCCGCTTCATCGCCGACGAAGCCCCGGAGCGCAACGCCGTCTCCGAGGCCGTATCCGGGGTGACGGGTACCGTGCTCGCCGAGCCGTCCGTCAGCGCGGACTTCGACGACTCGATGACCCGTCTCGCCACCTCGTTCGACGCCGACACCGACGAGGGGCCGCGCACCGTCGATGTCGGCTCGCGGCTGCGCGACCGGTTCATCCTGGACGAGGTCGTCGGCGTCGGCGGCATGGGCACGGTCTATCGCGGCCGCGACATGCTCAAGATCGAGGCGCAGGACCGCAATCCCTACGTCGCGATCAAGATCCTGAACGATTCCTTCAAGCAGCGGCCGGACGCGTTCATCGTGCTGCAGCGCGAGGCGAGTCGGCAGCAGCGGCTCGCGCACCCGAACATCGCGACGGTCTACGACTTCGACCGCACCGGCGGGATCATCTTCATCACGATGGAGTATCTCGACGGGGTGTCGCTCGATCACTTCATCAAGCACGAGGTTCGTCCGCGCGGCGGGCTGCCGCTCGAAGAAGCGCTGCCGCTGATCGAGGGCATCGGTGCGGCGCTTTCGTACGCGCACGCGCGCAACATCGTCCACGCCGACTTCAAGCCCGGCAACTGCTTCATCACCGAAAACAAGCAGGTCAAGGTGCTGGACTTCGGGATCGCGCGCGCGGTGAAGGACCCGGCCCGGGCCGGTGACGAGACGCTGTTCGACCCGCGCTCGATCGGCGCGCTGACCCCGGCGTACGCCAGCCCCGAGATGCTCGAGAACTCGGCGGACGCCGATCCGCGCGACGACATCTACGCGCTCGCCTGCGTCTGCCACGAGCTGCTGACCGGGCGGCATCCGTTCCACCGGGTGCCCGCCGATCAGGCGAAGGCCGAGGGTTTGAAGCCGGAGCGGATCCGGCACCTGTCGCGGCGCCAGAACGAGGCACTCGCGCGCGCGCTCGCGTTCGATCGCGAACGCCGCACGCGGACCGTGCAGGAATTGCTCGACGGGCTGCGCCCCGGCGGCGGCCGGGCCGGCAGCATCCGCGCCGCTGTCGCGGTCGGCGCTGTTGCGGTGCTGGTCGCGCTCGCGATGATCGCGCCCGGCGTGCTCGAGCGCTGGGAAGGCGACGCGGTGATCGCGCAGATCGAGGCCGGCGAGGTCGAGCAGGCGCTCACGCGGCTCGATGAGCTGTCGCGCCAGCAGTACATCCGGGTTCTGCAGGAAGGCCGCGTCGGGATTCAGGGCTGGTTCCAGCGCCGCTACGAGGAACTGATGCGCCCGGCCGATGCCGAGGTGGACTTCCCAGCCGCCCAGGCTTTGCTCGCCGAGGCGGCGGAGCTGTATCCGGACTCCGCGGCACTGCGCGAGGTCACGGATGCGTTCAACCGGCGGCGCGAGGCGTACCTGAGCCGTCTCGCGCAGGCGTTCGAAGGTTATCTGGCGCCGGCGCATCTGCTGCCCACGCCCGACGGGGAGGATCTGCCGACCCTGCTCGAGCGCCTCGCGGTGGTGGACCCGACGAATCCGCTGCTCGGCGATTCCCGGGTGGCCGGCGCCTACGCCGACTCGGTGGAGCAGGCGCTCGACGAGGAGCGCTACCAGGTCGCCCGACAGTATCTCGACACCGGCCTCGCGCTGACGCCCGACGATGCCACGCTCGCCGACCTGCGTGACCGGGTGGAAGCCGTCGAACAGCGCATCGCCCGCGAGGCCACCATCGCGCGGCTGAGCGACGACGTGCAGCAGCGGGCAGCGGGGGTCCGAACCCTGGCGGATGCCGAAGCGCTGCTGCCGGCGGTCGGCGAGCTCCGGCAACTCGCCCCCGAGCATCCGGCGCTGCCTGCCGCTGCCGCGGCGCTGGCGGAAGCGCTGGCGCTGGAGCTCGAGTCGGTCGCCAGCGCGAGCCGACTGCCCGATCTGGAGGCGTATCTCGAGCGGGCCGCGCCTGTGTGGAACGCTCTGTCACAACCCGAGGCGCTCGAGCCCCTCGAGGACCGGCGCCGCGAGCTGGTGCAGCGTCAGGGCGAGCTGGTGGAGCTCGCGCGGCAGGCGATGCGCGCCGACGCGATGCAGCTCGCCGACGGCCGCAGCGTCACCGACCTGATCGGCGAGGTGCGCGCGATCGATCCGGCTGATCCGCGTCCCGCCATGCTGCAGAGCGAGCTCGTCCAGGAACGCCGCGAGCGCGCCGAGCGCCACGTCCAACAGGGCGACTGGGCGGCGGCCCGTGCCGAGCTCGCCGCGCTGGATGGGCTGTCGCTGACGGCGGAGCAGCGCGAGGCGGTCGGCCTCGACCGGGAGCGCATCGATTCGGCCGAGCAGCGTGCGATCGCCGAGGCGGAAGAGGCCGAGCGGCTCGCGCGCGTGCAGCAGCAGGCCGAACGGGAACGCCTCGAGCGGGAGCGCCGCGAGCGGCTCGCCGCGGAGCAGACGGCGCGGATTGCCGCCGCCGCAACCGCGCTCGATGCGGCGCTGCGGGATTTCGATCCGGCCGCGCTCGACACGTCGCTGCGCCAGGTGCTCGACCGGCGCAACGCGCTGGAGGCGCTGCAGGCGGACCATCCGGCGCTCGCCGCCGTCGATGCGCGCGTCGACGCCGCGCTCGAGCGGGCGGTGCAATCGCGTTCCGCCGCGGCCGGTCTGGAGCTGGTGACCGCGGCGCAGGAGCTGCTCGGCGACCGGCCGACGCTCGTCGCGTTGCGCGGCACCCTCGAAGCGCGGCTCGCCGCCGAGCGTGCGGCTGCCGAACGGGCCGCCCTCGCGGCAGCGGAAGACCGGCTGCGCGCGGCCGTCCGAGCCGATCTCGCGGACGACAGCGCCCGCCGCGTGGCCCGCAGCGCGTTCGAGGAGCTGGCCGAGCGGCTCGCCGACGAGCCGGCTCGGCTCGCGCCGTCGCGGCGCCTGTACGTGGATGCGCACCTGGCGGCCGCGGTCGAGCTGGTGAACGAAAAGCGCTTCACCGTGGCCGAGCGCGTGCTCGCCAATCTCGAAGCCGGCAGCGCGGCGGAAGCCGAGGCGCTCGCGGCGGCGCGCGATGCGCTCACTGCCGCGCGGAGCGCGTTCCGCGAGGAGCGCGCCCGCCAGGAGGCGCTCGCGCGGATCGAGGCGCTGGAGCAGCGCTTCAAGCTGGAAGTGAGCTCCGGGCAGCTCGCCCGAGCCGAGCGGACGCTGGATGAATACCGGACGCTGAACCCGGACGGCGAGCTCTCACGCGGTGAAGGATTGCGTCTGCTGACGAGCGCGTACCAGCGCCTCGCACGCCAGCGCCTCGACGCCGGCGATCTCGCCGGCGCGGGAACGCTGGTGCAGGAAGGTCTCGAGTTGGCGCCGGGCGATGCGGCGCTCGTGGCGATCGGCCGCGAAGCCGAGCGGCTCGGGTTGCTCGCGGACATCTCGGCCTGGTTCAGCGGGGCGCGCGACGACGCGGCCGAGTCGGTGGCGCCGCTCTTGCGCCGTTACCGGCAGATGTCGCCGGACGACTACCGCACGCAGGAAGTCGCGTGGGCCGCGGCAGCCGCCGAGCACCTCGCGACGCTCGCGAGCGATCGTGAGGCCTACAACCGGTTCCTCGAGCAGTCGCGTGCGCTGCTCGACGATCCGGGGCCGCTCGCGGCCTTGACACCGCTCGAGCCGCCGGCCCCTGTGCGGCCGGCGCGGGACAGCGAACTGGCCCTGGTGCCGACGCCCGCGCGCGAGGCGCCGCCGCGCGTGCCGAGCCTGTCGGAGCGGGATCTGCTCGGCCGCTGGTGTGCGAGCGACGAGATCGAGCTCGAGTTCCAGCAGCGCCGCATGGTATTCAGCTTCGGCGGCACCCGGGCCGACTACCGGGTTCGCGCGTACGAGGTGAACGGCGATACCATCCGAGTCAACTGGGACGACCGCCAGCTCGGGCCGATGGTGTTCGAGTTCGGCGATTTCACCGACACGCGCGATCGGATGGTGCAGCTCCGCGGCCGGCAGGCGTCCGCCGAGAGCTGGCAGACGTACAACCGCGGTTTCTCGCGTTGCGGATGACGGCGGGATCGAGGCCGCGCTCTCCGGGGGAAGCATGGAAGAGGAAATGGAAGAGGAAGAAGACGAGCTCCGCACGTTGTTCGAGGGCTGCGACCAGAACGGCAACGGCACGCTGCAGTTCGCCGAATTCGAGGAGTTCCTGAACAACATCGGCGCCGGCATGAGCACGCGCGAGTGCCGGATCGGGTTCAGTGAGATCGACACCGACCGCGACGGCCGCATCGACTTCGACGAGTTCTACCGCTGGTGGCAAGACCGCTGACGCCGGCCGCTCCCTCATAGAGGCTACGGCACCGTCAGCGGCTCGCCCGGCGTCACCAACGCATCGAAGCGGCCGAACCGCTCGCCCAGCTTGTCGATCTGCTCCGGCGTCAGCGCGTTGCGGATCCGGACCAACAGCATCAGGTGCATCTTCTTCAACGTGTTCTCCGCGTTCAGCACCTTGTCGATCGCGGCCCTGGCCGCGTCGGGGTCGATCCGATCCTCGGCGAGGATCGCCTCGAGCTCGCC
This sequence comes from Pseudomonadales bacterium, assembly GCA_036381275.1. GTDB lineage: Bacteria > Pseudomonadota > Gammaproteobacteria > Pseudomonadales > Azotimanducaceae > UBA7803. Next base: position 3,053 of record DASVDC010000169.1, on the reverse strand, counting down.
CTGGTTCGACTGCAGATCCCACTGCACGTCGACCACCCGGCTCTGGAATTCGCGCAGCTCCGCTTTGATCGTTTCCTCCTGCTGTTCCGTCAGCCCGAGCTCCTGCTGGCGCTGCATGATCAGCGTCGGCGGGAACAGCCGGCCCATCAGCGCAGGCGTCGCCATCATCGTGCCGGGGCCCCAGGTCGCGAGGGGCACCGTCGCCATCGAGTAGGCGATCGGAGGCGCGTGGCGCATGAAAACGCGGTTGTGCCGATCCGGCGGATCGGACCGATCGGGCTCCGCCGCGGCGAGCGGAATGGACAGAAACAGGAGCAACAACGCCGTGTACGTGCGTGGACTCGTCATTCGCGTACCTCCAGGTGGATCGGATCGTAGTAGGTGAGCGAGGCCGGCTGCGCGCTGTAGCGCAGCGCCGGGATCTGCAGCAGCGCATCGGTCGGCGCATACCACATCACCGGCTCCGGCGGGGGAAATGGTTCCTGTTCGACCGCCGCGGCCGTGGCCGGGTGGGCCTCCTCGGCGACGTGCTCCGGCGGACGCTCGACGGAACGGATCAGCGTGACGCCGACGACCAGCGCTACCGCGGCTGCGGTCGCAAGCGCCGGCCAGTGCCGCACGCGCGCCGCAGCCGGCCGCGCAGCGCCGGCGCCGGACTCTTCGCGCTGCCGCGCTTGCGCTGCCGACCAGAGCTCGTCGAAGGCCGGCACGCGCTGACGCGCATGCTGCGCGCGAAGCGCGTCCCGGACGGCGCCGTCGAGCGCCGGGTCATGCGGCTCAGTCGTCATTCAGCACCTCCCGAACGGGTACGAGCGCCGCCGCCAACGTGCGCTTCGCGCGGTGGAAATGGCGCCGCGCGCTGCCGAGGCCGACGTTCATCACGGCGGCGGCTTCCGCGAGGGAAAGCTCGTGGTAGTACACGAGCTCGACGATCTGACGCTGCCGGGCGGACAGCGTCCGGAGCGCTGCGGCGATGGCCCGCCGCGTCTGCTCACGGCCGATGGCTTCCGCGGCGTCGCCGTTTTCCTCAGTGGCCTCGCCGTTCACGTGCCACGCCGCGCCACCGGCGAGCCGCTCCTTTAGCGTGAGCAGACGGCGGTCGCGCGCGGCGTGCCGCCGCGCGGTGTTGCGCACCACGGCGAACAGCCACGTCTTCAGGGTCGACCGCCCGTCGAAGCGCGCCCGGCCGGTGAGAATCTCCAGATACGCCATCTGCATGACCTCTCGGGCCCAGTCCTCCCGCTGTCCGCAGCAGACGAGCGCCCAGCGGAAGGCGCTGTCGTGCAGGGCGGCGAGCGCCTGCCGGGATGGCTGGGGCGTCTGCGTCATCGTGGGTTGGTCGCTCGACGGCGACGCTCATATGACACCACCGGCGCCGAACTCGGCTACCATCAGCGCACACCGCGGCGGCGGTGATCACCGTAAGCGGACAGCGAGTGCCGAATGACCGACCGTCCACGCCCGACACCAGTCGAGCCGGAGTTCTTCGCGGGTTTCAACGAGCGGCCCTTCCACCGCTATCTGGGACTGACCCTCGAGGAGCGTCGCGACGGCTACGCGCGGCTGCGCCTCACCATCACCGAGCAGACGCCCACCGGCGTCGGCGGCAGCGTGAACGGCGGGGTGATCGCCACCCTGATCGACATGGCCGCGATCCCGGCGGTGTTCACGGGCCTGCGGGAGGGCGCGCAGCCGGCGGGCACCGCCGACCTGCAGGTGACGTATCTGCGCCAGGCGCACGGCGCCTGGATCGACGGTGAGGCGCGGGTGCTGAAACGCGGCCGGCAGCTCTGCGTGGTCGAGGTGGACGTGAAGAACGATCGCGGCGAGCTCTGCGCCCGCGGCCGCGTGCTGTATGCGCTGCGTGCCGGCTGAACGACGGCCGAGCGCTCAGCGGTAGACCAGCCCGCCGTCGATGATCAGCGACTGCCCGGTCATGTAATCGGAGTCGGGTCCCGCCAGGAACGAGACGAGCCCGGCAACGTCTTCGGGCGTCTCTGCCCGGCCGAGGGCGATGCCCTTCACCGACCGTTCGTAGGTAGCGCCCTTCGGTGCACCGGTCAGCTCCGCGAAACGCTCGTCGATCTCCACCCACATCTCGGTGCCGACGATGCCGGGGCAGTACGCGTTGACCGTGATGCCATCGCGCGCGAGCTCCTTCGCTGCGGCCTGGGTCAGCGCGCGAACGGCGAACTTGGTGGCGGAATACACGCCGAGCATCGCGACGCCGTCGTGGCCGGCGATGGACGAGGCGTTGATGACCTTGCCCTTCCGGCGCCGCTCGCGGAATCTCCTCGCTGCGGCCTGAATGCCCCAGAGCACGCCTTCGATGTTGATCGCGATGATCTTCGCGACCTCCTCCGGGGTGACCTCGAGCAGCGGCTGCACCTGCGCGATGCCGGCGTTGTTGACCATCACGTCGAACCCGCCGAGCTCGGCCTCGGCGTGATCCACCGCCGCGAAGACCTCGTCCCGCCGGCTCACGTCGGCCCTGAATGTCGTCGCGCGCCGGCCGCAGGTGGCCACTTCCTGCGCCACCGCCTGCATGTCCTGCTCGTTCAGGTCGACGATGGCGACGTCCGCACCGTCCCGGGCGAGCCGCAGCGCGATCGCCCGGCCGATGCCGCGTCCCGCGCCGGTGATCAGTGCGACCTTGCCTTCGATGCTCATGGTGGAATCCCTCGGTGGAGGAGGTGAAGAAGGGGTGAATTGAAGCAGAGCCCGTGCCCGCCCGCTCGCCGGACCGCCCGGCCCCTTTCCGCTGTGCAGGGGTCCTGCTAACCTACGCGTCCCTCAGGCGCGTAGCTCAGTTGGTTAGAGCGCTACCTTGACATGGTAGAGGTCCCCGGTTCGAGTCCGGGCGCGCCTACCAGATTTCCTTTCGATTCAGTCACCTGCGGAGCTTCCTCACCCTTGCCCGGCGAGGACTTCTGTCGGCGCTTTCGGCATAGAAGACTTCGCGGTCACCCTTACGCAGTGGTGGCGTCCCTGGTTCGCGCAGGTACTCGAAGGTCGCCTGCGGTCTCCTTATGAGTCCCGGGTGCCTTCCGCGG
>DASVDC010000168.1:0-58259 GCA_036381275.1 Pseudomonadales bacterium | reverse complement strand
GGCACCGCGTGGGCGGCTTCCGTGAACGCGATCCAGTCCGCGAGGCCGGAGGGATCGGTGACGAAGTCGCGCAATTCCGGAAGGCTCGTGCAGACCGTGACATGCCCGCGGTAGGCGCGTCCGCCGATCTCGCTCGAACGCCATTCGAGGGTCACGCCGTCGACCTCGCCGGCCCCATGCCAGGCGTCCGGCGGCGCGTCCGCGCCGACCGGCGCCGCCAGCAACGGCAGCAGCGCCGCCACGATCCGTCCGAGCCGGCCGGTCACCGCCAACCGGCCGGGTCGGGCCGGTAGACCCAGAGCGCGCTGCGGGCGGTGAAGTTCTGGGCCAGCAGCAGGCGCGGCTCGCCGCGGCGATTCGGCGCCAGCGTGTGCAGCATCCACGGGTGGAACAGCACCACGTCGCCGGGCTCGCCGGTGACCTCCACGACGCGCACCGGCACGCCGTCGAGCCGCGCGCCTTCCTCCATGAAGCGCCGCACCCGGTCGACGCCCTCCGTTCGTGACAAGAGCGCGCACAGCCACTCGTGCTCGCGCGCGAGCAGGGTACGTACGTCGGCCGATCCGCCGCGGTGGCCGGCAGCGGCGAGCCGCCCGACCAGCCGGTGCGAGCCCGACAGCAGCAGCGTGCCGCCGCCGCGCGGCGCGAGCGGCGACAGCAGGCAGAGCATCTTGACCGCCCAGTCGTCGGGGCGGAGATCGCGCACGGGGTAGTCGAGGTGCCACATCCGGCTCGGTACGTCCCAGGGTCCCGGGGCCGGGAACACCGGCAGGGGCTGCGCCCACACGCGTGGGTGGTCCCAGTTGCCGGCGCCGAGCAGGTCGTCGATCAGCGCGATCAGCTTCGGCGTCGCGAGCGGGGCCAGATCGGCCGGCGCGAGCCGGCGGCCGAGGCGGCGCGGAAGCTCCGACCGCCAGCTCGCCGAATCGTCGCGGCGGAAGCCGTGCACCCGCTCGAGCGCGCGCCACACCGCATCGGCCACGTCAACGCAGGCCGATGGCGGCACGACGCCGGGGATCCGCACCCAGCCCGTCTCGCGGTAATGCTCGCGCTCGGCGACGCTCAGCATCGCGCCGGTCTCACTTCGCCGTCAGCAGCTCGCGGATCGCACCTTTGGGATCGTCCACCACGTGCGGTTCGTCGCCGAACACCAGCGTGGCGCGGCGCTCCGCGTCGTAGCGCGGCCACTCGGGAACGGCATCGTTCTCGGGATTGCCGGTGCGCGCGAACGCGATCCAGCTGCTCGCCATCGCGTGCTCGAGCCGGCGCGCCGCCTTGGAGTCACCGGTCAGCGCGACCGCCTTGTCGACGTTCGCGAACACGAACGGGATCTCCAGCGTGTGCGGCGATTTGAACACGCCTTCGCCGACCGGCGTCTCCCAGGTCAGGTAGTACATGAACACCGGCGCGGCGCGCTGCGCGGCCTTGCGCTCGGCGAGCAGCACCGAGCCGCGCAGCGCCCAGTTGTCGCCGGCGATCGCGTTGTACAGGTACGTGGGTGAATGGTCGGGGTAGAGTTTCCGGTAGGCGGCCAGCAGCGGTTCCGCCCGCTCGCCCACGAGCGCCCTCACCCGCGCGGTCAGATCGGCCTCGGTCAGCGTGCCGAACCACGGCGCGGTGGTGTTGAAGATCGTCATCTCGTCCTTGTTCCAGCCGATCAGGAGCGGCACGTCCGCCGACTGCGGCGGCGCGTCCGGCTCGAACGGGTGACGCGGCAGCATGTCGCCGTCCACCACCGGAGCGAGCGGCAGGCCGCCGAACTCGCCGCCCGCCTTGGCCTGCGCGGCGCGCACCGCGTCGAGAAGCCGTTCGGCCGGCAGCGACGCGAGGCGCTCGCGCACGCGCTTTCGATCCGCCGGATCGAGGCCGAGCTCGGCGAGAATCGCCCGCGCGGTTCGGGTGGCGGTCTCGGCCCGCACGGCGGTCAGCCCCGGCCCGCTCTGCACGATCGCCTTGTGGAACAGGCCCTTCGCGGCGGGCGTCGCCATCAGGTGCGAGACCTTGGAGCCGCCGCCCGATTCACCCATGATCGTGACGTTGCCGGGGTCGCCGCCGAACGCGGCGATGTTGTCGCGCACCCAGTGCAGCGCCAGCACCAGATCGAGCAGACCGGCGTTGCCCGAATGCGCGTACTCCTCGCCGAGAATCTCGGCGAGGTGCAGATAGCCGAACACGTTGAGCCGGTGATTCAACGTGACCACCACCACGTCGCCCTTGCGCGCCAGATTGGCGCCGTCGTACATCGGCCAGGCGCCCGAGCCGTAGGCGTAGCCGCCGCCGTGCAGCCAGACCAGCACCGGACGCCGGGCGTCGTCGGCGGCCGGGGTCCAGACGTTCAGGAACAGCGCGTCCTCGTTGTCGATCTTCATCTCGGCGCGCATCGGAAACACGGTGGCGAGCTGCATCGCGAGCGGCTCGCCGCTGTGCGGCCGCTGGTAGAGCTGCATCGCCGGCGCGCCGAAGTCGTCGGCGGCCAGCACGTCGTTCCAGGGCTCGGCCGGCCGCGGCGGCAGGAACCGCGCCTCACCGATGGGCGGCGCGCCGTAAGGGATGCCCTTGAACGCGCTGATACCGTTCTCGACGAGCCCCTGGACGCGACCGCCCGTGGTGCTCACAACCGCGCTCGGGATCGGCGGGGCCGCTGCGGCCGCCGCGGCACCGAGCAGAATCGACAGCCCCGCGGCCAGCGCGCTGGTACGCTTCATCGTCTTCCTCCTCCCGTTGCTGCGGCGGTTGTACTCCATGCCCGGGCGCCGGGCAACGACGGCGTGTAGCATGGTGAGCATCCCGTTCGTGGAGCATTGCAATGGACCAGCAAGCCGCTCTGATCATGACCACCGTCGCCACCGAGGCCGATGCCGACGTCGTCGGCAGCGCGCTGCTCGAGCAGGGGCTCGCCGCCTGCATCCAGGAGGTGCCGATCACCAGCCGCTACCGTTGGCAGGGGGAGCTGCAGCGCAGCGGCGAGATCCTGCTGCTGGTCAAGACCACCGCGATGGCGGTGGACGGAGCGATCCGCGCGATCCGCGCGGTGCACCCTTACGACGTGCCGGAAATACTGGCCCTGCCGGTGACCGAGGGCCTGCCGGCGTACCTCGAGTGGCTCGCCGCGGAGACGATGCGGCCGGTTGCCTGATCCCGTGCCGCGGAACCGAGCCGTCAGGAGCCCGTGCGGCCGGACGCGGCCGGCCGTCGGCGCGGCGGAGCCGCGCGAGGCGCACGCCGCGCGCGGGCGACAGCGAGCTCGAGAATGCGCGCCGCCAGCACCGGTCCGGCCGCCGCGTCCTCGTGCTTGAAGAACACGAAACCGCGCTCGGCGCCCGAGGCTTCGCTGCGGCGGATCCAATCCGTCAGCGCCGAGTCCTCGTAGGCCGGGCGCCTGAGGCGCAGATACAGCCAGTTGCACGTACCGAGCGCGTCCACCGGGGCGTCGCCCTCGTCCTCGGCGACGCACAGGCTCAGCGCCCGCTCCTCGAGCAGGCCGAGGATTTCCGGCTCGTGCCAGGAGGGGTGGCGGAACTCGAACGCAGCCGGCAGGCCGGCCGGCAACGTGTCGAGGAACGACGCGAGGCGCGCGCCGTCGGCGCGCAGATTGGGCGGCAACTGGAACAGCACGGCGCCGAGCTTCTCGCCGAGCGCCGTCAGCGCGTCGACGAAATAGCGGGTCGGCTCGGCCGCGTCCTTCAGGCGCTGCTCGTGGGTGATGCGTCGGGGCGCCTTGATCGCGAAGCGGAACGATTCCGGCACGGCGGCTGCCCACGCCTCCAGCACCGACCGGCGCGGCATCCGGTAGAACGTGTTGTTGATTTCCACCGCAGGGAGGCGTGACGCGTACCACGCGAGCATCTGCTCGGCGGGCAGGTCCGGCGGATAGAACGACCCCTTCCACTCCTTGTAGCTGTATCCGCTCGTTCCAGCGTACCAGCGCATGACCGGCCTCCCCGGCTGCAGGGCCTGGCAGTGTCCCCCAGGCCGCGCGGCGACGCAACGCCCCGGCGACCCCGGTTCCCTTGCATGGGACGGTGGCGGCTGACATCCTTCCTCACAGATTCGACGGGGAGGGAGGGATCGTGTACAAGCCCGTGACGACGCCGCAATCGATCGGCGGCGTGCTCGACAACGGCTTTCGCCTGTACCGGGCGAGCCTGCGCAAGGTGGTCGTGCTGGCCTACCTGGGCGGGCTCGTCGCCCAGTTCCCGGCCATGTTCGTACCGCTCGATCCGACCGCCCTGGGTGGCCCGATGCCGCCGCTGTTCTACGTGGTGTGGCTGGTGACCATGGTGATCAGCCTGATCGTCGCGGTGGCGGTGATCGCGACCCTCAGCGCGGTGATGCACGGCCGCGAGTTGCCGATCGCCGAGGCCGTCAGGGTGGGGGGCAGAAAAGTACTGCCGTTCCTCGTGAGCAGCGTGCTCTACGCGTTCGCGGTCACTTTCGGGCTTCTGCTGCTGGTGGTCCCGGGAGTGCTGTTCGGCGTGAGCCTGGCGTTCTGCATGGTCGCCGTGGTCGTGGACGACGCCGGACCGCTGGCATCCTTCCGGCAGAGCCACCGGCTGGTGAGGGGTAACTGGTGGCGGACCCTCGTCCTCCTCTCGGTCGTGCTGGCGGTGCTGCTGGTGTTCTACGTGCTGCTCGGCTTCGTCGCGGCGATGGCCGTGCTGTTCGGCGCCGGCGGCCAATCGATCGTCGTGCGCGTGCTCGACCTGATCCTCACGCCAGCGTTGGGCGCGCTGGTGACGCCGCTGTTCTACGCGATGTACCTGGCCATCTACGAGGACTTGAAGCTGCGTCGAAGCGGCGCCGACCTGGAGCAGCGGCTCAGCGCACCGGCTACCGCGTGAGGCACCCGATCGTCCGGACCGCACTGCTGCTGGCGGCGGTCACGCTGCCCTGCCGGGGCAACGACTGGATGGCGCAGAGTGCCGCCTGCGAGGCGGCGGATTGGGAGGCGCCGGCAGCACTGCAATGCCCGGACGCGTTCGAGGCCCTGGAAGCGAGCCCGTGGGCGCCGCTCGTGGAAGGTTCGGTCGAGGCGTTGTCGGCGGACGGCATGCAAAGCCTGGCCGCGTTGGTCGAGCGCTATCGGAATCCCGCCACCGGTCCGCGACCCGACCCCGGCGCTCTGGACGCCATTCTGGCGGCGCTGCCGAGCACGCCGGCGCCGCGGCCGACGCTCTGGAAGCGACTGCTCGATTGGCTGCAGGAACGCTTCGGCTTCGATGCCTTCGAGGCGTTTCGGACGGCCGGCACCGCGCTGTCGAAGCGGCCCTGGATCCTGTATTCGGTGATCGCCGTGCTGGTGCTGCTCGCCGCGGCAGTGGTCCTCGGCGAGATCCGCCGGTACCGACGACGCCGGACGGATGGCGCCGCCGCCGACGCGGCACGCGGCCCGAGCGCTGCCGATGCCGCGCGCGAGCCGGCGGCGATCGGCTCGCCGCGGGAAGAGTTGCTCGCGCTGTTCCGCCAGCTCGTCGAGCGGTTGCAGGCGTTGGGCCGCTTGCCGCGCCGGCCCGGCCTGACCCAGCGCGAGGCGGCCCGGGCGGCGGCGGAGCCGGAGCGGGGCACGCTGGAACGGGTCGGCACCGCGGCCGAACAGGCGCTGTTCGCCGGCTGGCTTCCGGACCGCATCGAGGTGGAGGCGCTGCGCGCGTCGACGCAGCGGCTGCTCGGCGAGCTGCCGGAGCCGCGCGGGTGAACGATCGGCTGGTCACCGCCGGCGGTGCGGCCCTCGCGCTGCTGCTGGTGCTCGGCCTGCTGTTCCCCCGTCCCGGGGTGCAGGTGAGTCGGCCGACCAGCGTCGAGACCGGGCCGAACGGCTATGCCGGGCTGGTACGCTGGCTGGAAGCCGCGGCGATTCCGGTGCGGAGCCTGCAAACCCGGGTGGACGGGCTCGAGCAGATGGCGCTGCCGGCGGAAGGCAACCTGCTGATCACGACCATGCCGCACCGGCACCGGATGCGGCCTGACGAGGTGACCCGGATCATCGAGTGGGTGGCCCGAGGCAACACGCTGCTGGTGATGGCCGCGCTCGACGATACTCCGGTGTGGTCGCTCATCGTCGACACCTCCCACTTCCTCGAGGACCTCGAGCAGCTCACCGGCGTCCCGGTCGGGCTGCCGGAGCAGGCGCAACGGCGACGTATCGGGACGCCGAACGCGCCCTCCACGGTCGCGCTGGAAGGTCTGCCCGGGCACCCTCTGAGCGACGGGGTCCGGCGCCTCGAAGGGGAATCGGACTGGATCGCCGACGTCTGGCAGGCCTGGCCGGACGGTCATCAGGCAGTGCTGCGGCTGGCCCGTGAGCCCGTCACCGGACTCGGCGCGATCTGGCAGGTGGAGTGGGGCGAGGGACACGCGATCGTCGCCGCGGTCGGCTCGCTGTTCACCAACCGGGCGCTGGGACTGGCCGACAACCGCCGGCTGGTGGCGAATCTGACGGCTCGTCACCTCGGTACGGGCGGCGCGGTGATCTTCGACGACATGCATCAGGGCCTGTCGGCGGGGTACGACGCCGACGCGCTGTTTCGGGATCCCCGGCTGTGGGCGACATCGGCGTTCGTGATCGGCTTCTGGGCGTTGTATCTGATCGGCAGCAGCGACCGGCTGGTGGCGCCGCTCGCACCGCGGCCGAGGCCCGACCAGATGAGCTTCGTCGCCGCGCTGGGGGGCTTCCTGGCCCGCAAGCTCAGCCCGTCGCGGGCCGGGCGACTGATGGTGACGCGCTGGCTGGAGGAACTGCGCGGCCGCGGGCTGATTCCACCGGACGGATCACCCTGGCCGGCGCTCGACGCGTTGGCGGCGCTCGATGGCGCCGCCGTCGCGCGGCTGCGGCGTCTGCACGAGGCGATCGACGAGGCTCGATGGCGGGATCTCTTGACACTCCACGATACGTTGGAGGAGCTGCGAAGGATGTTGAAATGAGCGAAGACGTACGAGCCGTCGAACACCACCTGCAGACCGCGCTCGGCCGCGTGCTGTTCGGCATGGACGAGGTGATACACGGACTGTCCATCGCGCTGATCGCGCGCGGCCACGTGCTGCTCGAGGGGCCGCCCGGTCTCGGCAAGACGCTGCTCGGCAAGAGCTTCGCCGCCGCGTTGGGCGGCCGCTTCAAGCGGATTCAGGGCACGGCCGACCTGATGCCGGCCGACATCACCGGCGTCCACGTGTTCCACCCGGAGCGGGGGAGGTTCGAGTTTCAGCCGGGCCCCGTGTTCACCGACGTGCTGCTGGTGGACGAGGTGAACCGCGCCGGACCGCGTACGCAGTCGGCGCTGCTCGAGGCGATGGAAGAGCGGCAGGTGACAGTGGACCGGGACAGCTTCCCGCTGCCGGACGATTTCCTGGTGATCGCCACCCAGAACCCGCGGGAATTCGAAGGCACCTACCCGCTCCCGGAGTCCCAGCTCGACCGCTTCGCGCTGAGCCTCCGCATCGATTATCCGTCGCGCGGCGACGAGCTGACGATCCTCGATCGGTACAACCTGCCGCGGGCCGCGGAGCCGGCGGACATCCCGGCGCTCGCGCCGGGCGCGGTTGGTCGCGCGCGGGCGGCGCTCGAGGGCGTGCACGTCAGCGCCGAGCTCACCGGCTACGTGCTGGATCTCGCGGCGGCGACCCGGCAGAGCGCGAGCATCGGCCTCGGACTGTCGACCCGCGGCGCGCTGACGCTGTTGCGGGCGGCCCGGGTCGAAGCGGCACTGCGCGGCGGCGACTACGTGATCCCCGACGACGTCAAACGTATCGCGCCCTGGGTGATACGACATCGCCTGGTGATGACCCCGGAGGCCGCGCTGGAGGACGTCGGCCCCGAAGACGTGCTCGCCCGGCTGCTGGACGATGTCGCCGTGCCGGGTTGAAGGGCACCATGCGCCTGACCCGCACCACCTTCCTGCTCGCTGCGGCGATCGCGCTGCTCGGCATCGTCGAGCAGTGGCAGCCCCTCGCGCCGGTTCCGCTCTGGCGGCTGCTCGCGGCGCTGCTGGTGGCGCTGCTCGGCTACGAGTGGCTGGTCGTTCGGCGGGCCGCGTTCTCGGTGGATTGCGAGCCCCGGCCGCCCCTCGCGCTCGGCCGTCCGGAGCGACTGACGTTGTCGTTCCGCAACGGCTCGGCCCGGCCGCTGACGGTGCTGTTCGCACCGGCGCTGCCGGCCGAGCTCGTCCATCGGCCGGAGCCGCGCCGGCTCGAACTGCCGGCGGGCACGGAGCGGCGCGCTGCGGTGCCGGCGCAGCCGCTCGCGCTCGGCGAGCACCGCTGGCGCGAGCTGCCGGTGCGGCTGCGGGGACCGCTCCGTCTCGGCTGGTGGAGCCGCCGGTGCCGCCTGGACACGCCGCTGCGCGTGGTGCCGGACCTGCTTCGCCGGGCTACGGAGGCGGCGGCCGGGGCCGAGCAGGGCCGCAACCCGCGCGGCCAGCTCGGCCGCGGCAGCGACCTGCACCACCTGCGCAGCTACCAGCCCGGCGATCCGCGGCAGGTGATCGACTGGAAGGCGACGGCTCGTGCCGGCGGGTTGATCACCCGGGTGTTCGCCGAGGATCAGCATCTCGAGATCGTGCTGCTGCTCGATGTCGGGCGTACCGCGGCCACGGAGGTGGCGGGGCTCAGTCAGCTCGGCCACTACGTGAACACGGCGGCGCGCTTCGCGGAGCGCGCCGCCGCCGGGGACGACCGGGTGGGGCTGGTCGCGGTGGCAGACCGGCCGTGCGCGCAGGTCCCGGCGCAGCGGGGCCGTGCGGCCGTGCTGGCGGTGCGTCGGGCGCTCACGGACCTGACGGCGCAGCCGGTGGAGACGGATCTGGTGCAGGGTGCGCTCGCGGTGCGGCGGCTGGTCCGGCATCGGGGGCTGGTGGTGCTGCTGACGGACCTGTACGGGCAGGATCCGGCCGGCCAGCTCGGCGCGTGCGTGCGCCTGTTGCGGACGACGCATCTGCCGCTGGTGGTCGGTCTGCTCGACGACGGCCTGCAGGCGTATGCGGCGCGCCCGGCCGAGCGCTGGCTCGACCCCTACACGAGCCTGGCGGCGCGGGAATTCCTGCGGCGGCTGCACGCGAACGCAGCGGCGTTGCGGCGGCAGGGTTGTCAGGTGCTGGTCAGCGGGCCGCGCCGGCTCGACGCGCAGGTGCTGGAGCTGTACCGGACGTTGCGCTCGGAGCGCCGGATCTGAGGCGCCGCCGGCGCCCGAGCGGCCAGCGGCCGCCGAGGAGCAGCACCAGCACCGCGAACGATCCGAGGCCGACGGCCAGGCGCACGGAGAGCGGCACGGCGGGATCCGGCGACAGGTAGCCCTCGATCAATCCGGCGAGCACCAGAAACGACACCACGGTTGCAATCAGCCCGCTGACCCGGCGGGCCCGCTGCTGCAGCGCCGCGATGCGGGTCAGGTGCTCCGGTCGCGCCAGCGCTTCGCCGAGGTACCAGCCGATCGCGCCGGAGAGACAGATCGCGGTGAGCTCGACGAAGCCGTGCGCGCAGACGAACTCGAACAGCCGCCAGCCGAGCCCGTGCTGCGCGGTGAACGCGAACACGCCGCCGAGCATCAGGCCGTTCAGCCCGATGATGTAGATCGTGCCGAGGCCGTAGAGCAGGCCAAGGCTCACCGCGGTCAGCGCCACAGTGATGTTGTTGGTGAAGATGCCGATCGACAGCAGCGCCGACGGCGCGACGTTGAGCAGACCGTCGGTCCACAGCTCGCCCCGCTGCACCGTGGCGATCATCGCTTCGGAGGCGAACAGCGACACGAGCTCGGGAAAGGTCGCCACCAGCCACCAGCCGGCGGTCAGCGCCAGCAGGAACCCGATCGTCACCGCGGCGATGTGCCAGCGCAGCTCCGCGCAGACGGCCGGCAGCTCGTTCCCGAGATCGAGGAGCCGCTCGCCGAGCGGTGCCCGCGGCGGGCGGAACAGCGCGCGGTGCAGGCGTCCGTAGACCTGCTCGAGATAGACGGTGACGCGCCCGTCCGGCAGGCTGCGTGCCGCCAGCGCGAGATCGCGCGCCACCTCCGGATACTGGCGAATCGCCTCCAGCGCGATTTCCGGATCGAGGGGGCGCCGGTCTTCCAATGCCGGAAGCTGCGCATCGAGCCGCTGCCACTCGGGCAGCCGGCGCTCGATCCAGCGCTCGATGCGGCGCTGCCCGTCGCTGCTCATCCGCCGAGTTGCGCCTCGAGGCGCCGCCGCAGCGCGATTTCGTCGGCGGCGCCGTCCACCGGATCGCCGAGCCGTTCGAGCAGCCGATGGGCCAGACGCTGCCGTACCTGCGGCTCGAGCGCCTTCCAGCGCTCGAGCAGCTCCCGCGCCAGCTCGACGTTCTCCAGACCGTGACGCGCGATGGCCTCGCGGTCGCGGGCGAACGTGTCGGCGCTCTCCGCGCCGGGGCGCTCGTACACCAGCAGCGTGCCGGCTACCAGATCACCGAGGCGGGTCGAGTGCCGGGTGATCAGCGTGCTGACCAGGCCCACCACGTAGAACGCCGGCAGGCTGTCCAGCACACGCAGCACGTTGCGGATCAGGATCGCCGCCGCGCCCGGCGTGCTGCCGTCCTCCATGACGATGCGCACGCCGGCCATGCGCTTGCCGGGCGTGCTGCCGTGCATCAGCAGCTCGAGCACCGGATGGTAGAGCAGATAGACGGCGGCGCTCGGCAGCAGGAACAGCGTCAGCTGCCACGGCGCCGGCATCCCCGCCCGGCCCAGCAGCAGGCCGACGCCCACCCAGGCCAGCGCCAGCAGCAGGCGCAGGTGCCAGTCGATCAGGAACGCGTAGCTGCGCGCGCCGGGGCCGGCGACCCGCAGCGCGACGTCGACGCCGGTGACGGTGGCGACACGCGGCTCTGCGTTCAATCGGTGAACTTCTCGAGGCGGCCGAGGTGCCGGTCGTCGTGGCCGTTTCCACCGTGTCCGCCGTGGCCGTGCCCGCCGTGGGCCTTCTTGTCTTGCTCGCCGGCCTCGCCATGCCCCGCGATCCGGTACACGGGCTTGATCTTCGGATAGCGCGACTGGTCCTTGCGGTACTCGCCGAGGTACTCCTCGAGCAGGTGCCGGTGGGCCACCGTCCAGATGAACCCGTCCTTCTCGAGCTTCGGCTTGCGGTTGTCGGGCAGGAACGGCATGCGCGGCGTCATGATCATCATCGTGACCTGCCGCTCGCCGTTGAGCACGTCGATCTCGAAGCAGTGATCGCCCATGCAGACCCACCAGCTCTCCAGCGCCCGGGCCGGCGGCTCGTCCGGCCAGGGCCGACTGAAGTAGCTGCGGGTCATCTGGGACGCCGAGAGACCTTCGACCACGCGGATCGTTTCGAGCACCCCCTGGCGAAGGATCTCCTCCTTGTTGCCGAGGAAGCCGAACCGGTTGTAAGGCCAGTAGGCGAGCGGACCGTCGTCCGCATAGAACTCGCGCTCCAGGTGGCGCCAGTCGGCGGACGTGCCGATGCGCAGCTCCCGATAGGTGTCGGCCAGCGAGATGCCGGAGAACAGCTTCTCGCCGAAGCGGCGCCGGTTCTCTCGGGATTCGTTCAGGAACGCGTCGTGGAGGCGCAGGAAGCGCGGGCGGGCGATGTGGCCCGGCATGTCAGGCATCGTTGTTCTCCTTGGTGACAGGGGTTGGTCGCGCGCATCGCGACAGCGCGTCCGCGGCGAGCCGCTCGAGGACCGAAACGCCGAAATCCTGGAAGCACTGTCGCGCCCGTTCGAGGTGCATCTGCACCTGATCGGGCGGCGCCTCGCAGGCGAGGCCTGCGAGACCTCGATACAACATCACCCGACCCAGCTCGAGCGGTGCGCCGGCGCGCTCGGCGAACCGCTCCGCCTGCTGAAAGTGACGCTCCGCGCGCGCGAGCCCGTTGCGCAGCGCGGTGGAAACCGCGAGCGAACGCGGCACCGAGCAGCACCAGCCGAGCGCCAGCACGATGCCGCGGCGGTCGACGAACTCGAGTGCGTCGTGGATCCCGCTGAGCCGCGCCGGTCGGTTCTGCAGCAATGCGAGATCGGCCTCCGCGCACAGCCGTGCGAGGCTGCCGAGGCGCACGCCGCGCATGGTGCGTCGGTCGCCGGGCGGCGGTGCCGCGGCTGGCGCCGCGGCCGGCTCGCGGTGCGCGGCGACCAGCTCGGCGAGCCGGCTCGCGGTGCGGCGATAGGGGCCCGCGTCGGCGAACGTCAGTCCGTCGGTCGAGAGATGGGCGAGCACCCGCTCGGCGTCGTCGAAACGCTCGCGCATCGTCAGCGCACAGGCGAGCGCCCCGATCAGCGCCGGAGCCGGCCACAGATAACGGGTGGTCTCCATCAGCTCCATCGCCGACCAGCCGGTGGCGATCGCGTCGTCGAAACGGCCGCGCAGGTTCGCGATCATCACGTCGACGGTCAGATTCAGGCACAGCTCGCCGGTGTTGCCGATGGCCTCGTTGTGCTGATAGGAGATCTGGTTGTAGCGGGCGGCCTCGGCGATCTCGCCCAGGCAGTACAGCGGCACCGGCAGGCGCTGCAGGTGCAGACCCTCGTAGCGCACCGCGCCGGCCGCGCGGTCGTAGCTGAGGCCCTGGAGCCACGCGGTGCGGGCCTCCGTCAGGCGAAGCTGCTCCATCTGCGCGAGCGCGAGCGACGTGACCGGAATGCAGCGCAGCGCCGGGTCGGCGCTCTGCTGCGCGAGCGTGGTCGCCGTCTGCGCATACGCCTCGGCGACGTCGAAGCGGGCGATGTCGTGGTAGTGCACCGCCAGCGTGTCGTGCACCCGCACCTTCAGCTCGATGCAGTCTTCCGGCAACGCGGCGAGCAGCGCCTGGAGCCGCGCCGCGATGGCCGCGGCGTCGTCGCGGGATTCGCCGAACGCGACGTGATTGCGCAACAGCCCCGTGAGCGCCCGGGCGTAGCCGGGCAGGTCGCCGACTTCCTCGTACAGGCGCGCGGCCTGTTCGAAGCACGCGGTGCTGCGTGCGCCGTCCGACCAGCGCTGGAACGCTTCGCCGGCGCGGGTGAACAGATCCGCCTGCGCCGACGCAGCCAGACTTCGAACGCCCGCCTGCGCCGCCGCTTCGAAATAGCGGCCAGCCAGGTAGTAGGAATGGTGCTCGAAGGCCATCTCACCGGCCCGGGCGGCGAAGCGCAGTACCAGGGCCGGGTCGGCCCGGCGGCCGGCGCGCAGCAGGTGATGGGTGATCGTGAGCGCGTGGGCCTCGGCCTGCTCGCCCAGCTCGTCGATGAGCTGTTGGCAGATCTGCAGGTGCGTTTCTTCCCGGCTGCGTTGATCCGACCCGCCGTAGAGCAGCTCCCGAGCCGCGGGATGCTTGAACCCGAACACGCTCGCCTGGCGCCGTTCGACCAGCGACGCCGCGGCCGCCTCCTCGAGCAGCGGCGCCACGCCCTCCGGGCGCTGGCCGAGCAGTTCTGCCAGTGCGGACGTATCGAACTCGTCGCCGAGGAACGACGCCAGCGTGATCGCTCGCCGGCACGGGCCGGAGATCGCCCCCACCTTGCCCTGCAGCAGCGCGTTCAGGTCGCGCGGCAGCGCCAGCTCGCGCGCCCGGGGGCCGAGTCCGACCCGGTGCTCGTGCTGCTCGAGATAGCCGGAGCGCTCGAGAAACGTCAGCAGCTCGCAGATCAGGAGCGGTACTCCGGCGCTCGCCTGCATCAGCAGTCCGAGCAGGTCCTGCTCGGGGGGAAGGCCGAAACGGTGCTGCAGCCACTCCCGCACCTCGGCGATACCGAGACGCTCGAGCGTCAGATGCCAGCGCCGTTCGGGTGAATCCGGCTCGACGCGCGGGGCGGCATCGGGCCCCGCGCGGTCCTGCACGCGACTCAGCACCAGTCCCAGGCGCGCGTCCCGCAGGCTGCCGTGCCGCATCGCGGCCATCAGCCGCTCCACCAGCGCCCGAGTCGCCTCGTCTGCGAAGTGCACGTCGTCGATCAGGAGCCACACGGGCGCGTGCTCCGTTTCCGCGACCAGCGCCTGCAG
Source organism: Pseudomonadales bacterium (assembly GCA_036381275.1). Classification (GTDB taxonomy): domain Bacteria; phylum Pseudomonadota; class Gammaproteobacteria; order Pseudomonadales; family Azotimanducaceae; genus UBA7803. The sequence continues at coordinate 44,317 of DASVDC010000168.1, read as the reverse complement.
CAGCCGGCCGAAACCGTCCTCCTCCTGGAGCGCGCGCCCGACCGCCGCGGCGAGCCGCGGCAGGATCACCCCCAGCTCCGGGCGGCGCAGCGGCGCCAGCGGCTCGGCGTGAGCGGGGCCGGGGCGGGTCAGCACGCTGAGGGCGTTGCTCGCTTCCGCCCGCTCGGCGAATTCGTGCAGCAGCCGGGTGCGGCCGATTCCGGTCTCGCCGACGACCTGAATCACACAGGCGCGCCCCTCCTCCACGGCGTCGAGCGCCGTGTGGAATGCATCGAGCTCCCGTTGGCGCCCCACCAGCAGATCCTTGCCGGACCGACCCGCTGCTCGCGTACTCACTGAATCGGTGCTCCGCAAACCAAGGCCTTCCACGTGTGCGCGCTCACCGCGGGCGCGCCGCCGCGGGTACCTGTCATCGGCTGACCCAGGTGGACACGTTGCGCACTTTCCGTAGGGACTCCTCCCGACGCGTCATTATGGTGACCCCGCACGGCGCGTTCAAACGCTAACCCCGTCGGCCCTTCGCCCGGTGACCGGTCGGTCATCGGCTCGCGGCGGGCGCGAAGCGGTCGGGGAAGCGATCCACACGCGCCAGCGTGATCCCGTCAGCACGACCGGCGAGGTTCCCGCGCCGCGGCTCACAACAGAGCGATCACCCGAACCGGTCCGCCGGAGCCTCCGGCGATCTTGATCGGCAACGCGACGACGGTGAAGCCGGTCGCCGGCAGGCGATCGAGCTGGGTCAGATTCTCGAGGCCCGCCACCTGGCGGCGCGCCGCCAGCCGGTGCACCGGGAAGTCGTCGGAGGCGCCGTAGTCGATGGACGCGGTGTCGATGCCGAGCACGGCGACGTGCCGCTCTTCCACCAGCACGCGGGCGGCCTCTTCCCCGTACCCCGGGAACGACAGGTTGCTGGCGTCGCCCGGCGTATCGTCGCCCAGGTACGCGCGCCGGTCCGGCCACCGCGCGCTCCAGCCGGTGCGCAGCAGCACGATCGCATCCGCCGGGATCGGGCCGTGGCGGCGCTCGTGGTCCTCGAGTTCGGCGACGGCGAGCCGATAGTCGGGATCAGCGGACGCCTTGGCGGAGACGTCGATCACCACGCCGGGCCCAACGAGCCGCTCGAGGGGCACCTGATCCACCGACTGACCCTGCTCGTTGAAATGCACCGGCGCATCCAGATGCGTGCCGCCGTGCTCGGCGGTGCAGAATGCGTACGCGGAATAGAACCAGCCGCCTTCGGTATGGCCCCGGGCGAGCCGTTCGAGGCGGAAGCCGCGGGTATCGGTCGGCCAGTACACGGTGTCTTCGTCGAACGCGTGGGTGAGATCCACGACGCGTTCGGGCTCGGCGGCACGCGGCGCCGGATACGGGTAGGCGGCGAGCGCCGCGAGGCCGATGACCGCGATGACGCATCCGAATGGGCGTCCGAACATGTCATTCCCTCCCTGTTGCTCCGCGTCCGGCGAACCGGACGCGCGGGCGTATCAGGCAATCTCCTGACTGCGGGTGCCGCCCGTGCCGAGCGCCCGTTCCACCACCGACAGCAGTGCGCGGCGGCCGAACGGCTTGTCCAGCAGCGCCTCGATCCCGAGATCCGACGCGCGCTCGATTTCCTCCGGGCTCAGGTGCCCGGACACCAGCACGATGGGCAGGTCGCGCCGGATGATCCGGAGGTCCTGCGCGAGCCGCAGCCCGCTCATGTTGGGCATGGCCTGATCGGTCACCACCAGATCGAACGCGTGGGGGTCGTCGTGCACCTGGCGCAGGGCCGACTCCGGCGAGCTCGCCTCGCGCACCGCGTAGCCGTGGCGGGCCAGGATCACGCCGATCATGCCGCGCACCAGATCCTCGTCGTCGACCACCAGCACCGTGCGCGGCCGGCCGGCCCGCCGCGGCGCGTGGTGCTCGGCCGGTTCGGCATCGGCCGCCTGCACGTCGCCGGGCACCTCCGGGAAACGCAGCCGGAACAGGGTCCCGCGGCCGGGCTCGGACTCGAAGTCCACGGTGCCGGCCATCGAGCTGACGAGCCGCTGCACGATCGCGAGGCCGAGGCCGGTGCCGGCACCGGATTCCCGCGTCGTGAAGAACGGATCGAAGATCCGATCCTGCAGCTCCACCGGAATGCCGGTTCCGGTGTCCTGGACACCGATCACGACCATGCCGTCCTCGAGGTGCCGGTCGAGCGAGAGCGTCAGCGTGCCGCCGCCGTCCTTCATGGCCAGGTAGGCGTTGGTGCCGAGGTTCATCAGCACCTGATGCAGCTCGCCCGGGTCGGCCAGGACGTGCGCACCGGGCGCGTTCAGGCGGTACTCGATGCGGATGCCGGCCGGGGCGGAGCTGCGCAGCAGCGCGCCGACCTCTCGCAGCACCGTTTCGACCGCCACCGGCCGCCGTTCCACGTCGGCGCTGCGGCTGAAGTCGAGAATGCGGCGGATCAGGTTCCGCGCCCGCAGCGCCGAGCTGATCACGTGGTCGAGGTGCTCGCGCTGCACGCTGTTCGGCGGCGCCTCGTCCCGCGCCTCTTCGCTCGCAACCAGGATCGGCACCAGGATGTTGTTGAAGTCGTGGGCGATGCCGCTCGCGAGCGTGCCGAGCGCGCTGTGCTTCTGGGTGCGCAGCAGCTCCTCCTGCAGGCGCTCGCGCTCGAGCAGCGTCTCCGACATCCGGCGGTGCGATACCTCGAGCTCGATCAGCGAGTCCTCGAGGCCGCGCAGCAGCCGGGCGATCGACAGCGACAGCAAGGCCGCCAGGAACAGGAGGCCCCCCGACGTCGCGACCCACGCTTCCGGCGCGTAGGAACCGCCGGCGGCGAGCGCCACTCCGGCACGGTGCAGCGGCAGCAGGAACCAGAAGGCGACCGCGATCACCGCGAGCAGACCGACCCCGGCGGCTGCGCCCCGATAGCCGAAAAACAAGGCGGCCAACACGGGCGCCGCCAGCAGCCAGATCGTGCCCGACCCCATCGGACCGACGATCCACAGGAGCATCACGGCGATCGCGAGCCAGACGGCGATGCAGCCGCCGGCCCGAACCCCGAACGGCAGGCCGCGCGCGATCGCGAGGCCGACCACCAGCGCCCAGGCCAGCGTGTCGACGACCACGACCACCCACAGGCCGGCCTGATACGCGGCGAGCACGCCGGGCACGTAGGCGATGCTGCCCAGCACCGCCGTGGCGGTCAGCGTGCTCTGGAGGATCCGGCCGCGCCATTGGGCGAGGGACGGGTACCGCGCCAAGGCCGCTCGGGTGCGCAACTGCTCGCTGACACGAGGGTAGAACATCGTCGCATGCTAACACGCGAAGCCGGCGGCGGCGGAAGCGAGCCGTGCGGTCAGGTTGACGTGGTGAAGGCTCGGCGGTCATCGTAGCGGTCGAGCTCCGGAGGAGGCCGCAGATGATCGACCGATACCTGACAGGTAACTTCGCCCCGGTCACGGTGGAGCACACCGAAAGCGAGTTGCCGGTGCTCGGTAGAATCCCGCCCGAGCTGTGCGGCCGCTATCTGCGCAACGGCCCGAACCCGATCGGCGAGGCCGATCGAGCGACCCACCACTGGTTCGTCGGCACCGGCATGATCCACGGCGTGCGGCTCGACGAGGGCCGCGCCTGCTGGTACCGCAACCGCTGGATCCGCAGCCGCGAGGTGAACGCGGCGCTCGGTGAACCGGCGGGTCCGGCGGAGCCGGCTTACGGCAACAACACGCACGTGATCGGCCACGCCGGCCGCACCTGGGCCGTCGTCGAAGCGGGCGCGCCGCCGGTGGAGCTCGGGTACGAGCTCGAGACGGTGGGTGTGAATCCGTTCTTCGGCACGCTGCCGGGCGGCGTCTTCACCGCTCACCCGAAGGCGGATCCCGACACCGGGGAACTGCATGCGGTGGTGTACCAATGGCCCGACCTGCAGGACCGCGTGCGCTACGTGCGGGTCGACCGCGACGGCCGGGTGAGCCGCACGGTCGACGTGCCGGTGCCGGGCATGGTGATGGTTCACGACGCCAGCCTCACCGGACGCTACGTGGTGATCTACGACCTGCCGGTGACGGTGAGCTTCGATCTGGTCGCGCGCGGCATGCGTTTCCCGTTCGCGTGGAACCCGGACTACGTGCCCCGTCTCGGCCTGCTGCCCCGCGACGGCGGCGCCGGCGACGTGATCTGGTGCGAGGTCGAGCCGTGCTACGTGTTCCATCCGATGAACGCGTACGACGACGAGGACGGCAACGTCGTGCTGGACGTGTGCCGCTACGAGCGCATGTTCGACCGCGAAGTGCAGGGGCCCGAAGGCGAGGCGACGCTCGACCGCTGGACGGTGAATCCGCGCACGCGGCGGGTGTCCGCGGCGCGCATCGAGGAGCGCGGGCTCGAGTTTCCGCGGGTGAATCCGGCCCGCTCCGGCCGTCCCTACCGGTTCGGCTACAGCGTCGCGACGACGGGCGACGCGTTCCCGGCGATCTTCAAGCACGACGTGCAGAGCGGCCGCGCCGAAGCGTACGAGCTCGGCGCCGGCCGGCACGGTGCGGAGCCGTACTTCGTCGCGCGGCCGGGAGCGGTGGACGAGGACGACGGCTGGCTCCTCACCTACGTCTACGACGAAGGCCGTGACGCGAGCGAGCTCGCGATCTTCGATGCGCGCGAGCTCGCGCGGGGGCCTGTCGCGCAGGTGCTGCTGCCGGCGCGGGTGCCGTACGGCTTCCACGGCGCCTGGATCCCCGACGGCGCCGCGGGCCCGAGCGTCTGACGTCAGTCGTCGGGGAGCGCCGGAAACCCACGCTCGCCGGCGAGGCGCCGATACTGCCCGGTGAACACCGGGGCCGGCGCGAGCCGGTCGAGCTCGCCGAGCAGCGCATCGAGCGTCTGCCGGTCGCGGCGGCAGCAGGCCAGGTAGCGCCGGAGCACCGCCGGCAGGCTGCTGCCCTCGCGGCGCAGCGCCTGATCGACGCGGAGGAAATACGTCGCGCCGCCCCAGTACATCACCGGATACAGGCGGTCTTCGCGCAGCCGCGGCGCGGCCTCGACGAAGCTGAGCCGGGGATACGGATAGCGGGCGGAGGCGCGGCCGATGCGCGCGCGGTAGCGTTCGCCGGCCTCGGCTTCGTCGAGCACGCCCATCGCGATCATCACTTGGTACTGCATGTAGCTGGCGAAGCCCTCGGCGAACCACGCCGCGCGGCGGCCGAGGTACGGCAGGATCAGGTGGGAGAGCTCGTGGGGTGCGGTCCAGTCCCGGCGGAACGCCTCCGGCGGATGGCGGGTATCGACATGGAAGTGCACGGCCTGGCCGCGCCAGCGCCGGGTATGGGCCCACGGCACCGGCTCGCGGTCGCTCGCGCGCCGGTGCAGATGGACGGTCACCGGCATCGGGAACGGGCCGACGAGCCGCTCGACGGCGGCCTGGGTCTCGCGGATCCAGCCCTCGAGCCGGGCCCGCTCCGCGGCGTCGAACGCGTCCTCCCAGACGAAGTCGAGCTCGGCGGCTGCCGCGGACCACGACAGCAGCGCGAGCAGACAAACCGGCCAACGGTGCCGTGGCCGCCGCGGCGGTCCCCGAGAGAGCTCGCGCGAGCCGGTCATGCTCGGTTCGACACCGGCCCGCGCAGACGTTCCGTCGCCGCGGCGGCTACAGCCGCGCCCGGAACCCGGCGTAGCCGGCGGCGCCGGGCGCCCGGTAGCCGAACACCTCGGAATAGTCCTCGTCCAGCAGGTTTTCGCCGCGCAGGAACAGCTCGAGCCGCGGGCTCGCCCGCCAGGTGACCGCGGCCGTCAGCAACCGATAGTCGTCCAGCGTCACGCGGCTCGCCGGGGTCGCGGAGACGAACTCGTTGTCCTGCTGCTCGCCCTGATGGATCACGCCGACGTTCAGGTTGCCGCGGTCGCCGGCGAACGCGTAATTGACGTTGACGCTGCCGCTGTGCCGGGGCCGGCGCACCTCGCGGCGGCCGTCCGGCTCGGTGGCGTCCAGCCACGTGTAGCTGCCGGTGAGCGACCAGCCGCCGCCGAGCCGCGCATCGAGCGCGAGCTCGAGGCCCTTGCGGTCGCTCTCGCCCGGCTCGTTGATCACCGTGGAGACGAACGCGTTCGGATCGAACACGGTGACGATCTCGCGCTCGAGCTCGGTCTGGAACCACGTCAGGTCGGCGACCACGCGCCCGCCGAAGAGCGACTGTTCGACACCGAGGTCGTAGCCGCGAGCGCGCTCCGGCTCGAGGTCCGGGTTGGGACGGAAGCTCGACGGCAGGAAGCCGAACAGCTCGACGAAGCTCGGGTTGGTGATACCCTCCCCGTAGCTCGCGTGCAGCCGGGTCATCGGCGCCTCGAACAGCCACGAGGCGGTGGCGCGCCAGGTGGTGGCGTCGTCGAAGCGGTGGTTGTCGTCGTGGCGCACGCCGACCGAGAGCCCGCCGCGGCGCCCGAAGGTGAGCGCGTACTCGGCCACGTAGCTGGTCTGGTCGTCGTCGCGCTGCTGGTTCGCATCCGCGAACTCCACCGACAAGGCTTCGAACGACAGGAGCTCGCGCTGCACAGCCCCGGTGAGCGCGTGCCGCCAGGCGCCGTCGCCGAGGCGCAGCGTGCTGCGGTACTCGAGCTTGCGGCGCTCGCCCCGATTGCCCGACAGGCGCTCGCCGCCCTGCAGGTTGTCCGAGCGGGTGTCGGTGTAGCTCAAGGCGGCTCGCTGCAGCCAGCGGCCGTCGAACAGCTCCGCGTCGAGCTGCAGCAGCGCGTGACGCTGGCGCGACTCGGCCACGTCGTCGGAGTCGACGATCAGACCCTCGGTGGGGGTCGGCGGGAAGTCGAAGTCCTGCCGGTCGGACTCCACCTCGTTGTCGGCCTGGCGCAGCACGACGCGCGCGGAGAGCCGCTCGCCGAGCGCGACGTCGAGCTTGCCGTGCACGGTACGGGTTTCGTAGCCGTCCTTCTCGGGCTGGATGGCCGATGCGCTGATCCCGTCGGTGTCGTAGCGCATCGCGGACAGCCGCCCCGCGATCGCGTCGGTGCCGCCGGCCACCGACGCGCCGAACTGCGTGGTGCCGAACGAGCCGCCCTGCGCTTCCGCGTGGGCCTCGAGCCCCACCGTCGGCTCCGCGGTGGTGATGCTGATCACCCCGCCGATCGCCTCGCTGCCGTAGAGCGCGCTCTGCGGCCCGCGCAGCACCTCCACCCGGCCGATGTCGTAGGTCAGGAGATCGGCGAAGTTGAATTCCGAGCCGAAGCCGGGGTCGTTCGCCTCGATGCCGTCGATCAGCACCAGCGTGTGGTTGCCCTCGGCGCCGCGGATGCGCACCTGGGTGACGTTGCCGACCTGGCCGCTGCGGCTCACGGCGAGGCCGGGCACTTCGCGGAGCAGCTCGGCGCCGAGGTCGATCCGGCGCACGTCGATGTCCGCGGCATCGAGCACGGTCACCGTGCTGCCGACCACGCGGGCCGGCCGCGGGAGCTGGTTGGCCACGACGACGATTTCCTCCCAATCGGCCTCGGCCGGGGTAGCGGCGGCGGGCTGCGCGGCGGCGGTGAAGCCCGGCGCGGCGAGGAGCGCCGGTAGGGTCAGCAGGGAGCGAATAATGGAGCAGCACCGGGCGCGGACCCGCGATGGCCCGTCGGTGCGGAGAAGCGAGCTGAGCATTGCACGAAATTCCGGTGAGCCCGTCTGCCTCGGACGGGGTTCCAGCGCGATGCCAGGCCGGTCTCCGGACTGACGAGGCCGCCCGTTCGTACGCGCCCGCGGCGCGCACGGATCGGGCGCGACCCCTGCCGCCTTCCCATGCCGTTCGGCACAGTGGCTCCGGCAGGAGTCACTCGATCACCGTTGCGAGGTCAGTATCGGATTCGCACCGATTTCCCGAACACCCGGCACCTGCGACGCACCATTACGCCGCGGCGCGATTATACACGCCGCTTCAGTCGCCGGGGTCGAGCCGCGCGAGGTACTCGGGCAGCCGCGACTCGAACTCGGGAAAGTAGCGGGAGATCACCGTGACGTCGAAGCGGCGGAGGATCGATTCCTTGGGCTCGCGGTCGAGCAGGAAGCGGAAGGCCGCCTCCAGGCACCGCTCGGGCGAGCGGCCGCCGGCGAGCCGGCGCGCGGTGGCCTGGTCCATCGTGACGTCGTGGCGGGTGCGGCCGCCGGCGTCGCTCACGGTCACCGAGAACTCGAGCGGGTCGCCGTCGCGGGTGCGCTGTACTTCGATCATCGCCGATCAACCCGATTCGATCTCGAACGTCAGCAGGTGGCGTACGCCGCTGACCGGTGTCGGCTGGCCGTTCACGACGCGCGGCTTGTAGCGGAAGCGCTGCGCTGCCTGCAGTGCCGCCTGCTCGAACACCCCCTCGGGGCGGGCTTCGATCACCTGCACGTCCACTACCCGGCCCAGTGTATCGATCGTGAATTCGACGAGCACGTACCCCTCGATGTTCCGCGTGAGCGCGTAACGCGGATAGACCGGCTGCACCTTGACGATCGGCAGCGCGTCGCCGTCGCTCAGTGCGCCGAGGGTCGGGTCGGCGGGCTGGTCGGCCGGGGGTGCCTCGAACGGGACGCCGAACGTGTCGACGAACCGGTCGCCGACCGGCGGGCGGATGTCGGTGGGCGGCGGCTCGATGGGCTCGTCCGGCCGCTTCGGCTTGGGGTCGCGGATGGTCGACGGCGTCGGCTCGATCACCGGCAGGAAGTCCAGCACGGCGCCGGGCGGCGACTCCCGTATCTCGAGCCGTTCCGGCTCGATGAGGCCCTGCATCATCAGAAACACGGCGGCGGTGACGACGCTGCCGAACAGCGTCGCGGCGGCGGTTCGGGTCCACGTGCCGACGGTCATTGCGGAACCTCCTTCCCTGCGGGGGGATGCGCGTCACGGCCCGGCACGAACCGGTAGACCGTGCGCAGTTGAACGTGCGCGCCGGGGCGCAGCCCGGCGGCGTCGAAACGGGATCCGGCGACGACCCCGCGCAGACCCGCCGCGAGCTCCGGCGACGGCCGGGCGAGCGCACGGGCCACCGCGCGGGCGAGCGGGCGCGGGCCATCGCGGGAAACGATCTGCGGCGCGGCCCGTGCTACCAGGCCGGCCGGGGTCTGCTCGAACCGCTGCTCCACGATGACCGTGCCGCCGAGCCCGTGGGCCAGCGCGTCGATGGGATAGACGGGGCGCGGCCCGCGGGCCGAATCCGGAACGGGACGCCAGGTACCGCCGGGCAACAGGCGCACGGACGTGCTCGAGGTGACGCGCGGCGACGACGCGTGCTCTCCGGTGTCGGTCGCGGGCGGGACGGATCGCAGCGGGCGCGCGTCGGCCGGCCACGGCCGCGCCGCCGTCACCGGCTCCATCGTCGTCGCCAGCACGAACGGCAGCAGCACCGCCGCGAGCCAGCCGCGCCCGTCGCCGGTGCGGAGCGTCGGCCGCGGCCGCTCGATCAGGCGAGCGGCGCGGGCGCCGAGGTGCGAGTGTCCGAGCAGCGCGGTCAGCGTCGTGCCTGCGGGCGCGCCGGCGGCATCGGCGGCGGTCAACCGGCGCGCGGCGTCGACAAGACCGCGCACGTAGTCCGACCGGCTCGGCAGCAGGCGGCTCGCCCGGTCGTCACAGCTCTCTTCCATCGCCTCGACGTAGCGCCGGTACAGGCCGCGCAGCCACGGCATCCACCAGTACCAGTCGACCAGCATGCGCACGAGCAGCATCTGGCGGTCGTTGCGCTGCGCGAGGTGGGCCAGCTCGTGCGCCAGAACCGCGGCGCGGGCCTCGGCCGACCAGCGGCCGAGCGTGCCCGGCAGCACGACCGTGAGTCCGGCCAGGGTGCTCGCGCAGGGCGCTGCGCCGAGTCGCACCGCGACCGGTCGGCTCAGGCCGAGCTGCCGCGCGAGCGCACGGCAGTCGGCGACGAGCCCTGCGTCCGGATGCGCCGGCAGGGTCTCGAGCCGGTGCCGCTCGCGCTGCACGACGAAGCCGAGGCGCGCGATCAGCGCGGCGGCGACGCCCCACCAGAGAATGGCCGCGAGCCACGGCAGCGGTTCGGCGAGCAGCGCCGCGGCCGGCGCGCTGAGACCGAGCGGCCAGGTGAGCGGCCCGATCGTCGGCCACCACGGCGCCAGCGCGAGCAGCGGTGCCAGCAGCGCGAGCCAGGTGCGCCGGCGGCCGGGATCGCGCCGGAACAGCGAAGCGGCGAGCACGGTGAGCGCGAGCGACGCCGCGACCACCCGAGCAGCGCGCGCAGCTCGATGGGCCCGCCGTTCATCGGCGGGGCCCCCGCCCGCGCGGCTGCCGTGCCTTCAGCTCCGCCAGCTTGCGCTCGATCGCTTCCAGTTCCTCCGCCGACAGGTGCTCGCCCTCCCGGCCGAGCAGCGACACTACCGCGTCCACCGCCGAGCCGGAGAAGAACGTGTCGAGCAGGCGCTGCCAGGCGCTCTGCTCCGCGGCGGACTTCTCGAGCGTGGCCCGGTACAGATAACGCGGCCCGTCCTGGCGAAACGTGACGTGACCCTTCTCCACGAGTTTGCCGAGCAGCGCGCGCACCGCGGAATAGCTCGGCGGATGCGGCAGACGCTCGCGGACGTCGGCCGCCGACGCTTCGCCGGCCGCGTACAGCACGTCCATGATCTGCCGCTCGCGGCGCGACAGATGCAGGTGCTGGCCGTGTCCGCTGCCCCTTGGCACGTTCCCCTTCCGTGAGTGCTACTTTTTTAGCACAGTGCTACGTTTTTAGCACTGCGGATGGCGCCGCGCAACCCCCCGCGACACAATGACCGGATGCGGTTGTCCCGACTCGTCGAGATCTCGCGCCAGGTGGCCGCCACCCGCAGCCGGCTGCAGAAGCGCGCGCTGCTCGCCGAGTGCCTGCGCGAAGCCGGCCCGGACCTCGCCCCGGTGGTGGTGAGCTATCTGTCGGGCACGCTGCCGCAGGGCCGCATCGGGCTCGGCTGGCGCGCCGTGAGTGCGCTCGGCGCCACGGCTTCGGCCGCGGCAACCGATGCCGACGGCGCGGCGCGTTTGACCGTCGCGGAGGTGGATGAAGCGTTCCGGCAGCTCGCGGAGACCACCGGCAAGGGCTCTCAGCAGGCGCGCCGGCAGCGCCTGGCGGCGCTGTTCGCGCGGGCCGATGCGGAGGAACGTGATTTCCTGGTACGTCTGGTGATCGGCGAGCTGCGGCAGGGCGCGCTCGAAGGCATGCTGGTGGAGGCGATCGCCGAAGCCGCGGAGGTGCCGGTCGGCGAGGTGCGCCGCGCGGTGATGCTGGCGGGCGAGGCGGCGCCGGTCGCCCGCGCCGCGCTCGCCGGAGGGCGCGCGGCGCTCGGCGAGTTCCGGCTGCAGCCGCTGGTGCCGGTGCAGCCGATGCTGGCGCAGCCCGCGGCCGACATGGACGAAGCGCTCGCAACGCTCGGTGAGGCGGTGCTCGAGTACAAGCTCGACGGCGCTCGCGTGCAGGCGCACAAGGACGGCGACCGGATCCGGATCTACAGCCGCCGTCTGAACGACGTCACCGACAGCGTGCCGGAAGTGGTCGAGGTGCTCGAGCGCCTGCCTGCGCGCAGCGTGATCCTCGACGGCGAGGTGCTCGCGCTCGGTCCGGACGGCCGCCCGCAGCCGTTTCAGGTGACCATGCGCCGCTTCGGCCGCAAGAGCGAGGTCGCCGCGTTGCGTGCGGCGCTGCCGCTGTCGCTGTTCCTGTTCGATTGCCTGCATCACGACGGCACGGATCTGATCGACGAGCCGCTCCACGCGCGCTACGAGCGCCTTGCGGCGCTGACCGAACCGGCGCTCCGGGTGCCGCGGACGGTGACCGGCGACGTCGCAACGGCCGACGAGTTCCTGCTCCGGGCGCTCGCGGCCGGTCACGAAGGCGTGATGGCGAAGGCGCCTGCCAGCGTCTACGCAGCCGGCAGCCGCGGCGCGGCCTGGCTCAAGGTGAAACAGGCGCACACGCTGGACCTCATCGTGCTCGCGGCGGAGTGGGGCAGCGGCCGGCGGCGCGGCTGGCTCAGCAACCTGCACCTCGGCGCCCGCGATCCGGCGGGCGGTTGGGTGATGCTCGGCAAGACCTTCAAGGGCCTGACCGACGAGATGCTGCGCTGGCAGACCGGTCGGCTGCTGGAGCTGGAGGTCGGGCGGGAGGGACACGTCGTGCACGTGCGCCCGGAGCTCGTGGTGGAAGTCGCGTTCAACGAGATCCAGACCAGCCCGCAGTACCCGGGCGGGATGGCGCTGCGCTTCGCCCGGGTGAAAGCCTACCGGCCGGATAAGAGCCCGGAGCAGTGTGACACCGTCGAGACGGTCCGGCGGATCTACGAGCTCTCCGCCGGCGCCCGCTCCTGAGCGACCCGCCGGCCGTGCCAGCGCCGCACGCGGCTGTCGGCCGCGTCGTGCACCTGAACGAGGCCTTCGACGGCGCCGCCCTCGACCCGGCCGCTGAACGCATAGCGCCGCTGACCGTCGCCCGCGAGCAGCGTCAGCCGCTCGCCGGTGAGCGACGCCTCCAGTACGTGCAGCGGCTCGTCACCGCGCTCGAGCGTCACCTCGATCTGCTGGAAACGCTGGGAGATCTCCGCGCGCAGCGCTTCGCCGCCTGCGTCGAATCGCCAGCTTCCGTCCACCGACGCCGGCACGATCCACAGCATCATGCCGCCGCTGGCGCGGCCCGGGACGTGCCGATCGGGGGTCCATTCGCCCATGTCGAAGCTGTTCGACACCACCCGGGTGCCCGGCCGGAGCTCGGCGAGCAGCTTCGGCCGCAGCCGCAGATTCACCTCCGGCATCAGATACAGAGTCACGACGGTGGCCGCGCCGATGTCGGCGTCGAAGACGTCCCCCTGGACGAAGCTGACCCGGTCGCCGACTTCGGCGTCCCGGGCGCGGCGCTCGGCCAGCGCGACCAGCTCCCGGTCGAGCTCCACCCCGTGACCCATCGCGCCGCGCAGCGCCGCCGTGATCACGATACGCCCGTCGCCGGAGCCGAGGTCGATCAGGTAATCGCCGGGGCCCACCGCGGCGAGCTCGAGCATGGTCTCCACGTCTTCCTGAGGGCTCGGCACGAACGGCGCGACGAACTCCGCCGCGACGGCCTGACCGGTCAGCAGCGCGCAGAGGAGCGCCGTCTGTACGAGTCGTTCCGCTTGCGGGAGCGGCCTCCGGCCGCGAACCTCGATGATTCGCGGCCGGAGGCCGCTCCCACAGCTTCGGCGCACGACGCGTCCTGTCACGAGGCCGCTCCCGTTGGCGGAGGCGTCCGGTCAGGTGCTGCGCGGCTCCGCCGGCTCGCCGGTGTTCGAGATCACGATCTCCACCCGACGGTTCATCTGCCGGCCCTGCGGCGTGTCGTTCGACGCCACCGGAAACGCTTCGCCGTGGCCGGCGATGTCGATACGCTCTTCCGGCAGGCCGCCTTTCACCAGCGCGGCCTTCACCGCCTTGGCGCGGCGTTCCGACAGCGCCTGGTTGTACGACTCGCTGCCGACCGCGTCGGTGTAGCCTTCGACGAGTATGTAAGCGTTCGACTCGGCGCTCAACGTCTCGGCCACGCGTGCCAGCGTCTGCTGTCCGCCGGGATTGAGCTGGTCGCTGTCGAAGTCGAACACCACGTCGGACAGCGTCAGCACGGTGCCGCGCTCTTCCTGCTGGACCTTCAGCTCGTCGAGCTCCGCCGCCAGATTCTGCGCGGCGGCCCGCGTCTGCTCGAGCTCGCTCTGCGCCAGCGCGAGGCGCGCTTCCGCTTCGTCGGCGCGCTGCTCGGCTTCGCTAGCGCGGGTGCGCTGCTGTTCGGCGCGGCGCTGCTCAGCGGCGAGCATCAGCTCCTGACGGCGCCGATCTGCGGTGCTGATCTCTTCCTGGGTGAGACCCCGGTTGAGACGCGCTTCGGCGATGTCGAGGTGGCTGCTCGCGAGGAAGCTGTAGTGTTCGATCTCCTCGCGATCGCCGCCTTCCTCGGCCAGGGTTCGCGCCAGCTGCAGGTTGCGTTCCGCGTCACGGAGGTTCCGCCGCGCGAACTCCTCGACGCGCGGCGTGGAACGCAGCTCCTCGAAGCGCGCTTCGGCGGCCTGCAGCGCCGGAACGGGCTCGTCACCGGTGCTGGCGCAGCCCGCGGTGAACAGCGCGGCCAGCAGCGCCGCGGGTGCCAGCACCGCGCGCACGCTCCTGCGCCGCAGCATTTTCTTCGTGGTCGTAGTCGTGGATGTTTGCATCTCGGCTACCTCCGGGTGCCGCTGCTCGGCGCGAGCTGCTGCTCGAGCACGGACATGTTGTCCTGGATCTGAGCCAGCGCCTGCTGGGAATCGCGCTCGAGCGCCCGCGCTTCCGCGAGCTGGGCGAGCACGACCGCTTCGTCGAGCAGCCACTCGGCCCGTTCCCCGTCACCGGCCTCGATGGCGTCACGCGCCCCGGCCAGGCGTTCCTCCGCCCGCGCCAGCACGTCGGCGGCGTGCCGGCCGGCGTTCACTTCCTTGGCTTCCTCGATCGCAATCCGAGCCTGCTGGATCCGGCGCGGGTCGACGTCCGGCGTGGAGGCACACGCGGCGATCGCGGCGGCCGCCAACGGGACGGCTATGCGTAAATACTTCAGCCTCGCATTCATCGGGATACTCGCTGCGGCGATTGACGTGATGCGCGGTGCAAGCTCCGTGCCGCGCTCGGCGGTGCGGCTTGTCAATTGCTGTCGTCAACGAACCGGACCACGTGCGGCCACAACGCCGGATGGTCGAGCGGCACGTCGTGGTCGGCTTCGAACGTGACCGTCAGCGGCGGCGGGTCGAGCAGCGCGACGAACGCGCGCGACTCGCGGGCCGGGATCACAGGGTCGTCGACGGCATGGAAGACCAGTACCCGCTCCGGCAGCGCATCGAGATGCGCCGACGCATCGAGCCGGTGTCGCAGCAGCCATCCGACCGGCACGAACGGCACCACGCGCCGCGCCAGACGCTCGAGGCTGACGTACGGGCTCAGCAGAATCATGCCGTCGACCTCGGCGACGTCCGCCGCCGCCACCGCGATGCCGGTTCCGAGGCTTCGGCCGAACAGGATCAGCGGCCGGTCGGCACCGCGACGCTCCACCAGATGGCGGATCAGACGACGCGCATCCGCGACGAGGTGCTCGACGCTCGGCTCTCCGCCGCTCGCGCCGAAGCCGCGGTAGTTGACCAGCGCGGTGCGCGCGGGCAGGCGCCTGAACACGCTCGTCAGATGGGATACTTCCTCGGCGTTGCCGCCGAAGTAGACGATGAGCGGCCCCGGCGCGTCACCGTTGACGAGCCACCCGTGCAGCCGCACGCCGTCGTGCTGCAGCACGAGCTCCTCGAGGTGCGGGGCGCGGGGATTCGACACGAGCGGCCGAGGATGGAAGATCAGCCGGTCCTGGATCAGATAGAGCAGCACGCAGACGGCCAGATAGACCGCCGCCAGCACGATCAACAGCCGCACCGCCGCCATGCGTCGCTCCACCGCTGCCGACGCTGCACGTTAGCACGCCTTCGCCGTGCCCGATCGCTCCGCGCGCTTGCGTCCACCGGGGTGATTGCGCAGGATGCGCGCTCATGTCCAGCACGACCCCCACCGCTGCCTGGTGGCTGCCTCGCCGCGTGCCCGAGGGGCAGAGTCTCGGCGGGCGGATCGGGCCGCTGCTGCTCGACGTCCATCGTGGTCCCGGCGAGTGGCAGATCGCATTCAGCCGTGAAGACGAAACGCTGGCGTCGAGTTTCGCCCGGCTGGAGCTGCGAATGGGCGGACTCGAGGCCGGCGGCGGCGCGTTCGACCGCTTCATCCTGCGGGGCCCATCCGACCGGCTCGTGCTGCGGCCGCTGCTCGCCGACCGGCCGGTGGTGATCCGGCCGCGCCAGCCGGTGTTCCTGCCGTCGGGCGAAGAGATCACGCTGTACATGTCCTCGCCGGTCACGGTGCGGGTGGAGGCCGGCGAGCCGCCCGTGCTGCTGCGCGACGTGCCGAGTCTCGCGATGTCCGATACCTGGTTCGGCCCGTCGACCCGCGAAGGAGAGCTGTGCTATTCCGGCCGCACCCACGCGCGGCACTCGCTCGCGGAAGTGCCTCGCCGGGCGCACCGCGCGATCACGCCGGTGCACATCCGCAACGAGGTGGAGTCGCCGCTGCCGCTCGAGAAGGTCGCGCTCCCGGTACCGCTGCTGTCGGTCTACGGTGCGGCCGACGGGAGCCTGTGGACCGAAAACGTCTCGCTCGTGCGCACCAGCGCGTCGGACCTGGCAGCACTCCGGATCGGTAGCGGGCCGCCCGAGTACGCCGGCGCCGCGGAGCTGATCTCCGGGCCGCGGGAGGCCCACGGCCGGGGGAGCCTCGTACGGGCGTTCAGTCACTTGTTCGGCAACGGAGCCTGAGATGGCGGGGTTCGACCTGCTCGATCCCGGGAACCTCGCGATGCTGATCCGCGCGGCGCTGATCCTGATCGTCGGGCTCTTGCTCGCGCCGCTGGCCGGACGCCTGGTGGTGCGCGGGCTGGGACAGCGGTTCTCGGTGCATCACACCCAGCTCGCCCGCCGGCTGGTGTTCTATGCGGTGCTCGCGCTGTTCCTCGCCTCGGCGCTGCGCGAGCTCGGCTTCAGCCTGGCGGTGCTGATGGGCGCGGCGGGCGTGCTGACGGTCGCGATCGGCTTCGCGTCGCAGACGTCGGCGTCCAATCTGATCAGCGGGCTGTTCCTGATCGGCGAGCGGCCGTTCGAGGTCGGCGACACGATCCAGGTGGGCGGCACCACCGGCGAAGTGCTGTCGATCGACGCGCTCTCGGTGAAGCTGCGCACGTTCGACAACCTGTACGTGCGCATACCCAACGAGTCGCTGATCAAGAGCGAAGTGGTCAACCTGACCCGGTTCCCGATCCGGCGCCTCGATCTGAAGCTCGGCGTCGCCTACTCCGAAGACATCAACCGGGTGCGCGATGTACTGCTCGCCGTGGCCGAGCGCAACCCGCTCTGCCTCGACGAGCCGGCGCCGCTCTTCATCTTCCAGGGATTCGGCGAGTCGGCGCTCGAGCTGCAGCTCTCGCTCTGGGCCCAGCGGCAGAATTTTCTCGCGCTGCGCAATTCGGTGACCGCCGAGATCAAGGCCGCGTTCGACGCCGCCGGCATCGAGATCCCGTTCCCGCACCGCACCCTGGAGGCGAGCCGCCCGTTCCCGGTGACCGTCGTGCCGGCGCCGCCGGCAGCGGACTGACCCATTCTTGTGGGAGCGGCCTCCGGCCGCGAATGCTCTTCAGGGATTCGCCGCCGCTACGAGATGGCCACATAGGTAACACCTGGACCGGGGCAGCCAGGCCGGCGGCCGCTTTTCCACTCCTCGAACCACACCGCCGAGCTCGCCGGATCGAACCACACCCCGGGCGGCGGCCACCGGTGCCGCTCGTCGTAATGCTGCCGTGCGCGGGTGCAACCACTTCTGCAATCAGCCGATCATTCGCGCGGTCACGGCCGGCTTCCGTGCCCCTCGGCGAACGCAACATGGCCCGAATCGAATCGCAACCTCGCCGGGATCGAAATCGCGAACAGCGCCCGAATCGAATTCGCGAACATGGCCCGAATCAAAAGCCGGGATGTTCGAGGTACAGCGTCGATCTCGCTCGCCCCGGGCCTTCATCGATCGATTCGGGCCATGCTCCGTCCCGATGTGGCCGAGGCGGATGTACGGTGCGGGATCACGCACGCGCACCGCCGGCCGCCCGCCGGCGCTGCGGCCGACGTCGACAACCGTTCCCAGGCTTTGATTCGGGCGCTGTTGCGAACCGTACGCGCGGAAGAACGCGCCGGTTCATCGCCAGCCCGGCACGCCGACGCGCGGTTCTTCACTTGGAATAGAGCGCTTTGGAATCGAGCGTTGGTGGACTCGAGCCGCCGTTCTCGGACTTTCGTCAGGTAACAGTCAATCCGATCAGACGGGTAACACCCTTTCGGAGGTGTTCATCCAAGATGTGGCCGGAGGCCGCTCCCACAGCGGGGGCGTCGCTCAGTCCGGCTCCGGCGGCGGCTTCAGCAGGTCGCGGAGGCTTCGTTTGAGCGCGTCCTTCACGGAAGGTTCTTCCGCCGGCGGCTTGGTCGTCGGCGTGTCTCCGGCGGCGTCCGGTGCCGCGGCCGCGGGCTCGGGCGGCTTTTCGGCGGCGCCGCCGAGGCGCTCGAGGAGCGTGTCCCGCGCCTTCTGCGTCAGCGCTTCGCGCAGGTTGCCGCCGATCAGGCCCTTCAGGTCGACCGCCACCCGCGGCGCGGTCACCGGCCCTTCGAGCGCGAGCGGAATCGTGAGTCCCGCCAGGTCGCCGAGCTTGGCCGCCTCGGCCGCGGCCGCCGAGAGCTTCGCGTCGAGCTTGTAGTCGAGCGCCAGGTTCTTCAGGTCCAGCCCGCCGCGGCCGGCGAGCATCAGGCCGCCGGCGTCGGCGGTGAGCGCATGGGTCTGCAGCACGCCGTCCACGAGACGCCCGCTGGCGGTCAGCGTCCGGATCGGCGTTTCCTTCGCCGCCGGCTCCGCCGGCGCGGGCTCGTTGCGAAGCGAGGCGCGGGCCCGGCGCAGCTCGTGCACGAGGTTGACGCCGCGGTAGACGCCGTCGGCGAGCTCGAAGGAGAGGGCGCCGGCCAGCCCGTCGAGCAGCTCCTCGGGCGCGTTCCCGGTTCCGCTGCCCTTCAGCTCGAGCGTGAGCGAGCCGCTGAGCGCATCGGAGGCGAAGAAGCTCTGCGCGAGCTCGCCCACCTGCACCGCCGAGAGACGCTGCTCGAGATCGAGCTTCGCCCGCGGGCCGGTGGCGTCCACGGTCAGCCGGCCGTCGTAGCGGCCGCCGTAGAGGCGCGCGCTGATCGGTTCCAGACGCAGCACGCCGTCCGCCGCGCGGACGTCGGCGGCGAGCTCGGTCAGCGTCAGATCCATCATCCCGAGCGAACCGATGCGCAACTGGCCGGCCAGATCGAGATCGCGGATCAGCTCCACCGGAATCTCGGTCGTGGCCTCGGCTTCTGCCGCTTCTTCCTCCGTGTCCGGGGGGAGATAGGCGTCGAGATCGATCCGGTCGATCGTGAGCTCGAACCGGGTGGACGGGCGGTCGAAGCCGTCGATGCCGACCCGGCCGGTGAGCCGCGTGTCGTCGAGCTGCCAGCGCAGGTCCTCGATCGCCGCCGAATCGGCGCCGAGCTGCCAACGCGCGGTGCCGGCGAGCCGGTTCAGCACGTTCGGGTCCGCGGTCTCGGGCGCGGCATCGAGCCCCGCCAGCAGCCGGCGCGGCGACAGGTCGGTGAGCTCGAGCGTGCCCTGGAGCGCGGGGCCGGCCTCCGCCAGCGTGCCGCCGCCGCGGAGCGCGATTCGGCCGCCCTCGGCGCGCGCGGCGACGTCGAGCTCGAGCGCCTCCCCGGCCAGCCGGGCCGACGCCACCAGTTCCTCGACGGCGAGCCTGCCGGGCGGTCCTTCTGCACCGCTCGGCTCCGTCTCGGCCGGCAGGTACCGCGCGAGATCCATCCGGTCCACGCGCAGCTCGCCGCGCACCGGCCCGGCGCCGAATGCCTCTGCCACCGCGGCGGCGGTCAGCTCGGAGTCGTCGAGCCGCACCCGCAGCGCTTCCACTTCGACGGTGTCGCCAGCGACCCGCCAGCGTCCTTCCGCGGCGAGACGGGTCAGCGCGGCGGGATCGGCCGGCCGATACGCATCCCCGGCGAGCTTCGCGAGCAGCGCCCGGGGTGAGCTCTCGGCGAGGCTCAGCGTGCCGTCGGCGGCGAGCTCGCCGGTCGCGAGATCGGCGGTCCCGCGGCCGGTCACGGTCAGCGCCGTCTGCTCCGCCTCGAGCGTGACGCGCTCGGCGTCCAACGTCATCGCATCGCCGTCGAGCCCGACGGTCAGCCGGGCTTCGACGCGCGCTTCCAGGTCGAGGCCGGCATCCCGCGCGGTGAGCGCGAGCTCGACCGGCAGCGGCGCCAGCCGATCCCCGGCGAAGTCGATGCGGCCGGTTTCCAAGGTGAGCCCGGTGACGGCGTACGCGGCGCCGGTCTGCCGGTCTTCGTAGCCGAGCGTCGCGTCGATCACCCGCAGCGCCTCCACCTGCAGCGGCGGCGTCGTGCCGGCGTCCGGCTCGGTGGCCGCGGGCTCGGTCTCCGCGCCCGTCAGCTCCCAGTTGACCGTACCGTCCTCGCGCACGAGCAGCGCGACGTTCACGCCCTCGAGGGTGACGGTGCCGATGCGTACTTCCTGCGCGAACAGCAGCGGCCAGAGCTTCAGGCTCGCCGACGCCGCGCGCACGGTGACGAAGTCGCCGGGCGGAAAATCGGCCGGATTGCCGAGCCGGGCCGGGCCGAGCTCGACGCTGCAGCAGGGCAGCACGCCGAGGCCGAGCTCGCCGTCGAGCGCGAACGGCCGGCCGGTGGCGTCTTCCACCGCGGCCACCAGGTAGCCGCGGTAGTCGTCCGGTTCGAAGACCACGGTCACGACGACGACCAGAGCGACGAAGAGTGCCAGCGCCAGTCCGGCAACGGCGAGGAGGATCTTCAGGGGCGTGCGCATGATTCACCGAGCGGGGTTACGAAGCGGCCCTCCAAGGATAGCTGCCGGGAAGCGCCGTTGCCCGAGCGCCGCCGGCCAGTCGGTCCCGCGAGGTGGCGCTCGCGCTTCTGCGCTGCGGGCGGACCGCGTGATTCCGTTGAGGGTAACTGGTATTTTGCGCGCCACGGTAAGCGCGCTGTAGTGCGGCGCGTGATGGCCGCCGCGCTCGGACGCGGCGCAATCGGAGGTAGGGGAGCAATCATGGAGAGCAAGACCGTGACGGGTCGGCGGCTGCTGCATGCACCCACGATCCTCGTACTCGCGTTCGTTCCGGAGTTGGTCCCGGCTCAGGAGGGGCCCATCGAGGAAGTCGTCGTCACCGGCACGCGCAGGGCCGGTCTGTCGCCCACCGAGACCCTCTCGCCGGTGGACATGATCGGCGGGGACCGAGTGGACCGGCAGGCGAGTTTCGACTTGACCGAAGCGCTGACGAAGCTTAGTCCTTCGCTGAACACCCAGCGTTTTCCGATTGCCGACGGCACCTCGCTGGTACGGCCGGTGACGCTGCGCAACCTCTCGCCCGATCACACGCTGGTGCTGGTGAACGGCGCGCGCCGGCACCGATCGGCGCTGGTGAACCTGCAGCTCGCGCCGCTCGGCACGGTCAACCAGGGCTCCCAGGCGGTGGACTGGTCGGCGTTCCCCGCCGCGGCGATCGAGCGGGTGGAGATCCTGCGCGACGGCGCTTCCGCGCAGTACGGGTCGGACGCGATCGCCGGCGTGATCAACGTGATCCTGAAAGACGCACCCGAAGGGGTGACCATCGACGGCCAATGGGGCGAATACTACGAAGGGGACGGTGAAAGGTTCACCGTGAGCGGCAACGCCGGCCTGCCGCTCGGCGAGCAGGGCTTCGTCAACCTGACCGCCGAGTACTCGGAAGCCGACATCACCTCGCGCGGCATCCCGCAGGGCGATGCCGCCGCCGTCGCCGCGTTCGCCGGCTGCGACGTGGTGCCGCTCGACTGCCTCGGGCAACGCTGGGGCGATCCCGACGTGGAGGCGCTGAAGCTGTCCGTGAACGCCGGCTTCGAGATCAATGACCGGCTCGAGGTGTACGGCTACGGCACCTACATGGACAACGACACGGTGTCCGACTTCTTCTACCGCGCGCCGGTGCTCGATCCGGCCGCGCAGGTGCCGGCACGGACCACGCTGCAGATCGACGCAGACGGTGACTTCCTGCCCGACCCGGCGCCGCAGGAGGTCGTCGACGCGATCGCCGCGCAGGGCTTCGACGTGGACGACTTCCTGGTCGCCGACGCCGGCAGCCCGAGCGGCTACGTGCTGCGCAACCCGATCTTCACGGAGTTTCCGGGGGGCTACAACCCGACCTTCGGAGCGGAGATCGACGACTTCGAGATCGTGGTCGGAGCCCGCGGCGAGATCAACCCGAACCTGACGTGGGACCTGACGGCCCGCTACGGCGAGAGCGAGATCGGCTACACCCTGGGCGGCTCCATCAACCCGAGCCTCGGGCGCCTCACCCCGCTCGAATTCGAGCCGGGCACGCTGACCCAGGAGGAAAGCGGCGTGAACCTCGACTTCGTACAGACGTTCGACGACCTGCCGGTCAACGTGGCGTTCGGTGCGGAGCTGCGCAACGAGACCTACCAGATCGGCGCAGGCGATCCGGCATCGATCGAGGCAGGGCCGACAGCGGCGATCTTCGGTGTCGGCTCGGACGGCTTCCAGGGCTTCCCGGAGGATTCGGCGGGCGAGTTCGAGAGCGATAGCTGGGCGGCCTACGTGGACGTCGAGGCGGATGTGACCGACCGGCTGTCCGCGGCGGTGGCGATCCGCTACGAGGACTACGAGGAGTTCGACGAGACCTTCGACTGGAAGGTGTCCGGACGCTATCAGCTCACCGAGACGCTGGCAGTGCGCGCCACCGCGAACACCGGTTTCCGCGCGCCGACGCCGGGCCAGGTGAACACGCTGAACGTGACCACCACCGCGAACCAGGCCGGTGACCTCGTACCGAACGGCACCTACCCGGTGGCGCATCCGGTGGCCGTCGCACTGGGCGCGCAGCCGCTCGAGCCCGAGGAGTCCACCAGCTACACACTGGGGCTGGTGCTGACACCGACCGACGTTACCAGCATCACGCTCGACTATTACAGCATCGACATCGATGACCGGCTGGCGCTGTTGTCGAACGTGATCGGGCCCGCGGAGGTGGCCTTGCTCGAGGCCGCCGGGATCGAGGACGCGGCGCTGCTCACCGGCAGCAACGCAAACTTCTTCGTCAACGGCTTCGACTCCGAGGTCAGCGGCATCGACCTCGCCATTGCGCACAGCTTCGAGCTCGGCGGCGGGAGCCTGCTCGTGGACCTGCGCCACAACTGGAACGAGCAGGAGGTCAGCAACGTGACGCCGGGCACCATCAACGCTTCGCGGGTCTTCGACCTCGAGCACCAGGTACCGGAGCACAAGACGGTGCTGATGCTCGACTACGCCTGGGCCGACCGGTTCGATGCGCTGGTGCGCTTCAACTACTTCGACGGCTGGGAGACCACCGGCGGGCTGTTCAGCCCGGGCGATGCGTCCGATCAGTACTCGTACGACGGTGCGCTGCTGGTGGACGTGGAGTTCTCGATGTCGTTCATGGACAACTACCGGGTGACCCTCGGCGGCGAGAACATCTTCGACGAGTACCCGGACGACGAGGAAGGGCCGGTCGCGCGGTTTCTCGGCGTGGACTATGCGCTGACCTCGCCGTTCGGGTTCAACGGCGGGTTCTACTACCTGCGGCTCGCGGCGAGCTTCTAGCGGCGAGCCGGCTCCCGGCGGGGAAGCGGCTGTGGCACCATCGGACGCTCGACGATCACGATCCTGGAGACCGATGCCGACGCTGCCGCCGCTTCCCGGACTGCCATCGCTGCGCGCCGCCCTTGCGCTCTCGCTGTGCTGGGCCCTGTTCGACGCCGCCCCGGCCGGGGCGGCGGACTTCATCACCGTCGAAGACGAGTGCAACGGGCGCCAGCTCCTGATCCGCGGCGCGATCGAGCCCGGTGACCACGAGCGCTTCGCGAACCGGCTGGCGCGCCTGGTCGCCGGCGGCGATCTGCCCGACGTGCAGGATCCGGACGTGCTCTGGACGGTGAAGCTCGACAGCCCCGGCGGCGATCCCGACGAAGCGATGCGGATCGGGCGGCTGCTGCGCGCTGCGTTCGCGACCACCGAGGTCGGCTACCGCTACGCGCGCCGCCCGGACGGCGTCTGGGACTTCAAGCGCAGCGGCGAGCTCGTCTGCCTCGACGGCGAAGACCGTCTGAGCGGTTGCCATCAGGACATCGTCGAAGCCGAATGCACCGGCGCGTGCGTGCTCGTCTGGCTGGCCGGCGCGGAGCGCCACGCGAACGAAGGGCGCATCGGCCTGCACGGGCTCGCCGGCACCGGGGCGCCGCTGCGGGACTACCTGATCGAAATGGGCGTCGCGCCGGAATGGATCGACCGCCTGCTCGATCCGCCGCCGTCCGGTTCCGGCTGGCTGCGGTGGACCGATCGCCACGAGCTCGCCGGACGGGCGCGGAGCCTCGAGCAGCTCGTCGCCGACTGCCCGCCGCCGCTGTCGCGGGACGAGTCGTACCAGTCGGTGGTCGCGCCCGACGCCGAGGTGCGCGATGCGCTGATGGCGCGGGCTGAGGCCCACCGGAGCTGTCGTCGGACACGGCTCGCGGCCGCGCGCGCCGACACGCTCGCGCGGCTCGCCGGTCGGCTCGAGCACGACGTCCGAGCGGCGGTTTCCCAACGCGGCGACTGAGTCGCGGCAACCGAGGGAGGAGCGTCGATGACGGAGTCGGTACCGGCGCGGCCGAGCGGCGCCGTCCGGCTCGGACGCCTGATCCGGCCCGGGGCGATCGTGCTGCTCACGCTGTTGTCGCTGCCGATCGCGTTCTACGGGCTCGCGTTTCCGTTCAGCCCGGAGCTGAACCCCGATTTCTTCTCGCGGCTGATGGCGCTGCCGTGGTACGCCTACGCGCACTTCCTCGGCAGCGCCACCGCGCTGCTCGTCGGCGGCTTCCAGTTCAGCGGGCTGCTGCGGCAGCGCCGGCCGACGCTGCACCGCTGGACCGGGCGCGTCTACCTCGGCGGCGTGCTCGTCGGCGGGATCGGAGGCCTCGGCCTCGCGATGATCTCCCACGGCGGGCCGCCGACGCACGTTGCGTTCATGCTTCTGTCAGTGATCTGGCTCTACAGCGGCGCACAGGCCTACCGGGCGATCCGCGCCGGAAACGTCAGCGAGCACCGGCGCTGGATGATCCGCAACTTCGCGCTGACGTTCGCGGCGGTGACGCTGCGGATCCAGCTCGGCGTGTTCGTCGGCGCGCTCGGCTGGACGTTCGACGAGGCGTATCTGACGGTGGCGTGGTTTTCCTGGGTGCCCAATCTGCTGGTGGCCGAGTGGTGGATCCTCCGGCACGCCACCGCACGGCGCCCGACCGAAACAACGTCGCTGTAGGATAGGCGCGCCCCCTGCTCGACGACGCTCGCGAGATCGGCGACCAGAGAGACGAGCTCGACCTGCGACTGACCGCCCGTGCCGAACGCGCTGATCGTCAGCAGCGTATCGCTGCTGAAGTCTCCGGCGCGCAGCTTGACGGGTACGCTGAAGGAACCGTCGTTCTCCGCAACCCCGGTGAATTCGAGGTCGCCGGCACGGATGACGATGTCGGCGTTCTGCAGCGGCGCATCGCTGGCGAGGCCCTTCAGCGTGAGTGTCGTGACCTGTACGACCTCGAGCGAGATCGGGCCCAGGCTCGCGGTGGCTTCGCCATCCGAGACGGTGGTCGATGTTCTAGCTCGAAGGCGAATGGTTCATCCTCATCCGCCGTGACGGTCGGGAACAAGCCGGCCGCACGCTCGGTGCGCGGCCGCGGGAAGGGTTCATACTTCGGGAAGTCGCTGGCGGTCCTCCCCCAATTGAGGGTGGCGAAAGTCGAGCCGTGGTGTTCTCGACTGGCCGTCCGGCCCCGACGCCAGGTCCGGGATTGTCGGCGTCGTGCCGACAGTCTTGTTCTTTCACGGCGGTTTCACATCGCCGTTGCATCCGCGATGTCTGCGGAGAAATGTTTGTCTGCGGCTGAAACACTCCTTCCATAGTTTCTGCATTGGAGGTGGCGTCCGCTTTGCATCCTCCGGTTCGTCGGAATGGGCGAGGGTGCCGTGATGGCATCGACGAGAGACGCTCGGGTCCTGTGTCGGGGGCCTGTTGGCTGCGCGCGATTCGCCGCGGCCGCATGTTGTGCGGTGGCGCTGTCGGCGGGGCTGGCGGCGTGTCAGTCCGAGACGACCTTCCGCACCGTGGATCTCTCGCCGCCGGAACGAATTACAGAGGAAATTCCGGAATCGCAGTTGCTCGACGTCGGCATCGTGGTGTTCGACGGAAACATTCCTGAAACATTCGATGCGGTCCAGCAGATCCTGCTGAACGCGGAGGTGCGTCGGGCCGAGACCTACTATATGCCGTACATGCTGAAGTCGGTCATCGAGTCCACCGGCAACTGGGGCGCGGTGCGCGTGGTGCCGGACGACACGCGCGCCGTGGATCTGATTGTCACCGGACGGATCCTCGAGTCGCAGGGCGAGCGGCTGTCACTCGCAATCGAGGCACGCGACGCCCGCGGCGTCGTCTGGTTCGACGACGTCTACGAAGGCCTCACCAGCAAGTACGCGTACGGGGACTCGCTGCCCCGCGACGCTGATCCGTTCCAGCACGTGTACACGCAGATCGCCGACGACCTCGCGGCGCACTTCCTGACGCTGAGCGAGGCCGACCGGCGCGCGATCCGGCTCACCGCGAAGATGCGGTTCGCGCGCGAGATGCTGCCGGACGCGTACGCGGGGCACGTCGCGGAAACCGAAGAGGGCGGCCTCGCGCTGCTGCGCCTGCCGGCCGAAGACGACCCGATGATGGCCAAGGTGGAGCGGGTGCGCGAGCGCGAGTTCATGTTCATCGACACCCTCGAGGGCCACTACGCCGAGTATTACCGGCGGGTGCGGCCGCTGTATCAGACCTGGCGCCAGGCCGCGTACCGGGAGTCGATGGCGACGCTCGAGCTGCGCGCGAAGCGGCGGCGTCAGGTGCTGGTCGGCACGCTCAGCCTGATCGGCGGCATCGCCGGCGGTCCTGCGACGTTCGCCGGGATCTCCACCGGCGCGGAGATGCTGCAGTCCAGCTTCGGCAATCAGGACGCAGTGCAGATGCACACCGAGGCGCTGCGCGAGGTTTCCGAACAGATGGAGAGCGAAGTGGTGCCGCACACGCTGGAGCTCGAGAACCAGACCGTCGAGCTGACCGGCACCGTCGAGGAGCAGTACGCGAAGCTCAGGCGCATTCTGAAGGAAAGCTACTACGAGAGCCTCGGCCTGACCCCGCCTGCCGCGCAGACCGCCAGCGCCGCGCCTTGATCCTCCCGGCACGCGCTGCCAGCATCCGTCGGCGGTGCCGGCCGCGGAGGATCGATCGAACGTGCTGAAACGCTACAAGGCTTTCGATGCGGCCGCGGTGCACGACGGCAACCGCGGCCTCGCGATCGACCACGACGCGGTCGCCGCGCGCGTCGCGGCGCTGATCGCCGGGATGACGCTCGAGCAGAAGCTCCACGAGCTGCGCGGCTGGCGGCGGGAGCCGATCGACGGGCTGTATCACTCCGGCGGCAACGAGGCGCTCGGTATCGCGCCGCTGAAGATGGTCGACGGTCCGCGCGGCGTGCGGGCCGGCACCGCCACCGCGTTTCCGGTGGCGATCGCCCGCGGCGCGTCGTTCGACGTGCTGCTCGAGCGGCGGATCGGCCTCGCGATCGGCCGGGAGGTGGCGGCCCGCGGCGGCAACGTGCTGCTCGCGCCCTGCATCAACCTGCTGCGCCATCCCGGCTGGGGACGCGCACAGGAGACTTACTCGGAAGACCCGCACCACATGGGCGCGATGGCGGTGGCGTTCGTCAGCGGCGCGCAGAACCACGTGCTCGCGAGCCCGAAGCACTTCGCGCTGAACAATCTGGAGAACACGCGCTTCGAGCTCTCCGCGGACGTGGACGAGCGGACGCTGCGCGAGCTCTATCTGCCGCACTTCGAGCGCTGCGTGGTGGAAGCGGCCGCCGCGTCGGTGATGAGCGCCTACAACAAGGTCAACGGCGTCTACTGCGGTGAGCACCCCGAGCTGCTGACGCGGATCCTGCGCGAGGAGTGGGGCTTTCGCGGGTTCGTCGAGTCCGACTGGATCCTCGGCACGCGCTCCACCGCGCCGGCGCTGAAGGCCGGGCTCGACATCGAGATGCCGGCCCCCTACCGCTTCACCGATGCGAACATCGAGGCGGCGCTCGCGTTGGGCGAGCTCGAGAGGGCCGACATCGATCGGGCGGTCGCGCACGTGCTGCAGCAGAAGATCGGCTGGGGGCTCGACCGTCCGGCGGCGGTAGCGGCGGACGTGGTGGAATGCGACGCGCACGTCGCGCTCGCCCGGGAGGCGGCGGAGAAGTCGCTGGTGCTGCTGAAGAACGCGCACGATCTGCTGCCCCTCGAGGATCGCGCGGGATTGACCATTGCGGTGGTCGGCGAGCTGGCGGACCTGGCGAACCTCGGCGATCGCGGCAGCAGCATGGTGCAGAGCTCCGAGGTCACCACCGTGCTCGCGGGGCTCAGGGCGGCCGTCGGGCACGCCGAGGTCCTGTACGTCGGGGCGGACGAGGACTGGTCGTGCCTCGCCGATGCGGACGTCACCGTCGCCGTGGCGGGGCTCACGTATCGGGACGAGGGCGAGTTCATCCCGACCGCGCAGCAGCAGGCGGAGGGCGGCGCGCTGGCGCGGGGCGGAGATCGGGTCGATCTCGCGCTGCCGGCGCCGCAGCGGCGGCTGATCGAGCGCGCCGCCGAGCACGGCCGACGCGTGGTGGTGGTGCTCGAGGGCGGCAGCGCGATCACGATGAGTGAATGGATCGACCGCGTCGACGCGGTGCTGATGGCCTGGTACCCGGGACGCGAAGGCGGTCACGCGGTGGCGGCCGCACTGCTCGGCCGGAGCAACGCGTTCGGCCGGCTGCCGGTGAGCATTCCACAGCACATCGGCCAGCTCATGCCGTGGGACCCGGGCGCGCGGCACGTTCCGCACGATCTGCTGCACGGCTACCGCTGGCTCGACCACCACGGCCTCGAGCCCGCGTTTCCGTTCGGCTATGGGCTCTGCTACACGCGCTTCACGCTGGAAGAGCTCCGGGTGACACGCGCGGGCGATGGGTTTCTCGTCGAGGTGACCGTTCGCAACGCCGGCACCCGTGCCGGTGCGGCGATCCCGCAGCTCTACGTGAGCTGCCGTGAGTCCGCCGTGTTCCGTCCGCCGAAGGAGCTGAAGGGCTTCGGCCGGCTCGAGCTCGCGGCGGGTGAGTCCGCGGTGCTCGAGGTCACGCTCGCGGATCGCGACCTGCGCTACTTCGACGAGCGCGCACACGGCTGGCGGCTGGAACCGTGCGTCTACGAGCTGCGCGTGGGGCAGTCGTCGCGGGATCTGCCGCTCGCGAGCGTCTGGCGGTTCGACGGCACCGATTGGCAGGAGCTCGGGTGATCCCGACGCACACGCCGGTGTCATTGCCAACGGTCATTCGGTCGGCGCCTTCGCTGCGGTAGCATGACTCGCCGTCCCGCCATCGGAGTCCTCACTTGACCGCCGACGAGCAACGCCTGGAGAGCCTGGAAACGAAGCTCGCGTTCCAGGAGGAGGCCCTGCAGCAGCTCAGCGACGTGCTGGTCGCGCAGCAGGCGCGGGTCGATCGGCTGGAAGCCCGCCTCGCGCTGCTGACCGAGCAGCTTCGCGAGCGCATCGACGACACCGCCGAGCCCGACGAGCCGCCACCGCCGCACTACTGAAGCGGGTTGCCAGGTCGCGGCGGATGCCACTTCGCAAATTCGCGGGGGTGAATCACCCGGGTTCCACGGCCGGTGCCCGCGCTGCAGGCGCACGGTGACGTGCACGGGGCAGTGGCCGGGGATCGGTTCACGGCAACCGTGCAGCACGCGCACCAGCTCGGTCTGTTTCGGCCGTTGTCTGCACGCCTTTGTCATGCGCCCAGGTTGGGGCGCTGTTCGTTGGGACGATGCCGGCGACGGCTGAAGGTCCGATGCGAGATCGCTGGCATCCGACCGCAACATCGCCCGAATCGGTCCGCAACATGGCCCGAATCACAGGCGGGCGAAGTCGCCGGCTCTGAATCGCGGCAAGGCCGCCGATCCGCGGGCTGAGGCTCGGGCCGCCTTCACGCTTCCGCGGCGCCGTATGCGCTGTCGTATTGATTCAGGCGCTGTTCGATTCCGATGTCGGGCCGAGCCTCGAGGTGCCGCGCGGCATCGCTGACATTCGTGCTCAGGCGCTCAGAGCTCTGGGGCGGGCCGTCATCAGCCGCACGGCCGAAGGCCGGTTCCCCGGCACGTTGCGTCCGGCTGAGACTGACGAACATCGCCCGAATCAAAGCCGCGATGTTCGAGGTACAGCGCCGGATCTCGATCGCCCCGGGCGTTGTCGATTTGATTCGGGCCATGTTCCGTCTTCGGGCCATGTTCCGTCCCGTGTGAGCCGAGGCGGATGGTGCGGTGCGAGGCCACTCACGCGCACCGCCGTCGCCG
This sequence comes from Pseudomonadales bacterium, assembly GCA_036381275.1. Classification (GTDB taxonomy): domain Bacteria; phylum Pseudomonadota; class Gammaproteobacteria; order Pseudomonadales; family Azotimanducaceae; genus UBA7803. The sequence continues at coordinate 14,213 of DASVDC010000168.1, read as the reverse complement.
ACCCAGCACGTCGCCGAGGCTTCTTCAGCATTTGGAATAGAGCGCTAGTGAACTCGAGCCGCCCGTCCTCGAGGCAGGCTTTCGCTAGGTCTTGCGGCCCACCCGGCTCGGCGACTCAGCTCCGCCTAGGGACGTCGCGAGCCCGGTACTGCGCAATGTGTCTGGCCGGTTCGTACCGGCCGCGAGTCCTGAGGTTCGCGGCCGGAGGCCGCTCCCACAGGGGGCATCCTCAGGGCTCCCACGGCTCGTAGTAGTTCTCCGCGCCGATCCGCCGCACGTCGCGGAGCCAATCGCCCTCGTACGGCCATTCGTCCGGTGCATCCGGGGCTGGCCCCTGCCAGTAGCGCGCCAGCGGGCCATCGACGCCGCGCTCGAGCGACCACGCCTGGCGGCGGAACGTCCAGCTTTCCGGCACCAGCGCGTGGGCTTCGCGGAAATGCCGCACCGCCGCGTCGTGGTAGCCGCGCCGTTCGAGCTCGCAGGCCAGCTCGAAGTGCGCGTGGCCGCGCGCGATCTCGGCGTTGCGCGGCCGCGAGCGCGCGATCACCTGCTCCGGCGTCAGCGCGAAACGGCTGCGCTCGCCAAGCTCGACCCAGTCTCGAAGCGCCGCGTGATACGCCTCGGCGTCCTGCCGGATCTTCGCCGCTTCGGCGAGGATTTCCAGGAACCGCTCCGGCAGTGGCGCATCCGGCGGCGCCGCGGGCGGTGGGCGCGGCGCATCGGGCGGCGCCGGCGCGGTCTCCGCCGGGCGCACGATCAGGCCGCGCTCGTCGATCCAGACGCCCTGCGGAATGTTGGTGATGCCGAACGCGTCCGCGAGCACGTGGTGTGCGTCGATCAGCGACGGATGCTTCGGTCCGGCGGCCTCGATGAACGGCCGGCAGGCGTCGGCGCCGAGCGCATCGAGGCCCACGGTCACCAGCTCGACGCCCTTCGGGTGCAGCTCGTCGCGCAGTGCCTGCCACACGGGCAGGTCGCGGGAGCAGCCTCAGTACGGGGCCCAGGCGTAGACGATGATCTTCTGGCCGCGCAGGCTCGACAGCCGGAATTCGCGGCCGTCGAGATCGGGCAGCCGCAGATCCGGGGCCTCGGCGGTGGTGAGCGCACGCCCGTTGATCGCCTCCGGGCCGAGCGCCCAGACGCCGAGCGACGCTTCGCCCACCAGCGGCAGGCCCATCTGGCCGGCGAGCTCCGCGACGTCCACCGGGTCGCCCGGCGGACGCCCGAGCGGTATGCAGACCTCACCTTTGCAGGCGCCGCGCGGCTCGATGTGCCAGCCGGTGCCGGCTTCGAAACGCTCCCGGGGAATCACGAGCTCGTCGAGGATCATGTTGCGGCTCCCGGTGGGCGTGGGAGCGGCCTCCGGCCGCGAATGCCGGAATTCCAGATTCGCGGCCGGAGGCCGCTCCCACAATGGCGGCTAGTCTACCACCGGATAGTAGGGCGCACCCCAGCCGACGTGCGGGTTGTCCATCATCAGGTCGACGAACACCGGTACCAGGCTGGCGATGATCTGCGCGCCGTCGCGCACCTGATCGCGGTTGGTCGAGCTGTTCCAGGTGGCCCCGCCGTGCACGAGCTGGTTGCGCAGCACGTAGAGCCGGTCGAACAGCGTGCACAGGATCACGTGCGTGTCGCGGCTCTGCAGCGCGCGGCCGACCATCCGGCGGCTGCGTTCGAAGCGGTCGTGCCAGTCGGCGTAGCCCGGCACCCGGTTCTGGTGCTTCCAGAACGGCTGGTAGACGAACCGGTTGTCGAGCAGCAGGCGGATCGGGCCGGCGAAGCGCTGCCAGACCACGTCGTAGATCCGGTGCTCGGTGTCGAGCGCGGTGAGCTGGCGGAAATAGCCGTCGAACACCGAGCGCTCGTCGTCCATCGCCGCGTTGCCGAGCTCGTCGGCGTACGCCGCGTTGAACGCGATCCAGTAGAAGATGAACGCGGCGTCGAGGTCTTCGCCGGCGAGCTCGGCACGGTTCAGCCACGACAGCGCCCGGTGCACGCGCAGGCTGAGCTCGCCCGGAAAGCCGTCGCGCAGCGCGCGGTGTTTGGCCTTCAGCGCATCGAACGTGAGCATCGTCACCGCGGATCCTCCGGATACTGCGCGAGCGCCGCGACGAGCTCGGCGCGCACGCGCTTGCGCAGGCTCTCGGGCCGCACCACCTCGACGTCGGCGCCGTAGCGCAGGATGTCGCGCACGAGCTCCGTCGGGTCGGCGAACGGCAGCGTCAGCTCGTAGCGGCCGTCGGTGAGCCACTGGCCCTGCTGGCGCGGATGCCACTGCTCTTCCGCCACCCAGCGCGCCATCATCGGGCTGAAGCGCAGGATCGCGTTCGACCGCGGCACGCCGGAGAAGATGCCGTAGGAGCGCGCGAGCCGCCGGTCGAGCTCCGCATCGTCCAGGTCGTCCGCCGGCTCGTCGTGCAGCTCCGCGTCCTCGATCCGGTCCACCGCGAAGATCCGCAGGCCGTCGCGCATGTGGCACCACGCGTCGAGGTACCAGTTGTCGCGGTAGTGCACGAGCCGCTGCGGCGACACGACGCGGCGGGTCAGGTCGTCGCGGCTGCGGCTGCGGTAGCCGAACGCGAGGCGCCTGCGGGTTCCGAGTGCCGTCGCGACCGTGCGGAACAGCTTCGGGGGGATGTCGCGCGCGCCCATCGCGAGAATCCGGAGCCGCGCGTACAGCTCGCGCGTGCCGACGTCGTGGCGTTTCAGCAGCGCCTCGATGCGCTGCCGGAACGGCCGCAGCTCGTCGGCGAGCAGACCCGGCGACAGCCCGGAGAGCAGACGCTCGAGCGCGAGCAGTGCCTGCAGCTCCGCGGCGGAGAACCACAGTCCCGGCAGCTCCCAGTTGCCGGCGATCCCCTCGCCCGCGTAGATGTAGCCGCCCCGCTGGCGGTCGTACTCGATGGGTGCATCGAGGTAGTCCCGCATGGTCCGGATCGTGCGCTTGACCGTGGGCTCCGAGCACTCGAGCTCCCGGGTGAGCGCCGAGAGCGGCAGCGGCGTGCGCCGGCCGGCCAGCAGGCGGTGGAGCTGATAGATGCGGTCGAAGCGATCCATTGTCCCGGCTGTGTCAACCTCCTTTTCGAGTGTAACCCGTAGAACGGCCACCTGTGGGAGCGGCCTCCGGCCGCGAACGCCCGTCACATCGGTCCGGGATTCGCGGCCGGAGGCCGCTCTCACAGAGAAGACCGCTCCGATGGTGTAGCATCCGCCGGATCACCGGATGATCCGCTCACCTGCTCCAATAGCCGCCGGATTCCGAGCGGCCAGGGCTAAGCTTCACCCATGCAGATTCACTTCGGCCTCCACCTCGACGCGATGATCCCGGCGCCGCCGCGCACCGCGATCGGCGAGGCGACGGTCGGTCCGCAGGGGCTGCTGCGGATGCTGGAGAGCGACCTCGGCCTCGCGCCGGTGCTGGATCATCCGGCCGAGCGGCTGATCGCCTACCGCGGGTGCCTCGCGGCCGCGGACGGGCCGCAGCGCTTCTACCACCGCTCGTTCCAGGTCGACCCGATCAACGTCACCGCGACCCTCGCATCGTGGCGCGAGCAGTGGTACGAGGCGGGCTGGACGGGCGCGTTCCCGGCCGGCCTGCCGGCGCGGCTCACCGATCTGGCCGACGTGGAGCGCCTGGCCCGGGAGCGCGTGCCGCCGTGCGTCGGTCAGCGGCTGGCCCGCGTGCTCGACGCGCTGGAAACGCGCCGCACCCAGATCGAGACGCTGGTGCTGCACGGTGATCCCGCGGCGCTGCCGCTGCTCTGGCGGTGCGTGCTGGAGCGGATCGGCTATCAGGCGGCACCGGGTGTGCACGCCGCAGCCGCGCCGCCGCAGAGCGACCTCGGCCGGGTGCAGGCGCGGCTCGCGACTCTGTCCGAGGGCGAGGCCCCGGCGCGGCTCGAGCTCAGCGGCGACGGCTCGTTCGTGGTGGTACGCGCGGCCTCTCCGGACGTGTCCGCGCGTGCGATCGCCGAGTGGCTGCGGAGCCGCCCGGACCCGGACACGCTGCTGATTGCCGAGCAGAACGGCATCATCGTCGACAACGCGATGGAGCGCAGCGGTCTGCCCCGCTGCGGCTTCCAGCACTACTCCCGCTTCCGGGCCGTCTCGCAGGTGCTGAAGCTCGCGCTCGGGCTCCTGTGGGAGCCGCTCGATCCGCACCTGTTGCTGCAGTTCCTGATCCACCCGGTCGGACCCGTGCCGGCCGGGCTGCGCCGTACTCTCGCCGAGGCGGTCGCTCGCCAGCCCGGCGTCGGCGGTGCGGCCTGGACGGCCGCGCTCGAGCGGCTGGAGGAACGGCGCCGTGAGAAGGGCGCCGGCCGCGACGCGATCGATGCCGAGCGGGCGTTGGTCACCTACTGGTTCGAAAGCCCGCGGCACGACCCGGCCGCCGGCGCGCCGCTCGCGGTGCTGGTCGAGCGTGCGCAGCGCTGCGCGAGCTGGCTGGTCGGCCGGCTCGCGGCGGCCACCGAGCCGGTCGAGCGCGCGCTGTTCGCGGGCGCCCATGCCCAGGCCGGCGCGTTCATCGCGGCGCTCGGCCAGTTGCGCGACCAGGGGCGCGAACGGCTGCCCCGCATCGAGACCGAACGTCTGGTGGACGAGGTGACCCGGGATCAGCCGGACCCGGCACTGTTCGCGGAAGTCGGCCACGTGCGGGCGACCACCCATCCCGGCAACGTCACCCGACCGTGGCGACGGGTGATCTGGTGGGACCTGAAGGCGCAGAACCAGTCCTTCGGCTACCCGTGGTCGACGAGCGAGCTCGCGGCGCTGCAGGAGGCCGGCGTCGCGTTGCCGACCACCGAGGAACGTCTGGCGCAGCGCGCGGCCGAGTGGCTGCAGCCGCTCTTCGCCTGCGAAGCGCAGCTCGTGCTGGTCGTGCATCACGGCGACGCCGGCCATCATCCGCTGTGGACGCGGATCGCGAGCCTGTTCGACGGCTGGGCCGAGGTGGACCTGGAGCAGGCGCTGCTCGCGGGCCGCGATCCGTTGCTGCCGCAGCTCGAGGTCGACACCGAGCCGGTGGCGGTGAAGACCCTGCCGGCGCCGCGCCGCTGGTGGGAGCTGCCGCCCGAGGTGGCGCTTCCGCCGCGGCCGGTGGAGTCGTACTCGAGCCTCTCGAAGCTGTTCCATTACCCGCATGGCTGGGTGCTCGGCTACGCGGCGCGGCTGCGCACCGGCCGGGCGGAGGACGTGGCCGATCAGTGGCTGCTGTACGGAAACCTCGCCCACCGCCTGTTCGAGACGTTCTTCCGCGAGCACCCGGACTGGGCGACGCTCACCGAGACGGCGGTCTTCCGTTGGCTCCAGCGTGCGCTGCCGCGGCTCGTCGCCGCGGAGGGCGCGGTGCTGCTCGAGCGCGGGCGCGGCGTCGATCACGAGCAGGTGGTGACGACCCTCGAGCGGGCGCTGCTGCGGCTGCTCGAGCATCTGCGCGCGGCCGGTGTGGTACGTGTCGAGCCCGAACGCGGCGGCCGGGCGCCGTTCCTCGACGGGGGCATGGAGATCGCCGGCTCCATCGATCTGCTGCTGACCACCGGCAGCGGACGCGAGATCGTGCTGGACGCGAAATGGGGCGGCGAGCAGTACCGCGCCCGCGACCTCGAGCAGAACCTGCATCTGCAGCTCGTCAGCTACGCGTATCTGCGCCAGTGCGCGGCGGACGGCGGGCGCTGGCCGTATCAGGCGTACTTCATCGTCACCACCGGCAACGTGGTGGCGCCGGACGATACGGTGTTTCCCGATGCGCTGGTGCATGCGCCGGCGGAGGGCATCGACGTGGCCAGGCTCTGGCGCGCGGCGGAGGCGACCTACCGCTGGCGCCGCGCGCAGCTCGACCGGGGCCTGATCGAAGTGCGCACCGACGCGGCCGAGCCGACCGAGCGCTCCGAGCCGCCGGAAGGCACGCTGCCGCTGCGCGACGGCGCCGACCGCTACGACGAGTTCGCCCGTCTGACCGGCTGGGATCCGTTCGCATGACCGGCGAAGCCCGCCACGACTACGCCCACGTGACGTTCATCAGCGCCGGCGCGGGCAGCGGCAAGACCTACCGCCTGACGCAGGAGCTCGAGAAGGCGCTGACGGAAGGCGGGATCGCGCCGTCCGCGGTGATCGGCACGACGTTCACCGTGAAGGCGGCCGGCGAGCTGAAGGAGCGCGTGCGCAGCCGCCTGATCGAGAGCGGCCGGATCCAGCTCGCCGAGCAGATGGCGCAGGCGCTGATCGGCACCGTGCACAGCGTCTGCGAGCGGTTGCTCCAGCGCTTCGCGTTCGAGCTGGGGCTGTCGCCCGCGCTTTCGGTGATGAGCCTCGAGGACGGCCAGCGGTTCTTCAACCAGGCGCTCGACGACGTGCTGAGCCTGCCGCGGGTGCGGGAGATGAACGCGCTGGCGGCGCGGCTCGGCCAGGAAGACTGGCAGGCGGCCGTGAAGGCCGTCGCGGACAAGGTGCGGGAGAACGACCTCGGCCCGCAGGTGCTGCCGGCGATGGCGCGGGAGAGCGCGGACGCGATGCTCGGCTTCTTCGGCGCGCCGCGGCCGGGGCCGACCCGCGCGCAGCTCCTTCGAACGGTGGAAGACGCGCTCGCGCGCATCGACCCGGACGTCGATGCCACCGCCACCACGCGCAAGTACCTCGCGACGCTGCGCCAGGCGCGCCATCGGCTGCGCCGGGAAGACTGCCCGTGGAGCGTCTGGATCCGGCTCGCCTGCGAGCGCGCGGCGAAGGCCAGCGAACCGATTGCGGCCGCGGTCCGCGACGTGGCGGCGCAGTACGAATCGCACCCGGCGCTGCACGACGACGTGCGCCGCTACATCGACAGCGTGATGGAGATCGCCGGCCGGGCGCTCGAGCGCTTCGCGGCGATCAAGACCGAGCACGGGCTGATCGATTTTCTCGACATGGAGCAGCTCACGCTGCACGCGCTCGATCAGCCCGCGGTGCGCGAGCGCCTCGCCGAGGAGCTCGAGCTCCTGATGGTGGACGAGTTCCAGGACACGAACCCGATGCAGCTCGCGCTGTTCGTGAAGCTCGCCGCGCTGGCCGACCGGGTGATCTTCGTCGGCGACGTGAAGCAGGCGATCTACGCGTTCCGCGGCTGCGATCCCGACCTGGTGTTCCGGACGCTCGAGGCGATGACCCGCGCGCGCGCCGAGGCGGACAAGCTGCCCTACAGCTGGCGTTCGCGGCCGGCGCTGGTGCACTACGTGAACGCCGTGTTCGGCGCCGCGTTCGCCGAGGAGATTCCGCGCGAGCAGGTGGTGCTCGAGCCGAAGCGTGCGGAGCCCTCCGCGGAGCCGGCGGTGGTCTGCTGGAAGCTCGCCGGCGGGCGCAACAAGGAGTCGCGGGCCGAGGCGCTGGCGCAGGGGATCGTCGATCTGGTGGCGAGCGGTACGCCGATCGTCGATCCCGGCAGCGGTGCGCTGCGTCCCGTGAGTTGGGGCGACATCGCGGTCCTCGCCCGCACCAACGACAACGTTCAGCTCCTCGCGCGCACGCTGAAGAACCGCGGCGTGCCGATGAAGATGACGTTGAAGGGGCTGCTCGAGACGCCGGAAGTGTGTCTCGCCCGTGCCTGCCTGCGGCGCCTGAACGACGTCACCGACACGCTCGCGACTGCCGAGATCGTCTCGCTCGCGGACAGCGCGGAGCCGGAGGCGTGGCTCGCCGACCGCCTCGCGCACCTCGGCGCCTGCGACCCGAGCGGGTCGTCGGCCGACGGCGAAACGCCGCAGCCCGCCGGCCACACCTGGGGCGAAGACCGCCATCCGATCGTCCGCCGGCTCGCCGAGCTGCGCGCGGAAAGCGCGCTGCACTCGCCCGTGGAGATCGTCGCCCGGGTGCTGAACGACGTCGGTACGCGGCGGATCGTCACCGGCTGGGGTCCCGACGCGATCAAGGCCGCTCAGCGCCAGCGCAACCTCGACGCGTTCCTCGACCTGGCGGTGAAGTACGAGGATCACTGCGCCGCGCACCATCAGGCGGCCTCGCTGACCGGCTTCCTGTTCTGGCTCGAAAAGCCGAGCTCGCCGGAGCTCGACCTGCAGCCGGTGGTGACCTCGGGTGATGCGGTGCACGTGCTCACCTATCACCGGGCCAAGGGGCTCGAGTGGCCGGTGGTCGTGGCGGCCGACTTCGACAAGGGCGACCCCTCGTCGATCTGGGACGTGCGCGTGCTCACCGGCCCGTTCGACGTGAGCCGCCCGCTCGAGAATCGCACCATCCGGTTCTGGCCGAATCTGTTCGGCGACCGCAGCAACAACCTGCCGGTACTGGAGCGGATCCTCGATTCCGACGAAGGCCGCCGCTGGAGGCGCGGCCACGAGGCCGAGCAGCGGCGCCTGGCCTACGTCGGCATCACCCGGGCGCGCGATCTGCTGGTGCTCGCGCTGCCGTCCGGCGCGGTGAAGAGCGACCGGTGGCTGCACACGTTCGCGCCGCCGTGGGCCGTCCCGGCCGGTGAGCGGCTCGACCTGCCCGACGGCCCCGCGCTGGCGAGTGCGTTGCGTGAGCTGGACGGGCGCGGTGAGGCGCCCGCGCTGCCGCCGTACCGGCCGCGCTGGTTCCCGCGCCGGGAGCGGATCCGCCACCCGCGCCTCTACCTCAATCCGTCCGCCGCGGAGCCGTTGCCCGGTACCGCGCCGGCGGCGGAGGTCGATCTCGGCGGCCGTCTGCCGGTCGGCGGCGACGACATGGCCCCGGTCGGCTCGGCGCTGCACGCGGTGATCGCCGCCGAGATCGTGAATCCCGGGCGCGACGATGCGGTGGAGCGGGCCCGGCAGATCCTCGAGGCCTACGGAGCGGCGGCCTGGCTGCGCGCCGAGGACGCGGTGCAGGCCGCGCGGCGCCTGCGCGCCGCGCTCGAGCGGCGCTACCCCGGAGGCCGCTTCCGGGTCGAATGCCCGGTCAGCCACCTGCGCGGTGACGGCAGCGTGGTGCGCGGCGTCGCCGATCTGCTGATCGAGACCGGATCGGGGATCGTGATCGTCGATCACAAGTCGTCGCCGCGGCCGCGCGCGGAATGGCACGCCGAGGCGCTCGCGCATTCCGGGCAGCTCGCGCTGTACCGCGACGCCGTGCAGGCGGCCGGGTATCGGCCGCTCGCGCTCGCGATCCACTTCGCGATCGGCGGGGGGCTCGTGTTCCTCGAACTCGGCTCCTGAGCCGGAAACGTCCGCCCGTCCTCTATACTTGCCCTTCGAGCCCATGTTAAACAACGCGTCGACCACGCGTTGGAGGGGCGGTGCGTGACGGCGAATCCGGGTGAGCGACCCAGCGAATAAGGAGTTCCAGATGCCCGCATCCATTGATCCGGCATTCGATCGAGCGAAGCGATCGATGGGGCTGGCCGGCGCGGCGACTGCGCTGGCGCAGAACTTCCTCGGCAATTCGCCGGTCTGGTACAAGCTGACGATCGTCGCCTGCCTGATCGTCAATCCGATCCTGTTCCTGATCGACCCGTTCGTCGCCGGCTGGGCGCTGCTGCTCGAGTTCATCTTCACGCTGGTGATGGCGCTGAAGTGCTATCCGCTGCAGCCGGGAGGGCTGCTGACGCTGGAGGCGATCGCGATCGGCATGGCGACGCCGGAGATGGTCTACCACGAAGCGGAGATCAACTATCCGGTAATCCTGCTGCTGATCTTCATGGTCGCCGGCATCTCGTTCCTGCGCGAGATGCTGCTGTACGTGTTCACGAAGATCCTGCTCGGCGTGCGCTCGAAGATCCTGCTGTCGCTCACGTTCTCGCTGTCGGCGGCGTTTCTCTCCGCGTTTCTCGACGCGCTCACGGTGACCGCCGTGGTCATCACCGTGGCGGCCGGCTTCTACGCGGTGTATCACCGGGTGGCTTCCGGCAAGACCTACGACCTCGACCACGATCCGAGCACCGACGACGACGTCATCGAGTTCCACCGTGAGGACCTGGATCAGTTCCGCGGGTTCCTGCGCAGCCTGATGATGCACGGCGCGGTCGGCACCGCGCTCGGCGGCGCGATGACGCTGGTGGGCGAGCCGCAGAACCTGCTGATCGGCGGGGTGATGGGCTGGAACTTCCAGCAGTTCTTCGCGCAGATGATGCACATCTCCGTCCCGGTGCTCGTGGTCGGCCTCACCACCTGTGCGCTGCTCGAGCACTTTCGCGTGTTCGGCTACGGCACGCGGCTGTCGGACAAGGTGCGGGCCGTGCTCGAGGAGTCGGACCACCAGACTTCCCTGAATCGCACGCGCAACGAGCGGGTGACGATCCTGATGCAGGGAGTCGTCGCGGTGCTGCTGGTGCTGGCGCTCGGGCTGCACCTGGCCGAGCCCGGCATCGTCGGCCTGATGGTGATCATCCTCGCCACCGCGTTCGCCGGCATCATCGACGAGCACCGGCTGGGCCAGGCGTTCCACGAAGCGCTGCCGTTCACCGCGCTGCTGGTGGTGTTCTTCGCGGTGGTTGCGGTGATCTCCAATCAGAACCTGTTCGCGCCGGTGCTCGACTGGGTGATGTCGTTCGACGGCAAGGTGCAGGCGGCCTGGTTCTACGTCGCGAACGGGGTCCTGTCGATGATCAGCGACAACGTGTTCGTCGCGACGATCTACATCACCGAGGTGCAGCAGATCTTCGAGGCGGGCGAGATCACGCGCCAGCAGTTCGATGCGCTCGCCGTCGCGACCAACATGGGCACCAACATCCCGAGCGTCGCGACGCCGAACGGGCAGGCGGCGTTCCTGTTCCTGCTGACCTCGTCGCTGGCGCCGCTGATCCGGCTCTCGTACGGGCGCATGGTCTGGATGGCGCTGCCGTACACGATCACGATGTCGCTGACCGGCATCCTGGCGCTCTGGTTCCTGGGTTGACCCCACCCGCTGCGGGAGCGGCCCACGAGCAGATATCGCTACAACGTCACCTTCACCCGCCCGTACAGGATCTGCCCGCGCGGGTCGTGGATCTTCGAGTCGTAGCCCGGCCCGTCGTCCAGCGTCGGCGGATCCTCGTCGAACAGGTTGATCGCGCCGATCGAGAAGGTCGTCGCGCCGGCGCCGAACAGCTCCGGGAACGTGTACGAGTACTGCACGTCGACGGTCACGTGGTCGTCGATGCGCGAGCTCGGCTCACGGCCGTTGAACAGCGCGATCAGCTCCTGCGGCGTGTCCTGCTCGTAGTTGTCGGTGTAGTGCACGGTGAGGTTGGCGCTGTGGTTGCCGAGGAGCCAGTCGATGCCCGCATTGGCGCGCCACTTCGGCGCGGGGGCGCCGATGGTCTGGAAGTTGCGCTTGCCGCGGCCGTCGATCTTCGGTCCGTCCGCCGACTCCTGGAACTCGTACTCGGTCAGGTACGTCATGTTGTAGAACAGGTCGAACGTGCCGGCCGGCTCGGTTTCGAGCAGATAACGCAGCCCGAAGTCGATGCCGGCGGTGTCCACCTCCGCCGTGTTGATGAACTCCGAGCGGATAACCGCGATGTTGCCGAGGCCGTCGAGCGTGATCTTCTCCTGCGCCCGCGGGTCGCCGGAGACGAACGCCTCGATGACCGAGACGTTGGATTCCTTGCGAATTGCGTCTTCGAACGCGAACGACCAGTAGTCCATCTGCACGGACAGGCCGGCCAACGGCCCTTCGGTCGGCTCGTAGTTGAAGCCGATGTTGAACACGTCCGCCTGCTCGGGCTTCAGGTCCGGGTTGCCGATCGCGATGCCGGGCACGAACACCCGCGGCGAGTCGGGATCGAACGGATCCTGCTGCACGTTGTTCAGCGACGTGCTGGAGCCGCCGAGCTGCGCGAGGCCCGGCGCCTTGAACGAGGTCTGGAACGAGCCCCGCACCGACAGGCTGCTCACCGGCATCCAGAGGAACGCGATCTTCGGATCGGCGGTGTCGCCGGTGGCGCCGCCGTAGTCCTCGTAACGTCCCGCGAGCGACAGCTCGAGGCTGCCGATCGGCGAGTCTTCGCCGGTGACCGGCACCAGCGCCTCCGCGAACACCGCGTAGACGTCCCGGCTCACCGCGAACGGCTCCTGGCCGACCACGAACGAGAAGTCGAAGTTCTTCCCGGTGCCGGACGGCATCGATTCGAAGTCCTGGTCGCGGTACTGCGCGCCGAGCGCGAGACCGAGCGGACCGGCAGGCAGCTCCATCACGTCGCCGGTGACGACGCCTTCCACCACCCAGAGCCGCTGTTCGGAGATGCCGATGATCGGATCCATCATGTCGTCGAACAGCTCGGTCGCGTTGTACAGGCCGTTCGGGCCGACGTCGCTCGGATCCGCCAGGTAGTTGCTGCCGAACGGATTGAAGAAGTAGCAGCCGCCGGATGCGTCACCCGGCGCAGTCGTCTCCGGATTGCAGTCGCGTCCGCCGAAGCCCTGGAGCGCCTCCAGCATGTTGCGGTTGTTGGTGTCGTACGCGGCGAAGCCGGAGAACTGGTGCTCGCTCCAGGTGCCGGCCAGCTCGAAGGTCCAGCTTTCGCCGAGCGCCGGAAGCCGGCCGCGCAATCCCGCCACCATGTGGGACTTGTCGCGCTCCATCAGGCCGAGGTTGTTGAGCCGGCCGCGGTCGTAGTAGACCTCCTCGGGTACGCCGACGAACGGACGGATGTTGGTGATCACCGGCCCGACCAGCGGATTCGCCTCGGCCGCCTCCACCGCGTCCCTGAAGCCGAGCGCCCGCGCGGCCTCGTCGTTGATCAGCTCCTCGCCGCCGAGCCCGCGCCGGAACGCGTCGTAGCGCAGCCCCGGGTTGCTCACCGGCACCGTCGGTGCGCTGACGAAGCCGTAGCTCGGCGAGTTGCCGCGCTCGATGTCGTTGGTCGCGAAGTGGAACTCGCCGAACGCCTCGAGCTCGCTGTCGGCGTCGAGCAGGTAGTTGAACTGGCCGAACACCTTGATGCGCTCTTCGGCGTCGATGATCGACTGGGTGGGAAGGAAGTCGACCAGGCAGGTGTCCGCGGACGGCAGCGGCAGGGTCATCGGCCGGCGCCCGTTGTCGTCTCCGCTGCCTTGTGCATGGGGCACGTTCGCGCAGTCGAGATCGGCGCCGCCGGGGATGTTCGGATCGAGCGTGGTGGCTTCGAACGCGGCCAGGCGCGCCGCGTACGCCTCGTCGGTCTCTTCCTCGCCCTGGACGGTGAACACGGGTCCCGGCGAGCCGAACCCGGACAGGCCCCCGGCGAACGTGAAGTCGCGCGCGAACATCGGCAGCTCGCTGCGATCGAGCCAGCTCGCCGCGAGCATCAGGTTGCCGCGCTCGCCGCCCATGCCGACGATCGCCTGCACGCTCCAGTCGCGCGAGCGCGCCCAGTCGGGGCTGTCGGTGATGGACTGGTGATCGATCTGCAGCTCGAAGCCTTCGAAGTCGCCGCGGGTGATGAAGTTCACCACGCCGGAGATCGCGTCCGAGCCGTACAGCGCCGCGGCGCCGTCCTTCAGCACCTCCATGCGCTCGATCGCGATGGTCGGCATCATCGAGGCGGTGTCGACGAACGCGACGCCGTCGTTGGTCAGGTTCGGTGCCTCGGCCTGGCGCCGGCCGTTCAGCAGCACCAGCGTCGAATTGAGGCCGAGGCCGCGCAGGTTGATGTTCTCGGTGCCGGTGGTGGCGCCGGAGCGCAGCGTATCGGGAAAGTTCTCCGAGCCCAGGTTGTAGGTGAGGTTCTGGGCCATGTCCTTGACGCTGATGGCGCCGGCCCGGGCGAACTCTTCCTGGCCGACCAGATCGAGGGGCGACGACGAGTCGAAGCTCGAGCGCTGGATGTACGAGCCGGTGACGACGACCTCCTCGATCGGTCCGGCCGGCTGCGCGAATGCAAATCCTCCCATGGCCGTGACGAGCGCGCCGGCCAGGCCGGCGGCGGCCTGCCGGCCGCAGTTCCGTTTCGACATATCTCTCTCCCTTTGCGGAACGAAGCGCAGGGCGCCGGCGGGCGGAACGATCGGAAGACGCGGCGCGTGGCCTGTCATGATCGTCCGTTTCCACGACGCGCTGCGGTCCCGACAGTAAAACGCATTTCATTTCGACTGTCGACCGCAGCTCAGCGGCCCCGTCGGGGCGCTTGTGGGATTTCGCTCCTACGCTTCGCGGCCGGAGGCCGCTCCCACCGCGATCCGCCGGCTGGCGCGGTTCGGCGGCGGCAGCTCGATGCGCCGGTCGGCGCCGAGGCCGTCGAACAGCGGTCCGTGACAGGTGAACAGCAGGATCTGCATGCGCCGCCCGGCCTGGTAGAGCAGGCGCTG
>DASVDC010000167.1:0-20678 GCA_036381275.1 Pseudomonadales bacterium | reverse complement strand
AATCCCGCGCAGCGGCGGGCGGCCACCTTCGGCGCGCCGGCGGAGGCTGCCGGCGCGCGCCGGGTCGCGGCCGGCCCGCTGCTGATCGTCGCCGGCGCCGGCACCGGCAAGACCAACACCCTCGCGCACCGGGTCGCCTGGCTCTTGCTGCAGGGGGTCGCGCCGGAGCGCATCGCGCTGCTGACCTTCACGCGGCGCGCGGCGCAGGAGCTCATTGCGCGTGCGGAGCGGATCGCGCGCGGCGCGCTCGAGGACGCACCGCGCGCGGCGGTGTTCCACCCGAATGCGACCCGGCTGCTCTGGTCCGGCACGTTCCACTCGGTCGGCAACCGGCTGCTGCGCGAGTACGCGCACGTGCTCGGTCTCGATCCGGCGTTCTCGGTGATCGACCGCGGCGACGCGGCCGACCTGATCGATCTGAAGCGCCAGGAGCTCGGTTTCGCGAAGCAGGCGAAGCGCTTTCCGCGCAAGGACACCTGCCTCGCGATCTATTCGCACCGGGTCAACACGCAGGGCACGCTCGCCGAGACCCTCGAAGCGGAATTCCCGTGGTGCGCGGAGTGGCAGAGCGAGCTCATGCGGCTCTTTCGCGCGTACGTCGAGGCCAAGCAGGCGCAGCAGCTCCTCGACTACGACGACCTGCTGCTGTACTGGCACCTGCTGGTGCGCGAGCCGTCCGTCGCGCGCGAGCTCGGCGAGCGCTTCGAGCACGTGCTGGTCGACGAGTACCAGGACACCAATACGCTGCAGGCCGAGATCCTGCTCGCGATGAAGCCGGACGGCGCGGGCCTCTGCGTGGTCGGCGATGACGCGCAGTCGATCTATTCGTTCCGCGCGGCGACGGTCGACAACATCCTGGAATTTCCGTCGCGCTTCCCGCGGCCGGCGCAGGTGATCGCGCTCGAGCACAACTACCGCTCGCTGCAGCCGATCCTCGACGCCGCGAATGCGCTGATGGCGCAGAGCCCCCGGCAGTTCCGCAAGAACCTTCAGTCCGGCCGGCCGTCGGCGCAGAAGCCCTGGTACGTGACGGTGGAGGACGACCGCCAACAGGCGCTGTACGTGGTCGAGCAGGTGCTCGCGAAGCGCGAGCAGGGCACGCCGCTCCGGCGCCAGGCGGTGCTGATGCGCAGCGCCCACCACAGCGATCAGCTCGAGGTGGAGCTCACCCGGCGCAACATCCCGTACGTGAAGTACGGCGGGCTCAAGTTCCTCGAGGCGGCGCACGTGAAGGACGTGCTCGCGCTGCTGCGCTGGGTGGACAACCCGCGCAACCGTCTCGCCGGCTTCCGCACGCTGCAGCTCCTGCCCGGCGTCGGCCCCGCGACCGCCGAACGTTGCCTCGGCGCGCTCGAGGAAGCGGCTTTCTCGCTGTCGGCGCTGCGCGGGTTTCGGATGCCCGCGGCGGCCGAGCAGGATTGGCCGGCGTTGCTCGAGCTGTTGATCGGGCTGAAGGACGCCCCGGCCTGGGCCGGCCAGATGACGCGGGTGCGGCAGTGGTACGAGCCGCACCTCGAGCGTCTGTACGAGGCCGCGCACGTGCGCCGCGGCGATCTCGAGCAGCTCGAGCTGATCGCGCTGCAGTCGCCGTCCCGTGAGCGCTTCATCACCGAGCTGACCCTCGATCCGCCGCAGGCGACCGGCGACGAAGCCGGTCCGCCGCGGAAGGACGAGGACTACCTGATCCTGTCGACGGTGCATTCCGCCAAGGGGCAGGAGTGGGACGCGGTGCACGTGCTGAACGTCACCGACGGCGGGTTCCCGAACGAGTTCGCGGCCGGCAAGCCCGCGCAGCTCGAGGAGGAACGTCGCCTGCTGTACGTCGCGATCACCCGCGCCCGGTACGACCTGCACCTGATCGCGCCGCTCCGCTTCTACGTCACGCAGCAGCACCGCTGGGGCGACAAGCACGTCTACGGCGCGCGCAGCCGTTTCCTGACCGAGCCGGTGCTCGCCGCGTTCGAGCCGCGGGTGTGGCCGGCCGAGGGCGAGCGGCCGGCCGGCGTGCGTCCGGCTACGGCGGCCCGGGTCGACGCGGCGGCGCAGCTTCTCGGGATGTGGGAAGACTGACCTCTGTGGGAGCGGCCTCCGGCCGCGATCTCCGGAATTCGCGGCCGGAGGCCGCTCCCACAGCCTGTGGTACATTCCTCGGACCAACCTCTTCCGAAACTCCGAGGGAGCGACCGCGATGACGCAGATCCAGGGTGTCTGTCACGACCGTTTCAGTGCCGTGCGCGAAGCCTTCGAGAAGAACTTCACCGAGCGCGGCGACCTCGGCGCCAGCGTTGCGGTCAGCTACCAGGGCGAGATCGTCGTCGACCTCTGGGGCGGTCATCGCGACCGGGCCGGCACGTTGCCGTGGGAGGAGGACACCATCGTGAACGTCTATTCCTCGACCAAGACCATGGCCGCGCTGTGTCTGCTGGTGCTGGCCGACCGCGGCCAGGTCGATCTGTACGCGCCGGTCGCCGAGTACTGGCCCGAGTTCGCGCAGAACGGCAAGGCGAAGGTCGAGGTGCGGCACTTCCTCAGCCACAGCGCCGGCCTCGCCGGCATGGACGAGCCGATCAGCGGCGAAGCCCTGTACGACTGGGATCGGGTGGTCGACGCGCTCGCGCGCCAGGCGCCGTGGTGGGAGCCGGGCACCGCGAGCGGCTATCACGCGGTCACGCAGGGTCACCTGATCGGCGAGGTGGTGCGGCGGGTCACCGGCCGATCGCTCGGCACGTTCTTCCGCGAGGAGATCGCCGGGCCGCTCGGCGCCGACTTCCACATCGGCATGCCGCGCGAGCACTTCGGCCGCATCGCCGAGCTCGATCCGCCGGCGCGCGCGGCGCTCAGCGAGTCGGATCCGAACAGCATCGCCGCGCGCGCGTTCAAGAGCCCCGCCGTCACCGCCCACGCCGCCGCGACCGACGGCTGGCGGCTCGCCGAGATCCCGGCGGCCAACGGCCACGGCAACGCACGATCCATCGTGCGCGTGCAGACCGCCGTCGCGAACCTCGGCCGCGCGTTCGGCGTGGAACTGCTGAGCGAGGCGGGCGCGCGGCGCGTGTTCGACGAGCAGACCAACGGTCAGGATCTGGTGCTCGGCGTGCCGATCCGTTTCGGCATGGGCTACGGCCTGACGAGCGACATCATGCCGATGGGGCCGAACGAGCACATCGCCTACTGGGGCGGCTGGGGCGGCTCCACCGTCGTGGTCGACCAGGACGCGCGGCTGTGTGTCTCGTACGTGATGAACCGGATGGCCGCCGACCTGCTCGGCGACCTGCGCGGATTCAGCATCCTGCAGGCTGCGTACGCGTCCTTGACGTAGTCGCCGCTGTCGCGACAGCGGCGCCCGTCAGCGGCCGCCTTCCAGCGCCTCGCGCAGGCGCCGCAGCGTCGCTTCGGCTTCGCGCAGGCGCCGCGGCGCGATGCCGACCTGCAGCGCCCGGCGCTCCCGCTCGCGCATCCGTCGGATCAGCGCCGTTCCGGAGCGGGTGATCGCGATCAGCGGCGAACGCCGCGACGCCGGATTGGGCACGCTGCGGACGAGCCGGCGCGTTGCGAGCGCGTTCACCAAGGTCTGAATCCGCTGCCGGGAGACCCGGCGCGCCCGCGCCATCGCCGGCACCGTGGCGTCGCCCTCCCGGTCCAGGTACTCCAGCACGCCGCGCATGCCCATCGAGATGCCGGACCCGGCATGCAAGGATTCGCCGATCTGTACGATCGACTGATAGAACAGCCGCGCTTCTTCGATGAGCGCTTCCACCTCGTTCGCCATCGGCGCATTGTGGTGGGCGCGGACTCGGATGACAACACCATTGTCATGATCCGCGGGCAGAGCTAATGTGACAACGGCGGTTGTCACTTCCTGAGAGCGGAGGATACGCACATGAGCCTGCAATCGAGGGTGGTCGAGCAATTCCACCATCCGAGGGGACTGCTCGGCCGGTTGGCGGGTGCCGTGATGGCGCACCGCGCATCGAACCTCGAGCGCAACCGCCGGACGGTGGAGCTGCTCGACGTCCGGCCCGGGCACCGGGTGCTCGAGCTGGGTCCGGGGCCGGGCGTGACCCTCGGACTGCTGCTCGAGCGGGTCGGCCACGGGCACGTGACCGCGGTGGATCATTCGGAACTGATGCTGGAGCAATGCCGCCGGCGGCACGAGCGCGCGATCCGGGAAGGCCGGCTCGACCTGATCCGGGCGGAGTTTCCGGGCGTGCCGGAGGATGCGCGCTTCGACAGGATCCTGGCGGTGAACTCGCTGCAGTTCGACGCGATGACCGAACCGGTGATGCGGACGCTGGCGGCGATTCTCGAGCCGGGCGGGCGGATCGCGATCACGTTCCAGCCCCGCGGCCCCGGCGCCAGCGAACGCAACGCCGAGGCGTTCGGACAGCGTGCGGTGCGCCTGCTGGAAGGCGCGGGATTCACCGCGGTGCGGGTGGAGACGTTGCCGCTCGCCCCGGTGCCCGCGGTGTGCGTGCTCGGCGAACGCGCCTGAGACGACCGGGCGCCGGGCCGCGGCCTCGTCAGGCCGGTTCCTCCTGCCAGATCGTGCCTTCGCTTCGCAGGCGCGCAATGGCCTCGGCCGCGTAGCCGAGCTCGCCGAGCACCGCCGCGTTGTGCTCGCCGGCGAGCGGCGCCGGGCCGAGCGTCGGCGCCGCCCGATCGAAGTGCACCAGCGCGCCATGGCGCCGGTACCGGCCCCAGGCGGAGTGCGCGGCTTCGGCGGTCGCGCCGAGCGCCTCGGCCTGCGGGTCCTCGAGCCAGAATTCGTGCGGCTGGAAACGGTCCGCGCGCACGCAGCCGACCTCGCCCAACAGGGCTTCCCACGCATCCGCATCGCGCTCGGCGAAGAGCGCTTCGAGCGCCTGCGCCGCCGCGGCGTCACCCGCGGCCAGGCTCTCGCGCGCGGGCGCCGCGATGCCGGCCCGCTCGAGCGCCGCGATGAAGCGCTCGCGTTCCCGCTCGTTGGTCAGCGCGAGGAACACCCATTGGTTTCCGGCGCAGCGATACAGCCGATAAGTCGGCGACAGCCCGAGCAGCGCCGGATCGGGCAGCGCCCGGGGGCGCTTGCCGGGGTAGTCGAGGAAGTCGTCGTGGTTCGCGTACGCGTTCGCGCCGAACATGTCCACCAGCACGCGCTGGCCGTGCCCGGTGCGCTGGCGCGCGACCAGCGCGAGCATCACCGCGGTCGCCACGACCAGTGAGGTGTTCGGATCGGGATTGACCTCGTTGGCGCGCATCAGCCGCCGGGTCCAGAGCCGCAGGCCGTCGATGTCCTGCAGGTTCTCCGGCACGCGTTCGCCGAGCTGGAACAGCACGCCGCCGAGCGCCGCGCCGGGAATCGGATGCGTGCTCGGCCGCTGCGCACCCGGCCCGTCAGGACCGTAGCCGTTGCACTGCAGGTAGACGAGATCGGGATTCACCGCGGTCACCTGCTCGTAGCCGATGCCGAGGCGCTCCGGCACGCCGGGGCGGAAGTTGTGGATCAGCACGTCGGCGTCCTCGATCAGACGCAGCGCGACCTCGCGTCCCGCCGGCGATTTCAGGTCGACGCTGATGCTGCGCTTGCCGGCGTTGACCCGGGCCGAGCCCATGCCGGCGAGCAGCCCGCGGTACGGGTCCCCGCCGACCGGCTCCAGCTTGGTCACCTGCGCGCCCATGTCCGCGAGCAGCGACGCGCCGAGCGGCGCGGCGATGATGGTCGCGATCTCCACCACCCGGACGCCGTC
Source organism: Pseudomonadales bacterium (assembly GCA_036381275.1). Taxonomy (GTDB): domain Bacteria; phylum Pseudomonadota; class Gammaproteobacteria; order Pseudomonadales; family Azotimanducaceae; genus UBA7803. The sequence continues at coordinate 14,952 of DASVDC010000167.1, read as the reverse complement.
GAGCGGCGCGCCGCCGCGCTTCGGGCGCGCGGGCGCCGGACGCGGGCTCGCCTGCCAGCGCTCGGCGAGCACATCGTCGGGCACCGCGTCGCCGCCGGGCTGCGCCGGCGTGCGCGTCAGCCGCGCCACCGGACCGAGCTGCACGCCGCCGTCCGCGCGCGCCATGACGTGGCCGTTGGCGACCAGGTCGGGATCGCCGAGCGCCTGTCTCGTGGTCTGATAGGCGGTGGCGGCGACGCTGCCGTTCGCGACGAAATCCGCGATCCAGTCCGCCGCGGGGCGCGACTGGATCCGGCGCAGCATGCGTTCGCGGAAGGCTTCCTGCTTCTCCGCTTTCTCGGGCCGGAAGCGGAGCTGCGCGGCGTCGAAGTCCGGATCGGCCAGTACGTCGATCAGCTCGGTGACGATCAGGAAATTCTCGAACAGGTGCGGCAGCAGGTTCCCGAACTGCATCCAGCGGCCGTCGCCGGCCTGCGCCGGGTGGTAGTAGAGGCTCGGCAGCGGCGGCTCCCCGGCCGGCGCGAGCGCCGCCGCGAGCTCGCCGATCCGTTCGGGGAACTGGCTCGCGAGCAGCGTGAACTGCTCGTAGGCCAGAAGCCCCTGCAGCAGGCTCGTCTCGACGAGCCGGCCGACGCCGTCCGATGCGCGGGCGTAGACCGCGGCGAGGATGCCGGCCGCGGCGGTCTGCGCGCACGCGTGCACGCCCACCTGCAGCGCCGAAAAGGTCGGCCCGGAGCGGTCGGCGAGGCCGCTGAAGACCTGCATGCGTCCGCTCGCCGCCGCGACCAGGTGCTCGTAGCCGGGATATTCGGCACGCGGACCCCGCCCGCCGAAGCCCGTCAGGTGGCAGAACACGAGGTGCGGATGCCGCGCGTGCAGGCGCTCGAAGTCGAGCCCCTTGCGCGCGAGCGCGCTCGGCCGCCAGTTGCAGATCAGCACGTCGGCGCCGGCGCAGAGCCGGTGCAGCGTCCCGAGCCCGCGCCCGGTCGCGAGGTCGAGGGTCAACGTGCGTTTGCCGCGGCGCCACATCGGCGCCGCCGGCAGCGCGGCGAGCGGATCGCCCCGCGGCCGCTCGATCGCCAGCACCTCGGCGCCGAAGTCGGCCAGGATCATCGTCGCGAGCCCGCCGGCGGGCCCGGTCGTCAGATCCAGAACGCGGAGATCCTCGAGTGCGCGGGCCATGCCGGCTCCCCCTTCGCTGCTGCTGGCGGTGAGCCGAAGGATCGGTGAAAGCAACGGACACCTCAACCGCCGGCGCCGAGTGGTGCCGGGCGCGCGGCTTCATCTACCATCAGGTGTGCAGAAAAAACGGCCACCGATGAATACCGCCCTGCGCTGGTACCTCACCAGCACCGCGTGCTTTCTCGTCCCGGGCGGGATCCAGATGGTGCTGTTTCCGTGGCTCGTGGCCGTGTACCTGCACGAGACGCCGGAGCGCGTCGGGCTCGCGCAGACGGCGAGCCAGTTGCCGATGCTGCTGCTGATCCTCTGGGGCGGGCTGCTCGGCGACCGGGTCGATCAGCGCCGGCTGCTGCTCCGCCTGCAGTTCGCGATGGTGCTGCCGCCGCTCGTGATGGCGGGCCTCGTGTTCGCCGATCTGATCGTCTACGAGGTGCTGCTCGGCTGGGCGTTCGTCGGCGGCTGCTTCGGCGCGTTCGCCCAGCCGGCGCGGGATGCGCTGCTGAACCGCGTGGCCGGCCGCGAGATCCAGCGCGTGGTGACGATGGCGGTGGGCGTGCAGTTCGGCATGCAGATCGTCGGCTTCGGCATCGGCTCGACCGCCGAATGGCTCGGGCCGGCGGCGCTGATGGGGACGCAGGCGCTGTTCATGCTCGCCTCGGGGCTCGCCACCCGTCGCATTCCGCCGCTGCCGGCCGCGCCGCCGCGGCCGCGCCGGCATCCGCTGCACGAGATCGGCGAAGGGATCGCCGCCGCGTGGCGTTCCGAAGCGATCCGGCCGGCGATCTTCCTCACGTTCTCGGTCGGCATCTTCTTCGCCGGCACCTTCATGGTGATCCTGCCGCTGATGGTGCGCGACCTATATCACGGCAGCTCCGGCGGCATCGCGCTCGCGTTCGTCGCCAACATGGGCGGCACCTGCACCACCATCCTCTGGCTGATGCGCCGCGGCGGCGTCGACCGGCCCGGCCGCGCGCTGATGATCAGCGGCTGCATCAGCCCGGCGCTGCTCGCGCTGCTGCACTTCGAGCTGCCGCTGTGGGCGTTCTACCTGGTGATCTATCTGTGGGGGCTGTGCGGCGGCATCAGCATGACCATGTCGCGCGCGATCGTGCAGGAGGCGGCTTCCGATACGCATCGCGCGCGGCTGATGTCCGTGTACTCGCTCGGCATGATGGGCGGCATGCCGATCGGCAGCGTCGGACTCGGCTGGTGCGTCGGCCAGTTCGGGCCCCGCGGGGCGGTGCTGGTGCCGGTGGTGGGGATGGCGATCGTCCAGCTCCTGCTGTTCACCCGCTCGCGGCTCTGGAACGTGCGGCGGCTGATCGAGGAGGAGGAGGCGGCGACGGCCGGCTGAGACCGGCGGGCGGAGGGGACCCGGCGGTGGCGCGGAACCGTTGCCTTGGCGGTATTGCGTCCGGCCGCGGACGGGAGTCGAATCGTTCCATGAGGATTCCGACGCGGCCTCCCACGCCGGCGGTCGAGCCTCGGCGCTTCCTGACCCACGGAGAAGCGGGATGAACGAAACGTCGACTCCTTCCTCCGGGAACACGGCCGGACCGGACCTCGCCGCGCTCAAGGCACGCCAGCAGGCCGCCTGGGCGAGCGGTGACTACGCCCGGATCGGCACGACCCTGCAGATCGTCGGTGAGCACCTCTGTGAGGCGCTCGACCTGCACGCCGGCCAGCGGGTGCTGGACGTGGCCGCGGGCAACGGCAACGCGGCGCTGGCCGCCGCGCGGCGCTGGTGCCAGGTCGTGGCCGTCGACTACGTGCCCGAGCTGCTCGAGCGCGCGATGGAACGTGCGCGAGCCGCGGGCGTCAGCCGCGCACCCGGACCTCGGCCGGCCCTTCGACCAGCCGGCCGATCACGGCCGCCTGCTCGAAGCCGCCCCGGCGGAAGATCTCGAGCACCGCGCCTTCGGTGCCCGCCGCGCACGCGACGAGCAGGCCGCCGCTGGTCTGCGGATCGGTGAGCAGCGCCTTCTTCCATCCGGGGAGGTGCTCGGGCAGCGAGACCGAGCGGCCGTAGCTCGCCCAGTTGCGGTTCGATGCGCCGGTCGCGTAGCCGGCCTCGGCGAGGGTGCGCGCGGCCGGCAGCACCGGCACGTCCGCCGCGGAGAGCTCCGCGCCGAGGCCGGAGCCGCGGCAGATCTCCAGCAGATGGCCGAGCAGACCAAAGCCGGTCACGTCGGTGAGCGCGTGCACCGCATCGAGTGCCGCCAGCTCGATTCCGGGCCGGTTGAGCTGCGTGGTGACCGCCAGCATCGCCCGATAGCCCGCTTCGTCGAGCTCGCGCTTCTTCAGCGCGGCGCTCAGGATCCCGACGCCGATCGGCTTGCCGAGCACCAGCACGTCGCCGGCCCGGGCAGCGTCGTTGCGCTTGACCCGGTCGGGATGCACCACGCCGAGCGCAACCAGGCCGTAGATCGGCTCCGGCGCGTCGATGGAATGGCCGCCCGCGACCGGAATGCCGGCGTCGGCGCACACCGCCGCGCCGCCTTCGAGGATCCGCCGGACCACGGCGGTCGGCAGCTTCTCCACGGGCATTCCCACCACCGCGAGCGCCAGGATCGGCTGCGCGCCCATCGCGTAGACATCCGAGATCGCGTTGGTCGCGGCGATGCGGCCGAAGTCGTGGGGGTCGTCGACGATCGGCATGAAGAAGTCGGTGGTGGCGACGATCGCCTGCTCGGCGTTCAGCCGGTACACGGCGGCGTCGTCGCTCGACTCGGTGCCGACCAGGAGGTTCGGGTGGCGCAGCCCGAGCGGCGCGCTCGCGAGGATCTCGGCGAGCACCGCCGGGGCGATCTTGCAGCCGCAGCCGCCGCCGTGGGCGTACTCGGTCAGGCGCACCGCGTTAGGGTCGTTCGGGGTATTCATAGCGGGCAGAACCTAGCACAGCGGCCGGGCTTTGACGATGCAGCCGACGGCGGGCCGTGTACACTCGGTACGACGCCGCCGGAGTCCGCCATGCAGACACGACTTTCTCCCGAGCTCGAACGGTTCCGCGACACGGTGCGCGAGTTCTTCGCCACCCGGCTCACCGACGAGCTGAAGGCGGCGCGCCGGTACATGACCAGCGTGTACTGCGACTACGAGGCGGGCATGGCGTGGCAGCGCATTCTGTACGAGCAGGGATGGCTGACGCCGAGCTGGCCGGAGCGCTACGGCGGCACCGGCTGGTCGCTGACCGAGCGCTTCATCTTCGACTGCGAGAGCGCGAAGGCCGGCCCGCCGCCGGTCTCGCCGATGGGCCTCGGTATGCTCGGCCCGGCGCTGCTCGGCTACGGCACCGAGGAGCAGAAGGACTACTACCTGCCGCGCATGCAGCGCGGCGACGACTTCTGGTGCCAGGGCTATTCCGAGCCGCAGGCGGGTTCCGATCTCGCGGCGCTCGAGTGCCGGGCCGAGCGCGACGGCGACGACTACGTGGTGAACGGTACCAAGATCTGGACCACCCACGCGCACTACGCGAACCGGATGTTCTGCCTGGTGCGCACCGGCCGCTTCGAGCGCCCGCAGCAGGGCGTGACGTTCCTGCTGATCGATCTCGACGCCCCCGGCGTTACCCGGCATCCGATCCGGTTCTTCTCCGGCGACACCGAGCAGTGCCAGGTGGTCTTCGACAACGTGCGGGTGCCGCAGCGCAACGTGGTCGGCAAGGAGCACGAGGGCTGGGCCGTCACCAAGTACCTGCTCGAGTTCGAGCGGGGCGGCAAACCCTCCGCACCGGGACTGCTGGAATCGATCACGCGGCTGCGCGCGCTGGCGCCGAACGTGGGCAGCGCCGATCTCGACCGCCGCATCGACGCGCTGGAGGTTCGCGTCCTCGCGCTCGAGGCGACCGAGCTGCGCGCGCTCGCGGAGGCCGAGCGCACCGGCTCACCAGGTCCCGCCGCGTCGATGCTGAAGGTGCAGAGCACGGAGCTGTCGCAGGCGATCTCGGCGCTCGCGGTGGAAGCCGTCGGCGACTGGGCGCGCGTGCATCAGCCGGAGGTGATCGCCGCCCGCGGCCGCCTGCCGGCGATCGGCCCAAAGGAGGCCCTCACGGTGACGCCGTTCTACTTCAACAACCGCGCGGCGACGATCTACGGCGGCTCGAACGAGATCCAGCGCAACATCATGGCGAAGCGCGTGCTGGGCCTGTAGCGCTGCTCCGCCGCGAACGGCGGCCTCACGACATCGGATTCGGCGGAGCCGCCGGATCCGGCGGCAGCGGAATGAATTCGTCCGAGTCGAAATCCGGCAGCTTCATTCGCCCTGCGCGCCAATCCGCCTTCGCCTGCTCGATCCGCTCTTTCGAGGAGGAGACGAAGTTCCACTCGATGAAGCGATGCCCGATCGGCTCGCCGCCGAGCGCCATCACGATCGACGGTTCCGCGGCGTCGATGGTCACCGGCTGCCCCGGAGCGAAGACCAGCATGTCGCCCTCGGTGAAGCGCCGACCGTCGACCACGACGCCGCCGGCCGCGACGTAGATCGCGCGCTCGGGGTACTCGGCCGGAAGCTCGGCCTTCGCGCCGCTCGCCAGTTGCCAGTGCAGATAGAACATCGGCGAGTGGGTCCGGACCTTCGAGCGGAGCCCCAGCGCCTCGCCGGCGATCAGCCGGCCGCGCACGCCGCTCTCTTCGAACACGGGAAGGTCCGCCTCGCCGTGATGCGCGAACGCCGGGTCGGTTTCCTCGTCTTCGTCCGGCAGCGCCACCCAGGCCTGAATGCCGTTCATCGGTCCGCCTTCGCGGCGTGCCCGCTCGAAACGTTCCGAATGGGTGATGCCGCGTCCGGCGGTCATCCAGTTCACCTCGCCGGGCCGGATCGGCTGCTGCGACCCGACGCTGTCGCGGTGCATGATCTCGCCTTCGAACAGGTAGGTGACGGTGGACAGTCCGATGTGCGGATGCGGCCGCACGTCGACCTCCCTCGGGATGCCCGGCTCGAAGTGCACCGGCCCCATGTGGTCGAAGAAGATGAACGGCCCGATCATGCGCCGCTGCGCGAACGGCAGGACCCGGCCGACCTCGAAGCCGCCCAGATCGCGGCGGCGCTGCTGAATCACCAGCTCGATCATCGGCCGTTCCTCCTCCACGCTTTGCGCGCCGTCAGGTGTCGAGAATGTCCGAATACTCGGGGTGGCGCTCGGCGAAGCGGCTCATGAACGCACACTCGGTCACCGCCTTGCGGCCGCTCGCGCGGATCGAATCGAACACGCCGCGCGCGAGGCGTGAGCCGATGCCCTGGCCGGAGTACGCGTCCGGCACCTCGGTATGGGTCAGCACGACGCGGCCGTCGTCGATGCGGTAGTGAGCGGTCGCGACCGCTCCGCCGTCGAGCGGCAGCTCGAAGCGGCGCTGTTCCGGATGGTCGATCACTTCGCTCGGCACGACCTGCCTCCTTCGCTCGGGCGCGGCCGAGCGATGATACGGGAATCGCGGTCTGGAGACCGCTCCTACATCAGCTTCGCGGTCGGATCACGCGTTCGCGGTCATCTGCTGCTCGAGCTCCGCGGCGAGCCCGGGCTCGATGCCGAGCGCCTGCGCGAGCTGCTCGAGCCAGGCGCGCTCCATCGGGTTCTGCTCGTCCACGATCGCGAGGCTCGCCAGGTACATCTCCCGGGCCGCCTGGGGCGAGTCGGCCTGACGCGCCAGCGCCTCGGCGTCGAGCGGCGCGTCGAGCTGCTGCTTCATCCAGGTGCGCAGCTCCTCGTCGGCGCCGAGCGCGTTCATCTGCTCGCTGAGCTGCGTGCGCTCGCCCTGGTCGATGTGGCCGTCGGCTCGGGCGGCCATGATGATCGCCTGCAGGATGCCCAGGCTCCGGCGGTTGCCCGCATCGCCCTCGAGACGTTCCACCGGCTCGCCTTCCCGCGCCGCGTCGCCGGCTCCGCCTCCCTGGCCGGCCTGATGGTTCTGCCAGGCCCGCCACGCCAGCGCGCCGAGGCTGGCGATTGCGCCGTATTTGAGCGCGCTGCCGCCGAGCCGCCGGCCGCGCTTCGAGCCGACCAGCAACGCGAGCGCGCCGGGGCCGATCAGGCTCGTCAGGTCGATGCCGCCGCCCTGACCGGCATCGCCGGCCCGGGCGCGGCCGGGGCCTCCGGAGCCGCCGAGGCGGCTCGACAGCTCCTCGAGCAGCCGGTCCACCGTGTCGCCCGAGCTGCGCGCGGTGCCCTTCGCGCTGGAATGCTGCATGAGCTGATCCAGGATCTTCTTGGCGTTCATCGCGGGCTCCTCTCCCGACGGATTCAGCCGCGCCATGCACGGAACGTTCCCGCATCCCCCTCGAGAGCGGCCCGGGCGTTGACTGCGGCGGCTGAACTCCGCAACGTAGCCGGACCGTCTCCCGAAGCTCATCGAATAAGGAACCGAACATGTCCGACGCAAATCCGCCCGACGAGTACCAGCCACCCCGGGTGTGGAAATGGGAGGCGGAGAACGGCGGGCGATTCGCCCGCATCAACCGCCCGGTGGCCGGGCCGACCCACGAGAAGGAGCTGCCGGTCGGGAAGCATCCGCTGCAGCTCTATTCGCTCGCGACGCCGAACGGCGTGAAGGTCACGATCATGCTCGAAGAGCTGCTCGCGCTCGGCCACAGCGGCGCCGAGTACGACGCCTGGCTGATCAACATCGGTGAGGGCGACCAGTTCGGCAGCGGTTTCGTCGCGATCAACCCGAACTCGAAGATCCCGGCGATGGTGGACCGGAGCGGTCCGCGGCCGGTGCGCATCTTCGAGTCCGGCGCGATTCTGCTCTACCTCGCGGAGAAGTTCGGCGCGTTCCTGCCGGCCTCGCTCGCGGACCGCGCCGAGTGCTACGCGTGGCTGTTCTGGCAGATGGGCAGCGCCCCGTACCTCGGCGGCGGCTTCGGCCATTTCTACGCCTACGCGCCGACCAAGATGCGCTACCCGATCGACCGCTACACCATGGAGGTGAAGCGTCAGCTCGACGTGCTGAACCGCAACCTCGCCGAGCGCCGCTTCCTGTGCGGTGACGATTACACCATCGCCGACATCGCCACCTACCCGTGGTACGGCGCGCTGGCGCAGGGGAGGCTCTACGAAGCGGGCGAGTTCCTCGACGTGGAGAGCTACACCCACGTGCGCCGCTGGGCCGCCGAGATCGGCGCCCGCCCGGCGGTGCGCCGCGGCCAGCGGGTCAACCGCAGCTGGGGGCCTGAGGAGAAGCGCGTGCCGGAGCGGCACAGCGCGGCGGACATCGGGCCGGAGAACTGACCGGCTTTTCCTTCCGTAGGAGCGGTCTCCTGACCGCGATTCCAAACCGTCGTGGGAGCGGCCTCCGGCCGCGAATCGCCGTCTAGAGACCGCTCCTACGGGATGTCGTCAGTGGTCATTCGCGGCCGGAGGCCGCTCCCACAGTGGGCTCCGCGCGCTCCGTCTGCCACTGCGCGAGCGCCGCGAAGGCCGATCCGGTGACGTTCTGCCAGACGCTGAACAGCGACCCCGGCAGCGCCGCCGCGGCGCCGAAGAACTTCACCGCGAGCGCGGCGGCGAGCCCCGAGTTCTGCATGCCGACCTCGATCGCGATCGTGCGGCAGACGCTGCGGTCGAAGCCGAGCAGGTACGCGGCGAGATAGCCGAGCGAGAGCCCGGCGACGTTGTGGATCAGCGTCGCCGCCGCGGCGGTGATCCCGACCTCGCCGAGCCGATCGGCGTTCAGCGCCACGACGATCGCGATGATGATCAGGATTGCGGCGATCGACAGTGGCGCCAGCGCGGGCAGCACGCGGCGCGTCACGTCGCGGGCGAACGTGTTGATCGCGAGGCCGACGAGCACGGGCACCACGATGATCTGCGCCAGCGTGGTCAGCAGCTCGCCGGCCGGCACCGGCACCCGGGAGCCGACCAGCAGCGTCACGAGCAGCGGTGTCAGCAGCACGCTCGCGAGCGTCGAGATGGACGTCATCGACACCGACAGCGCCACGTTGCCGCGCGCGAGGTAGGTGATCACGTTCGACGCCGTACCGCCGGCGACGCTGCCGACCAGCACCAGCCCCACCGTCAGGTCGTCGTCCAGGCCGAGCAGCCGTGCGATGCCGAGCGCGGTGAGAGGCATCGCCGAGAACTGCAGCGTCACTCCCGCCAGCACCGCGGACTTGCAGTGCCGCAGATTCAGGAAGTCCTGCGGCGTCAGCGTCAGCCCCATGCACAGCATGATCAGCATGAGCAGCGGGACGATGGCGCCGCTCGCGTGCGCGACGGAGCCGGCGAACCCCCAGCCGAGGGCACCGGCAGCCGCCGCGAGCAGCGGAAACAGCTTGAGTAGCACGAGCCGAAGGAAATCCGCCGCGCGGCGCCGCTACGGCCGGAACTGCAGCGGGCGCCGCCCGAGGCGTCCCGGTTGGGAGACGGTCCGATACGCGAGCGTCACCCATTCGCACGCGAGCCGCCGCGTATCGCGCGGGTCGATCATCTCTTCCATCTGGAACTTCGACAGCGGCCCGATCGGCCCCCGCGCGCTCTCGATGCGCGCCATCAGCTCGGCGCGCAGCGCCTCCGGGTCTTCGGCCTCGGCGAGCTGGCGCGCGTACGCGGCTTCGATGCCGCCCTCCGGCGGAATGCCGCCGACGTCGGCGGCCGGCCACACCACGCGCATCGACGGCTCGGCGCGCGGGGTCGCGTAGTTGTTGCCGGCGACGCCGAAGCTGCGCCGCATGATCACGGTGAAGATCGGCACGCTGGTCTGCGCGAACGCGACCATCCACTGACCGCCCGCGCGGATCGTGCCGGTCTGCTCGTGCTCCCGCCCCACCGCGAAGCCCGGATTGTCCACCAGGTTCAGGATCGGCACGTGGAACAGGTCGCAGAGGTCCAGGTGCCGGGTGAGCTTGCGGCAGCCGTCCGCGGTGAGCGCGCCGCCGTTCGGATGCCGGCTGTCCGACGCGAGCACACCCACCGGGTGGCCGTTCAGCCGCGCGAAACCGGTGATCTGGTCGGTGCCCCAGAGCGGACCGATCTCGAAGAACGAGCCGCGGTCGGCGATCAGCGCGATCGCACGCCGCGCATCGAACGTGGTCGTGCGTTTGCGCGGGATCAGCGTGAGCAGCTCCTCGTCCCGTCGATCGGGCGGATCGTCCGGTGATGGCGTCACTACCGGCGGCGGCTCGTGGACCGACGAAGGCAGGTACGAGAGGAACCGGCGCGCTTGCGCGAATGCATCCAGTTCACTTTCCGCCAGGTTGTCCACGCCGCCGTTGCGGCAGTGGATGTGCCAGCCGCCGAGCTCTTCCTTGCTGATCTCGTAGCCCATCGCGTGGCGCACCACCGGCGGGCCCGCGACGAAGAGCTGCGCGATGTCGCGCACCATCACCGAGAAGTGCCCGAGCACCGCCTTGGCGGCGCCGATGCCGACCACGCTGCCGAGCAGCAGATTCACCACAGGCACGGTCGCGAGCTGCTCGGTGTACAGCGTGCTGCCGAGGTGTCCCGGCAGGAACGAGCCGCCGCTGCCGGCGACGCGGGGCCGCCCGGCGGTGATGTGGCCGCTGCTCTCCTTCGCGCGGCTCTCGCCGGGCGCACGCTGCTCCGGCACCATCGCGGCGACGCTGCCGCCGCCGGAGGAGCCGTCGAGCAGGCGCAGCGACGGCACCTCGAGCTGTACCGACAGCCGGTCGAGGTACAGGCTCTTCGCGCCGATCGCGCCGTCCGAGTGGCCGCCGCGGGAAGTGAAGTCGTCGGCGCAGACCACCGCGGTGCGCCCTTCGATCGTGCCCCAGCCGCCGACGTGATTCGCGGGCGTGAACGCCGCGACGCGGCCGTTGTCGTCGTACGAGGCGAAGCCGGCGACGCTGCCGACCTCGCGGAACGAGCCTTCGTCGAGCAGCGCCGCGATACGTTCCCGGCAGGTGAGCTTGCCACGGCGGCGCTGGCGCACCACACCGGGGTCGTTGGAATCGGGCGCGAGGCGCGCATGGGCCATCTCCTGGAGTGTGCGGACCTCTCCGAGCACGTCGCCCCAGCCCCCGGATACCGGCGCGGCCGCCGCGGCGCCGTCCGCGGGCGAGAGCAGCGCGACGATCTGGCCCGCGCCGACGCTGTCGCCCGGCTCGAGCGGCAGCATCGCGGCGACTTCACCGGCGCCCGGCGCGGTGACCACGGTTTCCATCTTCATCGCGCTGATGATCAGGAGCGCTTCCCCCGCGGCGACCTTCGCCCCTTCGCGCCGGCAGACTTCGACGACCTGCCCGTCCATCGGGCAGCTCACCGCAAGCTGGCCGGGCGCGGCTTCGAGACCCGGGAGCGGCGTTCGGGCGCCGTCCATCGGCAGCGGAGCGGTCGAAGTCTGCGCCGCGGCTCGGCGCTCGAGCAGATCCAGGGCGCGGCCGTTCGCGGTTGCACCGGCGCGCAGGATTTCCGGCTCCTCGTGCAGCAGCGTGACCCGGGCATCGGCGCGCTGCAGCGCCGGATGCGCGAGGATCGCGCGCAGCTCAGCGAGGTTGTTGGGCAGCCCCGCGATGTGGAACTCCTCGAGCGCCCGGCGGGTGCGGTCGAGCGCGGCGAGGTAGGCCGAATCGGCGCGGGCGGTGTCCGCGAGCGCCCCGGACGTGCCGATCACCTTCGCGAGCAGCGGGTCGAACTGTGCCGGCGGCGTGTAGCCGAGGTAGCCGCACGCGTCGACCCGCACGCCGGGGCCGGAGGGCTCCTTGTAGCCGCGCAGCGTGCCGCCGCCCCGCGCGACGACGCGCGCCTGCACGGAACAGCGTCGCGGACGGCCGACGGCGGCCTGATCGGCGAGGCCGAGGTCGGCGAGCGACGCCCCGCCCGCCAGCAGGAACTGCGCTTCCACCAGGCCGATGCCGGTGATTTCCTCGGTCACGGTGTGCTCGACCTGGATCCGCGGATTGCATTCGATGAAGAAGTGCTCGCCCGTTTCCGGTACGACGAGGAACTCCACGGTGCCGGCATTCACGAAGCCGGCCTCCCGGGCGAGCCGCACCGCATCGTCGAGCAGCCGCGCGCGCAGCGCCTCGTCGAGCCCCGGCGCCGGCGCGATCTCCACCACCTTCTGATGGCGCAGCTGCACCGAGCAATCCCGTTCGTGCAGATGCACCACCCGCCCGTGCGCATCCGCGAGGAGCTGCACCTCGATGTGCCGCGGGCGCGGCAGCAGCCGTTCGAGGAAGAGCGAGCCGTCGCCGAACGCGGCGTCCGCCTCGCTCGCGCAGCGGGCGAACGCATCCGCCAGCTCCTCGGGACCGGCCACCCGGCGCATGCCGCGCCCGCCGCCGCCCGCGGCCGCTTTGAGCATGACCGGATAACCGAGCGCATCGGCCGCGGCCCGCGCTTCGTCGACGGATGCCAGCGGCTCGGCGCTGCCCGGAACCACCGGGATCGACAGCGACTCGGCGAGCCGCCGCGCGCGCAGCTTGTCGCCGAACAGCGCGAGCACCGCTGGCGGCGGTCCGACGAAGGTGAGCCCGGCGGCCGCGCAGCGCTCGGCGAACGCGGCGCTCTCGGCGAGGAAGCCGTACCCGGGATGGACGCAATCGCAACCCGACGCAGTGGCGGCCGCGACGAGGGCGTCGGCGTCGAGGTAGGCGCGAACGGGGTCCCCGGCGAACGGCAGCTCGCGCGCGGTCGAGGCGACGCGGGTGTGCAGCGAGTCGGCGTCCGCCGGGGCATACACCGCCACCGACTCCATGCCGAGCGATGCCGCGGCTCGGGCGATGCGGATGGCGATTTCGCCGCGATTGCTGATCAGAACGCGCTTCAGCATGCTCGGTGCGTCTCCTCTGCCGACGTCGTGCCCGTCGAACCGCGCAGCGCGGCTCGACTGCAGTGTCGTCCACGCGGGGGCCGGATCGCAATCACCCGGGGGCGCGGCCCGCGGGGCGCGCCGCCCGGCCGTGCGGGTAGGCACCGCTGCGCCCCTCTGCGATAGTGTTCGCTCGCGAATCGAGGGACTGGTGAACGTGACGATCGGAAGCGGCCACGGCCGGCGGCACGCGGCGCGGGCGCTGGTGCGCCTCGCGCTGCTGGCGGCGCTGTGGGCGGCGCCCGGAATCGTGCTCGCGGCCGAGGGCGCTCCACCGCTCGTCGGCCGAGTCGATTACGTCGCCGACGGCGACACGCTGACGGTGCGGATCGGCGGGCAGCGCCATCGGATCCGGCTGCACGAGATCGACGCGCCGGAGCAGGGCCAGCCCGGAAGCCGGGAGGCGCGGCGCGCGCTCGCGGACAAGGTCGAAGGCAACTACGTGCGCGTGCAGATCGCCGATGTCGACGAATACGGCCGCACGGTCGGCAAGGTCTGGCTCGGCGAGCGCGACATCAACCGGGAGCTGGTCCGCGAAGGTCACGCCTGGGCGTACCGGCGCTACCTCGACGATTCATCGCTGCTCGAGGACGAGGCCGCGGCGCGGGAGGCCGGGCGGGGACTCTGGCAGCACCCGGCGCCGGTGCCGCCCTGGGAGTGGCGGCACGGCCGGCGGACCGTCGCCGCCGCGTCCGCCGAGCCGCCCGAGGGCTGCCGGATCAAGGGCAACGTCAATCGGCGCGGCCAGCGCATCTACCATCGGCCCGGCGACCGGTATTACCGGGAGACCCGAATCGATCCGGGCCGCGGCGAGCGCTGGTTCTGCTCCGCCGAGGAGGCCGAGCGGGCGGGCTGGCGCCCGGCGCGGTGACCTCGTTGTGTTGTGGGAGCGGCCTCCGGCCGCGAATCTCCTTCATTCGCGGCCGGAGGCCGCTCCCACAGATAGAGGCCGCACCCACAGCCCGGGATATCAGCCCCCCGAAATCGCGCCGAGCACGAACAGCGGCTCCGCGCCGGTCGCCACTGCTTCCGGCAGCGGCGCGTCCGGCGAATCGTGGGAGACGTCTTCGTTGCAGGCGAAGATCCGCACCTTCGGGCGCCGCTGGCCGCTCACGTGATCGCGGATCGTGCCGCGCAGCATCGGGTAGGCGCGCTCGAGCGCATCGAGCACGGTGCGCTGCGTGACCGGCCCCTCGACCGACACGGTTACCTCGCGGTCGACCTTCGCCAGCGTGCACAGCATGTGCGGCAGCACGACCCGGATCATGGCAACGTCTGCACCTCCACCGAGAGTACCGACGGCAGATCGCGCACGATCGGCCGCCAGTGGTCGCCGCCGTCCGGCGAGACGTACACCTGCCCGCCGGTCGTGCCGAAGTAGATGCCGCACGGGTCGAGCCGGTCGACGGCCATCGCATCGCGCAGCACGTTCACGTAGCAATCCTTCTGCGGCAGGCCGTTGGTGAGCGGCTCCCATTCGTTGCCGCCGGAGCGGCTCCGGTACACGCGCAGCCGGCCGTCCGGCGGGTAGTGCTCCGAGTCGCTCTTGATCGGCACCACGTAGATGGTGTCCGGCTCGTGCGCGTGCACGCTGATCGGGAAGCCGAAGTCGCTCGGCAGGTTGCCGCTGACTTCGTGCCAGGAGTCGCCCGCGTCGTCGCTGCGCATCACGTCCCAGTGCTTCTGCATGTACAGCACGTCCGGGCGCCCGGGGTTCATCGCGAGGTTGTGCACGCAGTGACCCACCTCCGCGGTCGGGTTCGGCATGAATTCCGACACGAGGCCTTTGTTGATCGGCTTCCACGTCCGGCCGCCGTCGTCGGTGCGGAACGCGCCGGCGGCGGAGATCGCGACGAAGATACGGTCGGGATTCGTGGGATCGAGCAGGATCGTGTGGAGGCAGAGGCCGCCCGCGCCGGGCTGCCAGTCGCGGCCGGTGCCGTGGCCGCGCAGCCCCGCGAGCTCGTGCCAGGACTCGCCGCCGTCGGTGGAGCGGAACAGCGCGGCA
>DASVDC010000166.1:0-87349 GCA_036381275.1 Pseudomonadales bacterium | reverse complement strand
GCACCTTCAGCCATCGCCGGCATCGCCGCGATGAACAGCGCCCTAATCTGGGCGCATGACAAAGGCGTGCGGACGGCGACCGAAGCAGACCGAGCTGGTGCTGATCCCGTCGGGCCGGGGCGGCTGGCGGCCCGGCGCGGGCCGGAAGGCGCGGCCCAACGCGCGCGTGCTGCACCGGTGCCGCGAGGCGATCCCCGGCCACTGCCCCGTGCACGTCACCGTGCGCCTGCAGAGGGGCTTGCCGAACCTGCGCAGAAAGCGCTTCGTCTCGGCCTTCCGATACAGCCTCGCCCGGTGCGCCGAGCGGCCGGGCTTTCGTGTCGTGCACTACTCGATCCAGCACAATCACCTGCACTTTCTGATTGAAGCGCAGGGGAAGCGTGCGCTCGCCTGCGGCATGAAGAGCCTCGCGGCGCGGGTTGCGCGGTGCGTGAACCGGGTGTTCTCGCGGCGCGGTAGTGTGCTGGACGGCCGCTATCACCACCGGCTGCTGCGCACGCCGAAGCAGGTGCGTCATGCCCTCGGCTACGTGCTGCTGAATGCCCGACACCATTACTTCGAGCGTCACCGGAAGCCGCCCCCTACGACGCAGCTCGATCCGGCGAGCTCGGCGGTGTGGTTCGAGGGGTGGAAGCGTCCGCCGTGGAACCCGGGTGATTCACCCCCGCGCATTCGCGAAGTAGCACCCGCCGCAACCTGGCTGCTGACGCAAGGCTGGCGCCGCCATAGGCTGATCGATCCGGCCGAGATCCCAGGCCGCTGAGGCGACGTGCCCAGCAGATCGATCAGGGCAGGTCGACGTTGCCGCCGGTCAGGATCACGCCGGCCGGGCGATCGGCGCCGTGCTCGAGCAGCGCGGCGAGCGGCACCGCCGAGCTCGGCTCGATCACGATCTTCAGGCAGTTCCAGATCAGCCGCTGCGCGTCCCGGATCGCCTGCTCGCTCACCAGCGTGATCGGCAGCCGGTAGTCGCGCAGCACCCGGAAGTTCAGCTCACCGAGCGCCGTGCGCAGCCCGTCGGCGATGGTCAGCGGCGGCGGCGCCGGTTGACGCTCGCCGCTCGCGAGGGAACGGAACGCATCGTCCGCGAGCTCCGGCTCCCCGCCGCGCACGGCCACGCCGCTCGCTGCGCCGACCAGCGCGGCTCCGCTCGCGAGACCGCCGCCGCCGACGGGTACCCAGACCGTCTGCAACTCCGGCGTCTGATCGAGAAGCTCGAGCATCGCGGTGCCCTGTCCGGCGATGATCTCGGGATCGTCGTAGGGCGGCACGAACAGCGCCCCCTCCTCGGCCTGCACCTCAGCGAGCGTCCGTTCGCGGTCGGCCAGCGTCGCCCCGCAGTCGACGATCCGGGCGCCGTAGCGGGCGATATTCCGGCGCTTGAACGCCGGCGCCGACTCCGGGACCACCACGGTCACCGGTACGCCGAGACGTTCCCCCGCGAGCGCGAGCGCGGCCCCGTGATTGCCGGAGCTGTGCGTGATCACGCCCCGACGCCGATCCGCGTCGGCGAGCGCGGTCAGCGCCGCGAACGCGCCGCGCGCCTTGAACGAGCCGGAGCGCTGGAAGTTCTCGCACTTGAAGTGCACCGGCGCGCCGACCAGCGCGTCGATGCTGCGGCTGGTCAGCACCAGCGTGCGGTGGATCCAGGGGCGGATGCGCTGGGCCGCCGCCAGCACGGCGGCGACGTCCGGCACCGCGCCCGCGGGCTCAGACGATGCCACGGGCGGCGAGCTCGGCGAGCTCGGCATCCGACAGGCCGAGCCGGCCGCCGAGCACCTCCGCGTTGTGCGCGCCGAGCGCCGGTCCCGGCCAGCGGATCGAACCCGACGTGGCGGACAGCTTCGGCACCACGTTCTGCATCTTCAGGTTGCGGAACGTCTCGTGCGGCACGTCGACGATCGCCTCGCGGGCCTGGAAATGCGGATCGGCGAGCATCTCCGGCGCGCGGTAGATGCGCCCGGCCGGCACGCCGTGGCGCTCGAGCACCGCGAGCAGCGCGTCCGCCGGCAGCGTCTCGGTCCAGCCGGCGATGCGTTGATCGAGCTCGGCCTGATGCTCGCCGCGCGCGGTGTGACTCGCGTAGCGGGGATCGTCGGCCAGCGCGGGCTCGCCCATCGCCTGGCAGAGCCGGCGGAACACCGAGTCCTGGTTCGCGCCCATCACGATCATCTCGCCGTCGCGGGTCGGATAGACGTTCGACGGCGCGATCTTCGGCAGGATCGAGCCGCTGCGCTCGCGGATCACGCCGCCTTCGGTGTACTCGGGGATGGTCGACTCCATCATTGCGAGCACCGCCTCGTAGATCGCGGAATCCACCACCTGGCCCTGACCGGTACGCTCGCGGTGATGCAGCGCGGCCAGCACACCCACGCAGGCGAACGTCGCGGCGAGGGAGTCGCCGATGGAGAGCCCCACCCGGCTCGGCGGGCGGTCCGGATCGCCGGCGAGATAGCGGATGCCGCCCATCGCTTCGCCGATCGACCCGTACCCGGCACGGTGCGCGTACGGCCCCGTCTGCCCGAAGCCGGACACCCGCGCCATGATCAGCCGCGGGTTGATCGCGGCCAGATCCGCGTAACCGAGGCCCCACTTCTCCAACGTCCCGGGACGGAAGTTCTCGATCAGCACGTCGGCGTCGGTGACGAGCCGCTTCAGCAGCGCCTGCCCTTCCGGCTCGCGAAGGTTCAGCGTCACCGACTTCTTGTTACGGCCGATCACCGGCCACCAGACCGGCAGCCCCTGACCCCACTCGCGCATCGGATCGCCCACGTCGGGCGGCTCGATCTTGATCACCTCGGCGCCGAGGTCGCCGAGGAGCTGGCCGCAGAACGGGCCGGCGATGAGCTGGCCGAGCTCGAGGACGGTGAGATCCTGCAGCGGCCCGGTGGCGCTCGCGGTGGGCTGGGTGGTCATCGTTCAGATCTCCGCTCGTTCGGCGATTCGCGGCCGGAGGCCGCTCCCACAGTCGGCGCTGGGTTGGAGGCCGCTCCCACCGTCTGGGGTGGAAAGCCGCCGGATTTCAGCAGGCGCGAGGGCACCGGCTTGCCGAGTGCGGTCTCGAGCCACGCCGCGCCCTCGAGTAGCCGCTCGAGGCTGACGCCGTGCGCGACGCGCATCCGGTCGAGCATGTAGACGAGATCCTCGGTGGCGATGTTGCCGGTAGCCTGGGGCGCGAACGGGCAGCCGCCGATACCGCCGAGGCTCGCATCGAGCGTCTCGACCCCGACCTGCAGCGCGGCGAACGCGTTGGCGATCCCGGTGTTGCGGGTGTCGTGGAAATGCGCGCGCAGCGGCAGATCCGGTCCGAGCCGCTCGCGCAGCGCCGCGAAATACTCGAGCACCTGCCCGGGCACGCCGACACCGACCGTGTCCGCCAGCGCGAGCTCCACCGGCTCCTCCTCCGCCAGCGCATCCGCGAGCTCGAGCAGCCGGGACAGCGGCACCTCGCCCTCGAACGGACAGCCGAACGCCACCGCGAGCGTCACCTGTGCGCGCAATCCCCTCGCCCGCGCATCGCGCAGCACGCCGCGCGCCATCGCGACGCACTCGCTCACCGTCATGCCCTGATTGCGCTGGGCGAACGTATCGGTAACCGGAACCACCAGACCGGCCTCGTCGAGGCGCTCGGTCGCGAGCAGCCGCTCGTAGCCGCGCCGGTTCATCACGAGTCCCGTGTAGCAGACGTCGCCCCGCTGCGGCAGCCCGCGGCAGACGGCTTCGGCGTCGGCCATCTGCGGCACCCGAGCCGGATGCGCGAAGCTGGTCACTTCGATCCGGCGGAATCCCGCCGCCAGCGCGTAGTCGATCAGACGCAGCTTGGCGTCGGTGTCGAGCAGTACCGATTCGTTCTGCAGCCCGTCCCGCGGGCTCACTTCCATCACCGTCACGGATTCCGCCACGCTCCCGGATCCCGCACTCATCGCGCCTCCTCCACCGTCACCACCTCCACCTGAGTCGCGACCACCTGCTGCTGCTGCAGCGGCCGGCGCTCTCCCTTCAGCACCACGGTCTTGCGCAGATGGATGCGCCGCGACGACGAGCCGACCAACACCTCCACCTCGCCGGGATCGACCCCGAAGCGCATCTCGCGGTCGTAGTAGCCGAGCTGACTCGCATCGAGCAGGAACTTCAGGCGCCGCCGCTGCCCCGGCGCGAGGTTCAGGCGCTTGAAGCCCGCGAGCTGCAGCGCCGGCCGCGCTGCGTCCGCCACCTTGTCGGTCAGGTATACCTGCACCACTTCGTCACCGGCGCGGGTGCCGGCGTTCCGCACCGTGACGTGCAGATTGATGCCCGCGTGCAGCTCCACCGTGTCCGGGCACGACAGCTCCTCGTACTCGAACTGCGTGTACGAGAGGCCGTGGCCGAACGGGAACAGCGGCCGGCTGGAACGGTCGGTGTAGTCGCCGAGCACCATGCTGCGCCCGCCGCCGGCACGGTGGTTGTAATAGATGGGCACCTGTCCGGCGGCACGCGGCAGCGACACCGGCAGCCGGCCGGAGGGGTTCACCTCGCCCGCGAGCACGCGGGCGACGGCTTCCGCGCCCTGCTCACCCGGCAGCCCCGCCCACAGCACCGCGCGGCTCTGCGCGACCTCCGCCTCCAGCGCAAACGCGCGCCCGCCCACCACGACCAGCACCACCGGGGTGCCGGTCCCGGCCACCGCGTCCACCAATCGGCGCTGCAGACCGGTCAGGCCGAGATCGGTGGCGTCTCGGAACGCGCCGCTCGTGCAGTCCGGCATCAGCCCGCTGCGCCCGCCGACGCAGACCACGGCCACGTCCGCGGCGCGCGCCGCCTCGACCGCCGCCGGGATGCCGGCGGCATCGTCCCCCAGGATCTCGCAGCCGCGCTCGTGGCGCACCTCGAAGCGGCGCGACAGCGTCTCGCGCAGCGTGGCGATCTCGCCGTAGAACGGTCCGGGTCGGAACGCCGGGGCCGCGGGGCGTTTACCGGGTGCCGGCACCACCCCCGGGTCGAGCGCCTCGTGCCGGTACAGCTCCTCCGCGTGTACCGGGTAGTGATGGTCACCGAGCAGCAGACGTGCGTCGTCGGCGGCCGGGCCGATCAGCGCGATGCGGGTGCCGCCCGCGAGCGGCAGAACGCCGTCGTTCTTCACCAGCACCAGCGCCTGCTCGGCGAGCGAGCGGGCGAGCGCACGGGCGTCCGGATCGTCGAACGCCGCCGCCGCGGCGTCCTCGTCGACGTAGGGTGACTCGAACAGACCGAGCTCGAGCTTCGCGCGCAGCACGCGCCGCACCGCGCGGTCGAGCAGGTCTTCCTGCACCTTGCCCGACTCGATCAGCGCGCGCAGCGGCTCGCCGAAGCAACTCCGCACGGGCAGCTCCACGTCGACGCCCGCCGCGAGCGCGAGCGCCGCCGCAGCGCCGGCATCACGGGCCATTCGGTGATGGCTGACCAGCTCCTCCACCGCGAAGTCGGCGCCGAGCACGAGACCGTCGAAACCGAGCTCGCCGCGCAGCAGCGTCTCGATCAGCTCGGGCGACGCGGCCGGCGCCACGCCGTCCACCGAGCTCGGCGACACCATCACCGCGCGCAGGTTCGCCTCGCGGATCGCGGCCGCGAACGGTTCCGCGAAGATCTCCCTGAGCTCGCGCGCCCCGAGGTGCACCGGAGCGCGGTTCATGCCGCCTTCCGGCAGCCCGTAGCCGACGAAATGCCGGCCGGTGGCGAGCACGCCGCGGCTCAGGTCGCTGCCCTGCAGACCCCGCACGAACGCGACCCCGAGGCGTCCGGCCAGATACGGATCTTCGCCGAACGTCTCCTCGAGGCGCCCCCAGCGCGGGTCGCGCCCGATGTCCAGCACCGGCGCCAGCGCCTGGTGGGCGCCAACGGCCCGCATCTGCCGACGGATCGTCTCGCCCATCGCGCGCACCGACTCGGGGCACCAGGTGGATGCGAGGCCAATGCCGTGCGGAAAGCGGGTCGCGCCGCGGGCGCAGAGGCCGGCGAGCGCTTCCTCGTGGATGATCGCCGGAATCCCGAGACGGGTATGCTCCACCAGCACGCGCTGGATCCGGTTCGCGAGGCGGGCGCTCTCCACCGGTTCGAGCCCCGTGCTGACGCCGATCCGGGTGACGTGGCCGATGCCGTGCGCGAGCAGCTCGGCCGCCCGCGCCTCGTCGAAGCCGTCCTCGCCGATCAGGTCGCTCGGCCACACGCCGCCGAGCTGCGCGAGCTTCTCCTCCGGTGTCATGCGCCCGAGCAGATCCTTCAGCCGAGCGTCCGGCTCGCGCCCGGGATCGCGGTACGGCGCGGGCGCGCTCATCCTCCGCCCTGCGGGCCCCCGGGCTTGTAGCTGTCCCGCAGCGTCACGGTGCGGTTGAACACCCCGGGCAGCACGCTGTCCTTGCAGAAGTAGCCGACCCGTTCGAACTGGAAGCGCTCGGCGTCGCTCGCGACGATCGCAGGCTCGACGATGGCCTGCGTTTCGCGCAGCGAGTCCGGATTCAGGTCTTCCGCCAGCGTCGCGCCGCTCGGGTTCGGCACCCGGAACAGCCGATCGTAGATACGCACCCGGCTCGGCACGCCGTGCGCGGCGCTGACCCAGTGAATCACGCCGTTCGGTTTCAGGCCGCTCGTGTCGGCGCCGCTCTTCGACTCCGGCACGTAGCTGCAGCGCAGCTCGGTCACCCGGCCGTTCGCGTCCCGCACCACCTCGTCGCAGCGGATGATGTACGCGTAGCGGAGCCGCACCATCGCGCCCGGCGACAGGCGCTTGTACTTCGGCGGCGGCTCCAGCGCGAAGTCGTCCCGCTCGATGTAGAGCCGCGGGCCGAACGGAATCGTTCGGGTGCCGAGGTCGGCGCGCTGCGGGTGCCAGGGCGCTTCCAGCGTCTCGCCGTCGCCCGGGTAGTTGGTGATCGTCACCGGCAGCGGATCGAGCACCGCCATCCCGCGCGGTGCGTGGTCTTCGAGGTCCTGGCGGATGCAGAACTCGAGCAGGCTCATCTCCACCAGGTTCTCCTGCTTGGTCACACCGACCCGGCGGCAGAAGTCGCGGATCGCGCCCGGGGTGACGCCGCGGCGGCGCAGCCCCGCGAGCGTCGGCATGCGCGGATCGTCCCAGCCCTCCACCAGCTTCTCTTCGACGAGCCGGTTCAGCAGCCGCTTCGACATCACCGTGTACTCGAGCCCGAGCCGGGAGAACTCGATCTGCGGCGGATGCACGTTGGTGTTGATGTTGTCGAGCACCCAGTCGTACAGCGGCCGGTGGTCCTCGAACTCGAGCGTGCACAGCGAGTGCGTCACGCCTTCGAGCGCGTCGCAGATGCAGTGCGTGTAGTCGTACATCGGATAGATGCACCACGTGTCGCCGGTGCGGTGGTGGTGCGCATGCCGGATCCGGTAGAGCACCGGGTCGCGCATGTTGATGTTCGGCGAAGCCATGTCGATCTTCGCGCGCAGCACGTGCTCGCCGTCGGCGAACTCGCCCGCCCGCATCCGGCGGAACAGGTCGAGGTTCTCCTCGACGGTCCGGTCGCGGTACGGGCTGTTGCGGCCGGGTTCGGTCAGCGTGCCGCGGCTTGCCCGGATCTCCTCGTTCGACTGGCTGTCGACGTAGGCCTTGCCGTCGCGGATCAGGTCTTCGGCGAACGCATAGAGCTGCTCGAAGTAATCGGACGCGTAGGTGAGCCGGTCGCCCCAGCTGTAGCCGAGCCAGGCCACGTCGCGCTTGATCGCCTCGGTGTACTCCTCGCTTTCCTTCAGCGGGTTGGTGTCGTCGAACCGCAGATAGGTGACTCCGCCGAACTCCTCGGCGACGCCGAAGTTCAGGCAGATCGACTTCGCGTGGCCGATGTGCAGGTAACCGTTCGGTTCCGGCGGAAAGCGGGTGACGACCCCGCCGGGCGGGACGATGCCCTGCTCGATGTCCCGCGCGATGCGCTGGCGGATGAAATCCCTGGGCTCGGTGCTCATTTGTTCCACTGCTGTCGGACTGCGACGCCGGTCACGTCGCGGCCGCCCATTCTAGCGGAGACTGCCATGCCGCGCCGCTCGGCTAAACTGACAGCATGAAGTACCTCGATTCCGCTTCGTCGGTCCAGCACTGGATCGATGTGGCGAAGCGCGCCGTGGATCTGCTGGCCCGGGTCGACCTGGACAGGGTCGCTCGCCACGACCCGCACGAAGTCGCGAAGCTCGAACCCCTGACCGGTGCGCTCCGCCAGCTCGGAGACGGCTCGCTCGTCGGCTTCGTCCCGGGGGTGGACGTGGACGAGATCCCGGAGCTCGACCCGGAGCAGATACGCCTCGCGAAGCTCACCGAGATACTGGTCGGCGAGGGCCTCGGCGACCGGCTCGGACGGGTGTTCATGATGGAATCCCAGGACGGCGAACCCGGCGCGATGCGGCCGCTCGACTGCATCCCGCACCGGCACGGCCTGCCGGAGTTCCTGCTCTGCGTGGCCCCCGACTTCGCGCCGCTGGAAGGCGCACACGGCATCTTCGTCTCCGAGCGCGGCGTGTTCGCGGCGATTATTCCGGAGCCGATGACCCGGCACCGGTGGCGCATCGCGCGCAGCCGACCGTTCGACGACGAGCGCGAGATGGTCGCGTCGGTGCACCGATTCATCGACCGCGACGCCGACTGACCCGACCCTCTCGGTGGGAGCGGCCTCCGGCCGCGAACGATGCGCGGCTCGAACCCGCCCTCGCGAGGGCACAGCGGTACAATGCGCGGATGCTCGCCCGGTTGCCTTCACGATGCTGATCCGCCTGCTTCACGGTGCCGGCGCGCTCGTGCTGCTCGCCGTCCTCGCCTGGCTGCTGGCCGGCCGGGCGGATCCGCTCATCGCCGCGGCGACGGACCTGCGCGGCGAGCTCTGGTACCGGGTCGTGCTGCACGGCCGCCACGTCGGTCACCTGCGCACCGACACCCGGCGCGACCTGCTCGGACGCTGGCGTTTCGACAGCGAGCTCGAATTCACGCTGAACCCGGGCGAGCCGGTCGTGACGCGCGAGAGCCTGCTGTTCGCAGCGCTGCCGCCGCACGCGCTGCTGCGGGCCAGCCAGCAGACGGAGCGCGCCGGGCTCACGGAGGGCACGCTGATCGAGCGGCACGGCGGGACATACCGGGTCACGCGCCAGCCGGCGAACGGGTTCCGCGCGCTCGAGCTCGACTACACGCTCGCCGATCACCTCGGCTTCGAGGCGTGGCTGAAGGAGGCCGCGCCGGCGCCCGGCGCCACCCGGGCGGTGCGGGCGCTGGACTTCGGCCGCCGGCAGGTGGTCGCCCGGCAGTTCCGGGTCGTCGAGCAGAACGCCACCGGGTATCGGATCGCGCACGCGGCGCCGCTCGATGCGAGCACGATCCAGCTCGATGCGCGGCTCCGGCCCGTCACGATGTCGCTCGCCGGGCAGTTCGAGCTCGAGCTCGCGAGCCGCGAGGAGGCGCTCGACGGCAAGGCGGCGGTCGCCGCGCGGGGCCGGCCGGTGCCGGTGGACCGGCCGCTGCCGCACCACACCGAGATCCGCGCGCTGGCGCTGGAGGTGGAAGGCCCGGTCCCGGCGGCACAGCTCTGGCCGCAGCTCACGGTGGACGGCGCGCTGTACTCCACGGCGGGCAGCGTGGGCACGCCCCGCCTGCTCGGCGACGAGCTGATGGAGACCGCCGATCACCCCGTATCCGATCCGCGGATCCGTGCGCTCGCGGAGCAGGCGGTGGCCGGCGCCGGCGATCCCGACGCACGGCTCGGCGCGCTCACCCGGTTCGTGCACGAATACCTGCGCTACACGGACGACGGGGTGCGCCGCGACGTGCTGACGCTGCTCGACGAGCCGCTCGGCGACTGCAACGAATACGCGGAGCTGCTGACCACGCTGGCCCGCGCCCTCGACATCCCGAGCCGCACCGTGTTCGGGCTCGCCTACGCCGCCGACGACACACCGGCGTTCCGCTTCCACGCCTGGAACGAGCTGCTGGTGGACGGCGAATGGCGCGCGGTGGATCCGACCTGGAACCAGCTCCGGATCGACGCGACCCACATTCCGCTGCCGCAGAACGTGACCTATGCGATGGGCCTGCTCACCGGCGGTCTCGACCTGCGCTTCAACGTCCGCGACGTCCGCTACGAATAGCTCGGGTAGGAGCGGAGGCTACCCGCCCAGCTCCAGACCGCGGCGGCGCCCGAGGCCGCTCATCCTGCGGAAGACCGACGGCGCAGCAGGCCCTCCTGAGTCACCGAGGCGATCAGCCGGCCGTCGCGCGAGAAGAACTCGGCATCGACCAGACCGCGCGCGCCCTGCGCCGCGCTGGTGCGCTTGTGGAACAGCAGCCAGTCGTCCATCGGCGGCTCGCGATGGATCCACAGCGCGTGGTCCAGGCTCGCCATCTGCAGCTCGGACCGCGGCAGCCGGGACGCGTGCGGCAGCGCCGCGGTGGAAACCAGCCCCATGTCCGACGCGTACGCCAGCAGGCAACGGCGCAGCACCGGATCGTCCGCCGGCAACTCCCCGGCGAACCGGATCCAGACCGGATTCCAGAACCGGTCGCGCTGCCACTCTTCGCTGCCGACGGTCACGACCGAGCGCATCTGGAACGGTCGAGGCCGCCCGGCCATCGGCCCGAGCCCGGCGGGCCGCTCGGCCAGCCGGGCGATCACCGCCTCGTCGTCCTCGAGCTCCTCCGGGGGCGGCACGTTGGGCATCGCGTCGGCGTGTTCGAATCCCTCCTCGGCGACCTGGAACGACACGTCCAGGCTGAAGATCGCATCGCCCTGCTGGATCGCGACCACCCGCCGGGTCGTGAAGCTGCGGCCGTCGCGGATCCGCTCCACCTCGTAGAGCACCGGGCGCGCGGAATCGCCCGCGCGCATGAAGTAGGCGCGCAACGAATGCGGCTGCCGCTCCGGCTCGACGGTCGCACACGCCGCCCGCATCGCCTGCGCGAGCACCTGCCCGCCGAACAGCCGCCCTCCGGCGTCGTCACGCTGCTCGTTGCGGCCGCGGTACAGATTCTGCTCGATGCGCTCGAGCTCGAGGATCTCGAGCAGCGCCGCCGCGCGCTGCCGCCGCGCCCGCTCCGCCGCGCTCTCTGCCGTCATCCAGTGCTCCCGGAGAAAAGCGGTGAGTATACCGGCGTCGACGGCGCGCGTTGCGGATGCGAACATCGCGAGCCCGAGCTTTTCAGGAGTGAGTGATGCAGAGCAGAGAAGTGCGGCTGCGGCGCCGGCCGGTCGGAATGCCGTCGAAGGACGACTTCGAGGTGGTCCAGGTGGACGTTCCGGAACCGCGGGACGGCGAGGTGCAGGTGGTGAATCTGTGCATGAGCGTCGACCCGTACATGCGTGGCCGGATGGTCGACCGCAAGTCCTACGTGCCGCCGTTCCAGATCGGCGAAGCCCTGACCGGCGGCGCCATCGGCCGGGTCACCGCATCGGCACATCCGGACTTCCGCGAAGGCGACATCGTCGAGAGCCATTTCGGCTGGCGCGAGGCGTTCGTCGCGAATGCCGGCCAGCTCAGCCGTCTCGGCGAGCTGGAAGCGCCGCCCTCGGCGTATCTCGGCGTGCTCGGAATGCCCGGCATGACCGCGTACGTCGGCCTGTTCGGCGCCGCGTCGCTGAAGGACGGCGAGACGGTGTTCGTTTCCGGCGCGGCCGGGGCGGTCGGCAGCGTGGCCGGCCAGATCGCGAAGCTGAAAGGCTGCCGGGTGATCGGCAGCGCCGGCAGCAGCGACAAGGTCGCCTGGCTGACCGGCGAGCTCGGCTTCGACCATGCGTTCGACTACCACGGCGGCGGCCTGCTCCAGCACCTGCGCGAGGGCGCGCCGGAAGGGCTCGACGTCTATTTCGACAACGTCGGCGGAGACCACCTGGAGGCGGCCCTGTTCCACATGCGCCCGTTCGGCCGCATCGCGCTCTGCGGCGCGATCTCGCAATACAATGCCACGGAGCCGGTTCCGGGGCCGAGCAACCTGGTGATGGCGATCGGCCTCGGGCTCACGCTGCGCGGCTTCATCGTCAGCCACTTCGATCACATGCGGACCGACTTCCGGCGCGACATGACGCAGTGGGTGAAGGCGGGCCGGGTCAAGTACCGGGAGACCGTCTACGAGGGTATCGACAAGTCACCGGACGCGTTCATCGGCCTGTTCACCGGGTCCAACACCGGCAAGATGATCGTGAAGCTGAGCGACTGATCGACCCTGCGTGGGAGCGGCCTCCGGCCGCGCACAACCCTGTCGTGGGAGCGGCCTCCGGCCGCGAAGGAAGGGGAGCCGCAAAGCTCCCCTCTTTGAGTGCCTCGGCGTTCGTGAACGCACGCGAGTGCGCGCTCCCCCTGCGCCTCGATCAGAAAGCGCAGGTTGGTTGTGCCGGATCGAGTAGTGCACCACTCGACAGTCCGGGCGCTCGAAATACCGGGCGAGACGGTATCGCAAGGCCGAAACGAAGCGCTTCCGGCGCAGTTCGGCAGCCCGCGCTGCAGGCGCACGGTGACGTGCACGGGGCAGGATCAGTATCAGCTCGGTCTGCCCGGAACGCTTCGTCGTTGATCGCACCGTGCGCCCCGATTAGGGCGCTGTTCGATCGGGCGATGCCGGCAATGGCTGAAGCTGCCGCGCGGGATCGCGGAACAATCGTGCGCAGGCCGGCGGCTGCGATCCGCATCCGAGCCGGACGCTTGCGGCCGGTTCGCGCGGGTCCGATTCGCGCCCTTTGGAACCCCAACATGGCCCGAATCATTTTGCTGCATCGCCTGAATCAACTGCAGCGCTGTTCGATGCAGCGTTGGAGGTCTGGGAACAGGAGACCCGGGTAGCTTGATTCAGGCGATGTACGAACGTCCGTAGGTGACAGTGAGCCCAATCGTATGGGGATCACCCTCTGGAGGTATTCATCCAGAATGCCGATCGTCTGGTGTGCAACGCACGCGCGCCAGCGCCCATCACCGATCAGCTCGAGCGCCACGGACCATTGCACCAGCGATGCATTGGTGCAGCCGATCCGATTAGGCAGGCGATTAGGCAGGCGACGAGGATTGGAACAGGCTCTACTTACCTATTGCCCCATGGTTCTCCAGGAAATCTGCCGGACATAGCCGGCGCAGAAAGCTCGTTCCGAGCCGTCGGATCAGCCCCCTTTGCCAGAAGCAGCCCTACGGTGCTGGAGTTTCCAGCGCGCGTCGCGTAATGCAGCGATGTGTTCCCCAGATCACCGCGTTCATTCACGTCAGCGCCAAGTTCCAGCAGGCATTCGATCGCCTCGTTGTCACCGCGCATCGCAGCGATATGCAAACATGAATCCCCTCGGGGCTCCTGTATCGAATCGGATCGATCGGCTCGAGCGGATCGTCCGCATCGTAGTTGATTAGATCGCCAAACCGATCCCGCAGAACGACGACCTTGTCTGCATCACGATTCATGGGCACTGTTCCGGGACACAAACCTCTTGGATCTTACGCTCCCGGTCCGAGTGTTGGCATGTGGACGGTCTGTGCCGCCGAGGCCGCTCCCAAAACAAGGCCGCTCCAACAGCACCGAGATCTGTGACCGCCGTCCGCCCGATGCTGGGACCTGGCGCGTGGACGGCCATTCGGGATTGTCCGATGATCCGCCCTTTCCCCCGCACCGGCCGGATCCGATGCCGATACAGAAAGGGATGTTCCTGCTCTGCCTGCTGCTGCCGATCGCTGTTGCCGCCGAGTCGCCTCCGGCGGTGCGGATCGAGCTGATCGCGCTCGACCCCGCGGAAGCGTCCGCCTTGCCACTCTCCACGCCGGTCTACGCGCACATCCGCTACCAGGCCGACGCACCGGTGCGGCTGGTGCTGCGCCCGTTCCGCGACGGGCAGCCGGTGGAGGACGGCGTCTACTTCTCCGGATCCCCCTGGTATCCGCCGCCGGAAGGTGAAGGCATCGCCTGGTTCGCGTTCAGCAAGCCCCAGCGGATCGACGAGATCCGCGCGCTGGCGACCGACGACTGGGGCACGGAGTGGGCCCGTGCCGCCGTCGAACGACCGCTCACCGCCCGCGGCGGGCTGCCGAAGCCCGAGCGGGCGCCCTGGGTCGAGCCGATGAAGCAACGCTTCGACCGCCTCATCCGGGAGGCGGCGCGATCGGACGGCTGGAGCCTCTCGGACGCGCTCCTGACGGTGTTCGTCCAACTGCTGTTCCTGCTGGTACCGGCATCGGTGGCGCTTCAGGTCGTCGCGCTGCGCAAGCTGCGCGGCCCGCACCTGGGCCTGGCCAAGCTCTCGGCGCTGGCGATGGGTGCGCTCTGGCTGTTCGTGATCGTGACCGGGCTGGCGGGCAGCAACCTGTCACCCATCTGGCTGGTGTTCCTGAGCCCGCTGTTCGTGGCGCTGCTGACCGTGCTGCTGCTGCACCAGCGCGCCACCGCGCGCGGCGCGGGCGCATGAGCGGCTAGCCGCAGGAGCCTGGCTCGCCGATCCGGATCCGCTCGGCACCGACGAATGCGTACGGTGGAACGGCCAGGTTGCGTCGCGCCGGGCCGGACCGCACGCGTCCCGAGGTGTCGAACTGCGAGCCGTGACAGAAGCAGTACCAGCCGCCGAACTCGCCGAGCGGCCCCTTCGGCGTGCAGCCGGCGTGGGTGCACACGCCGAGCACCACGAGCCACGGGTCGCGCTGCACGCGCTCGGCATCCGCCTCGGGATCACGCAGCGTCTCGGACGCCACGGCGCGCGCCGCGGCGATCTCCGCCGGCGTCCGGTGCCGCACGAACACCGGCTGGCCCTGCCATTCGACCTGCAGGGTCCTCCCCGGCGAGATCACCGACAGGTCGACCTCCACCGGCCCACCCGCCGGGCACGGCTCCGCGGACCGCGCCGCCCGGACCAGCGGCGCAACGCCGAGGACGGCGGCGGCCTGCAGCAGACGGCGGCGCCCGAATCCGCCGGCTCCGTCCGCTGCCATGTCAGCCGTCCTGGATCGCGAGCGCATCCGCCGGCACGTCGACCACGCGCATGCGTTGCGGATAGTCGCCGGTGGAGCGGATGCGGGCGGTTTCCTCGAGCCGGTTCATGTCGATCACCGAGATCTCGTCGGAGGCCCGCGCCGTGACGTAGGCGTAGCGGCCGTCCGGCGTGAACACGATCCAGTTCGGCTCCGCGCCGGTGGGGATCACCTTCACGAGCTCGAGCGCCGGGTGGGTGTAGACGGCGACGTATTCGGTGGCGCTGCCGGCGGCGAGCAGATAGCGCTCGTCGGGCGACAGCTCGACGCCATGGTTCCACGTGTGCGGGAACGCGTTCATCACCGGGGCGTCGTTCGGCAGCTCGGGCAGCTCGACGCGGCGGACGATCCGTCCCGCCTCGAGGTCGACTACGTCGAAACCGTGCAGCCGGGACAACTGGACGTACGCGGTGCGCTCGTCCCGCGTGAACGTGAACGGGCGGACGCCGTCCTCGAAGTTGACGACCTTCACCGGCTCGCCGGTCTCGACGTCCACGGCGTACAGCGCGTCGGTGACCATCGAGCCCACGTAGAGGCGCCGATCATCCGCGGACAGCCGGGTACCGTGCCCGCCGTAGACGCCGAAGATGCGCCGGACGACCCGTTTCTCCCTGGTATCGATCACCGCGGTGAAGTTCTTGTCGAACAGCGGCACGTACAACCAGTTGCCATCGGACGACACCGACATGTGGTGCGGCACGCCGGGCACCGGCGTGCGCCAGCGGACCTCCGCCGTCACCGTGTCGAATGCGACCACCTCGTTGACCCCCTGCGCGTTCGCATCCGCCGACTCGTAGAACTGATTGTTCACGTAGAGCGTGCGCCCGTCGGGCGAGGCGGCGACGTCGTCCGGATGCGGTCCCGCGTAGAACGTCGCCACCACTTCGTGCTCGGGGATCGCGATTACGGTGATGTGGCCGCTGTCGCTGTTCTCGACGTACAGGAACGGCTTGGCCCAGGCCGTGCCGCAGAACGCCAGCAGCAGCGCGGCGGTCAGCAGATAGCGCATCGACTCCTCCTTCCTCGCAGCAGGCGGCACAGGTATACCACTCGCGCGCCCGCGCCGCGAATCGCGCGGCGCCGTCCCGCGGCCAGCGGCACTCCTTCGTTCGAGGGTCTGTTGCATCGGCGGCGGAGCCGGCGTACCATGCGCTCCGCTGAACCCAGGAGGGTGCGATGCAACTCATCGGTCTGCACGACAAGGAGCGAACGATGCCGTTCGTCACCGGCAGTGCAGATGCAGTGGGCATCGGCGCCGGAGGCGATTCCGGCATCCGGTGAGCCGGTCCTGAGTCAGCGCGACAACGCCTTCTCGAGACCCGCTCGCCGACCCGAGCGGGTTTTCTTTCTCTAGCTCCCTTTCCGAACGTTTTTCGACCCGCTCGTCACCCTGAACGACTTCGCGGTGCCCCGTGCACCGCCCGGCGGGAAGAAGCACGATGAACACGAACCACAGCACACTGTGGCACGTCACGCGGGGTCACCGGCTGCGCTACGGCTTCGCGATCCTGGCGATGGCCGGCGCGGCGCTGTTCCTGTTCGGCGCGCCGGTCGTCGGCAAGTACGCGATCGACGTCGCGGTGGAGAACGACTTCGCGCATGCCTCACCGCCGCTGCTCTGGCTGGCGCGGCAGGTCGGCGGCGCCGAGCCCTACCTCGCCTACCTGTGGCTCTCCGCGCTCGCCGCGGTGCTGCTCACCGCGATCGCAGGCGTGTGCATCTATGCCCGCGGCCGGCTCGCGGCGCTCGCGTCGGAAGCCATCGTACGCCGCGTGCGCGAAGCCATGTATCAGCGGCTGCACCATCTGCAGGCCCGCTACTACGACTCGGCGGATACCGGCGATGTGGTGCAGCGCGCCAGCTCCGACGTGGAGACGCTGCGGGTGTTCCTGTCGAGCGACGTGGTCGAGATCGGCCGGGCGATCATGCTGTTCGCGTGCGTCGTCCCGATCCTGTTCTGGATGGACGCGCGCCTCGCCTGGATGGCCCTCGTGCTGATGCCGCTGCTCACGATCGCGAGCTACGTGTTCTTCGCGCGGGTCAAGCAGGTGTTCCAGGCCACCGACGAGTCCGAAGGCGCGATGACCGCAACGCTGCAGGAGAACCTCACCGGTATCCGCGTCGTGCGTGCGTTCGCCCGTCAGGACTACGAGATCGACAAGTTCGCGGTACGCAACGCCGACTTCCGCAATCATCACCTGCGGCTGATCCGGCTGATGGGCGTCTACTGGAGCACGAGCCACGTGCTCTCGATGGGTCAGATGGGCATCGTGCTGTTCGGCGGCGCCCACTACGTGCTGAACGGCAGCATGACCGTCGGCACCTTGTTCGCGTTCCTGACCTGCGTGAGCCTGGTGACGTTTCCGCTCCGCCAGCTCGGCCGGGTGCTCACGGACGCCGGCAAGGCCGTGGTGAGCCTCGGACGGATCAACGAGGTGCTCGCAGAACCGGAAGAATCGGTCGAGGGCACTCCGGACGTCGGCCGTGCCCGCGGGGCCCTCACGATCGACGGGCTCACGTTCGAATACCTGCCGGGCCGGCCGGTGCTCGACGA
Source organism: Pseudomonadales bacterium (assembly GCA_036381275.1). Classification (GTDB taxonomy): domain Bacteria; phylum Pseudomonadota; class Gammaproteobacteria; order Pseudomonadales; family Azotimanducaceae; genus UBA7803. Next base: position 69,858 of record DASVDC010000166.1, on the reverse strand, counting down.
CGTGTCGCTGCACGTCGCGCCGGGCGAGACGGTCGCGCTGGTCGGGCCGCCGGGCTCCGGCAAGTCGACGCTGATCCGGCTGCTGCTGCGGCTCTACGACTACCAGCAGGGTTCCGTGAAGGTCGACGGCCGCGAGATCCGCAGCACCAACCGCCAGTGGCTGCGCCGCCAGATCGGCGTGGTGCTGCAGGATCCGTTTCTGTACTCGCGCAGCGTGCGCGCGAACCTCACGGTGGGCCGGCCGGACGCGACGGACACGGAACTCACGGCCGCGTGCCGCGAAGCCGCCATCGACGAGGCGGTGCGGAGTCTGCCGGACGGGTTCGAAGCGCTGGTCGGCGAGCGCGGCATGTCCCTCTCCGGCGGGCAGCGCCAGCGTCTCGCGCTCGCCCGCGCGCTGCTGAAGGATCCCCCGGTGCTGGTGCTGGACGACGCGCTGTCCGCCGTGGACACCGGAACCGAGGCGCACATCCTCGCGGCGCTGCGGCGTCGCAAGGGGCGTCAGACGACGCTGATCGTGGCGCACCGGCTGTCGTCGGTGCTGCACGCCGACCGCATCGTCGTGCTGAGCGAAGGGCGCATCGTGCAGGTCGGCGACCACGCGACGCTGGCAGCGGCGCCGGGGCCGTATCGCCGGCTCTGCGAAATCCAGGGCGCGCTCGACGAGTCGATCCGGCGCGATTCGGCGGCCACCGCCGACGCCGGCGAGCCCGCGCGTCGACGCCGCGACCAGTTGGGAGAGCACCATGGCTGAGTACCACGACGAGCTGTTCGACGACGGCATCGACGAAGACGCGCTGGCCGCGAGGGTCAACCTGGCGCTCTGGAGGAAGCTGTTCGCTTACGCGCGCCGTTATCCGCGCGAGCTGATCGGACTCGCGGCGCTCGCCGCGTTCACGGCCTGCGGGGAAGTCGCGTTCCCGCTGATCACCAAGAACGTGGTGGACGCGGTCGCCGTGGCCGGGCCGGACGCGGTGCTGTGGCCGTGGATGCTCGCCTATGCGGCGTGCACGGTGCTGATCGCGATCGCGATCGGCGCCTTCATCTGGCTCGGCGGCAAGATCCGCACGCACGTCAGTCACGACATCCGCAAGGACGGCTTCGAGAACCTGCAACGGCTGTCGTTTTCGTTCTACGACCACCGGCCGGTGGGTTGGCTGATGGCGCGCATGACGTCCGACTGCGAGCGGCTGTCGAACATCCTCGCCTGGGGCTTCCTCGATCTGGTCTGGGGCGGCACGATGATGCTCGGCATCGCGCTCGCGATGCTGGTGATGGACGCCAAGCTCGCCATCGCGGTGCTCGCGGTGATTCCGGTGGTCGCGTGGGTGTCGGCGCGCTTCCAGCGCCGCATTCTGAAGAGCGCCCGGCAGGTGCGAGCCACCAACAGCCGCATCACGGCGTCGTTCAACGAAGCGATCATGGGCGTGCTGACCAGCAAGGCGTTCGTGCGCGAGCAGGCGAATCAGCGGGAGTTCTCGAGCCTCACCGACTCGATGTTCGGCTGGTCGGTGCTGAACCTGACCCAGGCGGCGATCTATCTGCCGATCGTGATCACGCTGGCGAGCCTCGCCACCGGCCTCGCGCTCGCGCTCGGCGGCATCGATCTGCTCGGCGGCGTGATCAGCGCCGGCACGCTGATCGCGTTCATGACCTATACGCGACACTTCTTCGACCCGATCGAAGAGCTCGGCCACTGGTTCGCGGAGATGCAGATGGCACAGGCCTCCGCCGAGCGCATCCTGTCGCTGATCGAGACGGAGCCGGAGATCCGCGACCGGGCCGACCTCGCTGCGGGAGCGGCCTCCGGCCGCGAACGGACCCGGACGGGATCGCGGCCGGAGGCCGCTCCCACGGACTCGGAGATCCGCCGCATCGACCTGCGCCACGTCTCGTTCGGCTACGAGCCGGCGCGTCCGGTGCTGCGGGACATCGACCTCACCGTGCACCGCGGCGAGACCATCGCGATCGTCGGCCCCACCGGGGGCGGCAAGAGCACGCTGGTGAACCTGATCTGCCGCTTCTACGAGCCGACCGCCGGGCAAGTGCTGATCGACGGCGTCGACTACCGTCAGCGCAGCCTGCACTGGCTACAGTCGAACCTCGGCATCGTGCTGCAGCACGCCCACGTGTTCAGCGGATCGATCCGCGAGAACATCCGCTACGGGCGGCTCGATGCGAGCGACGCCGAGGTGGAGGGGGCAGCGCGGCTCGCCGGCGCGCACGACTTCATCGTGCGCCTCGAGCACGGCTACGAGACCGAGGTCGGCGAAGGCGGCGGCCGGCTGTCTGCCGGTCAGAAGCAGCTCGTCTCGTTCGCCCGCGCGATCCTCGCGGACCCGCAGATCCTGGTGATGGACGAAGCGACGTCGTCAGTGGACACCGAGACCGAGCAGCGCATCCAGAAGGGACTCGCCGAGGTGCTGGCCGGACGCATCGCATTCGTGATCGCGCACCGCCTGTCGACGATCCGCAACGCGAGCCGCATCGTCGTGATCGCGGACGGGCGCATCATCGAGACCGGCAGCCACGCCGAGCTGATGGCCGCGCGGGGACACTACTACGACCTGTACCGCCAGCAGAGTCTGCAGGAGTCGAGCGCCGGGCTCGCGCTGCCGACGGCATCGTGATGTGAGCCGTCCTCTCGCTGTGGGAGCAGCAGCTACCCGCCCAGCTCCGGCCGCGAACTCTTCGCCGGCAGAGTTCGCGGCTGGCACGAACCGGACACACAGGTAACACCCGGACCGGACACAGGGGCGACACCTGAGCCGGGTATGTCGCCTCGGAGGCCGGGGATCTCGGCCGCATCGATCAGCCGTGCCGGCGCCAGCCTTTGGTGAGCCGCCAGGTAGCCGCCGACGCGACTTTCCTCGTCTGACGTACGTGTGCAGGTGCACGCGGTCTGCAGTCAGCCGATCATTCGCACGGTCCGGCCGGCTTCCGCACGCCTTGCCCCCATCTGCGAACGCAACATCGCCCGAATCGAATCGCAACCCCGCCGGGATCGAGCCGCGAACATCGAACGAATCGAATTCGCGACATCGCCCGAATCTAAGCCGCGAGGTTTGAGACGAAGCGCCGGATCTCGACCGCCCGGGGCTCTATCGATTGATTGGGGCCGTGTTCCGTCCCGATGTGGCCGAGGCGGATGATGCCGTGCGCGATCACTCACGCGCACCGCCGGCCGCAGCCAGTGCGGCGGCCGACGTCGACACCGTTCCCAGGGTTCGATTCGGGCGATGTTGTGGACCGTACGCGCGGGAGAACGCGCCGGTTCAGCCCGGCACGCCGCCGGGCGATTCTCTATTGAGGGATTCGCGGCCGGAGCTGGGCGGGTAGCCGCCGCTCCCACAGAGGAGGCCGCTCCTACCAGCCGTTCAATCCGGCAGCCGCGCCTCCACCGCGCGCTGGACGACGGCCGTCGCGTCGCGCACCGACAGGCCCTGCTCGCGGCGCAGCCGGATCCAGAGCTCGTAGCTGAGCAGCGCATCGAGGCTCTCGAAGCGCAGCCGGTCGCGGGCGATCTCGGCCGGCAGCACCTCGCGCAGCACTTGCCGGAGCAGCGCGACGAACCGTTCGTGATCCTGTTGCAGGAACGCGGAGCGATGGCGCAGCACGTCGGCGGCGAGCCGCATCGGCATCATCTCCTCGTACAGCCGTATCCGCCGGTGGATCAGGTTGCGCAGCGTCCCCTGCCAGGTTTCGGCCCGGATGTCGGCGGCGGCGATCGCCTGTCCGCGGGCGTGCATGCGCCGGGAGATCTCCCGGTACAGCCCCTCCATGTCGGCGAAATGCCGGAACACGGTGCGCATCGCGAGCCCGGCGCGCACCGCCACCTGCTCGGCGGTGGGCTCACGGACGCCCTCGCCCACCAGCTCGATCATCGCCTCGACGATCCGCTCCCGGCTCTGCCGGCTGCGCAGGTGCCGGCCATCCACGCTCGGACCATCCATCGGCAGCTCACGCCCCGCTGGTATTGACACGGATCGTGACAATACCAGCGGAGGCTGTCAAACTGGCCGGCAACTTCGGAGGGAGGTGCGCGTGCGCTGGCTGATCGTACTGCTCGTGGCACTTGGCCTCGCGGGTCTGTTCGCCTGGCAGAACCGGCTGGATCTGCTGCTCTGGGCCGCGCCCCGCGTTGCGGACCTGCGCGATCCGATCGGCCCGAACCGGCCGATCCCGTGGTCCGAAGGGCCGACCGCCCCCGCGGCCGAGCCCGCTGACCGGCCGCCGAACATCGTGCTGATCCTGGCCGACGACCTCGGGTTCAACGACGTCTCGTACTTCAACGGCGGCGCCGCGGACGGCTCGATCCTGACCCCGAACATCGACGCCATCGCGCACCAGGGCGTCGCGTTCACGAACGGCTACGCGGCCAACGCGATCTGCGCGCCGTCCCGCGCGTCGATCATGAGCGGCCGCTACTCGACCCGCTTCGGCTTCGAGTTCACACCGTTTCCGCGCATCGGCGTGCTGATCGGCGAGTGGATGGCGGCGTCGGATCCGTCGCCGCTGCGCCGCATCGTGCACGGCGATCGGATGGCCGACCTCGGCGAAATGGACAGCCTCGGCATGCCGGCCGACGAGATCACGATCGCCGAGGTGCTGAAGGCGGCCGGCTATTACACCGCCCACATCGGCAAATGGCACCTCGGCGGCGTCAGCGGTCTGCGCCCGGAGGATCAGGGCTTCGACGACAGCCTGTACATGGCGGGCCTCCTGTACCGACCGAAGAATGCACCGGACGTGGTCAACGCGCCGCTCGAGTTCGATTTCATCGACCGGATGGTGTGGGCCTCGGCACGCTATGCGGCGGAGTTCAACGGCAGCGATCCGTTCGAGCCGGACGGTTACCTCACCGACTACTACACCGACCAGGCGGTGCGGGTGATCGAAGCGAACCGTCACCGGCCGTTCCTGCTGTATCTCGCGCACTGGGGCGTGCACAACCCGCTGCAGGCGAAGCGCGAGGACTACGACGCCCTCGCACACATCGACGATCACGCGCTGCGCGTCTACGCGGCGATGATCACCGCGCTCGACCGCGGCGTCGGCCGCGTGCTCGAGGCGCTCGAGGCGAACGGTCTCAGCGAGAACACACTGGTGCTGTTCACCAGCGACAACGGCGGTGCCGGCTACCTCGGCCTGCGCAACGTCAACCGTCCGTACCGCGGCTGGAAGCTCACCCATTTCGAAGGCGGTCTGCACGTCCCGTTCTTCGCGCGCTGGCCCGCCCAGATCGCGCCGGGAAGCACGTACGCGCCGCCGGTGAGTCACCTGGATCTGTTCGCCACCGTCGCGGCCGCCGCCGGCGCGCCGCTGCCGGCGGACCGTCGGATCGACGGCGTCGATCTGCTGCCCTACGTCACGGGGCAGGCCGAAGGCGCGCCCCACGAGACGCTGTTCTGGCGCCAGGGTTACCAGCAGGCGGTGCTGCACGACGGCTGGAAGCTGATCACCACCGAGCGGCCGCCGACGGACCGGCTGTTCCACCTCGCGACCGACCCCACCGAGCAGCACGACGTGGCCGATCGGAACCCGGAGCGGGTCGCGCAGCTCAAGGCGCTGCTCGCGGCGCACAACGCCGAGCAGGCCGAACCGCTGTGGCCGAGCGTGGTGGAGACGCCGGTGCTGATCGACAAGACCAGCGCGGAGGCCTACGAGGAAGGCGACGAGTTCGCGTACTGGCCCAACTGACGGGGCGGTCGAGGGGACGACATGGGACGCAAGATTCTGCTGATCACCACCGACCAGATGCGTTACGACGCCCTCGGCTGCAACGGCGGCCTCGTCGCGCGCACGCCCGCTGTCGACGCGCTGGCGGCGAGCGGGATCAACTACCGGCGCGCACACAACCAGAGCGTGGTCTGCATGCCGGCGCGGGCGACCATCATCACGGGTCAGCACGTCGCCACCCACGGCGTCTGGATGAACGGAGTCAGTCTGCCGCCCGACGACCCGACCATCGCCGGCTGGCTGCACCGACACGGCTACCGCACCGCGTTGATCGGCAAGGCGCACTTCGAGCCCTGGCTCGCGCCGCCCGAAGCGTTCTACGAGAACCGCATGGCGCGGGCCGGCGAGTTCGGGCCGCACCGCGGCTTCGAGCACATGGAGCTCGCGAACCACTTCATCACCGGCCACGCCCACTACGATGTATGGCTCGAGCGCGAGCACCCGGAGGCGATCGGCGAGCTGTACCCGATGATCACGCCGGACCTGCAGCAGAACACCGCGAGCCGCGGCGAAACCGGCGCCGTGCAGATCTGGCCGGCGGCGGTGCCGCGGGAGCTCTATCACACCGACTGGGTCGCCGAGCGCACCATCGCGTGGCTCGACACGCTCGGCGCGGACGAAGACTGGTTCGTCTGGATGAGCTTCCCCGATCCGCACCATCCCTGGGATCCGCCGGCGTCGGAACGCCACCGCATCGACTGGCGCGACGTGCCGCTGCCCGACCTGTATCCCGGCAGCGCAGAGAAAGCCGCGGCGCTGCTCGCCGGAAAGCCGAAGCACTGGCTCGGCTACTTCGACGGGAGCCTGTGGAGCAACCTCGAATCGCCGCGCGGTTTCCGGCCGTGCGACCTGACGCCGGATCAGATCCGTGAGATCAACGCGTTCACGCACATCGAAAACGAGCTGATCGACGAAGCCTGCGATCGCGTGCTCAGCTATCTCGACCGGCGCGGCTGGACCGCCGAGACCGACGTGATCTTCACCACCGATCACGGAGAGCTGCAGGGCGACTACGGCCTGCTGTTCAAGGGCCCCTACCACGTCGATGCCTTGATGCGCCTGCCGCTGATCTGGCGCCCGGCACCCTGCGCGGGCGTGCCGGCCGCGGAGGTGACGGCGCCGGTCGGGCACGTGGACCTCGCCAGCACGTTCTGCCGCATCGCCGGCATCGAGGCGCCCGAGTGGGTCGAGGGCCAGCCGCTGCCAATCTCTGACGAGCAGGCGCGGGTGCAGCGCCGCGAGCGGGTCATCACCGAATGGGAGAGCGTGCACGGGCCGGTGCAGCTCAAGCTCGATTCGATCTACCGCGACGGCTGGCTCTGCACCCCGTACTCGGCCGGATCGCTCTACGAGGGCACCGAAGGTGAGCTCTACGACCTGCGCGAGGACCCCGGTGCGACGGCGAACCTGTGGGACGACCCGGCGCGCCAGCGGCTGAAGGCCGAGCTCGTCGCGGATCTGCGCGACCATCTGCCCCCGCCGCGCACGCCTCGCCTGGAGCGTAAGGCGCCGGTCTGACCGGCGGAGGTCATTCCTCCATCTCCTCCCGGATCGTGCGTCGCGCGATCCAGAAGCAGACGAACGCCGGAATTGCGAGGAACTGCGACCCGATCAGCGCCCAGCGCACGCCCTCGGCGGAGCCGAGCCCGAACGGGCCCGCCAGGATGTCGCTCGCGAACCCGACCGCGAGGGGCCCGAGTCCGAGGCCGATCAGGTTCGCGATGAACAGGAAGATGGAAGCGGCGGTGGCGCGCATCTGCACCGGCGTGATGTTCTGCACCGTCGCGTACACCGGCCCCTGCCAGAGCGACACCAGCACCGAGTTCAGCGCGAGCAGCGGCAGCACCGGCAGGAACGTCGGCAACAGCAGCGCGACCGTGTAGATCGGCACGGTCACCAGCACCGCAATGCCCGGAATGCTCATGTACGCACCGAGATCCCGCGCGCCGAAGCGGTCTCCGATGACGCCGCCGAGGAACACGCCGAGGCCGGCGGCCAGCCCGAGAATGAGACCGAGCGAGAGGCCCACGAAGCCGATCGCACCGAGCCCGAACTGCGCGGCGAGTTGCTCGATCTCGGCGCCGTGCACGCGCAGGAAGAACGACGCGCCGAACGGCGCGTGGCCGTATCCGATGAACGCGACGATCGACACGCCGCTCGCCATCAGCCAGAACGTGCGCTTGCCGAGCAGCACCCGGAGCGCATCGCCGAACGTCGACTCCGCCGCCGGCGCGGCTTCCCGCGCGAGCGCCGCCGCGCGCTTCAGGCGCGGCTCCACCAGCGTCAGTACCACGACGAAGGCGAGCGCAATCCCCGGCAGCCCGACGAGCAGGAATGCGGTACGCCAGCCGTAGGCGTCGGCGACCAGCCCGCCGATCACCACGCCGAGCAACGCGCCGATCGGGTTGCCGAGCAGATAGAACGCCATCGCCGAGGCGCGCTTCTCCTTCGGCGTGTAGTCGGCGATCAGCGAATGCGCCGGCGGCGTGCAGCCGGCCTCGCCCACGCCGACACCGACCCGCGCCATCACGAGTTGCCAGAAGTTCTGCGCGAGCCCGCAGAGCGCTGTGAAGCCGCTCCAGGCGGCGAGGGACAGGCCGATGATCCAGGGGCGGCTGCGCCGCTCGGCGAGCCGCGCGATCGGAATGCCCAGCGTGCAGTAGAACAGCGCGAACGCGGTGCCGGTCATCAGTCCGAGCTGCCAGTCCGCGATCTGAAGGTCGCGTTTGATCGGCTCGGCCAGAATCGTGACGATCTGCCGGTCGATGAAGTTGAACACGTAGACCACGAACAGCAGGCCGATCGCGTACGTGCGATAGCGCGGCGTGACCTGGCGTACGCTCGGCGCGCCGTCGACACCGCGCGCCGCGTCTGCAGTCGTGTCCGTCATGGAATGGCTTCCGTCCGCTCGGCGACGGGCACCGAGTATAGTGCCATTTCACCGCATTACCGACTCGACTGCCCGGGAAGCGGGATCGGAACGCGCGCCGCTGGAGAGTCGTCAGTTCCGGGGAAGCGAGCGGACGGGATGAGGCGGCTCGAAGGCCGCCTCGATGGATCGCGCGGGAGCGTCAGGCGTTCTTCAGGTTGCCCGCCGCCTTCCTGCCGCGCTCTTCGATCACGTCGTAGCTCACGCGCTGGCCCTCGCGCAGCGAGTCCATGCCGGCCTTCTCGACGGCGCTGATGTGCACGAATACGTCCGCCGCGCCGGATTCCGGCTGGATGAAGCCGAAGCCTTTCGTCGCGTTGAACCACTTGACCGTTCCGATAGCCATGTCTGGCCTCCATTCGCGTTGTCCGCTCACGGATGGGGAGCGGTTTGGAACAACCATGGAACCTCGAGCGCGACAAAGCAAGCAAAACGTTCAGCGGCACGGGGATGGCGGCCTGCCGGGCACGTCGGTTTGACAACGCGGGCTTTCAGCGGGCAACGTGCAGCGGTGCCGTCCATTCACCGGAGAGCCGACATGGCGAGAATCCGACTGCTGCCGGACGAGGAGCTGCCGGAAGCGACGCGCGAGCAGGTACGCGCCGCCGAAGCGGCGGGCGCCGATGCCTCCGTGCTGCGCGGCCTGGCGCAGCACCCGTCGTTGTTCGACAGCTACTTCAAGTTCTACTACCCGGCGCACAACGGCGCCCTGGTCGAGCCCGCGCTGAAGGAACTGGTCCGCCTGAAGATCGCCCGGCTGAACGACTGCTTCACGTGACTCGGCGCTCGATTTCCATCGGCGATGGAAAACGGACTGACCGAGGAGAAGATCTCGGAACTGGATCGCGACGGAGCCGGCTTCACGCCGCGGGAAGCGCTGGCGGTGGAATTCGCCGAGCGCCTCGCCACCGATCACAAAAGCATCGACGATCGGTTCTTCGACCGGCTGCGCGAGCATTTCAGCGAGCCGGAAATTCTCGAGCTCGGCATGATGGCGGGCCAGTACATCGGATTCGGCCGGCTGCTGATGGTGCTCGACCTCACCCCGAAATTCTGCCCGACCGACGGCGGAGGGGACGTGGTGTAGGCGATGCGGACTCCGATCCGCGTCGCCGGAGCAGGCTCCAGATCGGCAGACTCGCCGCCAGCGACGCGAAGATCATCGCGAGCGAACGGCCGGACACACGCGCCTCCCAACCCGGCGTCAGACGCTTCGGCACCAGATGGTAGTCGACCAGATACGCGAGGGCGGCCACCGCTGCGCCGCCGAGCAGCGGCCTCGCGAGGCCGCCGCGTTTGCCGGCGCGGCCGAACAAGCCTTCGTACACGGCGGCCCAGAGCATGCTCGCGCCGGCGTTGATCGCGACGCCGAGCGCGGTGTGTCGGAGGTCCGCTTCCTCCACCTCGCCCGCTTCGGCGCCGTGCACCACGTGGCTGGTCGCGTTGATCGGAGCGACGGCGCTGCCGCTGTCCGCCCGGCCGCGCAGCGCCGCGGCGGCCATCGTGGCGACACAGACGATGGCGCCCGCCGTGAGCGCATCTCGCAGCACCTCGGCGGGGCGGTGGTTCGTGTGCATGCCGGCTTCTCTGCTGGAGGACCCTCGAACGAGGGCAACTTCCGTGCCGCCCGACGGCGGCCCGTCAGGCGCACACCGTCGGGCGACGCTCAGCGCAGCGGTGCCCAACGCGGATCGAGCCGCAGCAGATGGGCGGAGAAGTGCGCCGGCTCCGCGAGCAGCGTCTCGATCGCTTTCCGCGCACCGCGGCGGTCACCGGCCATGCACCGCGCCAACGCGGCGTCTTCGCGGACGGTCGCCGCATCGAACGCCCGCGGGTACCGCATCGCGCCGACCGCCCGGCGCGCCTGCTCCAGCGCCTCCTCACGCCGGCCGAGGCCGGCCAGCGCGATCGCGTACGAGGCCATCAGCCGGCCGTCCCCCGGCTCCGCGAGAAGCTGCGCCTGGAGCAGCTCCGCGGCGCGCTCGAACGCCGCATCCGCCCGCGCGCCCTCGCCGAGCAGTCGCCAAGCCTGGGCTTCGAACAGCACCACCGGCCGTGCCAGAACCCAGTCGCGCATCCACCCGCCCGCGAACGGCTCGAGCACCTCCAGCGCGTGCTCGAAGCGGCCCTCGTAGAGTGCCTGCAGGAAGCGCAGCTCCATGAAGCGCCAGTCCTCGAGCGGCGGCAGCGCCTCGATCCGCGCCCGCGCGTTGACGAGGTCGCCGCGCCACACCCAGGTATTCCATACTCCGATCACGTAACCGAGCAGTTGATCGCTCTCGAGCGCCAGGGAGCGTTCGACGGCATGTTCCGCCTCGGCGTGGCGGTGCAGGCCGACGAGCGCGAGTGCGAGCAGCGCGGGCAGGTTGGCGTTGTGCGGGTCGAGCGCCTGCGCCTCCTCCAGCGTGCACGCCGCCGGTTCCCATTGTCCGAGCTGGAGCTGCGCGAAGCCCTGCAGGTAACGCGCATCGACGTCCTGAGGCTGCAGCGCGAGCGCGCGCTCCGCAGAGCGCAGCGCGTCCTCGGCATCGCGGCCGACCCCGAGCCAGTAGGCGCTCCATGCGGTCTGAACCTCCACCGGATCACCGCCGAGCGCTTCCGCTCGGGCGACGGCCTGGTGCGCCAGCAACCGGCGCGCGGCCGAACCGTCGTAGCCGAGCCGCACCATCCGCTCGTGGGCTCGGGCGAGCCGCGCCCAGGCGAGCGCGAACTCCGGATCGAGCGCCACCGCGCGCTCGAAGCACCGCACGGCCCGCCGGGTGCTCTCCTCCGAGGGGTCCGGCCTCGCCATCATGAACGTGCCCTGCAGGTAGGCGTGATACGCCTGCAGGTACCGGGTCGGTGCCCGCTCCAGCACCGGCCGGACCGCCGGCTCGATCGACAGCCGCAGCTCCCGCGCGATCCGGATCGCGATCTCCGACTGCAGCGCGAACACGTCGCGGAGGTTCCGCTCGTAGGATTCGGACCACAGATGCACGTCGTCGGCGACCCGGATGAGCTGCACGGTCACTCGCAACCGCTCCTGTACGTCCCGGCGGCGCTGCCAGCGCACCGACCCCTCGAGCAGGTAATCCACGCCGAGCTCGCGGCCGATCTCCGGTACCGGCCTCTGACCGCCGGCGAACGCCGCCGCACTGGTGCGTGAGACGACCCGCAGCGCGCCGCTGCGGGCGAGCCGCGCCGTCAGCTCTTCCGTCATGCCGGCCGAGAAATAGGCGTCCTCCGGGCGCCCGAGGTTGACGAACGGCAGCACCACGATGCGCGCCGCCGGTGGATCCGCTGCCTCGGCCGGCGCCTCGAGCAGCCGCACCGGCGCGACGAACTGGTAGCCCCGCCCGAACAGCGTCGCGATGTAACGGCGTTCGCGGGGAGACTCCTCCAGGATCCGCCGCAGCGTGGACACGTTGCGCGCGAGATTGCCCTCCTCGACCACCACCCCTCGCCAGACCCGCTCGGTGAGCTCCCGTTTGTCCAGCGGCTCGCCGGCCGCCTCCACCAACGCGCACAGGATGTCGAACACGCGCGCCGTGATCGCGACCGGCCGACCGGCGCGCAGAAGCTGCCGACTCCCCGTGTCGAGCACGAACGGCCCGAAGGCGTAACGGGGTCGAGCGTCCGAGGCCATCTACGAAACCCCTCCCGTCGAACGATGGTACACCGCGGGGATGCGGCTTCCACCCTCTTCCGAATTCTTCCGAACCCGGTCAGGACTCGGCTCCGGCGGCCGGCACAGACTTCCGCTGCTGCAACGGGAGGATCCGAAGATGAACCTGCCACGGCGACACGGTCTCGCGGTCATCGCGCTCGCGCTGTCGCTCGCGACGATCGCGAGCCCCAGCCACGCTGCGACGATCTCCACCCATGCGACCGGACTCGACAATCCCCGCGGCCTGACGTTCGGCCCCGACGGGCTCCTGTACGTCGCCGAAGCGGGCAGCGGCGGCACGGCGAGCACGGTCGACCGCTGCCCGAACCTGCGGATCGGCCCGCCTTACGGTCCGTACACCAACGGCCGAACGGCGCGGATCTCGAAGATCGACCGCCACGGCCGGCGCCGCACCGTGCTCGGCGGATTGCCGTCGGGCCAGTCGCAGATTCCGGACTGGCAAGGCGTTGCCGACGTCGCCTTCATCGGCCGGCACCTGTACGCGCTGGTGCAGGGCGGCGGCTGTTCGTACGGCGACCCGAAGTTTCCGAAGTCGGTCCTGAAGATCGATCCGAGGTCCCGGCGCTGGCACGTGCTCGCCGACCTCGGCGCCTGGCGGCTTGACAATCCGGTCGACGTACCGGACGACGACCTGGAGCCGGAAGGCGTCTTCTACTCCATGACCGCCGCCTTCGGGCAGCTCTGGGTGCTGGACGCCAACGGCGGCGCTCTGCTGAAAGTCGGCCGAAGCGGAACCATCCGCACCGTCGTCGACTTCACCGCCCGGTTCGGTCATCTGACGCCGACGGCGATCACCCGCTGGGGCCCGTTCCTGATCGTCGGCAACCTGTTCGAGTTCCCGATCGTGGACGGCGCGTCCGGCCTCTATTCGGTGGGACCGTTCGGCGCCTCCCAGAAGGTGCTGGACGGCCTCACCGCGGTCGTGGATCTGGCGGTGGACCCTCACGGCCGGCTGTACGCGCTGGAAACCGGCAATGGCCAGGGCAGCGGTTTTCCGGATCCGGGCGCCGGGCGCGTCGTGCGGATCGGCGCATCCGGACGGCTGAAGGTCGTGGTGGACGGCCTCACGTTCCCGACCGCGATGACGTTCGGCCCGGACGGCCGGCTCTACATCTCGAATCGCGGCTACGACATTCCGCCGGTGGGCACCGGAGAAATCCTGGCGGTGCGCCTCTGATTCAATCGATCGAGAGCGACAGGATCGCGAAGAACACGAAGCCGACGGTGAACGCGAAGCTGGTGGCGCGCCGCGGCGCGCGCGGCTCGTCGGCTTCCGGAACCAGATCTTCGATGGTGGTGAGCAGCAGCACGCTGGCCGTGAACGCCAGGGCCGCGTGGCTGAGCTCGGTGGGCGCATCACGCAGCAGCCGGTAGCCCAGGGTCGCGCCGATCAGCGCCGGCAGTGGAAAACAAATCGCCGCCAGCAACCGGGTACGGCGCGACACCCGTTTGTCGCGCAGGTTCGCGCCTGCGACGAAACCGCCCGGCAGGTTCGCGAAGATCTGCGCGAGGCCGAGCAGCAGACCGAGACCGGCGGACACGGTGAATCCGACGCCGACCATCAGCCCGTCGGAGAGCAGGTCGGCCGCCACGGTCAGGTAGACCATCCAGGCTCGGGCGTGCCGCCGCTCGAGCCCGGCCGTGCTGTTCACGACGCCGCGCGCGAGCCCCACCGACGCCACCGCGCCGAGGCAGACGGCCGGCACGAACCACCACAGCGAGAGCTGCGGCAGCACCCGCGGCAGGATCTCGACCCCGACCACGGCGATCGCAACACCGGCCGCGCCGTGCAGCAGGATGCCGAGCGTTCGCGCCGAGACCCGGATCGCTTCGGCGCCGAAGGCGCCGATCAGATTGCCGGCCGCCGGCAGTAGCGCGATGAGCAGGACGCTGGCGAACGGCGGCAGCGCGTCCACGCGATCACGGCTCGGATGCGTACAGATCGAGGTAGGCCTGGCGCTCCAGGTAGGGATCGGGATGCTGGCGGAGCAGCTCGCGGATCTGCCCGATCGGCTCGGTCACGGACACGTCGCCGCGCCGGTACGCGTGAATGAGCCGATCGAGCACGCCGCGGCCCGAGCGATCGAGGCGCCGCTTGAAGTAGCCCTGCAGGTGGAACAGCACGTTGACGTGGCCGCGGCGCCCGGGCGGCCGGGACAGACCCGCCATCAGCAGCTCCGCGTAGGCCCCGGCGCGCTGCTCGAGCGCGCCCTGCTCCGCGAGCAACCGCCCGGCGCGCCGATAGTGCGGCACGCTGTGTGCCATCAGCAGGTACTTGTGGCGGCTGTGGAACTCCACCAGCCGGCCGCGCGTGAGGCCGGCACGCTCGAGCGCGCGCCAATGCGCGTAGACGAACGCGCGCACGACGAAGTTCTCGCGCAGCACGGGGTCGTGCAGCCGGCCGTTCTCTTCCACCGGCAGGTTCGGGCGGGCGCCGATCACCGCGGCCGCGAACGCGCCGCGGCCGCTGCGGGTGAACGAATCGGCCACGGCGCCCTCGACCACCGGGTGCACCTTCACGTCGAACACGCCGCAGCTCGGTGAGCCGCGCATGAACACGTAGCCGGCCACCGCGTCGAGCGTCGCGGCCTGCTCGGTCGCGTAATCGCGCAGCCGCTCCGTCACGTCGAGGCTCGGGTCGGAAACGCCGAGCACGCGCGGGTCGGCCGCGTCACCGACCAGCCGGATCGGGTCGCGTGGCGTACCGAGCCCGATGCCGACCTCCGGGCAGATGCCGCGGAAGTCGAACACCCCCTGGAGCGCGGCGTGCGGGAATGCGAACCCGGCGTCGCTGCGGTCGTAGCGGACGGCCCGGCCGAGCAGGCACTGGCTGATTGCGATCGGCAGCGGCGCCCGAGGCCGATCGGGGAAGCCGTCGCGCTCGGGGCCGGCGCCCGGATCGCGCCGCGCTGCGCCGGGTTCAGCCACGGGTCGCGAGGAAATCCCAGAGCCGGTCCGCGCCGAGTGCGGCCAGGTGCCGCCCGAGGCGCTGTTGCCAGAATGCTTCGTTGCCGTGCTCGTCGCGCCAGGCCCAGAGGCGGCGGGTGAAGTGGTGGAGCTGGTGCTCGTGCGTGAAGCCCATGGCACCGTGCACCTGATGGGCGATCTCCGCCGCGATGCCCACCGCCTCGCCGACCCGGCTCTTCGCCGCCGCCACCTCGAGCTCGAAGCGCTCGCCGCCGATCGCGTCGACCGCGGCGTCCGCCGCGCGCCGCGCGGCCGCGACCTCACCCGCCATCAGCGCGAGGTTGTGCTGAATCGCCTGGAAACGCGCGATCGGGCGGCCGAACTGCTCGCGCTCGTTGGCGTACTGCAGCGACAGATCCAGCACCCGCTCGAGACCGCCGGCCATCGCGATCCCGCGTGACAAGGCGAGGAACGCCGCCGCGGGCTCGGTGAGCGGCATCCAGGTAACCCCCTCGGGCAGCGGCACCGCGTCCCGCGGCTCACCGGCTGCATTCCGATCCTGTTCGACGTAGACGCCGGCGCCGCCGCCGTCGAGCAGCGCGTACGCGCCGCGCTCGGCGTCGAGCGCGAGGATCAGCTCCGCCCGACGGCCCCACGGCACGTCCACGACTCGATCGCCCTGAACCAGCCCGATGCTGCCGAGCCGTGCGGAGTCACCCAGCCAGCGATTCGCGAGCAGCGCCTCCGCGAACGGCAGCGGCAGCGCATGACGGCCGGCGAGACCGATCACCGCGAACACGTCGGCGAGCTCCACACCGCTGTCCGGCATCGCGAGCTGGTGGAAGCCGTTCTCCACCAGCGCGTTCCAGAGGCGTTCGGGAAACTCGCCCCGCTCCGCCGCGTCCAGCACCGCCTTGTCGCTATGATCGGCGAAGATGCGCCCCGCGGAATCCAGCAGCAGATCGTTCGATGTCATCAGCGCAGCCCCAGTCCGCGGGCGATCACGCCCCGAAGAATTTCCCGCGTGCCGCCGCGCAGCGTGAACGACGGCGACAACAGCAGCGTGTCGGTGAGCGCCTCGCGAAAGCGCCGGTACTCGGCGCTCTGCGTCGACCGCCCGGTTGCGGCGAGGCGCGCCACCTCGGGCAGCAGCTTCTCGAAGTCGTTGCCGAGCGCCTTCACCAGCGCCGCTTCCACCTCCGGGCTCTTGCCCTCTTCGAGCATGCCGGCCACCGAGATCGACATGCGCCGGAGCGTGAGGAGGTGCGACGCGAGCCGACCGATCGCCTGCGCCACCCCGGGCTCCGGCCGGTCGCCGGCGAGACGCGTGAATTCGACGAATACGCGGAACGCCGACAGGAACCGCTCGGGGCCGCTGCGCTCGTACGCGAGCTCGCTCGTGACCTGACGCCAGCCGTTGCCCGGCTCGCCGATCACGCGATCCGCCGGGACCCAGACGTCGTCGAACACCACCTCGTTGAAGTCCTCGCCGCCGGCCATGTTGCGGATCGGCCGGATCTGCACGCCGTCGTTCTTCAGGTCGACGATGATCTGCGAGAGCCCCGCGTGGCGGTTCTCCGACGGCGGCTCGGTGCGCACCAGGGCGATCATGAAGTGGTTGCGGTGCGCGTCGGTGGACCAGAGCTTGGTGCCGTTGATCCGCCAGCCGTCGCCGTCCCGGCGCGCGCCGGTGCGCACCGACGCGAGGTCGGAGCCGGAATTCGGCTCGCTCATGCCGATGGAGAAATAGCTCTCGCCGCGGGTGATCGGCGGCAGATAGCGCTCGCGTTGCGCCTCGCTGCCGAAGCGCAGGATCAGGTTGCCGCTCTGCCGATCGGCGATCCAGTGCGCGCTCACCGGCGCCCCCGCCGCGAGCAGCTCCTCGGTGACCACGTAGCGCTCGAAGAAGCTGCGCTCGCCGCCGCCGTAGCGCTTCGGCCAAGTCATCCCGATCCAGCCCTGGCGGCCGAGCTTCTTCGAGAACTCGGGATCGTGCCCGGTGGTGAAGTCCGAATTCGGCCGCTCGAGATGCTCGGCGTTCTGCTGCAGGAACGCGCGCACCTCGGCCCGCAGGGCCTCACTCGATTCCGGCAGCGTCACGCGATCGAACTGCAGCACGGCGTCACTCTCGGGTGGAAGGTGGACGCGTAACTTAATGGCGAGGTCCGGCCTTTGCAAACCACCTTGGAGCGCTGGGAGCGGCCTCCGGCCGCGAACACTCCATCCAAACGGCTACAATCGCGACCGAAGACCGTTCCACTCGAAACCGATGTCGAACCCGCCCCTCGAAGCCGAGCTCGACGCGCTGTTCGCGCCGCTGTTCGACGATCTGCTGGAGCAGGCGTCGGTGGCCGAAGCCATCGTCGACAAGGACCGGTACCGCATCCTGGTCGCCACCCTCTGGATGAACGTGGTGCTCCGGCCGGCAAGCGTCGGCCTCGACGAGTCGCACCTCGAGCCGCTGCACGACGTGCTGAACCGGCGCATCGAGCGGGTGCTCGGTCCCGGTGAATCGATCCGGTCCTGCTTCCGCTTCCTGAACGGCCGCGACGGCGAGCAGGCGATGCAGACGGCGCGCCTGACGCCCGAGCACAAGGACATGCTGCTCTATTTCGCGTCGATGATTCTCGATCCGGAACGCCACCGCCAATGGATGGACGAGATCAGGCGCTCCCGATCACGTTGACGATCACCTGCCGCTCGCCGCGGTGGTGGCGGTGCTCCCAGAGGTAGATGCCCTGCCAGGTACCGAGCGCGAGCCGGCCGTCCATCAGCGGCACCGACAGACTGGTGTTGGTGAGCGCGCCCTTGATGTGGGCCGGCATGTCGTCGGGGCCTTCCTGGGTGTGTGTGTACAGCGGATCGTGCTCCGGCACGAGCCGGTTCAACCAGGCTTCGAGGTCCCGGCGCACCGCCGGATCGGCGTTCTCCTGGATGATCAGGCTGGCGGAGGTGTGGCGAATGAAGAGTGTGACCAGCCCCTCAGTTACGCCGGAACGGCTCACCGCTTCCGCCACTTTGTGCGTGACGTCATAGAGCCCCTGCCCGCCAACCGATAGCTTCAATATCAAGTTCATGGACGACTTCGTGCAGGCGATGCGATCAGCATAGCCACCGCCGCGCGACAGAGACAACCACAGGACGATGAAGCAATTCCAGGCGCGGCCCCAATGGGTGGCGATGCTGATGGCGGCCGCGGCGCTCGCTCGTTGGGTCGGCGGCGACGAGCCGGTCGCGCTGCCCCACACCGGCGCCTCCGTCCCGGTGGACATGCTGACGCTGCCGGTGCTCGCGACCGCGGGGGCCTGGCTGCTCTGGCAATTCGCGCGGGGCAGCCGCCGGCGGCAGCGGACCTGCGGCATTGCGCCGACCGTGGCCGATGTGCCGCTGCAGCCGGCGCCATCGCCGCAACCCGCGCCGCCGCCGGCACCCGGCTCGGCATCCGCCGATGAGCCGGAGACGGCGCGGCCCCTGGTGCTCGAGCTCGATTCCCACTCACGGATCACCGGCTGTTCCGGGGCGTCCGCCAACGTGCTGGCGGCCGATCCCGGACGCCTTGCCGGCGTCAGCCTGCTCGAGCTGCTGCCGTCCCGAGTCCGCGGCGTGATGGTGGAAGCGGTGCGGGCCGCCCGGGCGACTCCCGGCACCCCGATGGCGCTGCCGAAGCTGCGGCTGCAGCGGCACGATCCCGGACGGCCCGCGGCCTCGACACCGCCGCTGCGGCTGGTGGTCACGGCCGCCGCCGACGGGGCGCTCCGCATCACCGGCGCCGTCGAGGAGCGCCCTCGGCTGTCGCCCGCAGCGGCGCCGAGCGACGACCGATTCTCGCGCATCTTCCACTCCAGCCCGGACGCGATCGTGATCGTCCGCTTCCGGGACGGCACGATCCTCGACTTCAACGCCAGCTTCACGCGGCTGCTCGGCCATACCCGGGAAGAGGCGATCGGTCGGGTCAGCAGCGAGCTCGATCTCTGGACCGATCCGGCGGAGCGCAAGACGCTGATCGCGGAGTTCGTCCGGCGGCGCCAGATCACCGATGCCGAGGTCTGGTTCGCCCACCGGGACGGCCGCCGCGTGCCGGTGGAGCTGTCGATGCGCTTCATCGAGCTCGGCGGCGAGATCTGCGTGCTCACGGTCGCCCGGGACATTTCCAAGCGGGTCGACGCCGAGCTCGCAGCGCGGCGAAGCGAAGAGCGTTTCACCCAGGTGTTCACCCACAGCCCCGACGGCATCCTCGTGCTGCGGCGCGCCGACCTCACGATTCTCGACGTGAACCCGGCGTTCCTGAGGGGTTCGGCGACGAACCGCGACGAAGTCGTCGGCCATCCGCTGTGGGACCTCGAGCGGCTGGCCGACCCCGCGGACTTGCGCCGCTTCGCCGATACCCTCGCGCGGGAAGGGCGGGTGTCGAACCTGGAGATGCGGCTGCGCAGCGCCCGGGGCCGGGAGTTCACGGTGCTGATCAGCGGCGCCGCGACGGACATCGACAGTGAGCCGGCGCTCTTGTGCATCATCAAGGACATCACCGCGCTGCGCCACGCGCAGGAGCAGCTCCGCCGCAGCGAAGCGCGCTTTCGCGGCGCGTTCGAGAATGCGCCGATCGGCATCCTGCTGCTCGATCCGCAGGGGCACATCTTCCAGGCGAACCGCTTCGCCACGGAGCTCCTGCGCTACCCCGACCGGTCGCTCGACAACGTGCACGTCTCGCGTCTGGTGCCGCCCGACGAGCGCCCGGATCTGAAGGAGCAGCTCGAACGGCTCGCGCGCGGCAGCGAGACCACGATCCGCACCGAGCGGCGCATGCTCTGCGCGGACGGTCTGGAGATCTGGACGAACTGCCATCTGGTGCTCCAGCTCTCGGCGGAGGGCGAGCCGCTCTACAGCATCATGCAGATCGCCGACATCACGGAGATGAAATCCAGTCAGCGGCGCATGGAGCGGCTGGCCTTCTACGACACGCTCACCGAGCTCGCGAACCGCCGGCTGTTCCACGACCGGCTGCAGCAGGCGGTGGAGCACTGCCGCCGGCACGGCCTGCGCTCGGCGCTCTTGTACCTCGATCTCGATCAGTTCAAGCGGGTCAACGACACGCTCGGCCACGAATCGGGCGATGCGCTGCTGCGGGAAGTCGCTGCGCGCCTGCTCGCCTGTGTACGCAAGGAAGACACGGTCGGACGTCCGGGCGGCGACGAGTTCACGATCCTGCTCTTCGACGTCGACAGCGCGAACGACGCCGCGGCGGTGGCGGAGAAGATCCTGCGCGCGCTGGAGCGCCCGATCACCGTCTCCGGGCATCAGCTCGTGATCACGACGAGCATCGGCATCACCGTGATTCCGGACGACGGCACCGATCCGAACGCGCTCACCAAGAACGCCGACCTCGCGATGTACCGGGCCAAGGAGAAGGGCCGGAACAACTACCAGTTCTTCAGCCAGGAGCTCAACACCAACGCGGTGCAGCGGCTGCGCACCGAGTACGAGCTGCGCCGCGCGCTCGAGCACAGCGAGTTCGAGCTGTACTTCCAGCCGACCGTGCGCCTCAGCGATCACGCCATCGTCGGCGTCGAATGCCTGCTGCGCTGGAACCACCCGGAGCGGGGCATCGTCGCTCCCGACGAGTTCATCCGGGTGGCGGAGGACACCGGCGCGATCGTCGAGATCGGCAACTGGGTGATCCAGGAAGCCTGCGCTGCCGGCCGGCTGATGGCGGATCAGCACGGCGCGCCGCTGGTGATCGCGGTCAACATCTCGCCGCGGCAGTTCCGCGACCCGCACCTGGTGGAGGCGATCCGGCAGAGCCTGCGCCGCGCCCACCTCGATCCGAAGCTGCTCGAGGTCGAAATCACCGAGACCATGCTGATGGAGGACGTCGAGAGCGCGGCCGAGATCGTCCAGCGCCTGCACCGGCTCGGCATCCGGCTCGCGATCGACGACTTCGGCACCGGCTACTCGTCGCTGAACTACCTGAAGAAGTTCCCGATCGACACGGTGAAGGTCGATCGCACGTTCGTCACCGACATCCCGCAGTGCAGCGACGACATGGAAATCACCGCCGCCGTGATCGCGATGGCGCACCGGCTGCGGATGCAGGTGATCGCCGAGGGCGTGGAGACACCGGCGCAGCTCGAGTTCCTCACCGAGCAGGCCTGCGACTTCGCGCAGGGCTACCTGTTCGGCCGGCCGATGCCGCTGAAGAGCATCACCGACCTGCTCACCGCCCCCACCGCCCCGCGTTCCGTGGGAGCGGTCTCCTGACGGTTCGAACCGGCCACATGGGTAACACCTGGAGAGAGGTGTTCCGCATCTGATCGGACTGACTGTTTACCGGACGAACGTCGGCCTCGAGATCGGGCGGCTCGAGTCCACCGGTGCTCGATTCCGATGGGTCACTCTGTTCCAAATGGTAAAGAAGCGGCCGGCGGGCGCTGGGCTGGCGATGAGTCGGCGCGTTTTCCGGCGCGTACGGTCCGCAACATCGCCCGAATCAATGCCCTGGGAACGCTGTCGACAACGGCCGCAGCGACGGCGTGCGGCCGGCGCGGTGCGCATGGGTGCCAACGAGTGATCTCCCACGGCACCATCCGCCTCGGCCACATCGGGACGGAACATCGCCCGAATCAATGATAGAGCCCCGGGCGATCGAGATCCGGCGCCGTACCCCGAACATCACCGCTTTGATTCGGGCGATGTTCGCGACTCGATCCCGGCGGGGTGCGTTTTGATTCGGGCCATGTTCCGTTCGCCGATGGGCGCGAGGGGCGCGGAAAGCCGGCCGTGGCCGTGCGGATTATCGGCTGGCCACTACTACGGGCGGCACCGCAGGCGCCGCCCGAGGTGCGGCTCGATCCGACGAGCTCGGCGGTGTGGTTCGAGGGGATGGAAGCGCCGGCCGCGGAGCGGGCGCCTGGGCGATTCGGCGCCGAGGACGAGGGAGTCGCGTCGGCGGTGACCTGGCTGCCCCGGTCCAGGTGTTACCTATTGACCGGTCCGTCCCGACTGCGAGTCCCACGAGACGAAACTGACGACCCCTTCGTGGCGCGGGCCGCATTCGCCGCCACGGGCCGCTCCCAGAGGATCAGCGACCGGCTTCCCGGCGAACGGACGCGAGCCGCGACGGATCGGCCAGCACCGCGCGCAGCGCGAGGTTTGCGGTGGCCGCCGCCAGCTTCGCCGCGCGCCGCTGCCGCTCGTCCGGATCGACCTCGAGCACCGACTCGCCGAGCGCGAACAGCATCCGGCTGGTCATGCGGACGTCCTCCAGCACGAACAGGCGTTCGCGCCGGCCGCGGCGCAGCAGCCGTTCGTACTCCCCCGCCAGCCGGTCGCGCAGCGTCCAGAACTCCGGCAGCTGTTCCCGGGTCATCTCCGGCAGGTTGAACGGCGAGCCGAGTGCGTTCGGGTTGGTGCAAAGATGCCAGGTGTCGAAGCGGATCAACCGGTACAGGGCGACGTCCGCCGGGCGGCGCTCGCGCGCCTCCGCCGCTACGAACGCCAGCACCGGCTGCACCGCCCCGACGGCGACTTCGCGCAGCAGCGCCTCCTTGTTCGGGAAGTGATGGAACAGCGACGGCTGGCGCAGCCCCGCGAGCCGCGCGATCTCCCGCGTGGAGGTCGCCGCGAACCCCTTCTGCCGGAACAGCCGCCGGGCGGCCGCGAGGATCTCCTCCCGCGGATCGCCCGAAGACGGGCCGGCCGCCCGGGGCCGCCCCACCCGGCCGCGCCGGGGTCTCGGATCGCCCCCTTCGGCACCGGCCGAACGTCCCGCACCGCTACCGGATCGATTCATGCCATCCGCTCCCGCATTGACAAACGCGCCATCGACGATCCTTAATATCTATCAATCGATCGATAGAAGGAAGAGGGTGATGGACCTTTTCCCGCCGGAGCAGATCGCCCGGCTGCGCGCACCGCTCGAGCGGAGCTGGACGCTGCCGCCGGCCGCCTACACCGAGCCGGCGGTGTTCCGGGAAGAAGCCGCGCGGATCTTTCGCCGCGAGTGGCTGTGCGTCGCCCGCGTCGACCAGCTCCCGAATCCGGGCGACTACCGCTGCGTCGAGCTGCTCGACCAGCGCATCGTCCTCACCCGCGATCGGCACGGACGCATCCACGCGCTGTCGCGCATCTGCCTGCATCGGGCGATGCCGCTCGTCGAAGGGTGCGGCAACGCGACCCGCCTCGTCTGCCCGTACCACAACTGGACCTACGAGCTCGACGGCCGGCTGCGCAGCGCCCCGATGATGGACGGCGTCGACGGCTTCGAGCCGGGCGCCTGCCGTCTGCCGGCGCTCCGCACCGAGATCTGGGAAGGTTTCGTGTTCGTGAACCTCGACCCCGAGTGCCGCCCCCTCGTCCCACGACTGACAGGCCTGCAGGCGCGGATCGGCAACTACCGCTTCGCCGACCTCGCCGTCGCCGCCACGACCGAGTTCGACAGCCCCTGGAACTGGAAGATCCTGGTCGAGAACTTCATGGAGGCCTATCACCACATCGGCCCGCATCGCGAGAGCCTGCAGCGCCTCTACCCGGCAAGGGACTCGTTCGTCGAAGACAACAAGGGCGCGCCCTGGGCGCTGCTGCGCATGCCCGGTCGGCACGAACCGGGGCCGCAAGCCCTGCGCCCGCTTCCCGGCCTCACCCCCGAGCAGCAGCGCGAGCTGATCGCCGGCTGCATCTTCCCGACGTTCCTGTTCGCCGCCTCCGGCACCCTGGCCGTCTGGTACGAGCTCCTGCCCGCCGCCCACGACAGGATGACCCTGCGCATCCATCTGCTGCTCCCCCGCGAGATCGTGCCGCACCTCGACGACCACGCCCGCGCCGCGCTCACCGAAAGCACCCGCGCGATCCACCTCGAAGACATCCCCGCCAACACGGGCCCCTGGCGCGGCCTCCACGCCCCCCTCACCACCCAGGGCCGCCTCTCCCGCTACGAAAAAGCCATCTGGCAACTCAACCAGCTCTGGGCCGAGCGCATGCTGGATCCACCGGACAGCGGTGGCTGGAAGAACGACCCGGCGGGCGGCACTACCTCACGAGAAACCTTCTTCTAATCGGAGATGAAGGCCAGACTGATCCAAGGAACGTAGGTGATCAAAGCCAACGCCGCGAGGAGGACGACCATGAACGGCCAACTGGCCAAGTAGAGATCCTGCAACGGCCGCTTGAACCGATAACTCGCGATGAACAGGTTCATCCCCACCGGCGGCGTGAAGTAGCCGATCTGCATGTTCGCGAGGAAGATGATGCCGAGGTGCACCGGATGCACGCCGTACCCCACCGCCACCGGCAGGATCAGCGGCACCACGATCACCAGCGCCGAGAAGATGTCGAGCATCGCCCCGAGAATCAGCAGGAACACGTTCAGCAGCAGCAGGAACGTGATCGGATCGTGGATGCGCGCCTGGATCAGCTCGAACAGACGCTGCGGCACCTCGGCGTCCACCAGAAAGTTGGTGAACGCGAGCGCGACGCCGAGCACGAGCAGGATCCCGCCGACCATCACCATGGAGTCCACCATCACCCGCGGCAGGTCGCGCCAGCGCACCTCCCGGTACAGCAGCACCTCGGCGATGGTCACGTAGACGGCAGTGAGGGCGGCCGCTTCCGACACCGCGACGACGCCGCTGTAGATGCCGCCGAGCACGACGAACGGCAGCGGCAATTCCCAGCGCGCCGCCCAGAGCGCCGATCCGAGCTGCGGCCACGAGAACGGCGTGCGCGGCACCACACCGCCGCGATGCCGCCAGAGCGTCCAGACCACCAGCAGGGCCAGCATCAACAGCGTCGGCAGGATGCCCGCGAGAAACAGATCGAAGATCGTGAACGGCTCGCCGACGTCGAGCTGCTGCGCCACCACACCGTACAGGATCAGCGGCAGCGAAGGCACCAGCAGCAGCCCGAGGCTGCCGGAGGTGGTGACGAGTCCCAGGCTGAAGCGTTCGTCGTAGCCGGAGCGGACCAGCGCCGGCAGCAGCAGCGCGCCGAGCGCGACGATGGTGACCCCCGAGGCACCGGTGAGCGCGGTGAACACCGCGCAGGCGACGAAGCCGACCAGCGCGAGGCCGCTCGGCAGCCCGCCGAAGATCGCCAGCACCAGGTTCACCAGGCGTTCCGAGGTGCGCGCCTCCGCCAGCAGATATCCCGCGTAGGTGAAGAGCGGCAGCGCCACCAGGAGCGGCGTGTCGACGATCCGGTAGACCTCGATCGCGACGATCGCGAGATCGATGTCGGCGGCGAGGAAGCCGAGCATCGCGCCGCCCATCAACACGGCGAACAGCGGCGCCCCGGCGAGCAGCGCGGCGATCAGCAGGATCACGCCTGCCCAGATCATGGCGGGTCGATCACGTGCAGCAGGTAGCGCAGCCCCATCACCGCTGCGCCGATGGGCATGATCGACTCGCAGAGCCACGCCGGCACCCCGGCGAAGGCGGTCACGCCGGCGTCGTAGTCGATCCAGACGAACCGGGCGCTGTGCCAGGCGAACAGCGCGCAGATCAGCACGGTGAACGCGGCGGTCACACGACGCAGCCGGCGGCTCCAGTGCGGCTCGAGAAAGCGCGCGATCAGATCCATCCGGATGTGCTCGTCGTTGCGCGATGCGACCATGCCGCCGAGCAGCGTCACCCAGAGCACCAGCACGCGCACCAGGCCGTCGCCCCAGACGAGCCCCGTCTCGAACAGGTTGCGCGCAATCACCTGATAGGCCGCCACCGAGATCATGGTGGCGAGCAGCAACGCCAGCAGGCCGCTCTCCACGGCCCGGAGCAGCCTGGCGGTGCGCTCAATCAAGCCCGGCCCGGAACTGCTCGAGCAGCTCGTCCAGCCGCTGCTTCAGCGGCGCTGCGACCAGGCCTTCCTCCACCATCTCGCGATTCGCCCGGCGGGCGTAGCTACGCCACTCTTCGACTTCGGTCGGCGACGGCCGCGTGGTTTCGATGCCCTGAGCGAGCAACGCCTGCTTCGCACTGCGCTGATCCTGCCGGGCGCGCGCGTTGACCTTCTGGACCACGCCGGCCATCACTTCGCGTACGACCGCCTGGTCCTCGTCCGACAAGCGCTCGAACGGTCGCTCGGCAACCGCGAGCAACCCGTACACGTAGAGCAGCGGCATGTCCATCAGATAGTCGAGCTGGTTGTGCCACTGCAGCGCGATGGCCGCGACCGGCGGCACCGCGACGCCGTTGATCAGCCCCGTCTGCAGACCGCTCAGCACGTCGGCGATCGCGAGCGGAATCGGATTCACGCCGAAACTCTCGAGCGCGCGCGCCGAGCCGGGGTCGCCGTCCGGCGACCAGACCTTCTGCGCCTGAACGTCCGCGACGCTGGTGACGGGATTCTTCGACATTGCGTAGGCGAACCCGACCTCGGCGAAGCCGAAGGACACGAAGCCGCGCTCCTCGAGGCCCTCGAGCAGCAGCGGATCGAGGGTCGCACGCACGTGGTCGACCTCCTCGTACGACTCGAACAGCAGCGGCAGGCCGTAGATCTGGATCGACGGATAGGTCTGCACCATCCCGCCGGCGGTGAGCACGGCGCCGTGGAGCTGACCGAGCCGGATCTTGCGCAGCACCGCCTTGTCGTCACCCATCACGCCGCCGGGATAGAACTTGAACGTGACCCGGCCGTCGGTCTGCTCGCGCACCTCCCGGGCGCCTTCACGCAACAGCTCCATCCAGCTCGAGCCTTCCGGCGACAGCGTTGCGATCTTCAGCTCGGTGGCCTCGACCGCTGCCGCGCCGGCGAGCAGGAGGCCGGCGACGACGGCGTTACGAATGTGCTCAGAAATACTCATCGGCAGACTCCAACAACTCGGCGGCCCGCTGCTGAGCGACCACGTTCATCAGGGTCATGCCCGGCTGCTGCGGATCCGCCGCGAGCACCTCTTCGAGCAGCCGGTCGTGCAGGTCGCGGTCGAACACCAGCCGGGCATACTGTTCGGCATAGAGTACCTTGATCAGAAGCTGCCTGCCTTCCGAAAGCTCGAGGGCGCGCTCGAAATGCCGGCGGCCCTCCTCCGGGCGGCCGCCCATCGCCGGCGGAAACAGCGTTTCGAACAAGCCCATGTACAGGTGCGCGCCGCCGTTGTCGTAGCCTTCGTCGAGCTCGATCACGCGCCGCATCAGCGCCTTGACCCGCGCGAGATCGGCGACGGCGGCGAAATCGTCGCTGTTGGCCTGGATCCAGCCGGCCCACGCGGCACCGAGCTGATAGAGGAGCGGCACATCGGCCTCACGGCGCTCCGCGAGCCAGGTCTGAAACGCCTCGAACGGCCGGCGGCGCAGGTCGCAAGCGTCGCGCAGCCCCTCGCACACGCCGCGTTCGGCAAGACGCAATGCCTTTTCGTTCAGGTAGCGGCTGCGCTCCGCGTCGTCGACGAACGCGGCCGCGTACGCCGAGTTCAGCCGTGACGCCTGAATCAGCAGGTCGACTTCGTTCGGACGGCGCGCGACCAGACCGTCCAGCAGGATCAGGTACGCGGGCGCGCCGTCGCGCACCATCGCGACGTCGGGATTGTCCAGCACGGCGGCGCCGAGATCCTCGGCCACGCCGTCGATCGCCCCGCCCACTAGGCTCGCACAGCCGCTCACCGCCAGCATCAGCAGCGGGAGCCAGATTGCAGCCGCTCTTCTACCGGGCGGCCTCGCAGCAGACCGCTGGATTCCATCGGCTATCAGCATGCACGCTCGCGTCTGTCGCCGGACCAGCGGCACCGGCAGTTCGGGGACTCGGAGGCTCGGCATTTAATCGGCCGCCTCACCGGAAATCAACCGACCACCGAGCACCGCGACAGCGCTTCTTTTGGGCGCCCGACAGAGACTTGCTACACTCTGCCGCTTCGAATCCGGCACCGAAAAATTCATGCCAACGTTCAGGAGCGAATCGCTCACCCTACACTACGAGCAGTACGGGGCGCGAGCCAACCCACTGGTTCTGCTGATACACGGCTACACCTGTCAGACGATCCACTGGCCGCGGCCGCTGATCGAGCGCATCGGCGGGGCGGGCTATCGGGTCGTCGCGTTCGACAATCGCGACTCGGGGCTGTCGATCAAGCTCGACCACCTGGACGTCGGCACCGTCGAGAGCGTGCTGGCCGACCCGAAGGGCGTCGAGGCACCGTACGGCATCCCGGAGCTCAGCCGCGACGTGGTCGCGCTGATGGACTACCTCGGCCAGAGCGGCGCGCACCTGATCGGCTTCTCGATGGGCGGGCTCATCGCCCAGCAGCTCGCGATCGACGTGCCGGAGCGCGTGTTCAGCATCACGTCGATCGGCTCGAGCACCAACGACCGCGACCTGCCGGGCGCCGAGCGCCACGCGTTCCGAGCGTTCGTGTCGACGCCGCCCGCTTCCCGGGAGGCCGCCATCGCGCACATCGCGAACGCGTGGCGCGTGCTCGGCGGACCGCACTACGACTCACGCCGCGTCGGCCTCGCGCGCCTCGCCGAAGCCGCCTACGACCGCGGCTACAGCGCGTCCGGCGCCGCCCGCCAGCTCCTCGCGATCCTGCGCGCGAAGCCGCGCGGCGACGCACTGCGGGCCCTCGACGTACCCGCGCTGGTGATCCACGGCGGCGTCGATCCGATGGTGCCGGTCGCCTGCGGCGAGCGCACCGCCGCGTGCCTGCGCAATTCCCGGCTGAGGGTGTTCGAGCAGATGGGTCACGATCTGCCGGACCCGCTGCTCGACCAGATCGCGGACGAGATCGTCCGCCACCTCGACAGCGTCCCGGCGGAGCGCTGAAGCACCGCCTGCAGTGAATGAGGAAACCCCGATGAGCAATCACGAACTGGTGCTGGTGGAACGGGACGAGGGCGTCACCACCGTCACGTTGAACCGGCCCGAAGCGCTGAACGCGCTGTCGGCAGCGCTGCGCGCCCGCATCGCCGAGGTGTTCACCGAGCTCGCGAGCGACACCGCCACGGAGGTGGTGATTCTCACCGGCGCCGGCCGCGCGTTCACCGTCGGTCTCGATCTGAAGGAGCTCGGCGGCGAGAAGCCGGCGTCCGCGTCGATCACCAGTCAGGATCTGTCGCGCGCGATGCTCGGTCTCTCGCAGCCGATCATCGGCGCGGTCAACGGCTATGCGATCACCGGCGGCTTCGAGCTCGCGCTGATGTGCGACTTCCTGATCGCATCCACCGAGGCGCGCTTCGCCGACACCCATGCGCGCGTCGGCGTCGTGCCGGGCTGGGGCCTGTCGCAACGGCTGCCGCGGCTGATCGGGATCAACCGGGCGAAGGAGCTGTCGCTGACCGGCAACTACCTCGACGCCCGGACCGCCTGCGCCTGGGGCCTGGTGAATCGGGTGGTCGAGCCGGACGCGCTGCTGCCGACCTGCCGGCAGCTCGCCCGCGACATCGCCAGCACCGACCCTGTCACCCGCCGCGAGATCAAGCGGATCATGGATGCCGGCTGGCACGACACGCTGGCGCGCGGGCTCGAGATCGAGCTCGAGGCGAGCGAGGCTCACAGCCGCGCCGAGGTGAGGCCGGAGAAGGTCGCCGCGCGGCGGGCCGCGATCCAGTCGCGCGGCCGGGAGCAGAGCCGGAGCTGAGTGCCGTCACACCATCCAGGTCGCCGGATCCTCGATCGGCTGCTCCTTGTCCGCCCGCATCAGTCCCTTCACGCAGCGGACGATGAACCAGATCGCGACCACCGCGTACAGCAGAAAGCCGATCAGCACGACCGTCAGCACCGACGCGACCATGCCATACAGCAGCCCGATCCAGAACGTACGGATCGCGTAGGTGTAGTGGCTCTCGAGCCACTCGGGTCCCGAGCCCCGCGCCATGTACGCCATCACCAGGCCGATGATCGGCGTGATGCCGAGCACGAAGCCCGCCAGGTAGAGCACGTAGATGATCTTGATCTGGGTCGTTTCCCCGCTCGCCACCGTTCCCCCTCAATCCAGGTTTTCGATCAGGTCCATCACCCTGCCGAGGGTAGTGAGCCGCTCGTCCAGCGTGCTGCCTGCCGGCTGCACGCGCAGCGTCGTCACCCCCGCATCGCGATAGGCCCTGAGCCGCTCGCGCACCATCCGCTCGTCACCGAGCAGGTTGGCCTGCAGGATCATTTCCGCCGGCACCCGGGCGATGGCCTGCTCGCGCTGACCGGACACCCAGAGCCGCTGCACCTCGGCCGCCGCCTCGTCCCAGCCGCCGCGCCGATACGCCTCGTTGTAGAAGTTGGTCTTCGGTGAGCCCATCGCGCCGAGCGTGAACGCCATCCCCGGCCGCAGCGGCGCCACCAGCGCCTCGAGGTCGTCGCCGAATGCGACCGTGCCGCCCACCTGAATGTCGATGTCGGCCATCGAGCGCCCGGCGGCCTCGGCACCGCGGCGGATGTGCGCGAGGTGCGCGTCGGCATGCTCCGGCGTGAACGAGGTACCGAGCCAGCCGTCGGCGGCCGCGCCGGTGTATTCGAGGCTCGCGGGCCCGAGGGTCGCGAAGTAGATTGGGATGTTCGGGTTGGCCGGCTGCGCGAGGCGCAGCGCCTTGCCCTCGCCGCCCGGCAGCGGCAGCTCGTGGTACTTGCCGTGGTACTCGATCTTCTGCCCGGCGAACGCCAGGCGCACGATCTCGACGGTCTCTTTCAGGCGCGTGAGCGGCGCCCGGAACGGCCGCCCGTGCAAGCCCTCGACCACCTGCGGACCGCTCGCGCCGAGCCCGAGGATGAACCGGTCGTTCGACAGCGCGGCGAGGGTCAGCGCGGTCATCGCGGTCATCGACGGCACCCGCGCGCTGATCTGCATGATGCCGGTGCCGAGGCGGATGCGCTCGGTCTTCGCGGCCAGATAGGCGAGCGGCGTCACCGCGTCCTGTCCCCATGCCTCGGCGCTCCAGACGGTGTCGACGCCGAGCTGCTCGGCCTCCTGCACGTAGCTGACTTGCTCGTCGAAGTCGCGCCGCCCGCCGGAGGCCGGACCACCGATTCCGATACTGACTTTCATCTGACGTCCCCAGCCCGCTGCCGATCCCGCATAATAGCCGGCGACCTGGTGGATTCCGAGGGAGCCATGCCGCGACGTCGACGGAGCGCCGGGGCCGCGTTTGCGCTGTTGTTGGCGGCGACCTGGGTGCAGCCCGATACCGGTGCCGAGCCGTTGCCCTACCGATTGCCGGGCGGCGCCGCCGATCCGGCCGATCCGTTCATCGCCGCCGGCTTCCGCGCGCTGTTCACCTGCTCGGCGCACTTCGCGATGGGTCGGCCCCTCGAGGCGATCGTCGACGTCGAGCTGGCGGACACCGCGCCGCTCGGCCTGCCGCTGCCGGAGATCGACGAAGCGCGGCAACTGGTGCGGGCCGGCGACGGCCGCGGGCACGTGCGCATCGCGGCGTTCCGCGAGACGATGGGCTGCACGATCCTGCCGCCCCACTGGAGCGAGGCGGATCTCGGCCGGCTGCCGTACGTTGCCCGGCCGCTGCCCGAACCGCGGTCGGACCTGGATTTCCCGCTCGGCGAGCGCGCCGATCCGAAACCCGACGCGGCGCAGCGCGAGGTCATCGAGAAGGCGTTCGACGGGCGCAGCTACGGCGAGGGCACGCTGACCGTCGGGGTACTGGTGGTCGCGGACGGCGCGCTCGCCGCGGAAACCTACCGCGAGGGTTTCGGCCCGTACCGGGGCTACCGGACCTGGTCCACCGCGAAGAGCATCACCGCGACGCTGATCGGCATCGCCGCGCACCAGGGTCTGCTCGCCGTCGACGCACCCGCTCCGGTGCCCGAGTGGCAGCAGCCGGCCGATCCCCGAACCGCGATCACCCTCGAGCACCTGATGTGGATGTCGAGCGGCCTGTGGAGCGAGGGCAGCAACACCAACGCGCTGTACTTCGGCGGCCAGGACGTGATCAGCGCCGCCACGACGACGCCGCTCGAAGCGGAACCTGGGACCCGCTGGCAGTACGCCAACAACGACACTCTGCTGCTGCTGCGCAGCCTGCGCGCGGTGCTGAACGACGACGCCCGCTACCTGCGCTTTCCGTACGACGAGCTGTTCCGCCCGCTCGGCATGTACCACACCTGGATGGAAACCGATCACCTCGGCAACTTCGTCGGCTCGAGCCAGGTCTACACCACCGGGCGGGACCTCGCCCGCCTCGGACTGCTGTACCTGAACGACGGCGTCTGGCAGGGCGAGCGGCTGCTGCCGGAAGGCTGGACCCGGTTCGTCTCGACGCCGGCACCGAGCCGCCCGCCGCAGCGTGGCGAGCTCGGCTACGGTGCGCAGTTCTGGCTGCTCGACCAGCTGCCGGGGATTCCGAAGGGAACGTACTCGAGCATGGGCAACAAGGGCCAGTTCGTGACCATCGTCCCGGCACGGGACCTCGTGATCGTGCGCACCGGGGTCGATCCTCAGGGCAGCCGCTTCGACCTCGGCGCGTTCGTGCGCGACGTCGTCGGAGTCTTCTGACCGCGCTCGTCGGAGCGGCGGCTACCCGCCCAGCGCCGGGCGTAGTCCCTCAGCCGCCGAACCGGTCGCGCACCCAGCAGAGCACCCCGGTCATGCCGGGTGCGTCCTCCTCGATCAGGAACAGCGGAATCGGCCGCACCATGTCCGACATGCGGCCGCGCTCCTCGAAACGCCGCCGCATCGGGCTCTCTTCCGCGAAATCCGCGAGCTCCGGCACGATGCCGCCGGCGATGTAGACGCCGCCGTAGGCGCAGACGGTCAGGGCCAGGTTGCCCGCCGCCGCGCCGAGCAGCGCGAAGAACAGCTCCAGCGTCTGATGGCAGACGGGGTCGGTCGCGTGTACGCCCCGCGCCGAGATCTGCTCGGCGGAGAGCTCCTCGGGCTCGGTTCCCCAGATCCGGCAGACCGCCCCGTACAGCCGCACCAGGCCCGGCCCGGAGACCGCGATCTCCCAGGACACGTGCGAATGCTCCGTCTGCAGAATCCGGAGCACTTCCGCCTCGAGCGGGTTGCCCGGGGCCAGGTCGCCGTGGCCGCCCTCCGAGGCCAGCACCTGCCAGCGTCCGTTCACGGGCACCACCACACCCATGCCGAGCCCGGTACCGGGCCCGAGCGCCGCCTTCGGGCCCGGCATCGGCGCCTGGCCGCCGTATTGGCGCAGCCGGGTCAACTCCGGCAGCGAGCGCGCGATCGCCTGGAAGTCGTTGATGAGCACCACCGGGCATTCGAGCGCGCGGGCGAGCGCCGCCTCGTCGAACGAAAGACGCCCGTTGGTCAGCCGCGCCCGCCCGGCGGCCACCGGCCCGGCCACCGCCAGCCCGGCCGCCGCCGGCAGCGGCGCGTCGAGGCGCCGCAGCGCCTCCTGGACGAGCATCGTGGCGTCGGCGAAATCCGCACTCGCCAGCACCACGCGTTCGCCTTCCATCCCCGCATCGCTTGCCCAAGCAAAGCGGGCGTTGGTTCCGCCGATGTCGGCAATCAGGTAGCCGGCCGCTTCGTTCACGCGCGCCGGGCTCGGGGGGTGGGTGAATCCATGCCGGCATTGTCGGAGGGGCCACCGCCGGCTTCAATGGCTCGCCTTCCAGATCGCGATCTGGGGATCGCTCCTGCGGCCCAGCTCCCGCGTCGGACGCGGCGAGAGGACTATCGACAGCGCGGGGCATTCAGTAAGGTTGGCCGCCTGGCAGACGGGGCAGCGGACGCAGCGGACGACCATGACGAGGCGACAACGGGGCGGGTGGCGCAGGACCCG
Organism: Pseudomonadales bacterium; assembly: GCA_036381275.1. Lineage (GTDB taxonomy): Bacteria > Pseudomonadota > Gammaproteobacteria > Pseudomonadales > Azotimanducaceae > UBA7803. Next base: position 35,954 of record DASVDC010000166.1, on the reverse strand, counting down.
GTGCCTGAGCGTGCTGCTCGCGGCGCTGCTTCCGCTGGCGATCGTCACGCCGCCGCCCGCGCTCGGCGAGCCCGCGCCGGTGCTCCGGATCGGCAACGCCGGCGAGCCGGCGACGCTCGATCCGCACCGCTACAACCTGCGCCTCGAGGAGACCATCCTCACCGACCTGTTCCTCGGCCTGACCACGTTCGATGCACATGCGAACGTGGTGCCCGGCGCGGCGGAGCGCTGGCAGGTCAGCGACGACGGGCTCACCTGGACCTTCCGGCTGCGCGACGGGCTCGCCTGGTCCGACGGCACGCCGCTCACCGCGCACGACTTCGTCTACTCGCTGCGCCGGCTGCTGGACCCGGCCACGGCGGCGAGCCTCGCGTATTTCCTCTACCCGCTGAAGAACGCCGCCGCAGTCAACGCCGGAGAGAAGCCCGTCACCGAGCTCGGCGTGCACGCGCCTGACGACGCCACGCTGGTGCTGACGCTGGAGAAGCCCTACCCGTACCTGCCGGAACGGCTGCTCTACCCGACCGGCTATCCGGTGCCGCGCCACGTGATCGAACGGGTCGGGGACGCCTGGGTCGAGCCCGAGCACTGGGTGTCGAACGGCGCCTACGTGCTCGAGGACTGGCAGCCCCAGGCGTCGGTGACGCTGCGCCGCAACCCGCGCTTCGCGGACTCGGGCCTCCCGCCGGCGCACGTCGAGCGCGTCGTCTACCTGCCGCTCGCCAGCGAACAGAACGCCTACAATCGCTACCGGGCGGGCGACGTGCACGCGATCGCGAGCTTCCCGGCCGGCCAGCTCGACGCGGTCCGCGACGCGCTGCCGGAGCACCTGCGGCTGTCGCCGCTCCTGTCGATCATGTATCTGGTCTTCGATACCCGCCGGCCGCCGTTCGACGATGCGCGCGTGCGCGAGGCGCTCGCGCTGGCGATCGATCGCGAGACGCTGACCGACACGGTGCAGCGGGCCGGCAACGTGCCGAGCGCGAGCTTCGTGCCGAGCCTGGTCAGCGGCTACGAGCCGGTGCCGGAGCCGCACGCGGGCCTGCCCGGGCCGGAGCGGATGGCGCGGGCGCGAGCCCTGCTCGAGGCCGCCGGCTACGGCCCCGGCAACCCGCTCGAGATCACGCTGCGCTACATCAGCGGTACCGAACAGAAGCGCACCAGCCTCGCGATCGCGGCGTTCTGGCAGCAGCTCGGCGTGCGCACGCGGCTGCACCAGGCGGAGCTGAAGGTGCATTTCAGCGACCTGCGCCAGGGCAATTTCCAGGTCGCGATAGCCGGCTGGTTCGGCGAAAGCAATCCGGAGCACTACCTCGGCCTCTTGAAATCGGACACCGGCGACGTGAACTACGGCGGCTACCGGAATCCCGAGTTCGATGCGCAGATGAACCGCGCCGCGGCGGTCGCGGATCTCGCGACGCGCAACCGCCTGCTGCGCGACGCCGAAGCGATCGGCATTGCCGACTTCCCGGTGGTGCCGCTCTATTCGGTGACGGTGCGCCGGCTCGTGCACCCGGATCTCGCCGGCTGGTACGACAACCCGCGCGACGCTCATCCCGCGCGGTTCCTGCACTGGCGATGAGCCGCGGCCGCGGGGGCCGATGATCCGCTTTCTGCTGCACCGATTCGCGCTGTCGCTGGTGACGTTCTGGGTGATCGTCACCGCGGTGTTCTTCCTGTTGCGGCTCGCGCCCGGCGGACCGTTCGACGGCGAGCGGCGCCTGCCGCCCGAGGTGGAGGCGAACCTGCGCGCCGCTTATCACCTCGACGAGCCGCTGCCGCAGCAGTACCTGCGCTACCTGCGCATGCTCGCGAGCGGCGACCTCGGGCCGTCGTTCGAGCAGAAGGACTTCTCGGTGAACGAGCTGGTCGCGCGCGGCGCGCCGGTGAGTCTGCTGGTCGGCGGGCTCGCGCTCGGGCTCGCGCTGGTCACCGGGCTCGCATTCGGGATCGTTGCCGGCACGCGTCCGGACGGCGCTGCGGATCGGCTGCTGATGGGGATCGCCAACGTCGGGCTCGCACTGCCGTCCATCGTGCTCGCGCCGCTCGCGGTGCTGGTGTTCGCGGTCTGGCTCCGGTGGCTGCCGGCGGGCGGGATCGGCTCGCCCGCACACTTCGTGCTGCCGGCGATCGCACTCGCGCTGCCGTTCGCCGCCGCGATCGCGCGGCTCACCCGCGGCGGCGTTGCCGACACGCTCACCGAGCCGCACGTGCGCACGGCGCGCGCGAAGGGCCTCTCTTCCACGCGGACCCTGGTCTGGCACGTGCTGCCGCTCGGGCTGCAGCCGGTGCTGTCGTTTCTCGGGCCGGCCGCCGCGACGCTGCTCACCGGTTCGGTGGTGATCGAGCAGGTGTTCGACCTGCCCGGCATCGGCCGCTACTTCGTGCAGGCGGCGCTGAACCGCGACTACACGCTGGTGATGGGCGTGGTGGTGGTGTACGCGGCGCTGATCCTCGTGTTCAACCTGCTGGTGGATCTCGCCTACGCCCGGCTCGATCCGCGGATCCGGACCGCTCCCGAATGAGCGACGGGCTGCATCCCTGGCGGGCCGCGCTCTGGGGCACGTTCCTCGCCCGCCTCTGCACGCTGCTGCTCGCAGCGCTGGTGCTGCTCGCGCTGCTCGCCCCGCTGCTCTCGCCGTGGCAGGCCGGAGAGATCGACTGGGAGGCGCTGGAAGCACCGCCGAGCGCACGTCACTGGTTCGGCACGGACCTGATCGGCCGCGACCTGCTGGTCCGGTCGGCCGAAGGCGCGCGCGTCTCGCTCGCGATCGCGCTGATCGCAACCGCCGTGAGCACGCTGATCGGGATTCCGTGGGGCGCGCTCGCCGGCTACCTCGGCGGCCGCGCGGACGCGCTGATGATGCGCGTGGTCGACGCGCTCTACGCGGTGCCGTTCGTGCTCGTGGTGATCCTGCTGGTGGTGGTGTTCGGCCGCAATCCGTACCTGCTGTTCGTCGGGCTCGGCGCCGTGTACTGGCTGGATCTCGCCCGCATCGTGCGCGGCCAGACGCTGCGCGTGAAGAACGAAGCGTTCGTCACCGCTGCGCGCGGAATCGGCGCCGGCACGTTGTTCGTGCTGCGGCGGCACATCGTGCCGAACGTCGCCGGGCCCGCGCTCGTCTACGTGACGCTGACGATCCCGGGCGTGATCCTCGCCGAGAGCTTCATCAGCTTCCTCGGCCTCGGCGTGCAGGAACCCGCGACGAGCCTCGGCGTGCTGATCGCCGACGGCACGCAGACGATGGAATCGGCGCCGTGGGCGCTGGCGTTCCCGGCCGCGTTCCTCGGGCTTCTGGTCTGGTGCATCGGCATGCTCGCGGATCGCCTGCGCGATCAGCTCGACCCGCGCCGCCGTGCGGCTCCGGCGGGTTACAATGCCGCTCCCACCCGAACGATGAGCGAGCCCGCAGCATGACCGTCAGCGCCGGCCTGGGTCTGGCCAACTTTCCGTTCGACGGCGCCCGGCAGTTCTGGCGCTGGGTGGATCTCTGCGACAGCGGCGGCGTCGACTCGCTGTGGCAGAGCGATCGCCTGATCGGCCGCGACCCCACCCTCGAATGCATCAGCCTGATGGCGGCGCTCGCCGGCGCGACCCGCCGCATCAAGTTCGGCATGAACGTCGCGAGCCTGGGCCTGCGGGATCCGGTGGTCACCGCGAAGGCGTGCGCGACCATCGACGTGCTCTCGGAAGGCCGGCTGCTGCCCGCGTTCGGGGTCGGCAGCGCGCTGTCGCGCGACTTCAGCGCCACCGGCACGCCCACGCGCGGCCGCGGCCAGCGCACCGACGAGGGGCTCGAGATCCTCTCGCGGCTGTGGTCGGAAGACAGCGTCACGTTCGAGGGCCGGCATTACCGGCTCGACGACGCCAGTATTTCGCCGCGCCCACTGCAGCAGCCGCTGCCGCTCTGGGTCGGCGGCACCGCCGAGCAGGCGATCGAGCGCACCGCCCGCTGGGGCACCGGCTGGCAGGCCGGGCTCGATACGCCGGACCAGGTCGCGCCGGTGATCGCCGCGATCAAGGCGCGCACCGCCGAGATCGGCCGGCGGATCGACGAAGACCACTACGGCGCCGGATTCGGCTTCCGCTTCGGCCGCCCCGACGAGCCCATCGTGGCGCGCTATCGCGCGCTGCTCGAGCAACGCCTGAAGCGAGCGCCGGACGGCCTGCTCGCCGTCGGCGATGCCGCCGAGATGCTCGCGCTGATCGAGCGGTTCCGCGCCGCCGGCGTGCACAAGTTCGTGCTGCGTCCGATCGCCGCCGACGGCGACGACTTCATCGCGCAGACGAAGCTGTTCATCGAGCGGTTGATGCCGGAGGTCGCCGCGCTGAACCGCTGAGCGACGCGCTGCGCCGGCTTTCGAGGTACGCCCGCACGCGCGGATCGGTGCAGAGCGAGATCGCCTTTGCGTACGCCTGTTGCGCCTCCTCGTCGCGGCCGGCCGCCGCGAGCAGGTGCGCGCGCGTCGCCCAGGCCGGCTGGAAGCGCCCGATCGCGGTGCCGCCGATGGCGTCGAGCGCGGCGAGGCCGGCTTCCGGGCCTTCCGTGCGGCCGATTGTCGCCGCGAACGCCACTCGAGCTCCGAGGCTCGGCGCGACGGCCACGAGTGCCGCATAGAGCTCCTCGAGCGCCGCCCAGTCCGTCCGGCCGGATGTGACGCGGGCGCCATGCACCGACTGGATCGCCGCTTCGAGCTGGAAGCGGCCGATGGCACCGAGCGCGTGCGCGCGGCGCAGATACTGCTCGCCCTGGCGGATCAGCGCGTGGTCCCAGGCTCGTGGATCCTGCTCTTCGAGCGGCACGAACACCGCGGCGCGGCGGGCGGCGGCCCGGGAGAGCGAGAACGACAGCAGCGCGGCGAGACCGAGCGCCTCCGGCTCGTCGCCGAGCAGCTCCGCGAGCGTCACGGCCAGGTAATGGGCCTCCGCCGCGAGCGACTCGCGCAGCGTCGTACCGGAAACCAGCCACCCATCCACCGCGTAGGCGCCGTAGATCGCCTCGAGTACCGCCGGCAGGCGCGCCGCCATCTGGCGCCGCTCCGGCACCGCGAACGGAATCCGGGCGCCGCGGATCCGGCGTTTCGCGCGCACCAGGCGCTGCGCCATCGTCGGCGCCGGCACCGCGAACGCCTGCGCGATCTGCCGCGCGTCGAGGCCGAGCACCGTCTGCAGCATCAGCGGCGTGCGTACGTCAGCCGCGATCGCCGGGTGCGCGCAGACGAACAGCAGCGCGAGCCGCCGGTCCGGAATCGACTCGGGGTCGATTGCGTCGAGCGCAACGGCCGTCCGCCGCTCCGCTTCGGCGTCGAGCGGCGCGCGGGTACGGTGCGCGGCGGATCGGCGCACGTCGCGTTGTCGGTTGCGCGCCACCGTCAAGAGCCACGCTTCCGGATTGTCGGGCACGCCCGAACCCGGCCAGCGGCGCAGCGCCTGCTCGAACGCATCGGCCAGCACGTCTTCGGCGAGCTCGAGGTCACCCGCCGGCGCCGCGAGCAACGCGAGCAGCCGCCCGTACGACGCGCGGGCGGCCTGCTCCGCGCGTGCCCAGGCCGACGCGCGGCCGGCCGCGGGCGAGGTCATTCCGGCGCCACCCAGCGGCCTTCCCGGCCGTGCAGCGCGGTCGGCCGGATCTCGATGGTGCCCCACCGGGCCGCCGGACACTTCTCGGCCCAGGCCAGCGCGGCGTCGAGATCGGGCACCTCGATCACGAACAGGCCGCCGAGCTGCTCCTTCGTCTCGGCGAACGGGCCGTCCTGAACCCGCAGGCTCCCGTCCCGGAGCGTGAGCGTCGTCGAGTGCGCGACGGGCTGCAGCACTTCGGCCGCGACGAGTACCCGGGATTCGTCGAGGTCCCGGATGTAGGCGGCGAAGGCGGCCTCGGCGGCGGCCCATTCGGCTTCGCCGATTTCGTCCGGCGTCGCCTCGATGTGGTGGAGCAGCAGCGTGTATCGCATGGCTTCGGTCTCCCGTCGGCGGATGGTATCGCGGTACCGGTGTGTCCATGACGAGCGAGGCCGCCCGGAATCGACAGGTGTGGGAGCAGCCTCCGGCCGCGAATTTCCTGCAGATTCGCGGCCGGAGGCCGCTCCCACAGGGGCCGCTCCCACACCGGCGGCTCCCACGACTTGGCAAGCGGCGGGCCGGTTGCTACCGTGCGGCGCGTTCGGCGAGCGGCACCCGCTCGAGGAGGCTCCATGAACCACGTCGAACGCATCCGGGACCAGGGCTTCACGGTGATCGAGCGCGTGCTGCCGGAGCCGGCCATCCGGCGGATCCGCGACGAGCTCGCGCCGTACCTGCAGGGCCGGCTGATGGGCCGCAACGACTTCGAGGGCTTTCGCAGCGAGCGCGTCTACGCGCTGCTCGCGAAGGCGCCGTCGGTGGCGGAACTGATCGAGCACCCGGCGGTGCTCGCGCTGGTCGACCGGTTCCTCGAGCGCAACTACCTGCTCTCGGCGGCGCTCGCGATCAACGTGCACCCCGGCGAGACGCCGCAGGCGTTCCACATCGACGATGCCGCGGGCAGCAACGGCCATCCGTTCTTCGCCCGGCCGCGTGATCCGCTCGGGATCAGCGCGATCTGGGCGCTCGACGACTTCACCGAAACCAACGGCGCGACGGAAGTGATTCCCGGCAGTCACCGCTGGGCGGAGGATCGCGTGCCGACGGCCGCCGAGGCGGTGAAAGTGCTGATGCCGGCAGGCTCGGTGCTGGTGTTCGCCGGCAACCTGCTGCACCGCGGCGGCGCCAACACCGGGACCACCACACGGCTCGCGATCACGCCCCAGTACTGTCAGCCGTTCCTGCGGCAGATCGAGCAGATGGTGCTCGCGGTGCCGCCGGTGGTGGCGGGCCGCTACAGCGCCCGGGTGCAGGCGCTGCTCGGCTACAACGTGATCGATCCGGGCTTCATGGGCTACGTCGACGGACGCCACCCGAGGCACCTGATCGACGCCGGCTACCGCGGCCGCAAGTACCATGGCATCCGCCCCGGGGCGTGAGGCGCGCCCCGGGTGGTAACCTGGTCCGGCCGTCTCGGACCCTGGCACCGGGAACCGCTGAGCCGGCATAATCGGGCGCTTTTCGCCGGCGCGAGGCGCGCCGCTCCCGATCAGGCACCTGACGAAGAGGTACACCATGGCAGCAGTCCGCGAAACCATCGCCATTCTCGGCGGCACCGGAGACCTCGGCACGGGTCTCGCCATCCGCTGGGCGAAGGCGGGGCATCGCATCATCATCGGTTCCCGCACCCTCGAGAAGGCACAGGCCGCGGTGAAGAACCTGCAGCAGATCAGCCCCGACACACCGGCCGATGCGATGGAGAACGCGGACGCCGCGGCCGCCGGCGACATCGTCGTGCTCACGGTGCCCGCCGAGCACCAGCTCTCGACGCTCGAGCACGTGCGCGCCGGGCTCAAGGGCAAGATCCTGATCGACGTGACCGTGCCGCTGGTGCCGCCGAAGGTCGGCACGGTGCAGCTTCCGCCGGAAGGCAGCGCCGGCAAGCGCGCCCAGGACTTCCTCGGCGAAGAGGTGATGGTGGTCAGCGCATTCCAGAACGTCGCCGCGCACCTGCTGCAGCAGGACGTGCACATCGAGTGCGACGTGCTGGTGTCCGGCAACAAGAAGGAAGCGCGTCAGAAGGTCATCGACCTCATCGCGCAGGCCGGCATGAAGGGCTGGCACGCCGGACCGATCGCCAACTCGGCGGCCGCGGAGGCGCTCACCTCGGTGCTGATCCAGATCAACCGCCAGGGCGAGATTTCCCACGCCGGCATCAAGATCGTCGGCCAGGCCGGCCATTGAGGCGATGAGCGATCCCGCGGCAGCGCCGGCGGTTGCCGCCGGCACCGGAAACGCGATTACCGTGCAGGCGCTGCGCGGCATCCCGATGATCCGCGCCGGCGACGACCTCGCGGCGATCATCGCCCGGGCATTCGAATCGGCCGGGATCGCGCTGCGCGACGGCGACGTGGTCTGCGTCGCGCAGAAGATCGTCTCGAAGGCCGAGGGCCGGTTGGTTGCGCTCGCGGACGTGACGCCGAGCGACGAGGCCCGCGCGCTCGCCGCGGAGACGGACAAGGACCCGCGCCTGGTACAGCTCGTGCTGAACGAGTCCACCGAGGTGGTGCGCAAGAAGCCGGGCGTGCTGATCGTGCGCCACCGCTTAGGGCTCGTGGGCGCGAACGCCGGCATCGACCAGTCGAACGTCGAGCACGGTGACGGCCCGGACGAGGAGCAGGCGCTGCTGCTGCCCGAGGACCCGGACGCGTCGGCGCAGCGGCTGCGCGAAGCACTCGAGCGCTGGAGCGGCGCGCGGCTCGGCGTGATCGTCACCGACAGCAGCAACCGGCCGTGGCGGCTCGGCACGGTCGGCGCGGCGATCGGCTGCGCCGGAATCCGCGCGCTGGACGACCGGCGCGGCGGGCGCGACATCTATGGCCGGGAGCTGAAAGTCACGATGATCAACCGCGCCGATTCGCTCGCCACCGCGGCGATTCTGGTGATGGGTGAAACCACGGAACGCACGCCGGTCGCGCTGATCCGCGGCCTGCCGCCGGACGATGCCGACGAGCCGGCGCGCAGCGTGATCCGGCCGCTGGACGAGGACCTGTTCCGCTAAGCTAGGCAAGGCGAACCGAAGGCGAGCTCAGATGCCACGCATTCTCGCGATCACGGGCGGTGTCGGCGGCGCGAAGCTGGCACTCGGACTGTCGCGCCTGCTCGGGCCCGACGAGCTCGCGTTCGCGGTGAACACGGGCGACGACTTCGAGCACCTCGGCTTCGAGATCTGCCCGGACCTCGACACCCTCACCTACACCCTCGCGGGCGTCGCGAACCCGGACACCGGCTGGGGCCGGGTCGGCGACAGCTGGGACTTCCTCGACGCGCTCGGCGAGCTCGGCGGCGAGACCTGGTTCCGGCTCGGCGACAAGGATCTCGCGGTGCACGTGCGGCGCACGCGCATGCTGCAGGACGGGGCCACCCGCACCGAGGTCGCGAACACGATCGCCCACGCGCTCGGGGTGCGGCACCGCATCCTGCCGATGTCCGATCAGCCGGTGCGCACGTACGTGCACACGGCCGACGGACCGCTGGCGTTTCAGCACTACTTCGTGCGCGACCGCTGCGCGCCGGCGGTCACCGGATTCGAGTTCCGCGGCGCGGATCAGGCGAAGCCGAATCCGGCCATTCTGGAGTGGCTGGACGGCGCCGACGGCGTGGTGATCTGCCCGTCGAATCCGTTCGTCTCGGTCGACCCGATGCTCAGCATCCCCGGCTTCCGCGAGGCGCTGCAGCGCGCGCCGGCACGGGTGGTCGCGGTCTCCCCGATCATCGGCGGCGCAGCGCTGAAGGGCCCGGCAGCGAAGATGATGCAGGAGCTCGACCTGCCGGCCAGTGCCGACCAGGTGGCCGCGCACTACGGGCGGCTCCTCGATGGCTTCGTGCTGGATGAGCAGGACCGCGACCTCGCCGGCCGAATCCGTGTCGCCACCGTGGTCACGCGCACGGTGATGGTCACGCTGCGCGACCGGATGGACCTCGCCGAGACGGTGCTGCAGTTCATCGAGCGGCTGCCCTGACATGTGGGCCATCGTGCCGATCAAGGCGCTCGAGACCGCCAAGCGCCGCCTCGCGGACGTGCTCTGCCCGGAGGAACGGCGTGCGCTGATGCTGGCGATGGCCCGCGACGTGCTGACCGCGCTGTGCCGCTGCCGGGCGCTGCGCGGGGTGTTGATCGTTTCTCGCACGCCGGAGGCGGACGCGCTGGCGCAGGCGTTCGGTACCGAACGCTTCGCAGAGAGCCCGGATGCCGACCTGTCCTCGGCGCTGCGCCAGGCGGCCGAGCACCTGCGCGATCACCTGGGCGCGACGGGCGTGATGGTGGTGCCCGCCGACGTGCCGTTGATCGATGCCGACGAGATCGACCGGATCCTGGCCGGCCACGACGCGGTGACCGTGATCCCGGACGACGAGGAGCTCGGCACCAACGGGCTCGTCTGCACGCCGCCCACCCGGATTCCGTTCACCTTCGACGGCCGCAGCTTCCGGCCGCACGTCGAGGCCGCCGCCGCGGCCGGCACCACCGCCCGCGTCGTGCATTCCCCCCGGTTCGCGCTCGACATCGACACCCCCGACGATCTGCGCGCGCTGCTGCGCCGCGGCGCCGGCACCCAGACCGCCGTGTTCCTGCAGAAGTCCGGCATCGCCCAGCGCCTGAACCCGGAGCCGTAGGAGCGGTACCCTCGTGGGAGCGGCCTCCGGCCGCGAATGGCCGGCAGAGCATTCGCAGCCGGACGAACCTGCCAAGGTGTCACCCAGCTGATCGGACTGCCTGTTACCTGACGAACGCCAGCCTCGAGGACGGGCGGCTCGAGTCCACCATCGCTCCATTCCAAGCAGCCTCTATTCCAAGTGGTAAAAAAGCGGCGGCGGCGTGGTGGGCTGGCGATGAACCGGCGTGTTCTCCCGCGCATACGATCCGCAACATAGCCCGAATCAAAGGCTGGGAACGGCTGTCGACCTCGGCTGCAGCGCCGGCGCGCGGCCGGCGGTGCGCGTGAGTGATCTCGCACGGCACCACCGCCTCGGCCGCATCGCGACGGAACATGGCCCGAATCAATCGAGAAAGCCCGCGGCGATCGGGATGCGGTGCTGTATCTCGAACCTCGCGGCTTGATTCGGGCGATGTCGCGAATTCGATTCGGGCGATGTTCGCGATTCGATCCTGGCGAGGTGCGATTTGATTCGGGCGATGTTGCGTTAAGCGATGGGCGAGGCGCGGAAGCCGGCCGTGACTGTGCGGAATGATCGGCTGATTGCAGAACCGCGGCATCGGCGCGCGGCACCATTACGACGAGCGGCACCGGAGGCCGCCGCCCGAGGTGCGGTTCGACCCGGCGGGCTCGGTGGTGTGGTTCGAGGCGTGGAAGGGAGTGGTCTGATCGATCCGGCGGAGATCCCCGGCCGCTGAGGGTACCATGGCTGGTCCAGGTGTTACCTGGGTGGCCGGTTCGTACCGGCCGCGCGTTCTGGGCGGAGGCCTCCGAGTTCGCGGCCGGAGCTGGGCGGGTAGCTGCCGCTCCCACAGCCATTCGCTCGGCTGGACGCCGCTGGCGCCGATCCCCACAATGGGCCGCTGTATTTCCCGATTTCGAGCCGAATCATGAGCGAGACTGCGCTGCAGCGGGTGGCCCGACTGGCCGACCGGGACGAACTGCCCGACCGCGACCTGGCCGTGGCGCTGGCGGACGAGCCGGACACCGCCGCGCTCGCCGCGCTGGCGGCGCGGATCCGCGACCGCGGCTTCGGCAACGGCGTCACCTACTCGCGCAAAGTGTTCATTCCGCTCACCCACCTGTGCCGCGACGTCTGCCACTACTGCACGTTCGCGCAGGTGCCGCGCAAGCTGAAGGCGCCGTACCTGACGGTGGACGAGGTGCTCGAGATCGCCCGCCACGGCGCCGCGCTCGGCTGCAAGGAGGCGCTGTTCACCCTCGGCGAGAAGCCGGAGCTGCGCTACAAGGCCGCCCGGGAAGCGCTGGCCGAGATGGGTTTCGAGTCGACCCTCGACTACCTGCGCCACGTCGCCGAGCGCGTGCTGAAGGAGACCGGTCTGCTGCCGCACCTGAACCCGGGCACGATGACCGCCGACGAGCTCGCGCACCTGAGACCCGTCTCGCCGTCCATGGGCATCATGCTGGAGTCGCTGTCGGACCGGCTCTGCGAGAAGGGCATGCCGCACTACGGCTCGCCGGACAAGGTGCCGGCCGTACGCCTCGCGACCCTCGAACGGGCCGGCGAAGCCCGTATCCCGTTCACCACCGGGATCCTGATCGGCATCGGCGAGACGCGACTCGAGCGCGTGGAATCGCTGCTCGCGATCCGCGACGTGCACGCGCGCCACGGGCACATCCAGGAGATCATCGTCCAGAACTTCCGCGCGAAGCCCGATACCAGGATGGCGCACGCACCGGAGCCCGATCTCGACGAGCTGCTCTGGACCATCGCGATCGCGCGCATCGTGTTCGGCAGCCGGATGAGCGTGCAGGCGCCGCCGAACCTGTCGCCCGGCGTGCTGCCGCAGATCGTCGCAGCGGGCATCGACGACTGGGGCGGCGTCTCGCCGCTGACCCCCGACTTCGTGAACCCGGAGGCGCCGTGGCCGCACCTCGACGAGCTCGCCCGGGAGACCGAAGCGGCCGGCAAGCACCTGCACGAGCGCCTGACCATCTACCCGCGCTTCGTGCGCGAGCTCGACACCTGGGTCGATCCGGCGCTGCACGAGCGCATCCTCGAGCTGGTGGATGCCGAAGGCGCCGCCCGCACCGACGACTGGTGCCCGGGCGCGGAAGTGGCGCCGCCGGCCGCGGTGCTGGATGCGATCACCCGTCCGCCGCGCCGGGTTTCCGAGGATCTGACGCGGATCCTCGACCGCGCCGCCGCCGGCGAGGACCTCGGCGAGGCCGAGCTCGTACGGCTGTTCGCGGCTCGCGGGGACGACTTCGCGGCGGTGGTGCAGGCGGCCGACCGACTGCGTGCGCAGGTGAACGGCGACGTGGTGAGCTACGTCGTGAACCGCAACATCAACTACACCAACATCTGCTACTTCAAGTGCCAGTTCTGTGCGTTCTCGAAGGGCAAGCTCTCGGAGAACCTGCGCGGCCGGCCGTACGACCTCTCTGACGAGGAGATTCAGCGGCGCACGAGGGAAGCCTGGGACCGCGGCGCCACCGAGGTGTGCATGCAGGGCGGCATCCACCCCGAGTACACCGGCGAGAAATACGTGTCGATCCTGCGCGCGGTGAAGGCCGCCGTGCCCGAGATGCACGTGCACGCGTTCTCGCCGCTCGAGGTCTGGCAGGGGGCCGCGACGTCGAATCTCGATCTGCCGACCTACCTCGAGCGCCTGAAGGAAGCCGGCCTCGGCACGCTGCCCGGCACCGCCGCCGAGATCCTCGACGACGAGGTGCGCGCGATCATCTGCCCCGACAAGATCAACACCGAGCAGTGGCTGAGCGTGATGGAAGCCGCGCATCGCGCCGGTTTCCGCACGACGGCGACGATCATGTACGGCCACGTCGAGCGCACCGAGCACTGGGCGCGGCACCTGCTGCGCATCCGCGAGCTGCAGAAACGCACCGGCGGATTCACCGAGTTCGTGCCGCTGCCGTTCATCCACATGGAAGCGCCCATGTACCTGAAGGGCAAGGCACGCAAGGGGCCGACGTTCCGCGAGGCGGTATTGATGCACGCGGTGGCGCGGCTCGCGCTGCACCCGTACATCACCAACATCCAGGCGAGCTGGGTCAAGATGGGCCACGAGGGCGTCAAGGCCTGCCTGAACGCGGGCTGCAACGACCTCGGCGGCACGCTGATGAACGAAAGCATCTCGCGCGCAGCGGGCACCACCCACGGTCAGGAGACCTCGCCGCAGCAGATGCAGGAGATGATCCGCGCCGCGGGCCGTACGCCGCGCCAGCGCACCACGCTCTACGGCGACGCGAGCCCCGAACGTATCGAGGCCGGTCTCGCGGCCGGCGAGCTCAGCGAGATCGTCAACACACCCGCACGCAAGTATGAACGCAAGCGCGGCGGGCCGCTGCTGCGCCCGGGGCTGATCCAGGCGGTCGACGTCGGTTGAGCGAGCAACCCATGGCCTGCAGGAGCGGTCTCCGGACCGCGATCTCGCCGTGACCCGATCGCGGTCCGGAGACCGCTCCTGCGAGCTGGTTTTCGATCTGGACGGCACGCTCTCCGATCCGTTCGACGGCATCTGGCGCAGCGTGAACTACGCGCTCGAATGGCACGGACGTCCCGCGTTGCCGGCGGACGCGTTCCACGGCTTCGTCGGCCCGCCCATCGACCAGAGCTTTCGCGCGCTGGTGCCGGATGCCGACGAGGCCGCCGTCGCATCGCTGGTCGATCGCTTCCGCGAACGCTACGGGCGCATCGGTTACGCCGAGAATACGCTCTACCCCGCCATCCCGGACGCGCTGGCGCGACTGCGCCGGGCCGGATTCGTCTGCGGCGTCTGCACCAACAAGCGGCGGGACTTCGCGCTGCAGGTGCTCGATCTGTTCGAGCTGCGTGCGTACTTCGCGTTCGTAGCGGGCGGCGACGTCGGGGTGCGCAAGGCGGACCAGCTCGCGCGGCTGCTCGCGAGCGGCACGATCGCCGCGGACGCGCTGATGATTGGCGACCGCGCCTCGGATCTCGAGGCCGCACACGCCAACGGGCTCCGCGCGGTGGGCGTGGCCTGGGGTTTCGGCTCGGAAGCCGAGCTCGCGGAGGCCGCGCCCTGCACGATCTGTCGCTCGCCCGCCGAGTTGGCGGAATGGCTGATCGCGCACGCGACGGGTACGGCCGGCACCAGCTGATTCGTTCCATTCAAGCAAGGAGGAGGAACCATGCGGTTTCAGAACCGGATCACCGAGCTCTTGGGCATCGAGATTCCCGTGATCCAGGCGCCGATGGGCTGGATCGCGCGCTCGCAGCTCGCTTCCGCCGTCTCCAACGCCGGCGGCCTCGGCATCATCGAGACCTCCTCCGGCGAGCTGGAAGTGATCCGCGACGAGATCCGCAAAATGCGTACGCTCACCGACAAGCCGTTCGGCGTGAACATCGCCCAGGCGTTCGTGCGCGACCCGGCCATCGTCGACTTCGTGATCGACCAGGGCGTGCGCTTCGTCACCACCTCGGCCGGAAACCCTGAGCGCTACACCGAGCAACTGAAGAAGGCCGGCCTCACCGTCTTCCACGTGGTGCCGAGCCTGTCGGCGGCGCTGAAGGCGGTGAGCTGCGGCGTGGACGGCCTGATCGTCGAGGGCGGCGAAGGCGGCGGTTTCAAGAACCCGCGCGAGGTCGCCAGCATGGTGCTGCTGCCGCTGGTGCGCTCGAAGGTGGACGTGCCGATCGTCGCGGCCGGCGGTTTCGTCTGCGGCCGCTCGATGGCAGCCGCGTTCGCGCTCGGCGCCGAAGCGGTACAGATGGGCACGCGCATGGTCTCGGCCGCGGAGTCGCCGGTGCACGAGAACTGGAAGCGCGCGATCGTCGCCGCTAAGGAAACGGACACCGTGTTCCTGAACCGCAGGCATTCGCCGGCGCTGCGGGCGCTGCGCACGGAGAAGACCACGCGCCTCGAGGATCAGCCCGAGGTCAACGCGATGGCCGAGTTCGGCCGGGCGCGCGAGCTGTATTTCGGCGGCGACATGGAAGCGAGCATCGCGCTCTGCGGCCAGGTGTGCGGCCGGATCGACGCGGTGCGGCCGGTCGCGGAGATCCTCGACGAGGTGAAGCGCGAATTCTTCGAGACGCTCGAGCGGATGTCGAAGCGCTACCTCACCGCCGGCTGAGCGGCGCGGGCCGCCCGCGGGCGCCGCCCCCCGGCGGCGGCCCGCACCGACGGCGGCGATGCCGGCTATCGGCAGCCGTCGAAGAACGACGGAATCCAGTCGCGGAAGTTGATCGTCATCCCGTGCCCGGCCTCCGACGACCAGTTCGGCGTGTTGAGTATCTGCGGCCGGCAGGCCCCTCGCTGCCGATGCACGAAGGTCACCGTCCCGTCCGGCAGCTCGGTGGCCGGCATGTACAGATCCACGCCCGAAAGGAACGGGCCGAGCGAGACGAGATCGCTGGTGTCGGTGGTCTGATCGATGTTCACGTCGAACGCCAGCACCGCGATGGTGCTCGCCGTGTACGGCGCGGTGTTGGCGTTGATGACCTCGACGGGCGGCTGGTCGCGCCCAGAGACCCATGCAGGGCACGCCGCCCGGGCAGGTGACGCTGCTCAGGCCATCGATGCTGATGTACTTCGCCACCCGAGCTGCCCGCCGTTGCTCGCCCAGCGCAGCGCCTGCGTCTCGTACTGCGCGCCCGAACCGCTGAAGCCGTGCACGAAGATGATGGGTTTCGGGTCGACGTAGTAGCCCGGATCGAGGCTGCGCCCCGGAGCCGCCGAGGCGGCGGCGCAGACGAGTGACGCCGTAAACAATCCGATCAACGCGATCGATCCGAACGGCGGCCTGGGTCTCTCGAGCATCGCTTCCCCCTCCCGATCGAGATGGTTCGAGCGTCGAACTTTAGGCCGGTTGTCGGGTCGCTTCGAGACGGACAGAAGACTTGGTTCGACGGTCGAACCAGTTGTGCTAGTATCCTGACTTCGTCCGGTCCGGGAACCGCGCTTGCACGAGCTCGTCAGAACCCTGTTGTACCTGCACCAGCAGCTCGAACGCGCGGCGGATCCGCTCGACATGAGCATCAGCGAGTACTTCCTGCTGCACTTCCTCCACGAAGAGCCGCGGCGGGCGGGCGAGTTCACGGTGGTCAACAAGCGGCGCAAGCCCGGGATCACCGCCATGGTCGGCCGGTTGGAGGAGCGCGGCTGGATCGAGCGCTCTCCGGATCCGGATGACGGCCGCGCCCAGATCATCGCGATCACCGAGCGGGGCCTCGAGGCGTTTCACGGCTTCGAAGCGCGAATGCAGGAGGCGCTCGAGGGATTTCTCGGCAAGGGTGCCGTGCGCGATGCGAACCGTGCGCTGCGGCCGTTCTACGAGGTCTGGAACCGCAAGCGCCGGGAGCGGTTCAACCGATGGCGCCGCAAGAGAATGGAGGGGAGGAAACGCAATGGGAAGATCGCTATGGGCGCTCGCCGGGCTGCTGATTCCGCTCGCCGCGCTCGCCGCTGACAACGTCGTCATCGAGGGCGCCGCGTGCAGCCGGCCGCCGACGCTGCACTGCCCCGCCGAGGGCTGCGCCGCCGACCGGGTGATCAACCCGGGGCCGGTCGTGGAGATGAAGACGCGGCGGACGTACTTTCTCGACTATCCCGGCGACCTGAAGCCGGGCGAGAAGGTCACCTTCGTGCTGAGCCTGCATGGCGGTGGCTCGTTCGGCAACTGGCAGCGCCACTACTTCCCGCTGCTCGACTACGTGGACGAGTACCGACTGGTCGTGGCAACGCCGAACTCGCCGACCCGGGTTTGGACCGAGGCGGACGACGAATATCTGAAGAACATCGTCGACTTCGTCGTCGGTGAGCTCGGCGCCGAGAACATCGCGTCGTTCTGGCTCGCCGGCCACTCCCAGGGCGGCATGACCTCGAATCGCCTCCTCCGGGATCCGTACTTCGCGACCCGTGTCGACGGCTGGCTGAGCCTGTCCGGCGGCCGCCTCGGGGGCAATCCCGGCCGCGCGGAAGGCTTCGGCCCGCCCCGGAGCGCGGCGGGGGATGCAACCGAGTCGGCACGCGCGCAGCAGATGCGCGCGATGCTCGCGCGTGCGGCGGCGCTGCTCGACACGCCGCCGCCGCAGGACATCTCCTTCGTCTATACGACCGGCGAGCGGGAAGTCGACGCGCAGGGTGTGCCGGCACGCTCGTCCTATGCGGAGCGGCTCCGCTGCGGTCCGCGCAGCGACGCCCGGACGGTCGAGGACGACACCGGCGGCTACGTCTACGACTCGTCGCGGCAGGATCCGCCGAACCCGGCCTGGGGTCTCACGCCCGGCCCGGGCCGCGCCGACGTCCACACCTTCCCCGGCTGCGCCGATGGCCGCCTCGTCGCCGACGTGGTGCGCCGCGGCAAAGGTCATACGGAAGGCCTCGAGCCGAACGTGACCCGGGCGCTGATCGAGCTGATGGTGAGCGCTCCGGGCGGACGGATCGCGGCACTCGGCCGCGATTCCGCGGCGGGGACGATCTCCGTGCCAGGGGTGGCCTGCCGCGTACCGGCCTATCACTGCCCGAACGCCGATTGCCCGCTGGACGTGATCGCGCAGCGCGGTCAGGCCACCGACCTGCTGACCGGCCGCAACTTCTTCCTCGACTATCCCTGCGACCTGAAGCCGGGTGAGAAAGTCACCTTCGTGCTGAGCCTGCACGGCGGCGGCTCCATCGGCAACTGGCAGCGCCACTACTTCCCGATGATGGACCTGGTCGACGAGTACCGGCTGATCGTGGCTACCCCGTCCGGCGTAGTGCGGGCCTGGATGACGGAGAACGACGACGAGCACCTGAAGAACATCGTCGAGTACGTCTACGATCGCTTCCGCGACGTCGAGATCACCGCGTTCTGGCTGGCCGGTCATTCCCAGGGCGGGCAGACGGCCAACCGGCTGATCAACGAAGGCTTCTTCACCGACCGGCTCACGGGGTGGGTGAGCCTCTCCGGCGGGCGTCTCGGCACCGAACGCAGCGAGATCCGCGCGCCGATCCCGCGGGGCACCCCGCCGCCGGGCAGCGCGGGCGGCCCGCCGGGACCGATGCGCCTGGTCGCGCGCGCCGAGGAACTGCCGGCGGGGGAGTTCTCCCACATCTACGTCACCGGGGAGCACGAGATTCCGGCCGAGAAAGGTCTGAAGCTGCCGGTCGAATCACGCTGGGCCGAGAAGCTCGGCTGCGAGGCGCGGGAGCGGCAACCGGACGTGATCGACACCGAGCCGGGCTACGTCTACGACACCCGGGAGCAGACCGAACGCAGCCGAATCTGGGGGCTCGATCCGCGGCCCGGAACGGCCGAGGTCTACGTGTATCCGAACTGCCGGAACGGACAGGTGGTAGCCGACGTGGTACGGCTGGACAAGGGGCACACCGAGGGGCTCGAGCCGGGGGTGACCGAGGCGATCGTCCGGCTGATGCTCGCCGCCGAACGCTGATCGCCTTTCAGCACGACCCGGTGCAGGGTACGCTGCGTCTCCGGGGACGAGGCGGGAGATCGGGACGATGAGACGCGGCCAGATCGGGCTGAGCCGGCGGCACTGGCTGAAAACCGTGGGAACCGCCGCGCTCACGCTGGCCCACGCCCGGCGCGCCGGAGCCGGCACGGGCCGCCGCCCCAACGTGATTCTGGTGCTGGCCGACGACCTCGGCTACGGCGACCTCGGCAGCTACGGCGGGCGGATGATCGCGACGCCGGCACTGGACGCGATGGCCGCCGAAGGCGCGCGGCTCACCGACTTCTACGCGTCGGCGAACATCTGCACGTCGTCCCGGGCCGGGCTGATGACGGGCCGCTACCCGATACGCACCGGGCTCGCTCACGGCGTGATCATGCCTTCCGACGACCGCGGTCTGCCGCCGTCGGAGGTGACGCTGGCCGAGGCGCTGAAGCCCCACTACGCCACCGCGCTGATCGGCAAATGGCACCTCGGCCACGTCGATCCGTACTGGCCGCCGACGCGCCAGGGATTCGACCTGTTCTTCGGCCTCCCCTACAGCCACGACATGACGCCGCTCTCGCTGTACGCGTCGGCACCCGGTGTGGAGCTGACGCGGGAGGACGTCGACTATCACCGGCTCACGCAGCGTTTCTTCGAGCGCGGGCTGCGCTTCATCGAGCAGCATCGGGACCGGCCGTTCTTCCTGCTGCTGGCACTCTCCGCGCCGCATTTGCCCCTCGATCCGCACCCGGACTTCGCCGGCCGCTCGCGGGCCGCCGACTACGGCGACGTGGTCGAGGAGGTGGACGCCAACATCGCCGTGCTGCGCCGGCGCCTGGCGGAGCTCGCGCTCAGCGAGCAGACGCTCGTGATCGTCACGTCGGACAATGGCCCGTGGTTCGAAGGCTCGGTCGGGCCGCTGCGCGACCGCAAGGGCGGCGCCGGCTGGGACGGCGGATATCGCGTGCCCTTCCTCGCTTGTCAGCCCGGCACGATCCCGGCGGGGCTGGTCAGCCATGAGATCGCGATGAACATCGATCTGCTGCCCACGCTCGTCGCCTGGACGGGTATGCCGACGCCGGACGTGACGCTCGATGGGCGCGACATCACCGCGTTGCTCACCCGACCGGGGGCGCCGTCGCCGCACGAGGAGCTGATCCTGTTCAACAACGAGCACGTGGCGGGGCTGCGCACCTCGCGCTGGAAGCTGGTCACGCGCAGCTACTACCGCTCGCTCGAGATCCCGTTCGAGAAGTACGGCGCGCCGCTGCTGTTCGACGTGCGCGCGGATCCGGCGGAAACCTACAACCTGGCGAGCCGCTACCCCGACGTGGTCGTGAACCTGCGACAGCGGCTCGAAGCGGCCCGGGAGGCGCTCGGCGCACCCGCGCCTTGACCGCCTTGCACCTGGAAATGTGGAAGCGGCCTCCGGCCGCGAACGAATCGCAACCGAAGGCCGCGCCACATACGAGCCGTCAGACGGCCTCGACGGCCACCCGCTGGGTCCGCGCCGCCAGCAGCAGCGGCACGATCAGGCCGACGAAGATCGCCAGCGTCGCGCCGGCGAGCAACCACAATGTGGTGCTCATGCCCCAGAGGTCCAGCACCCAGCCGACCAGCGGCCCGGTCACCACGAACGCGCCCCGGAAGCCGAAGCTCGCGAGCGAATTCGCGGTGGCCCGGAACGTCCCCGGCACCCGGCGGTTCAGCGCGTCCTGGAACACCACCAGGCCGACGCCGCGCGCGAGGAAGAAGCTCGCGCTGGCGAGAAACGCGCCGGCGGTGCCGAACACGTCGAGGGCGATGTAGCCGAACACCGGCAGCAGCCCGACCAGCACGAGCACCGTGGAGGTGCCGAGGCGGGCCTCCGCCACGTGCGCCCAGCGGCCGGACAGCGCCGCCACCGCCGTCAGCGCCGCCCACAGGTAGCCGAACCACTCGAGGCCGACGCCCTGCTGCTGCCACAGCTCCTGGATCAGCCAGACTGCGTAGAACGTGGTCAGGCTCCAGATCGCCAGCGCCAGGAACGTGAGCCTGAGCACCGTGCTGTGGGTCAAGAGATGCCGCCAGATCAGCCCCATGTTGCGCAGGTGGCCCGCCTGCTCGAGCCGCGCCACCGGCGGTTCCACCAGCCGCAGCGCGAGCAGCAGCGGCAGCCAGCCGACCATGGCCTGGGCGTACACCACCCATTCCATCGATCCCAGCATCAGCACGCTGCAGACGACGCCCGCCGCGGCCTCCGAGAACGTGCGCATCGAGTAGAGCCGTCCGACCACCTGACGCTGCTCGCCTTCCGGCCGGCCGAGGCTCGCTTCGCTGTCGTAGAGCATCGCAATGTCGGCGCCCGAGACCAGGCTGTGCGCGACGCCGAGTGCGATCTCGAACAGCGCGAGGCCCCAGAAGCCGTCGGCGAACACCAGCAGGCTGTTGCCGACGCCGCTCGCGACCGAGCCGACCAGCAGCGTCCATTTGCGGCCGAGCAGATCCGCCAGGTAGCCCGAAGGGACCTCGGTGACCAGCACGACCGTCGCGAACAGCGCCTGCAGCAGAAAGACCTCCTGCATGTCGAGGCCTTTGCTCTGAAAGAACGGCACCGCGATGGGCATGATCACCAGGAAAACCTGGAAGAAGCTCAACGCCAGTGTGTTCGGCAGGTTTCTCTCGAGTTGCCTGCGCTCTACTTGCCTGTCCATGGTCCAGCTCTCTTTTTGTTCGTGTTGTTCTTCGGCCCAAAACGAAGAACCCCGGAGGCCATTGGCTCTCCGGGGTTCTTCTGCAAGCTGATCGGCTTGTCAGAACACGCTATCCGCTAGAGCCGCGCCCTCCACGCGCGCCAATGGTCACCGGCAGGCAGCCGCGCACGCGCTGCGCCGCCGCCACGGTGTCCAGGAAGTGCTTGTACATCGACATCGTCATCGGATAGTCGCGCTCGGAAATCCGCTCTTTCGAGCAAGGGGCGCGCATACTGCTCCCGGACGGCGGTGCTTGTCAACAGGGGAGCGCACCGATCGGCGCGTGGCATGATCTGTGTCACCAGAGCGTGTGGGAGCGGCCTCCGGCCGCGAATGGTCGGGGAAGCCCGGCATTCGCGGCCGGAGGCCGCTCCCACAATCCCTTCGTGCGATACTCGAAGCGTCGTGATGGCAGAGGCGGCTCCATGACCCTCAGCGTCGGATTGATCGGCTGCGGCTTCATCGGCGCGTTCCACTCCCGCAACATCAAGGACATACAGAGCCGCGGCCTGGCGGACGTGCGGTACCAGGCGGTCTGCGACCGGGATCGGGCGCGCGCCGAGCGCTTCGCGGCGCTCGCCGGCGTGCCGCTCGTCGCCGACCGCGCCGAAGAAGTGATCGAGCAATGCGATGCCGTCTACGTCTGCACCGAGACGGCGGAGCACCCGGCGCTGGTCGCCGCGGCCGCGCGGGCCGGCAAGCACGTGTTCTGCGAAAAGCCGCTGGCGACCGACCTCGCAGCCGCGGAAGCGATGGCCCGGCAGGTGACGGACGCCGGCATCGTCCACCAGGTCGGCCTGGTGCTGCGCTTCAGCCCCGTCTACCGGGTGCTCGAGGAGTGGCTGGCCGAATCCTCCGCCCCGGTGCTGACCGCGCACCTGCGGGACGATCAGTGCTTCCCGGTGGACGGGCAGTACGGCTCGACCTGGCGCGCGGACGTGCACCGCGCGGGCGGCGGCACGCTGCTCGAGCACTCCATTCACGACGTCGATCTGCTGCGCCGCCTGTTCGGGCCGATCGTCCGGGTACGCTGCCACACCCGCAACCTCGCCGGCCATCCGGGTATCGAGGACGTCGCGGTGGTCACGTTCCATCACGCCGGCGGCCACCAGTCGACCCTGACGTCGGTCTGGCACGGCGTGACGACCCGCCCGTCCAGCCGGCACCTGGAAGTGTTCTGTGCCGACGTCCGCCTCGAGACGCATCAGGACTACTTCGGTACGCTCACCATCGAGCACGGCGCGGAGCCGGCGGTTACCCTCTCCAACGACGAGGTGCTGGCGCGCTTCATGGCGGCGGAAGCGCTGCAGCCTCGGCGCGAAGACCTGCGCAGCCTCGCCGCGCTCTGCGACCGACGCTTTCTCGAGGCGGCGATTGCGGGCCGGCCGGCGTCACCGAGCTTCGACGATGCGCTGGTGGCGCACCGGATCGTCGACGCCTGCTACCGCAGCGCGGCGGAGGATCGGGACGTGGCGCTCGAGGATCCGCTGGTCAGCCGACGGTGAACCCCTGGATCGACATCGTCGACAGCCTGCAGGCGCCCTCGGAGCGGATGAACGCCCTGCGGCTCATCGAGGATGGCCGCGTCGGTGCCCGGGCAAACCGCGGGCGACCGCTGCCGCCCGATCGAGTCGATGCGCTCATCTGGGGTTTGAGCCACGCGAGCCCGGTGGTTCGCCGGTGCTGTCTCGAGCTGCTCGATCAGCACCCGGACGACCGAGCGCGACCTCACATCGTCCGCTGCCTGAGCGATCCTGTCCCCCGCGTGCGCTGGCACGCCGTGCATGCACTGATCTGCGATGCCTGCAAAGCCGGTACGTCGTATCTCGCCGCGGACGTCGTGAGCCGCCTGCGCGAGCTCGCGCAGTCCGATCCGAGTCGGAAGGTGAGGGCTCAGGCGCAGTGGGGACTGCAGCAGGCCAACATCTGCACCTAGCGCGTAGCGATACGATGTCGCCGCGGCGGCCGCCTACGCCTCCGGCGGCTCGACGAACGCCTTGAGCCGGTCGATCGCTTCGTCCCACTGGGTCGAGATCGCGTCGAGATAGCCGCGCACCTCGCCGAGCCGCCGCGGCTCGAGCTCCCAGACGGTTTCGCGGCCGCTGCGCCGGCCGCGCACCAGCCCCGCCCTCGACAGCGCCCGCAGGTGCTTGGTCACCGCCTGACGCGTCACCCGGGACCCTTCGGTCAGCCGCACGATCGACTGCGGGCCCGCGCGGCAGAGGCGCGTGACGATCCGCAGGCGCGTCTCGTCGCCGAGCGCGGCGAACACCGACGCGGCCTCGGCGACGTTCCGCTCGGCCGACGCATTGCGCGAACTAGCCTTCGGGTGCGACATGCTCTCCAGTCAGGTAGCGCTCGATCAAACGGCACTGAATGGCCCAGCCCTCCTCGTTGTCGGCGAACACCTGCGCGCGCTTGTCGAGCGGCACGGCATCGAACCCGGACTCGGTGATCGTCAACAGGATACCGCCGGGCGCCTCCTCCAGCTCGAAGGTCACGAGCGTCATCGGCTCCTGCATCGGGTCACGACCCGGTTCGACCACGTACGGGTTCCACCGGAAGGACAGGTGCCGCATCGGCTCGATGCGTTCGACCCGGATGACGAACTCCGTGCCGGCGAACGCCTCCTGCATTCTTGCAACCTCCGCGTCCACCTTCGTCGGCACGATCGTGCCCTTCAGGATTTCGCCCGGGACGAAGTCTCCTGCGAACTCGATGCCGAACCACGTGCCGAACTGGCCCGCGTCGCTGATCGCCCGCCAGACCCGCTCCCGGCTCGCCTTGAGCAGCACCTGCTTTTCGATTCGGTCGGTGGATCCGTTCATTGGCAACCTCCAGGTTGCTAATCACGGTAACTCAGCAACGAGCGAATGGCAACTCTTAGGTTGCATATTCACCATCGACCCGGCGGCCTCGACTTCACCACCGAACGGGATCATGCTGCGGGAGCGCGGGCGCCGGAGAGGATCGCAATGCGCCGGATACTTCGTCTGGTTGTCGCCTTCGTCGTCGGCTTCGCCGTTGGCAGTCTTGTCAACATGGGGCTCGTCCTGATCGGCGGAAGCGTGATCCCGCCGCCGGCCGGCGCGGACACGACCACGATGGAGGGCCTGAAGGCCTCGCTGCACCTGTTCGAGCCGAGGCACTTCCTGTTTCCGTTCCTCGCCCACAGCCTCGGCACGCTGTTCGGAGCGGCCGTGGCGGCACTCATGACCCCGGGCCGGACGCCGGGACCTGCCTACGCGGTCGGCGCCGCATTCCTGCTCGGCGGGATCACGAACGTGCTCATGCTTCCGGCACCGGTGTGGTTCAACGTACTGGACCTCGTGCTCGCGTATCTGCCGGCCGCCTGGCTCGGACACCGCGCGGTCTCGCGCTGGGCACCGGACGCCGCGGCGGACGGCGTGTTCCCCGAGACGAAAGCCGTCACGGACGGGTCAGGAACGCATCCAGCGCCCGATTGAACGCCGACGGATTCTCGAAGTACGGCGAGTGACCCGCTTCGATCTCGATGTAGCGGGCGCCGGGCAGATGCCCCGCCAGTTCGCGCAGCACGGCGGGCGGCCAGATCAGATCCTTCGTTCCCGCGATCACCAGCACGGGCAGATCGAGCTCCCGGGCCCGCGCCAGGTCGACCAGCGCGTCGTCCGCGAACAGCCGCCGGAACAGCCCGAGCCGCTCGAGGTCGGCGTTGAAGGCCGACAGCTCGAGATAGAGAAACGCGCCCGCCGGGTCGCGCCGATGGTAGTCGGCGGCGAGCGCCGGGCTCACAGCCCCCGCGGCAGCGGCGCGCGCGCCCATCGAGCGGGCGCTGTCGATACCCGACGGCAGGCGCAGCCCGGCGATCGTGTCGGAAAGCACGAGCGACGCGACCCGCTCCGGATGCTCGAGCGCGACCCGCAGGCCGGTCCAGCCGCCCATCGATTGGCAGATCCAGTGCGCCCGCTCGACGCCGGCGGCATCCAGCACCGCGAGCGCATCGTCGGCGAAGGCGCCGATCGAGAACGCCTCCGGCGCGCAGCGCGAGCGGCCGAAGCCGCGATGGTCGTGGGCGAGGCAACGGTAGCGACCCGAGAACGCGCCGATCTGCTGCCACCAGCTCGTGCTGTTGCCGCCGGCGCCGTGACAGAACATCAGCGTCTGCGGTCCCTGCCCGCGGTCGACGTAGTAGATCTCGATGTCGCGCTGGGCGAAGGGCACGTCGCGCCTCAGCGGGTCAAGCGTCGGAGCGGGCCGGGTCGCCCGTCCTCAAATAGGCGGCCAGCCGCGTGAGCTGACCGCGCAGCACCCCGTCCACGGGTTCTGCCATCGCGTCGAGTCCATCGGGGGCGAAACCGCTCACCGTGTAGCGGAACGTCAGCCGGGTCGCATCGCCGTTCGGAGCGAGCTCGAAGTCCATGGGACCGGAGGCGCCGATGCCCTGCAGCGGTCCGAGCCCGCCCATCAGCCGCAGGCGCTTCCCCGGTGCCGCGAACACCACCCGCATGTGCTCCACGCTGCCGCCGTTCGGCAGCCGCTCGCAGAAGCAGCCGCCGGCGCGGGCATCCATCGTGAAGTTGCCGGCGTCATGGGAATACGAGTGGCTGGGGTCCCACCACGACGCCACCTCGGCCGTCAGTGCCTGGTACGCACGCTCCGGGGTCGCCTCGAGCCGCAGCTCGTGTACCACGGTGAAGCCCGTGGATCCCTTGGCGGCCACCTCGGCCGCGGCCGTGCCAGGGAGGCAGACAGCGAGGAGCGAGGCGACGACGCCACCCATGTGGGAGCGGCCTCCGGCCGCGAATTTTCCGGGATTCGCGGCTGAAGGCCGCTCCCACGAGAGCTGCGCGCGCCGAGCGTTCATCTGCGCCGGCCGCGCACGAGGTCGCGAATGCGATCCATGAAGGTGTCGTACTTGAGGTCGGTGAACTCGCCGGCGTCGAGAAACACGCCTTTGCACTGAGGACACGTTTCGAACCAGATGTGCGTCTGCCGCTCGTCCGCCGTCTTCTCCATCGGCACGTTGCAGTTCGGGCAGTTGATGTCGCCGACCTTGTCGAGTGCTTTACCCATCCGCGGGTCGCCGGAGTCGAGTACCGCGTCGGCCATCCACTCCTTCTTCATTTCCAGCAGCACGTCGGGCTTGCAGAACAGCCCGCCGCAGTCACTGCAGCGATGCACGGTGATCTTGCGGCCGTAGGTCTTCGGCTCGAGAGTCCCGGGGCATTTCGGGCAGTTCATGGCGTTTTCTCCTAACGCGCGAGCGGACTCACCGGCGTCGGCAGCGTCACGCCGCGCAGCATCGTGAGATAGTCGGGCTGCACCTCCATCCGCTCACCCCACCCCTTTGCGAGCAGCAAGCGATGCGCCTGTCGCAGCCGATAGCAGGGGATGCTGACGAAGAGGTGATGCTCCAGATGATAGTTGACGAAGTACGGCGCGAGGAATGCCCGCTCCAGCAGGCTCGCGCGGGTGGTGCGCGTGTTGCGTAAAGGATCGTCGTCGTCCGGCACCCCCGCGTGCTCGCCGATGTTGCGGATGCGCGTGACCAGCCGGTTCCAGGTGAGCGCCGGTACCCACCAGAGCAGGAAATACAGATACCACTCGCCGGCCGCCGCGAAACCGGCGAAGAATCCGAGGTTGATCAGCAGGTTGGGACCGAGCCGGCGCAGCCCGCTGCGCACCGCGGCGAGCCGGCCGGAATGCTCCGGGCCGCCCGCGAACGCGCTGCGGATCGCGGCGCCGTACTGCTTGATCCCCGTCCGCCCGGTCAGATCCCGCAGGATCTTGCGCCGCAGGCTCGCGCGCGGGATCGGGAACGGCCGGGAGAGCCCGAGATCCGGGTCCTCCGCTTGCTGGGTGAAGCGATGGTGCTGCAGGTGGTATTTCCGGTAGCCGTCCACGCTCGCGCCGAGCAGCGGCCGCGACAGGATCCATTCGCACACCCAGTCGTTCAGGCGCTTGTTGCGATAGAGGCGCATATGCGCGCCGTCGTGCATCAGGATTCCGAGGCCGAGCTGACGGGCGCCGATGATCAGGATGCCGAGCAGCACGGTGAGCGGGTGGGTCCAGATACCGACCGCGACCCAGGTGGCGAGGATCACGCCCCAGCAGTGCACGATCAGCCAGGTGCTGCGCCAGGGGGAGAGCCGGGTGAGCGAACGCAGTTCCTCTGCAGTCAGCAGCTCGCCCGGCGGCTGTGGGAGCGGCCTCCGGCCGCGAATTTCCTGAGATTCGCGGCCAGAGGCCGCTCCCACAGCGGGGCTCGCTCCCACGGCGGGACTCGCTCCCTCAGTGGGCTTCCCTCCCACGGCGTTCATCGGTGCATCCGTCAGTTGCCGAAGTCCCAGCTCTCGCCCTTGTGGTAACGGCGCAGGATCAGCTTCGCGATCAGGATCTTGTGCACCTCGTCCGGGCCATCGGCGATGCGCAGCGTGCGTGCACCCTGGTACATGCCCGCGAGCGGCAGATCGCCGCTGACGCCGGCGGCGCCCCAGACCTGGATCGCGCGGTCGACCACCCGATGATACGCCGCCGGCACGTAGATCTTGATCGCCGAGATGTCGGCTCTCGGGTCGGCACCGCTTTCCATCTTCTCGGCGCAATGAATCGTCATCAGCCGCGCGGTCTGGATGTCGATGTAGCTCTCGGCGATGAAGCCCTGCATGAACTGCTTTTCCTCGAGCTTTTCGCCGCCGTGCACCTCGCGGGTGGTCAGCCGCTCGACCATCAGGTCGAACGCGCGCCACATCGAGCCGATCGAGTTCATGCAGTGGTAGACGCGGCCGGCGCCGAGCCGGTCCTGGGCGGCCTGGTGGCCGGTGCCGGTGCGGCCGAGCTGGTTCTCCTTCGGCACGCGCACGTTGTCGTAGATGATCTCGCAGTGGCTGGAGGAGCGCCCCCAGACCGGCACGCCGCGCACGATCTTCACCCCGGGCGTGTCCTTCGGCACGATGATCTGGGTCATCTTCTCGTTCGCCTCACCGGGCGCATCCGGGTCTTCGGTGCGGCACATCACGATGAAGAAGTCGGCGGCGAAGCCGTTCGACGTGAACCACTTGTGGCCGTTGATCACCCACTCGTCGCCGTCCAGCACCGCGCGGGTGGTGAGCGAGCGCGGATCCGAGCCGGGCGTGTGCGGCTCGGTCATCGAGAACGCGGACTGCATCGTGCCTTCGGTGAGCGGCTTCAGCCACTTCTCCTGCTGCTCGGGCGTGCCGTACTTGACCAGGATCTTCTGGTTCCCCGAGTTCGGCGCCACCACGCCGAACAGCGAGGCCGCGCCGGGGCTGTAGGCCAGCACCTCGTTCATGTAGGCGTGCTGCAGGAAGGTCAGGCCCATGCCGCCGAACTCCTTCGGCAGGTGGGGAGCCCAGAGCTTGGCCTTCTTCACCTCGTTCTGGATGTGGGTGCGCAGCTCCTTGGCTTCCTTGGCCGCCTCGTTCGGCGCGTTCGCGCTGTCGGACATCCAGCCCCAGAGCTTCACCTCGTTCGGCAGGATCAGCCGGTTGACGATGTCCGCCGTGGCGAGACGGATCTCGTTGATCTCGTCGTCCAGGGTCGGCACCGGTTTCACGTTCATGGGCATGATCGCCCCTCCCTTCTTCGTCGCCGCTTCGTTGAACACCCGAATGTAATGCATCCGCGCCACTGCTGCCCACCCCGGGCGCCCGGTCGGTTGCTTTTTTCCGGCCGCCCCGTCATGTTCGAAGCTGTACGGGGGAGGAACGTCCATGGTCAGAGGTCTCGGCATCGCGGTCGCGCTCGGCCTGCTCGTGTCCGGCTGCGGGGAGTCCGGCCGACCCAGCGCCGACCCGCCGTCGGCCTCGGCAGAAGCCGCCGCGCCGCCGGCGACCAATCCGCTCGACGACGCGCAACTGCGGCTGACGCTCGCAAACAGCGCCAAGCGGCTGTGCTCGGCCGTGTACGTTTCCGGTCGAACCCTGGAACACGTGGTGAGCGAGGAGCTCGACGAGGCCGCGGCGATGGGCCTGCACTTCGAGCTCGATGACGATCCCCCGGCGGCGATCGGCAGTGCCGCCGGCGCGTCCGCGCTCGCGGTGTTCCGGCCGAACCTCGGCTGCACGCTGGTCGAGCCGGGCGGCGTGGAGGCGCTGCTCGCTCAGATCGACTCGGCCGCCCGCCTCGCGCCGATCGAGCCCGATCCGGCCGCGCAGTGGCCCGTCGGCGCGCGGGTCGAGCTGCCGGAGGCGGTGGACGGCCTGGATCTCGCCGCGGTCGATGCGGCCGTGCGCGAGGCCTTCGCCGAGCCCGACCCAGCGAACCTGCGGCGGACCCGCGCCGTGGTCGTGGTCTGGGGCGGCCGCATCGTCGCCGAGCGTTACGCGCCGCCGTTCGGCCCGGACACGCCCCAGCTCGGCTGGTCGATGACCAAGACCGCGACCAACGCCCTCACCGGCCTGCTCGTCCGGGACGGCGTGCTCGCGGTCGACCCACCGGCGCCGGTACCGGACTGGCAAGCCGAAGACGACGGCCGCCGCGCGATCACCCTCGGCCAACTGCTGCGCATGTCGAGCGGTCTCGATTTCGCCGAGGTCTATGCGGTGGATCGCCCTTCCGACGTGGTGGAGATGCTGTTCGGCGCCGGCGCCGACGACATGGGGACGTTCGCCGCAAACAAGCCGTTGGCGCATCCGCCCGGCAGTCACTGGTCGTATTCGAGCGGCACGACCAACCTGATCGCCTGGCTCCACCGCCGGACGTTCGACGAGCTCGGCGACTACCTGGCGTTTCCGCGCCGGCGCCTGTTCGACCCGCTCGGCATGGCGAGCGCCCTGATCGAGCCGGACGCCTCCGGCACGTTCGTCGGCTCGTCCTACATGTACGCGACGCCGCGCGACTGGGCGCGGCTCGGGCTCCTATACCTGCGGGGCGGTGTCTGGAACGGCACGCGCCTGCTGCCGGCCGGGTGGGTGGACTACTCGCTGACGCCCGCCCCCGCCGCTCCGAACGGCCAGTACGGCGCGCAGATCTGGCTGAACCGCGGAACCGGGGCCGACGGCGCCGACCGACCGCATCCGGAGCTGCCGCGCGACATGTTCTATCTCTCCGGCTTCGAAGGGCAGAACGTGGTGGCGGTGCCGTCCGCCGATCTCATCGTGGTGCGCCTCGGCCTGACCCGCAGCGGCGAGAGCCCGGTCTGGGCATTGACGCGGCGCATACTCGACGCAGTCAATTGACGTATACTGCGGCGTTCATGACTTCACTGCAGTATCCCTACGACGACCATCCGCCGCCGGGCACCACCGTGGAGATTGCCCCCGGCGTGCGTTGGCTGACCATGCCGATGGGCGGGTCGCTGAACCACATCAACCTGTACCTGCTCGAAGACCACGACGGCTGGTGGGTCGTCGACACCGGGCTCCCGACCCCGGAGATTCGCGATCTGTGGTTCGAAATCTTCGATCGGGAACTCGGCGGGCAGCCGGTGAAGGGCGTCATCTGCACGCACATGCACCCGGACCACGTGGGTCAGGCCGGCACCATCACCGAGCGTTTCCGCTGTCCGCTGTACATGACCCGGGCCGAGTACTACCAGGCGCGTGCGTTCTCGGGGACCGGGCCCGGCTATCAGTCGAGCTGGATCGGCCGCGACTTCTACTTCCGCGCCGGGATGTCGGACGATTTCCTCGACAGCCTGCGCCGCCAGTGGCAGCGCCGTGAGGCGAGCGGGATGACCATCGCCGAGATCCCGGTCGGCTATCGGCGCCTCGAAGACGGCGACGTGCTCAGCATCGGCGATCGGCATTGGCAGGTGGTGGTCGGTTCCGGGCATTCACCGGAGCACGCGTGCCTGTACTGCCCGGCACTGAAGATCCTGCTCTCGGGCGATCAGATCCTGCCGGTGATCACCAGCAACGTCAGCGTTCATCCCACCGAGCCGGAGGCGAACCCGCTGAAGGACTGGATGGAATCGCACGACCGCTTCCTCGAGCTGCCGGCCGACCTGCTGGTGCTGCCGGCGCACAACCTGCCGTTCTACGGCATCCGCGAGCGCCTCCGGGCGCTGATCAGTCATCACGAGGATCGGATGCTGGCGGTCGAGGAGCGCTGCATGGAACCGGCGCTCGCGAAGGACCTGCTGCCGGTGCTGTTCGCCCGCAGGCTCGATCCGCGCCAGTCGATGATGGCGCTCGGCGAGGCGATCGCACACCTGCACCTGCTGATGCACCGCAACCGCATCGAGCGCACGCTGCACGAGGACGGCCGCTACCGGTATCGTTCCATCGATCCCGATCTGCCGCGGCGTCTGCACCCGCACCAGGCGCCGAGCGACAGCCCGATGATGGTCTAGCGCCCGTGTCGGGAGCCACCCTCCGCCGCGGCGTCGCATCCATCACCTTCCGCGCCCTCTACTGGGCCCGCTGGCAGGTCGCGCCCGGCATCCGCTCGCTGCTCGGGCTGCTGCTGATGGTCGCCGGCGTGCTCGGCTTCCTGCCGGTGCTCGGCTTCTGGATGTTTCCGCTGGGTGTGGCCTTCGTCGCACTCGATCTGCCGTTCTCGCGCCAGCGCATCGAGCTGTGGATGCTTCGCCTCGCCCGCGAGGCCGACCTGAGCGTGGACCCGGCCAAGCCGTGGGAGCGGCCCGCCAAACAGTGCGGGCGGCCCGCCGACCTGTGGGAGCGGCCTCCGGCCGCGAACTCCGACGCAATTCCCCCCGCCCCCGGCCGGGATCAGCCGACGTCGAACCAGTAACCGCCCTCCGCTCGCTGCTTCACGTGCCCCGCCGTCGGCGTCGCGAAGTGCGTGCCGATGACCAGCACCGGCCGGTCCGCGTAGCGCCGCAGCAGTGACTCCCGGGTCTGCCGACCCTGCGCCGAATCGGTGTCCGCCGAGCTGCACCACTCGGTATGACTCATCTGGCAGGGGTGGTGGATGCAGTCGCCGGTGATCAGCGCTTCCTGCCCTTCCGACGCGATGTGAATGCTGACGTGACCGGGCGTGTGTCCGGGCGTCGGCTCGAGCCAGACCTCGTCGCAGACCTTGTGGTGCCAGTCCACGAGATCCACCTGGCCCGCCTCGAACACCGGCCGCACCGAATCGTCCAGCACGTTCGCGTTCACCGGATCGCCGTCGTTCTCGCTCCAGTGCCGCCACTCCTTCTCGGCCAGCAGATAGCGGGCGTTCGGGAATGTCGGCACCCAGCGGCCGTCGACGAGCATGGTGTTCCAGCCGACGTGATCCACGTGCAGGTGTGTGCACAGCACCGTGTCGATGGACTCGCGCGGGTAGCCGGCGGCCTCGAGATCCTTCAGGAACGACGTCTGCAGGTGGCTCCAGGTCGGGATCGAGCGCTCCTTGTCGTTGCCGATGCAGGTGTCGACGACGATGCGGCGCTCGCCGGTGTCGACCACGAGCGCGTGCACGCTCATCACCAGGTTGCCTTCGGCATCCATGAAATGCGGCCGCATCCACTGGAGCGGCAGGCAGGCTTCGCGGGTCGCATCCGGCAGGATGAATCGCGTCCCGCCCGTGATCTCGAGCTCGACCACCCGCGTGATCTTCACGTTACCGACCTGCCATCGATTCATCGCGTCCTCCCCTGAACGATCTGGTTACGGCAGCAGCCGGGCGCGCCCGAGGCTCGCGGAGGCCGCCGACCCAAGCATGCCACATTCACCTTGCCCGCACCCACCCCGGCGGCTATCGTCGGATAGTTCACGGGAGAGGGAGTCCATGAGTCTCGTCGATGTCGCGAAAACCCTCGCGCAGGTGCCTGCTCTGCTCACGCTGAAGAAGGAGATGCAGCCGCGGCCGCCGGATGCCCGCGACTGCATTGCGCTGCTGGTGGAACGCGCGGCGGCCAAGCACCCGGACCGCCCGGCGCTGCTGTTCGAGGGGCGCGAGCTGACATGGCAGCAATTCAACGCGCTCGCGAACCGCTACGCCCACGTGTTCAAGGAGCACGGCATCGGCCGCGGCGATGCGGTCAGCGTGCTCATGGAGAACCGCATCGAGTTCCTGGCGACCTGCATCGCGCTGAACAAGCTGGGTGCGACGGCGGCGCTGATCAACACCAACCTGCACGGCCGCCAGCTCGTGCACTGCGCGACCATCACCGACTCCCGCAAGATGATCTTCGGGGCCGAGCTCGCCGGCGCGGTGAACGCGGTACGCGACGAGCTGCCGTTCGCGGACGGCCGCGACTACATCTGGGTCGCCGATCCCACCTCGGAGCGCGCGGACGGCAACGCGGGCAACTGGGCGCTCGACCTGACGGAGCTCGCCGGCCAGGCCGCCGACGGCAACCTGCCGGAAACGGCCGAGGTCACGATCGGGGAGAGCGCGTTCTACATCTTCACCTCCGGTACGACCGGCTTTCCGAAGGCGGCCGTGCTGTCGAACCGCCGCTACCTGACCGCGGCCGCGATGTCGCACCGCGCCGGATTCAAATGCACCGAGAAGGACCGGGTCTACGTCTGCCTGCCGCTCTACCACGGCACCGGCCTGATGATCGGCGTGGGCGCGGCGCTGTCCGCCGGCGCCAGCATGTTCATCCGCCGGCGCTTCTCGGCGAGCAACTTCCTCGACGAGGTCCGCCGCTACCAGACCACCTGCTTCATCTACATCGGCGAGATCTGCCGCTACCTGATGAGCACGCCGGCCCGCCCCGACGATCACCGGACGCCGCTCACGCGCGCGATGGGCAACGGCCTGCGCCCGGACATCTGGATGGACTTCAAGCGCCGGTTCGGCATCAAGCGCATCGCGGAATTCTACGGCGCGAGCGAAGGCAACATCGCGTTCGCGAACCTGTTGAACAAAGACTGCACCGTGGGCATGACTTCGGCACGCCACGCGCTCGTGCGCTACGACGTCGATGCCGACGAAGTGGTGCGGGACGCATCGGGCCGCTGCATCGAGGTGGCGCCGGGCGAGCCCGGGCTGCTGCTCGGGCACATCAGCCCGGAGGCCGAGTTCGAGGGCTACACCAGCCGCGAGGAGACGGAGAAGAAGATTCTGCGCAACGTCTTCGAAGACGGTGATGCCTGGTTCAACACCGGCGACCTGCTCCGCACCGTCGACGTCGGGTACACGCTCGGCTATCCCCATTACCAGTTCGTCGACCGGGTCGGCGATACGTTCCGGTGGAAGTCCGAGAACGTATCGACCAACGAAGTCGGCGAGATCCTGAACGGTTTTCCGCAGGTGCGCTTCTCGAACGTGTACGGCGTGACGATTCCCGGCGCCGACGGACGGGCCGGGATGGTGGCGCTGGCGCTGCACGACGGGGTCACGACGCTCGACCGGGACGCGTTCTCGGAGTACGTGAACCGGCATCTCCCGGGTTACGCGCGTCCGCTGTTCGTCCGGGTGCTCGACGACATTCCGGTCACCGGGACGTTCAAGCTGCTGAAGAGCACGTTGCGGGAAGAGGCTTACGACCTGGACCGCGTACGGGACCCGGTCTACGTGATGAAGCCGGGGAGCGAGCGGTACGAGGTGCTGGATCGGGAGTACCTCGAGCTCATTCGTCGCGGAGAGGCGGGGTTCTGACCGCCGAACTTCGAGACGCTCATTCGAGAAACCAGGGGGATCTGCCGATGCGATTTCATCCGGTTCTGCTGATGTGTTTGCTGCTTCCGACACATCCGTCCTGGGCCGCCGATGCCGAGAGTATGGCCTCGGAGGCTTCCGTTCGCGAGCTGCTCGAGATCACGCAGACACGAAACCTCATGGACGACACGATGCTTCAGATGGACGCCTTCATGCAGCGGGGCATGGATGTGGCGCTCGGAGGGCAGGTCCCGACCCCGGAACAGAAGGCCGTTCTGGACGAGATGAAGGGGGAGCTCGTCGATCTCTTCCAGCGGGAGATGCGTTGGGACATCATGGAGCCGCTGTTCGTCGACGTCTATCGGCAGTCGTTCACCGAGCAAGAGGTGGCCGGGATGATCGCCTTCTATCGGGCCCCGGCCGGTCAGGCCCTCATCACGAAGATGCCTCTGGTGATGCAGCACTCGATGCAGCTCACGCAGGACATCCTGGCGTCGATGATGCCCGAGATCCAAGCCATACAAGAGAAGGCGCTCCGGAAGCTGAAGCGCTCAGATTGAGATTGCGTCCATAGCTCGGCGCTTCGATGGATCGTGCTTCGCGAAGAGGAGGGGGGACTGCCGTAGTGCTCATCGCGCGGTTCGCCCTCCCGCTCCTCGTCGCTGCGGTTCCGTCGACCGTACGTGGCGAAACCGTGGATCCGGCCGGGTTCATCGGATGCTGGACGCGGATCGACGGTGTTGCTTTCGGGAAGGGTGAGCAGCGCGTCTGTATTTCGGAGGATCTCTCGGCTGTCTGGACAACACACGACGGCGCCGGTAGAAGGACGGTAGTCATGCCCACTCACACGATCGTCGGCGATCTTCTGGTGCTTAGTGAAGAGCCACGAGAAGAGGCCGGATGGTCGAAGGCAGTAATCGGAGGTTGGAGCCTCGACGGAGAGGCGGCTCTGTTCGGTACGATCTACGTGTACCACGGCGAAGAGATCGTCAACGGGCTGTTCGTCGTTCTTGCGAATGATGCCTTCGCAGCGGAGCTGGCGACGCGATCCTGGTGGGACG
>DASVDC010000165.1:0-36578 GCA_036381275.1 Pseudomonadales bacterium | reverse complement strand
CGGGAGGCCGCTCCCACGGAGGCTCCCAAAGGCTAGCGCTTCGGCGGCCCGGCGCTCGTGTACCGCGTCCCCGGCGGGTCGACGGCCCAGTCGGGCGCGGTTCCCCAGGCGTCGCCGTAGACCAGCTCCGCCATCGGCCGGCGCCGCACCGGGCCGTGGCCGCCGCGCGGCCGGCCGAGGGTGATCGTCGCGGCGATGAACACCTCCGGCGGAATGCCGAGCAGGTTCTTCAACTCGGCGTCCACGCCCGCGTGAAAGCCGGTGATCACGCCGCCGTAGCCGAGCGCCCGGGCCGCGAGCAGCAGGTTCTGCACCGCCGGGTACACCGACGCGCCCTCCATCGGGTTCGGTTCGCGGTAGCGCACGAGACACGGCAGGATCAGCGCCGGCGCCGACTCGAACTCGTCCACGTACGCCTGCATCGTTCTCGCCATGCGCGCCTTCGGCGAGTTCTGGTCGGTGCCGGAGCCGCGGTCATAGCCGTCCGCCTGGCGCTTGGCCTGCCACATCCGGCGCGCCTGCTCGCCGATCAGCGCCTTCGCCGCGCGCGCGTTGTCGGAATCCGTCAGCACGACGAAGCGGAACGGCTGGCGGTTCGAGCCGCTCGGTGCACGGGTCGCGGCGAACAGGATGTCACGCAGGTCGCGCGCCGGTATCGGCTCGTCGCGGTAGCGGCGGATCGCGCGGGTGGTGGCGAGGCCCTCGAGCAGCCCCACTTCCCCGGTCTGCAGCGGCGTCGCGCTCAACTCATCGGATAGGGTCACTGATTCTCCACGACGGTTCGGTCACACTTCCTCGAATGATGGCGGCACCGCCCGCCGGTGACCAGAGCGGGGAGGAATCCGTGCGCAAGGTGTTGTTGTCGATCGTGTTCGTCGGGGGCGCGCTGCTCGCGCTGCAGCGAGGCGGCCTGGACGGCTGGCTACCCGCGCTCTCCGGCCCGGCGGGCGACGCCGACGCGGTGCTGGCGGACGCGTTCGAGCGCCGCGTGGGCTCTCTGCAGGTGGAAGGCGCCGGTGAGGTCGTCCGCCTCCTGCCGGACGACCGCGACGGCAGCCGGCATCAGCGCTTCGTGCTGCGGCTCGACTCGGGCCAGACGGTGCTCGTCGCGCACAACATCGATCTCGCGCCGCGCGTCAGCGGATTGCGGGAGGGCGATCGGGTGGCGTTCTTCGGCGAGTACGAGTGGAACGAACGGGGCGGCGTGATCCACTGGACGCACCGCGATCCCCAGGGCCGTCACGTCGCCGGGTGGCTGAAGCACGCAGGAAGGACCTACCAGTAACGCGCCGCAACGAGTCCCGCCGGCACGGCCGGCGGGCATCGTCGGACAACGGCGGCAGCCACTTGCGCTCGGCCCGGCTTCGGGATTTCCATGGAGCCCCTTCCACTCGAGGAGTCGCGCCATGGCCAAGCTCCCGCTTCCCGAAGGTCATCACACGGTCACCCCCGGTTTCTCGGTTCCCGACGCCGCCAAGGTGATCGCGTTCCTGGAGTCCGCGCTCGACGCCAAGGTCGTCGACCGTTACGACGGCCCGGGCGGTTCGGTCGCGCACGCGGAAGTGCGCCTCGGCGACAGCGTCGTGATGCTGGGTGAGCCGATGCCCGGCAATTCGCCGATGCCGGCGATGCTGTCGTACTACGTCGCCGACGGGCCGGCCGTGGACCGCGTCTACCAACGCGCGCTCGAAAACGGCGCCACGTCGATCACCGAGCCGCAGGATCAGTTCTACGGCTACCGCAGCGCGACCGTTCGCGATCCCGGCGGGAACCAATGGTCGATCTGCGCGGTGATCGAGCAGCTCACGCACGACGAGGTCGAGCAGCGGATGTCGAAGATGATGGCGGGGTCCTGATTCGTTCGAGCGGCCGCGGCCGGGCCTACCCATTCGCGGCCGGAGGCCGCTCCCACACACAGTTTCTGGTGGAGGCCGCTCGCGCGGGTTCTTCAGTTCTCGCCTCGCGCGGCGATGCACTCGAGCTCGAGCCGTGCGCCCATCGCCAGACCGCTCGCGCCGAACGCGCTGCGGGCCGGGTAGGGCGGCTCGAAGAAACTCTGGTAGATCTCGTTGAACGCCGCCCACTCGCTCATGTCGGCGAGCATCACGGTGCATTTGATCACGTCGCGCATGCTGTAACCGTGCGCTTCGAGGGTGGTCCGGATGTTCTCGAGCGTCTGCCGCGCCTGGGCGGCGAGACCGCCCTCGACGAGCTCGAGCGTGCCGGGCTTCACGCCGATCTGCCCGGAGAGGTACAGCGTGTCGCCGTGCCGTACCGCCTCGGAGAACGGCAGCGACTTCGGCAGCACCGCGCCGGAGTTCAGGAACTCCACCTCGGTCGCGACGCCGGCGCGCCCGAGTTGACTCGTTAGCAGCGCGGGAGCCGCGACCGCCAGCACGGCGAGTGCGCGCCCGCCGATCCGCATCGATCCGTTGTTGCTCCGCTCGATCATCCGGCGCTCCGTGGCTGAGGTCCGGCCGCCATGTTAGCGCGTCGGAGGGTGCCGTGGTGAAAGCAGCCAGGGGCCGCTCCCGGATGACATGGCGATTGCCCTTGATTTGCGCGCCCGGATGCGTTCAGGTTGCAGCCGTCGTCAAAGGGAGCCGCATCATGAAGCGCATGCCATTCATCGCCGCGCTGCTGCTCGTTGCCGCCTGCAACGGCGAGCAGGAACAGCGCTCACCCGACACCATCCCCGATCAGGAGCCGGACAGCAGCCCGACCGCGGCGCCGGCGCAGGCCCCGTCGGCGTTCGCTCCGGAAGTGCTCGAAGCGGCCAGGACCATTTCCGCGGACGACCTGAAGGCCACGGTCGCCGAGCTGTCGAGCGATGCCTACGGCGGACGCGGACCCGGCTCGGAGGGCGATGAGAAAGCCCGCCGCTGGCTGGCCGACCGCCTGCAGACCCTCGGCTACGCGCCGGGCAACGGCGACAGCTTCGAGCAGCCGTTCGATCTCGTCAGCATCAACGCCGCGCAGCCGAAGACCTGGACGTTCAGCAAAGGCGACGAGACGCTGGAGCTCGCGCAGCGGCAGGACTTCATCGTCGCGAGCGGTCTGCAGGAGCCGTCCGCCGACGTCGACGAAGCCGAGCTGGTGTTCGTCGGCTACGGCATCGAGGCGCCGGAGTATCAGTGGGACGACTTCGGCGGCGCGGACCTCGAGGGCAAGGTGCTGGTGATGCTGAACAACGATCCGGATTGGGATCCGGCGCTGTTCGAAGGCGAGCGGCGCCTGTACTACGGGCGCTGGACGTACAAGTACGAGAGCGCCGCGCGTCAGGGCGCGGCCGGCGCGATCATCATCCACACCACGCCGTCCGCCGGGTACCCGTGGCAGGTGGTGGAAAGCTCCTGGTCCGGGCCGCAGTTCGAGCTTCCGCAGGGTGACGAACCGCGCGTCCGCTTCAAGGGCTGGGTTACCGAGGACGCCGCGCGCAAGCTGATGCAGCTCGCCGGGCAGGACCTCGATCGGCTGGTCGAGTCCGCGCGCAGCCGCGACTTCGAACCGGTGCCGCTCGGAATCACCACGAGCATCCGGCTCGAGAACGCGATCGAGCGCACCCGCAGCGCGAACGTGCTCGGCCTGCTCGAAGGCAGTGATCCGGAGCTCGCCGATCAGGTGGTGGTTTTCACCGCGCACCACGATCACCTCGGCACCGATCCGACCATCGAGGGCGACGGGATCTACAACGGAGCGCTCGACAACGCCGCGGGCATGGCGGTGGTGCTGTCGATCGCCAAGGCGTTCACCGCGCTGCCGCAGCCTCCTCGGCGCTCGATTCTGATCAACTTCGTCGGTGCCGAGGAGCAGGGCCTGCTCGGCTCGAAGTACTACGCGCAGAATCCCACGTTCCCGCCGGGGCGCATCGCCGCCAACCTGAACTTCGACGGCGGCGCGATCTGGGGCAAGACGCGCGACATCGGCTTCATCGGCCTCGGCAAGTCGGACCTCGACGCGGTCGCGCGCGAGGTGGCGGACTACCAGGGCCGCACACTGACCGGCGATCAGGATCCCGACAAGGGCTTCTACTACCGTTCCGACCAGTTCAGCTTCGCGCGCATCGGCGTGCCGGCCATCTATCCCGACGCCGGCCGCGAGGTGATGGGCAAGTCGCCGGGCTGGGGGCAGCAGCAGATGGACGCCTATACCGCCCAGCACTACCACCAGCCGAGTGACGAGCTGACGGACGCATGGGACTTCTCCGGCATGGTTCAGGAGGCGGAGTTCGGCTTCCTCGCCGGCGCGTTGATCGCGAACCAGGACGAGATGCCCAGGTGGAACCCGGGAGACGAGTTCGAGGCGGCACGCCAGAAGGCGCTCGCCGCGGTGCAGTCGGAAGGCGGAGGCCGCTGACCTTCGGCGGAAGGATGCCATCGTGAAACACGTCATCGTCCGCCTGGTCGGCACGCTCGCCGTCTGCCTCTGCCCGCTCGTTGCCGCTCAGGAAACCGATGCGCCGCCGGCGCAGCCGGTCGATGAGCAGGACATCGAGCGCGTGATCGACACGCTGGAGGATCCGGAAGCGCGCGCCGAGCTGGTGGGCGAGCTCCGGGTACTGCTGGAGGCGGAGCGGGAGGCAGCCGCCGAGGAGGAGCTCCCCGCCGCCAGCGACATCCTCGATGCGCTCTGGAGGATGGTGCAGGACGCCTGGGCCGCGATCGTGTCGATCGATCCGCAGCAACTGGTCACCTCGGTGGTGCTGTCCGCCGTGATCGTGATCGCGGCGCTCCTGCTCCGCGGCCTGCTGCTGCGCCTGCTGCGTGTCGTCTATCGCCGGGTGCTCCGCGGCCACCGCGGGTCCGAGAACGAGCTGAAGGCGCTCGCGGAGCTCGGTGCCACGGCTCCCGAGCGCGAGGTGACCGAGCGCGACGAGTTCCCGCTCGGCATCACCCGGCTGATCAACCTGATCGTCGGCGTGCTCGCGGTCGCGCTGATCGCCGATACGTGGGGTGCCCGGGTGACCGAGCTGCTCGAGACCGACCTGGGCGCCCGCATGGTCGAGTCGGCGTTGGCGATCGGCCTGATCCTGCTGATCACCGTGGCGGCCTGGCACCTGTCGGGCCTGCTGATCGCGCGGCTGCTGACGCTGGCCACCCATCCGAGCGATCGCGAGCGGAGCCGGCGCCGACTGCAGAGTCTCGTGCCGTTGCTGCGCAGCCTGCTGCAGGGGGTGATCGGCGTGCTCGCGGCGCTGCTGATCCTGTCCGAGCTCGGGGTGGACATCACGCCGCTGCTGGCCGGTGCCGGGATCATCGGCCTCGCCGTCGGTTTCGGCGCGCAGACGCTGGTGAAGGACGTGATCAGCGGCGTCACCATCCTGCTCGAAGACAGCGCGACGGTCGGCGACGTGGTGGAAGTGGCCGGACACGCGGGTGTGGTCGAAGAGATGCGCGTGCGCTTCATCCGCCTGCGCGATCTGGCCGGCGCGGTGCGATTCGTGCCGTACAGCGAGGTCACCTCGATCATCAACTACACGAAGGACTTCGCCTACCACCTGATCGAGTTGCGCGTCGCGTACCGGGAAGATACGGACGAGGTAGTACAGGTGCTCTGTGAGCTCACCGAAGCACTGCGCGCCGAGCGCGCGTTCGGCGCGAAGATTCTGGATGCGCTGGAAGTGCTCGGCGTCGACCAGCTCGCCGAGCACGCGGTGATCGTCAAGGCGCGCATCAAGACCCGCCCCGGCGATCAGTGGAGCGTCGGCCGGGAGTTCAACCGGCGCCTGAAGAAGGCACTCGAAGAGCGCGGCATCGAGATTCCGTTTCCGACCAGGACGCTGTACTTCGGTCAGCCGAAGGACGGGAAGGCGCCGCCGGCGCGGCTCGCGATCGTCGAGGCGCCGGGCTGACGCTGTTCTGTGATTCCGTGGGAGCCTCCGGCCGCGAATGTCCGGGCGGCATTCGCGGCCGGCGCTGGACGGGTCGCCGCCGCTCCCACCGGTTCAGGTCAGCTCACCACAACCCGTACTTCTGCACCTCCGCTCGACCGACGACCATGTGGTGTACCTCGTCCGGACCGTCGGCGAAGCGCAGGTGGCGCATGTCGGTGTAGAGCTCGGCGAGCGGCGTCCATTGCGAGATCCCGGCGGCGCCGTGGATCTGGATCGCCCAGTCGATGATCTGGCAGACCTTCTCCGGCACCATGGCCTTCACCGCGCTGACGTAGACGCGCGCTTCCTTGTTGCCGAGCACGTCCATCGCCTTCGCGGCCTGCAGCACCGCGAGGCGCATCGCGTTGATCTCGATGCGGGCGCGTGAGACGAGCTCGAGGTTCTTGCCGAGCTTGATCAGCGGCTTGCCGAACGCCTCGCGGGTCGCGCCGCGCTTCACCATCAGCTCGAGCGCGAGCTCCGCCTTGCCGATGGAGCGCATGCAGTGGTGGATGCGGCCGGGGCCGAGACGCACCTGCGAGATCTCGAAGCCGCGGCCCTCGCCGAGCAGGATGTTCTCCTTCGGCACCCGCACGTTGTTGAAGCGGATGTGCATGTGGCCGCGCGGCGCGTGGTCGTGGCCGAACACCTCCATCGGGCCGAGGATCTCCACGCCGGGCGTGTCGATCGGCACCAGGATCTGCGACTGCTGCCGGCTCGGCGGCGCGTCCGGGTTGGTCTTCACCATCACGATCATGATCTTGCAGCGCGGATCGCCGGCGCCGGAGATGTAGAACTTCTCGCCGTTGATCACCCACTCGTCGCCTTCGAGCACCGCGCGGGTCTGGATGTTCTTCGCGTCCGACGACGGCACGCCGGGCTCGGTCATCGCGTAGGCGGAGCGGATCTCGCCCTCGAGCAGCGGCTTCAGCCACCGCTCCTTCTGCTCCTCGGTGCCGACCCGCTCGAGCACCTCCATGTTGCCGGTGTCCGGCGCGCTGCAGTTCAGCGTCTCCGACGCGAGCGGGTACTTGCCGAGCTCGGCGGCGATGTACGCGTAATCGAGGTTGGTGAGGCCGTGGCCGTAGTCCGAATGACCCGGCAGGAAGAAGTTCCAGAGGCCGGATTCCTTGGCCTTGCGCTTCGCGCCGTCGAGCAGCTCGAGCTGCCGCGGATGCCAGGACCAGCGGTCGGTCTTCTCCTTGTCGAGCGCGAAGAACTCCTCGGTGATCGGCACCACGTTTTCGCGGATGTGCTTCTGCACCGCATCCATCAGCGGCTGGGCCTCGGCCGACATGGCGAGGTTGAACAGGTCCTGGTCGATATCGGTCATCCGGTCTTACTCCTCTCGTGCGTCCGGGATCGTCGCGTTGCTGTCATTCCGCCGTGATTCTGCCACACCCCGCCCGTCGGAGCGGCAGCTACCCGCCCGGCTCCGGCCGCGAACCCCTCGATGATCGTGGGAGCGCCCTCTGGCGGTACGAACCGGCCACATAGGCCGGGCTCGAGGACGGCCGGCTCGAGCCCGCCGGCCCTCTGTTCCAAGTGGTAGCGAACCCGCGCGGCGGGGTGCCGGGCCGGCGATGAATCGGCGTGCTCGCCCCGCGCGTACGGTCCGCAACATCGCCCGAATCGACGCCCGGGAACGGGTGTCGATGTCGACCGCAGCGCCGGCGTGGCCCGCGGTGCGCGTGAGTGATCTCGCACGACACCCTCCGCCGCGGCCCGCATCGAGATGGAACATGGCCCGAATCGATCGATGAAGCGCCGGGCGACGAGATCCGGCGCTGGATCTCGAACACCCGCCACTTTGATTCGGGCGATGCCGCGAATTCGATTCGGGCGATGTTCGCGATTTCGATCCAGGCGAGGTTGGCGATTTGATTCGGGCCATGTCGCGTTGGCCGATGGGCGAGAGGGGGCGCGGAAGCCGGCCGTGACCGTGCGAGTGACCGGCTGATCGCACGCCCGGCGCGGTTCGACGCCGAGGACGCGGGCAGCCGCGTCGGCGGCGACCTGGCGGCTTGACGAACGGCTGGCGCCGCCATCGCCTGACCGATCTGGCGGAGATTCCCGGTGGCTGAGGGCAACGTGGCCGGTCCAGGCGTTACCTGTGGCCGTTCGTACCGGCCGCGAACTCCTCAGGCCGGCGCCGCGTTCGCCTGCCGCAGCGCCCGCGGCACCCACCACGGCCCGTGCCCGAACGAGACCAGCACCGACAGGCACAGGCAGCAGATGCCGGCGAACGCCATCCACGCCGGCCAGCCCCAATGCGCCACCACCTGCGGCAGTCCGAGGTTCAGCGTGAGGCCGGACAGCGGCGCCAGCGTCGCGGTGATGCCGAACGCCCGTCCCACCCCGTGCGGCGAGAGCGTCTCGGCGGTCTCGGAATAGATGGCGCACCAGGCCGGGTAGATGAAGCCGGCGAAGAAGCCGGTGGCGGACCACACGAGCGTGAGCACCGAAGCCGGCGTCTCCGGCGGCAGGCTGGCGCCGACGAGGAAGCACGCGCCGGTGGTGACGCCGCCGAACGCGGTGAC
This sequence comes from Pseudomonadales bacterium, assembly GCA_036381275.1. Classification (GTDB taxonomy): domain Bacteria; phylum Pseudomonadota; class Gammaproteobacteria; order Pseudomonadales; family Azotimanducaceae; genus UBA7803. Next base: position 28,166 of record DASVDC010000165.1, on the reverse strand, counting down.
AGTCTTGCGCACGCACAGGCGGTCGGAGAGCCAGCCCGAAAGAAACACGCTGCCGGTGAACACGACCCAGAAGTAGCTCGTCACCGCGGCCGCGCGGGCCGGCGGCAGGCCGAAGTGCTGAGCGAGGTAGGTGGGCACGTAGCCCGACACCGTCACGTAGGCGAGCGACCAGAACACGATCACGCTCGACAGCAGCCAGAGCCGCGGGCTGCGGTACACCACGCGCCCGTCGTCGTAGCGTTCCCGGCCGCTGCCTTCCGCCGGCCGCTCCGCTGCCGGTACGGCGTCCGCCGCCTGCTCGAGGATCTGCCCGCGCACGCCGGGCGCGAGGTCGCGGTAGAACAGGAAGATCACCAGCGCCGTGATCGCGCCGAGCGCCGCGGCGATCCAGAACTGCGGCCGCCAGCCCGGCCAGATCGGCAGGGTCTGCGCGGCGACGGCGGTCGACATCAGCGCGCCGATGGTGAACGCGAGCGACACCCAGGCGTAGACCATCGCCCGGCCCATCCGCGGCGTGAGGTCGCGCGAGGCAGCGTGCACCGCCGGATTCATGCCGGCCATCAGGAACGTGCCGGTCATCAGGAGCGCCGCCAACGTGTAGAAGTTCGGCGCGAGGGCGCCCGCGGCGGAGATCACCGCGTACGCGAACACCGGCCAGATCATCAGCGGCCGGCGTCCGAAGCGGTCCGCGAGGCGCGAGAGCAGCACCGCGCCGAGGCTGTAGACGAAGCCGACCAGCGCGGCGAACTGACCCCATTGCACCAGCGTCTTGTCGAAGTCGTCGAGGACGTAGACCAGCACGGGCCCGACCTTCAGCGACTCGTACTGCTCCACGGCCCAGCCGAGCACGATCAGCCCGAGCAGCCACCAGCGCAGCGGCCCGGACGGCAGGTGGCCGATCTCGCGATGCCGCAGATAAGACCAGAAGCGCGCCGGAGCGCGCGGATGGTGATGCTCCAGGATGCCCCCTCATGCTTCCCGGCCTCGGTCGAACGATGCTGAAGGCTGCGAACCACCGCTGCAAGCGGGATGCGGCTTCACGGGTTTTTCATTTTCCGGTGGTACGCTGCTCGGACTGTTGTGCAGGGATGCGGCCGAGCCGTGGAAGTCGAAGCGCACACCTCCCTCACGGCGCCGGAGGTTCAGGCTAGGCTCGAAGCGCTGGAGCATGAGGCTGCCGCTGCGTTCCTGCCGCGGAGACTCGTCTATGAGCGCAGCGGCGACCGCTCGCGTCTGTATCTGTCCGGGCGGCGGTTCGCGCCACGCCCGACCGCCGAAGTCGCCGTCGACGGCTACCACCGCGGCGCCGCCGTCGTGCTGCGGCCGATGTGGGGGCCGCTGCCGGCGCTGTGGCCGCGGGCGCTCACGCTGATCGGGCTCGGGCTCGCGACCGCGGTGCTGCTCTACCTCGGGCGCGATCCGTTGCACTGGTTGTTGGCGGCCGCGGCGGTGGCGCTGCCGATGGCGGCGTTCGTCGTGCAGCGGCTCGGCGAGCGGCGTCTGCAGGAGCGGCTCGGCGAGGTGCTGGGCGGTGCCGGCTTCGCTGCGACCGCCGCCGATCGTTCGTCACCCCGCCCGCGGTTCCTGTAAGCTTCTTCCGGTTCGCGGCCACGGCCGGCCGAAGCCGCCCGTGCGGCGCTCGCGTGACTCGATGGAGGAAGCTCATGAAACTCGGACTCGTTCCCATCAACATCGGTATCGCCGACCCGGCGCAGATGATCGGGCTCGCGCAGCTCGCCGAGCAGGCCGGCTTCGAGTCGGTCTGGACCTTCGAGCACGTGATCGTGCCGTTGGACTACCAGTCGAAGTATCCGTACAACGACACCGGCAAGATGGGGGTGGCACCGGAGACGCCGTTCATCGATCCGCTGATCGCGCTCACCGCGATCGCGGCGGCCACGAAGACGCTGCGCCTCGCCACCGGCGTGAACATCCTCTCGCAGGTCAATCCGCTGCTGCTCGCGAAGCAGGTCGCGAGCCTCGACGTGATCTCGAACGGACGCTTCATGCTCGGCGTCGGCATCGGCTGGCTGCGCGAGGAGTTCGTCGCGATGGGCGTGCCGTTCGAGCGGCGCGGCGCGCGCTTCGACGACTACGTCCAGGCGATGCGCAAGGTCTGGTCCGGCGAGGTGGTGGAGCACAAGAGCGAGTTCCTCGACTGGAGCGGCTTCAAGAGCTACCCGCTGCCGGTGCAGAAGCCCTTTCCGGTGATCATGGGCGGAAGCAAGGGCCGCATCTACGAGCGCATCGCCCGCTACGGCAACGGCTGGTTCGTCCCGGGCACCGACGCCGGCACGATCGCCAGTCAGCTCGCCGAGCTGAAGAAGGTCTGTGAGCGCGAGGGCCGCGACTTCGCCGACATCGAGATCACCGCGATGTGGCCCGGGCAGGGCGGCGTCGATGCGCTGAAGGTGCTCGCCGACGCCGGCGTGCACCGCGCGGTGGTGCCGCTGATGGCGCTCGGTGATCCGGCCGCCGGGATCCGTCGCCTCGGCGACGAAGTCATCGGCCGGATCTGACGGGGAGGACGACGTGTACGACCATGGCATGATTCCGCCGGTGCTCGCGCTGGTGGCGTGGACGTTCGTGATGTGGGTCTGGATGTACGCGACCCGCATCCCGGCGATGCGCCGCCTCAACGTCGACGTGGAGGAGCTCGGTCGCACCGGAAAACCGCTCGTCCTGCCGCCGGAGGTCGCCCGGGTGGCCGACAACTACAACCACCTGCACGAGCAGCCGACGATCTTCTACGCGCTCGCGCTCGCCGCGCACGTGGCGGGCACGGCGGATGCGATCAGCATCGGCATCGCGTGGGCGTACGTGGTGCTGCGCATCGTCCACTCGCTGGTGCAGGCGACCCGCAACGTAATCATGGTGCGCTTCACGGTGTTCTCGATCGCGAGCGTGGTGCTGCTCGTGCTGCTGGTGCGTACGGTGATCCTGCTCTGACAGCTCGCCCGCTCAGGAGGCTGCGAGTGTCTCGGCCTGCCGCTTGACGTGACGCAGCACGCGTTCGTTGTTCAGCCGGACGATCCAACGCGCCAGCGGCAGCCAGTACTGCAGCGGCTCGATCTCGAGCCGGTGCTCCGTCCGCTCGAGCAGGCGCGTGCGCTTTGTGCCCAACGGCACGAGCCGGAGGTGGCTCGCCCGGGTCTCGAAGAATCCTTGCAGGTGCGGCGTCCGGACGTTCTCGTAGACGCTCAGCTCGACCATCGATGGCGGTGCGCGGAGCAGCTCGAAAGCCAGCTCGCGGCCCGGTTCCCAGGCAGTGACGCGTACGACCGCCGAACCCGTGGAGAACGCTCCGATCCCGAGCGCTCCGACGCCGCCTCCGGTGAGATGGCCGCCGGTCGTGTAGGCGACGCCGAGCCGGAACGGCAGCGCGGGCGGCTCCTCGATGGGCGGCATATCGACGAGCACGCTCCAGACGATCGCCGGCGGCGCGTCGATCTCGATGCCGTGCCGTTCGACGAACGTGCCGCCGCCCGGAACCACGTCTTCGGCCAGCAGAATGCCGAGGAGCAGCAGCGGCGCGCCGATCGCGTTCAGTGTGCGCCGGTGGATCGACAACGCGATCGAGCGGCCGAGTACCGCGCCGAGCAGTGCCATCGGCAGCGTCAATGGCAGGGCCATCACCAGGCAGACCACGCCTTCGAGCGCCGCGCCGATGAGCGCCATCCCGGCGATGACCATCAGCAGAGCCTGCGTGCGCAGCGTCGGAGACAGGCCGATGTCGCCGCCGACGTTGACGAAGTACCCGGTCGTCGCGCCGATGAGGAATGGCATGTGGAGAAACAGGCCGGTTCGGTAGTGGCCGACCAGCAGGGTTCCGAACGCGACGGCGCCGACGCTCATCGCGACTCCGAGCGCCACGGCGATCCAGAGGCGTCTGCGCGTCAACGGCCGGCGGTACGCACGCCCTTCCGCAGGGTCCGTGTGTTGGCTCGGCGCGGCGCTGAGTGCGATGACGAGGCACAGGTCCAGGAGCGGAATCAACGCGAGCAACGAGATCCACGGGTCGAGCGCGGCATCCGCGGCGCGGCGGCTCGACAGCAGCGGCAGCAGACCGAAGCGCAGCAGCAGTACCAGGACGAGCGACGCGAGATCGAACGCCCCGTCGCCGACCTCGGCCGAACCGAACAGCAGGCGCAACGTCAGCCCGTAGGAAGCCGCGAGCGTCAGCGAAGCGGCGACCGCATACGGACGGCGCGCGAGGTACCCGCTCGGTGCGAACAGATTCCGGGCGGCGGCGATCAGTCGAGCGATGCCCGGGCGCCGCGGCTTCATCCTCGAAGTGCCACCGTGCGAGCGCGCGCATCACCGAGCGCACGAAGCCGGGAGCGCGCCGGCAGGTCCGCCGGCGTGCGGATGCGCCAGGCGAGCCCGTAGCGCGCGAGCAGCAGGATCACGCACCAGCCGACATCGATCTGTCCCGGCAGAAGACCCAACCGGGCCGACTCGGGGAACGCATGGTGATTGTTGTGCCAGCTCTCGCCCATGCTGACGATCGCGGCAACGCGCACGTTGAATCCCTGGACCGCCGCGCCGTCGACGAGCCAGCTTTGGGTTCCGCGATTGTGCGCGTAGTGACCGACCAGCCAATGCCCGGTGACGGAAACCGTGACGCGGGCACAGATTCCCCAGAGCACCCAGGGCCAGCCGCCGATCGTGAAAAACAGCATGGCCCACGGAAGCTGCTGCAGCATCCAGGTGCGTTCGAGGAACCCATAGAAGGTGCTCTGCGCGATCCGCGGTTCGAGCGCCAGTTCCGGCGGCGCGTCGAGCTCGAGGTCGCAGTGGAGCTGCCACCACGCGTCCCGCCACAGGTTCGTTCCGTGGCGCAGGTAGGGATGGCACTGCCGCTGACGCTGGGCCCAGTCGCGCAGATCGTGGACCGCGATCATCCCGAGCGGGCCGCACATGCCGACCAGCGTGCCGAGGTAGACGCACAGGTACTCGAGCCACAGCGGGCATTCGAAGCTCCTGTGAATCAGGCGCCGGTGCATGCCGATCGAGTGGCCGAGGCAGAGGGTCAGCCCGGTACCGGCGAGGAACACCGCCAGTGCTCCCGGGGTGGCCACGAACGGGGCGACGAGCACGGTCGCCGCGGTCATCGTGCCGATCCAGAGCGACCTGTGCGGGGCCCAGACGACTCTTCCGGCGATCGGATCGGCTCCATCGGCGCGGATGCGGAAGGGGAGGTCGTCGCTCGCCGGCGTGCCGACCTCCGCGCTCATCAGCAACGGCTCCGGCGACGCTTCGCCTTCAGCGTGGCGCTCTCGCGTTTCAGCGGCCGCGACACCGGGCAGATCTCCGAAACGAACCCGTTCAGCGTGTTCACGAGGTTGTCGGGAGTCAGCGAGTAGTAGACGTACTGGCCGTGCCGTTCGCTGCGTACCAGTCCGGCGCTTTCGAGGAGCTGCAGGTGCTTCGAGACGGCCGGCTGGCTCATCTCGAAGCGGCCGGCGATCTCCCCCGCCGTCAGATCCGCTTCCGCGAGGTAGGCGAGGATCTTCCGGCGCGCCGTCGACGCGAGAGCGGCGAAGATCTTGTCCAAGGGTTGCGTCTTACCTTTTAACTAAATAGCTATATAGCTATTTAGTTCAGGATACGCAACGCCTTTTCAGTCGATCAGCGCCTGATACACCCGCACGCGCAGCTCGCGGCGGATCGGGTACGTCGACGACGGCATGAGCTGCGTCAGGAACACCGTGAAGAGCTCCTCCGCCGGGTCGATCCAGAAGAACGTGCTGGCGGCGCCGCCCCAGTGGTGCTCGCCGGGTGACGTGACGAACTGCGCCTTCACCGGATCGAGCACGACGGCGAAGCCGAGCCCGAAGCCGATGCCGTCGTAGCTGGTCTCGCTCCAGACCGGCTGGCCCATCTGCGCCATGTCGCGGCCGTCGGGCAGATGGTTCAGGCGCATGTACTCCACCGTCTTGCGGCCGAGCAGCCGCGCGCCGTCCAGCTCACCCCGGTTCAGCAGCATCTGGCAGAAGCGGGCGTAGTCGCCGATCGTCGAGGTCAGCCCGCCGCCGCCGGAGTGGGCGCTGCAGGGGGCGAGGAACGGACTGTCGGTCGAGGACTCCTGCAGCTTGAGCCCGCCGCGGCGCTCGCTCGCGTCCGTCGCGGGCGCGCGCCCGACGCTGCTCAAGTCGCCGCCGGAGAGCGGCGCGTACAGCGCGGCGAAGCGGTGGTGGTTTTCCGGCGCGACGTGGAAGCCGGTGTCGCGCATGCCGAGCGGCTCGAAGATCTTCGATCGGAAGAACTCGTCCAGGCGCTCGCCCGACCAGATCTCCACCAGCCGGCCGAGCACGTCGGTGGACACGCTGTAGTTCCATTCGCTGCCGGGCTGGCAGATCAGCGGGATCTGCGCGAGCCGTTCCACCAGCTCGGCGAGGCCGCCGGCGTCGCCGGGGAACTCGATGCCGTCGGCACGATAGCGCGCATCGACCACGTTCGCCCGCATGAATCCGTAGGTGAGCCCCGAGGTGTGCGTCATCAGGTGCCGGATCGTCATCGGCGTCTTCATCGGCAGCGTGTCGTCCACGTCGGCGTCCCCGCCCGCCCAGACCCGGGTCTCGGCGAACTCCGGCAGGTAGCGCGCGACCGGATCGTCGAGCTGAAAGCAGCCGGCCTCGTAGAGCATCATCGCTGCCACCGTCGTGACCGGTTTGGTCATCGAGTAGACGCGCACGACCGTGTCCTCACCGAACGCGCGGCCGTGCTCCCGATCCGCGAGCCCGGCCGCCCGGAAATAGGCGGTCCGGCCGCGCCGAGCCACCAGCACGCTGGCGCCGGCCAGCCGTTCCCGGTCGATCTGCTCGTTGAGCCAGCGGGTGATCCGGTCGAGACGCCGGCCGTCGAGGCCGACCTGCTCCGGACGCGTGACGTCGATCATCGGTTGCTTCCCCAGCTTCGCAAGCCTGGGCCGGAGTGTACCCAAACGCTGTGGGGGTAGTGCTGATTCGTGGGAGTGGTGCTGATTCTATGGGAGTGGTGCTGATTCTGTGGGAGCGGCCTCCGGCCGCGAATTGCTCACCTGCATTCGCGGCCGGAGCTGGGCAGGAAGCCGCCGCTCCCACAGCGGATGGGGCCGGGCCGGAAGCCCCCTCCCCCGGTCGGGTGCTACAGCGCCTTCGCGAGCAGCCGCCAGCCGAGCCCGCTCGACGGCTTGCTGGCGAGGCGCTCGTTCAGGTAGTGGCGGGCGGTGGCTTTGTCGCCCGCGCGCTGCGCGGCGTCGATCAGCGTCAGCGTCAGCAGGTCGCGCTGTGCGTGGCTGCCGCCGAAGCGCTGGGCGATGTCCCGGACGCTCGCCAGACGCTCCGCCGCCGGCCCGTAGCGCTCCTCCACGTAGTCGACCAGCGCATCGAGCAGCGGCGCGCCCACCTGCGCCGCCATCGGGCCGTTGGTGCCCGTGTCCGTTTCCGCCGCGCGGCGCATCGCGGCGCGGGTCTCCTCGAGCGCGTCGCGATCGCCGGCGGCGGCGAACGTGAGCGCCGCGTGGAAGTCGTTGAACGCGTAGTAGCCGGCTTCCTCGCCGAGCTTCGCGCGCCACTTCTCCGCCAGGGCCGAGAACCGGTCGCCGACGGGCACCCCGAAGAGCCGCAGACGCCAGAGCATCGACGTCACGTCGAGCAGACCCATCGACACGTCCGCAACCCCCGGCGTGATCTCCTGGTCGAGCAGCGCGAGCGCCCGATCGGCGTCACCGCGGTCGAGGTGGAACAGCGCCAGGTGCCACCAGTTGTGATACGCGAACTCGTTCGCCGGCCCGTGGCGGGGTGCCCAGTCGTTCTGCCGCCGTTCGAGCCATTCGATGCCTTCCGCCACCCGGCCCTGCATCTCCATCACGTGGGTGACGGCGTGAACCGCCCAGCCATCGCGCCGATCGAGCTCGACCGCCCGCCGGCCCGCGTCTTCGGCTTCGGGATACTGATTGCACTCCTCGAGGCCGAACGCGTAGAAGCCGAGCACGAACGAGTAGCCGGGCATCGACGCGCTCCAGCGCGGCAGCACGCGGGCGACGCGGTTGCGCAGGTTCAGCGCGTCGCCGCGCAGGAAGTCGAGCAGGTGCGCCGCCTGCAGCGTCAGCGCGTCGGTCGGGTAGACGGCGAGCACCCGGTCGAAGCGGCGGCAGGCCTCGTCCCAGTCGCCCGCGAGGAGCGGCCGCACCGCGTGCAGCAACGCCTTCTCGCGGTCGTTGGCCCGGGCCACGAGAGACTCGGCCACTTCCAGGCTCGCCCTGGCATCCTTCAGGTGCCGCCGTTCCGAGGTGAGCGCCAGCGCGATCGCCCGGAACAGGTGTGCCATCACGAAGTCCGGTTCCTCCGTCAGCGCCCGCTCGAGGTGCTCGATCGGGTTGCCGAGGTAGGTCTGGAACGCATCGAGTGCCTTGTCGAAGTGCTGCAGAGCTGCATCGTTGCGGCAGCTCATCTCGTAAGTGGCTACACGGCTCATCACGCAATCTCCATCTTGTCGATTGAGGTCATGTTGTCGATCGAGGTCACGGGTGCGGGCGGCTCGGTCACATCGAGGCCCACGAGCATCTCGAACCAGCGCGACGAGGCGCCGGTGTGAAAGCCCACCGGCTCGTCGTAGCGCTCCGGGTTCCTGAACGTGCCGAACAGCATGTCGATCAGCGGCAGATCGGAATAGTTGTACCGGTGCACGCCGCGGCCGTGGTGCAGCGCGTGACTCTCCGGCCGCTGGATCAGATAGCCGAGCCAGCGCGGCGTATGGATGTTGGCGTGCTGGAACATGGCGTTGAATATCAGCCAGAAGTTCAGCAGCAGCGCCGCCTCCAGCGAAAGCCCCAGCAGGTTCACGCTGACCAGCGTGCCGATCGAGGTGAACGCGAACGTGTCGACCGGATGCAGGAAGTAGGCGCCGAACGCGTCGAGCGATTCCGCCGAATGATGCATCTGGTGCACGCGCCACAGCCACGGGTTCGCGTGGGCGAATCGGTGGTAGAAGTAGTGGCCGGTCTCGTAGACCAGCATGCCGACCCCGGCACCCGCCCACGGACCGAGCCGGGAGCCGTCGAACAGGGTCAGGCTGCCGAGCAGCGCATCCCAGACGAGCGGGATCTGAAACGACAGGTAGACGGTCGCGATGGAAACCAGCAGACCGTTGAGTCGCCACAGCCGAGGCTTCTGGTAGGCTCGCGCCCCGTGCACCAGATCGACGAGCATGAAGCCCGGGATCAGCGCCAGGGCTATCAGATCGAGGTGGTCGTACATGACAATGTCTCCGGTTCGTCCGCGGGCCACTCTAGGCGGCGGCCGTCAGAGCATCGGCAACAGCGTCAACGGAGCGTCAAAATGACCGACCCGGACCCCCGGGGATCCATGCACCTGAGGCTCGAGCGGGTCTTTTTCTTCATGCTGCTCGGCCTCGCGACGCTCGCGTTCGTCGGCCTGCTGAGGGTGTTCGTGATCCCGATCTTCTGGGCGGTCACCTTCGCGATCGTGTTCGAGCCGATGAATCAACGCTTTGCGCTCGCGCTCGGGGGCCGCGGGGCGCTGGCGTCGTCGCTCAGCCTGCTCGGCATCGTGCTGCTGATCCTGCTGCCGCTGCTGGTGCTCGGGCTCGCCGTCGCGAGCGAGCTCACGGCGCTGCTGGACGCCATCAAGACGGGCGCGGTGGACACGGGCGCCCCGATCCGCTGGTTCCAGCAGCAGGTACCGACGCTGTTCCAATACGCCGGCAACTTCGGTCTCGAGGTTCAGAACCTCCGGGGGCGGATCTCGGAATTCTCGCTCGAGGCTGGTCAGTGGGTCGCGAGCAACGCGCTGCAGATCGGCCAGAACACCCTGCAGTTCTTCGTCGGCACCAGCCTGATGCTGTACCTGCTGTTCTTCTTCCTGCGTGACGGCCACTTCGTGATCGAGCGTCTGGTGCACATCCTGCCGCTCGGCGACACCCGTGAGCGTCACCTGTTCCAGCGCTTCGCCGAAGTGGTGCGCGCCACCGTCAAGGGCACGTTCGTGATCGCCGCCGTGCAGGGGGCCATCGGCGGCATCGCGTTCTGGGCGCTCGGCATCCGCGGCGCGGTGCTGTGGGGTGTGGTGATGGCCGGCGCCTCGCTGATCCCGGTGGTCGGCGCGGCGCTGGTCTGGGTGCCGGCCGCCGTGTTCCTGTTCTCGATCGGCGAGATCGTCAAGGGGCTGATCCTGGTCGCCGTCGGCGTGGTCGGCATCGGCCTGGTGGACAACCTGCTGCGGCCGATCCTGGTCGGGCGCGACACCGGGATGCCGGACTACCTGGTGCTGCTCGCGACCCTCGGGGGACTCGCGCTGTTCGGGATCACGGGGCTGGTGATCGGCCCGCTGATCGCGGCGCTCTTCATCACCTTGTGGGAGATGTTCGAGGAAGCCTACGGCGATCGCGAAGCGGAGCGGCGCGGCGGCGACGCGATGCCGTCCGATGCCCGGCCGCCGGCGGAGCCCTCGGGCCGCGCCGCGGACGCCGACGGCCGGCCCGATTGAGGCCGCCGCGGCGCGGGCGCGATAATCCGGGGCAGACGGGGATCTCCGCCGCATTCATGACTCACCGAGCCACAGAGCTCAGCCTGTTGGGTGGCTTTCTGCTCACCGTGAACGGTGAGCGGCGCGACGTGCCTGCGCGCAAGGTCAAGGCACTGATGTGTCGGCTCGCGCTGGACGATGCGCCGTTGCCGCGCGAGCAGTTGTCCGCGTTGCTGTGGCCGGACAGCCCGCCGTCCGCGGCCCGGCACAGTCTGCGCCAGGCGCTGACCGAGCTGCGCCGGGCGCTGCAGGACTCCGGCCTCGGTCTCACGGTCACCGCGCAGGAAGCGGCTCTGGAAACCTACGGCGGCCGCATCGACGTGCGCGAGTTCCGACGCCTCGCGGCGGCGCCGGATCCCGAGAGCTGGGCGCGCGCGATGACTCTCTACCGCGGCAGCCTGCTGGAGGGCCTCGACGCCCGGGTCGACACGTTCGACGAGTGGCTGGACGAGATGCGCCGCGAGCTCGCGGCCACCGCGGCGCGTCTGTGCCGGGCGCTGGCCGATGCCCACGACGGTGACAACGACGCGGTCATCGCCTGGACCCGCCGCCTGCTGGCGCTCGATCCGCTGGACGAAGCGGCGCACCGTGACCTGATGCGCTCGTACATCGCTGCGGGCCAGGACGGCGCCGCGATCCGCCAGTTCCTGCACTGCCGCTCGGTGCTCGAGCGCGAGCTCGGCATCCAGCCGGACGGCGAAACCGTGGCGCTCTACGAAGCGCTGCTGACTCACCGTCACGCCGCTCCCGCGGCCGTACAGCCGGCGGCCGCGGCGGCTTCCGCACCGTTGGCGGTGGAGGCGCCCGCCGCGCCGCCGGCCCCGGCCGCGCACCGGTTGCGCCCGGCGGTGGTGCTGGTCTGCCGGTTCGCCGCCGACGACAGCGATCCGGAACGCGCGGAAGCGAGCCACGCCGATCAGCTCGAGCAGCTCTCCCGGCTGCTGCGCGGCTACGGCGGCATGGTCGTCGGGCACGTCGCGGGCCAGGCCGTGTGCGGTTTCGGGCTCGGCCGGGTGCGCGGCAGCGAAGCCGATCGCGCGTGCCTCGCGGCGGCGGAGCTGGTCACGCTGCTGCCCGGTGCGCGGGTCGGCATCGCCTCCGGGCGGGTGCTGTTCCGGCCCGAGAACCGCTCGGTCGCCGGGCAGGCGGTCGGCGAAGCGCAGGATCTGGCGGCGCGGGCTGCGCCGGGGCAGAGCCTCGCGAGCGACGCGGTGCGCCAGGCGTGTCGCTACACGGGTGCGGCGCACGATGCGCCGCTGGTGGGCCGCGCGCTCGAGATCCGCCAGTTCGTCGCGCTGCTCGACGCGAGCCGCGACGGCGGCTACGGCTGCGCGCTGCTGCTGCGCGGCGAGGCGGGAATCGGCAAGACCCGGCTGGTTCAGGAGTACACGGCGCTCGCCGCGCGGGAAGGGTTTTCGGTGCACACCGCGCAGGCCTACGACTTCGGCGGTGCCCGCGGTCAGGACCCGATCGCCCAGCTCGTCCGGTCGCTGCTCGGCGGCGAGGTCGGCGAGGCAGCGATCGCGGCGCGGGTCGGCGCGCAGCACGTGCCGTATCTGCAGGCGGTGCTCGGCGTCGATCCGGCCCCGCACCTGGCGGAGCAACTCGACAGCCTGGCCCCGCTCGAGCGGCTGCGCCGGTCGTCGCGGGCCGTGCGCAGCCTGGTCAGAGCCGCCGCCCGGGAGGACGGCCTCGTCCTGGTCGTGGACGATCTGCACTGGGCCGACCGATTGACGCTGGCGGTGCTGCCGCCGCTGGCGCGCACGGCGGCGGAGCTGCCCGTGTTGCTGGTGATGACCTCGCGGGTGGCGGGGGAAGCCCTCGACCCGGAGTGGCGCGCGGCGATGGGCGATGCGCCGCTGGTCACCCTGGACCTGCGGCCGCTGCGGGAGAGCGAGGCCGATCGTCTCGCCAGCGCGCTCGGGGCCGGCGGGACGCAGCTCGCGGAAGTGGTCGAGCGGGCCGGCGGCAATCCGCTGTTCATCCAGCAACTGGTGCGCGCGGGACGCGCCGGCGCCGAGCTGCCGCACACGATCCAGGCGCTGGCCGTGGCCCAGCTCGATGCGCTGCCCGAGCCCGTGCAGGCCCAGGTGCGGGCCGCCAGTGTCCTCGGTCAGCACTTCACGCTGGATGCGCTCGCCGCCACCGCCGGGGAGGCGCCCGAGCTCGACGCGGCCGTGACCGCGGGGCTCGTGGTACGCGGGGCCGATACCTGGCGTTTCCACCACGCGCTGATCCGCGACAGCATCTACCGCAATCTGCTCGCGAGCGAGCGGCGCGAGCTGCACGCGCGGGCCGCCGGCTTCTATCGCGCGCGGAGCCTCGAGCTGCACGCGTGGCACCTGGACCGCGCCGACGCGCCGGAGGCGGTGTCGGCGCTGGTGGAGGCGGCGAAGGACGAGCTCGATCACTACCGCCTGGCGCGGGCCCGGCAGCTCGCGGAGCGGGCGCTCGAGCGCGAGCCCGGGAACGCAGCCGCGATGCTGATCCAGGCCCAGCTCGACCTGATGCTCGGGCAGACCGCCAAGGCGGCCGCCGGCTTCGAGGCGTGTCGCCGGGCGGCCACCGGCGGCGACGTCGAGGCCCACGCGCTGGTCGGTCTCGGGATGGCGTTGAACCAGCTCGACGACTATCCGCGCGCGCTCGAGGCACTCGAGGCCGCCGTGGCGCGCAATCCGGACGATCACGCCTATCAGGCGGATGCCTGGCTGCAGCTCGGCAACGTGCTGTTCCCGCAGGGGCTCACGGACGAGTGCCTGCGCGCGCACCAGGCGTCGCTGGTCCACGCGGAGCGGGCGGGCTGTACGCTGCGCCAGGCGCGCGCGGAAGGCGGCCTCGGCGACGCCTACTATCAGCAGGGCGCGATGATCACCGCGTTCGAGCATTTCGACCGCTGCGTGCGCCTCGGCGAAGCGGGCGGTCATGCCAGCGTCGTGCCGCCGAACCTGGCGATGCGCGGGCTGACCCTGACCTATCAGAACCGGTTCGCGGACGCGTTGCGCGATGGCCGGCGGGCGCTCGAGCTCGCCGAGCAGTCGCAGAACGTGCGTCATGAGCTGCTCGCGCACAACGTGCTCGCGAGCGCGCACGCGTTTCATGGTGACTTCGACGCAGGCCTGTGGCACGCCGAGCGCACGCGCGAGCTCGGCGAGCGCATCGGCTCGCGCCGCTTCATGATCGACGCGACCTCGCAGACGGCGCACCTGCTCTGGGCCGCCGGCCGGATCGAAGACGCGCGGCGCGAGCTCGAGCTCGCACTCGGTCTGCTCGATGACAGCCTGATGGCGTTCGCGGGCGCGTACGTGCGCGGGTTGCAGGCGCTGTGCGCCGAGACCGCGCGCGAGCGTCGGGCGCGCCTCGCCGAAGGCGAACGGCTGCTCACCGACCGGGCCGTGAGCCACTGTCACCTGTACTTCTACTTCGCGGCGATGGAAGCGTGCCTCGAGGCCGGCGACGGCGAGCGGGCACTCCGCTACGCCGCGGCCCTCGCCGACTACACCCGCGCCGAACCGTTGCCGTTCGCGGAGTTCTTCATCCGCCGGGTACGGCTCCTGACCGGCAACGCGCCGGAGGACGAACGCGGGCGGCTGATTGCCGAAGCGCGTGCCTGCGGCCTCGGCGCCGGGCTGCGGCTGCTCGCCTAGGGAGCGGAACCGGTCACCGGACCGCGCTCCGGCCGCGGAGCGCGGGTCAGCCACCCCGTCACGAGCACCGCCAGCACGATCACACCCCAACCCGCCGCGATCGTCAGGAACATCTGCCGCCTCGAGCCGTAGAAGGTGGCGATGTCCAGATGCCCGGTCTTCCAGAACACCCATTCGCCGCCGAGGTAGCTCGTCAGCCGCGGATTGCCGGTCGCGAGCACTACGATGGCATCGCCGGTGGCGGGATCGACGCGCACGGTGCCGGTGCTTGCCGGCGCGTTGAAGCCGTCGTGACCGATCAGGTGACTGCCGCGGCCGTTCTCGGCGTACAGCATGGTGCCGAGGCCCCAGATCTCGGTGCCGAACGCTGTCGCCTGCGGTTGCCGCAGCCGCGCGACGGTGTCCGGTTCGAGCACGCCGCCGCCCGCCGCGGCGCCGGCGTGGGCGGCCGCGAAGCGGGCGAGATCGCCGACGCTGCTGTAGAGGCCGGCGGCCGACGAGGCGGTGAAGCGTCGCGGCGCCACCGACCGGCCGTCGACGTCGTACAACGTGGCCACGTTGGCGCCGTCGGGCAACTCGAACGTGGAGTCGTGCATGCCGAGCGGTTCCAGCACGGTCCTTCCGACGTGATCGGCGAACGCTTCGCCGGAGACCTCTTCCAGCACGAGCTGCAGCAGCGCGTAGCCGCCGCCGGAGTAGCGCCATTCGCTGCCGGGCTCGATACCGACCCGTACCCGCCCGTCGGCCCCGGGCTCGGCGTCCGCGGCCCGGTTCAGTGAGTCTTCCAGGGGTTGCAGCGGCTGCCCGGGTTCGAAGCCGAGGTAGCCGAGATCGTCGGTGAGCCCGGCGGTGTGGGACAGCAGTCGCCGGATCGTCACGCCGTCGTTGTCGAACGGCCCCGGCGGCAGCGCCCAACGAGTCAGATAGCGCGCCACCGGGACGTCGAGCGCGAGCTCGCCGGCTTCGACCCGATCCAGCACGGCCCATGCCGTGACCCACTTGCTGATCGATGCCACCGGAAAACGCGTGTGCGCGTCCACCGGCGTGCCGATCGAGACGAAGTGTTCGGCGAAGATTTCGCCGGATTCGACCAGCCGGAAAGCCGCGTTGCCGCGGTTGTGAGCATCGAGATAGGCCGCCGCCGCGGCGGCGAACCCGTCGGCATCCCCCGGCTCGGCCAGCGGCTCGCGCCACCAGCCGTCGAACGTTCCGATGAAGACGATCCAGGCCCAGCCGGCAAACGCCGGGATCGCGGCGAGCACGAGAATCAGCCAGCGCATCGCTCCGGTCCGTTCGTTGTCATGCTGCGACGGTAGCACGGGTCCCGAGCACCCCGGAACGGTCACTCGAGGGTGGACCGACGGTCCATTGGGGGTATCATCCGGGTGATCCCAGGCGCGCCACTCCCATGTCGTCTGATGAATCTATCGCAGACGGGCTATCTGCTGCCGCGGCGGGGCCGGCCGCCGGAGGCTTCGTGCCGCTCGATGCGGCCTCGGGCGGAACGCTGCTGCGACGCACGCTGGCTGCGTTCCTGCCGCTGGCGCTGGTAGGCCTGCTTGTCATGGCCGTGCTGCTGGTGGTGCTCGCACTCGCGGTATCGGCGCTGTTTCGGGAAGAGCAGGAGAAACTCGTCAGCATCGGTCGCCACGAGCTCGCGGGCGAGCTGTCGGGCCTGATCGCCGACGCGAGCTATCTGGCGCGCTCGCAGAGCGTGGCGCGCTGGCTCGACAGCGGCAGCGCCGAAGACGCCCTCGCGCTGGCGCGGGATTTCGTCACCTTCGTAGCGGAAAAGCGCGTCTACGATCGGCTCCGGTTTGTCGACACGCAAGGCCGTGAGATCGCGCGGGCGAACTGGAACGACGGCCGCCCGGCGGCGGTCGCCGCGGAGGCGCTGCGGGGTGACATCGACGAGGTGTTCCTCGACGAGTTTCGCAACCTGCGGCCCGGGCAGGTGTACGTGTCGCGGTTCGAGCTCGCGCGCGAGGACGGTCGGGTGGTCGAGCCGCGCAAGCCGGTGATCCGGGTGGGTACGCCGGTTCACGACGCGAGCGGCGAGCGGCGCGGCACGCTGCTGCTGCAGTACCTCGGCGCCGACCTGCTCGAGCAGATCCACCACCTGGCCGCGGAGGATGAAGGGCAGATGTGGCTGCTGGACCGCGGCGGCCACTGGCTCGTCGGGCCGCGGCCGGAGGACGAGTTCGTGTTCATGTATCCCGAGCGTCAGCAGCGCACGGTGCGGTCGCTGTACCCCGAGGTGTGGGCGCGGATGGAGCAGGGACCCCCCATGGGACAGTTTCGCCACGAAGGCGGGCTGTTCACCTACTCCCGTACTCAACCGGTGAACTGGGGGCCGGGTGAAAACCGCGACAGCCGGCTGCCGGCGGGATCGGCGCGAAGCTGGTACGTGGTCAGTCACGTGCCGGCCGCCGTGGTGATCGCCGGGCGCAATCAGTTGCTGGTCGCGGTGCTCGTCGCCTACCTGCTGCTCGCGGCGGTGCTCGCCGGCGTCGCGGTGCTGCTCGCCCGGCAGCGTCTGCGGCGCGAACGCACGGAGGCTGAGCTCAAGGCGAGCGACGCGCGCTTCCGGCAGTTCGTCGAGTCGGCGCCCGACGCGGTGGTCATCGTCGACGGCGATGGCCGGATCCGGATGGTGAACGCCGAGACCGAGCGGATGTTCGGTCACCCGCGCGCCGGCCTGGTCGGCCGCGCGGTGGAAGTGCTGCTGCCGGAGCGCTACCACGACGCCCACGTCCGGCACCGGGCCGGCTACGGCAGCGATCCGCGTCTGCGGCCGATGGGCGAAGGTCTCGAGTTGCACGGACGACGTGCCGACGGCAGCGAGTTCCCGGTGGAGATCAGCCTGAGCCCGGTTCAGACCGATGCGGGGCTGCTGGTTCTGGCCGACATCCGCGATGTGACCGAGCGGCGTCAGCAGGCCCGGAGGATCCGCGAGCTGAACGAGCGGCTGACCCGCGACAACGCGGAGCTCGAGGCGCTGAACCGCGAGCTCGAGGCGTTCAGCTACTCCGTCTCGCACGACCTGCGGGCACCGCTCCGGGCGATCGACGGCTTCAGTCAGGCGCTGCTCGAGGACTTCGGCGATCGGCTCGGACCCGAAGCGAGGGGTCACCTCGATCGGGTGCGCAACGCCGCCCAGCGCATGGGTCAGCTGATCGACGATCTGCTCAAGCTCTCGCGGGTCGCGCGCGCGCAGCTCGACCTGCAGGAGGTCGATCTGTCCGCGCTGGCCCGGGAGGTGACCGACGAGCTCCAGCGCGCGGAGCCGGCGCGCGAGGTCGAGATCGACATCCGGGACGGCCTGCGGGTGACCGCCGATCCGCGCCTGCTGCGGATCGCGCTCGAGAACCTGTTCGACAACGCCTGGAAGTTCACCGGCGGCCGGTCGCCGGGCCGGATCGAGCTCGGCTGCACGGAAGCCGATGGTGAAACCGTGTTCGACCTGCGCGACAACGGCGTCGGCTTCGACATGGCCTACGTCGACCAGCTCTTTCGCGCGTTTCAGCGCCTGCACGACGCCCGCGAGTTCCCCGGCACCGGCATCGGGCTCGCGACGGTGCAGCGCATCGTTCACAAGCACGGCGGGCGGATCTGGGCAGAGGCGGTACCCGGTCGCGGTGCAGCGTTCCATTTCACACTGGGAGGGAGGTGAGTGCGTCGATGAAGAGCATCCTGCTGGTCGAAGACAACCCGGACGACGAAGCGCTCACCGTACGTGCGCTGCGGCGCAACAACGTGGTAAACGACATCGTGGTGGTGCGCGACGGCGCGGAGGCGCTCGACTACCTGTTCGGCACCGGCCCCTATGCCGGACGCGACACCGACGAGCTGCCTCAGGTGATGCTGCTCGACCTGAACCTGCCGAAGATCGAAGGGCTCGAAGTGCTGCGGCGGGTGCGCGCCGACCCTCGTACGGAGTTGCTGCCGGTGGTGATCCTGACCTCCTCCAAGGAAGAACGCGACCTGATCGACGGCTACCGGAGCGGCGCGAACAGCTACGTACGCAAGCCGGTGAACTTCGACGAGTTCCTCGAGGCGGCGCGGCAGCTCGGCCTGTACTGGCTGATGCTCAACGAACCGCCGCCGCGGTCGTTGCCGTAGGACGCGCGGTATGGGCACTCCCCTGCGCGTACTGATCGTCGACGACTCGTCGGACGACACCGAACTGGTGCTGCGCGAGCTGCGCCGCGGCTCCTACGATCCCGAGTACCGGCTGGTCGATACCCCGGAAGCGCTGATGGAGTCCCTGGAGAGCGAGCCCTGGGACGTGATCCTGTGCGATTTCACGATGCCCGGCTTCACCGGCAACCAGGCGCTGTCGCTGATCCGCAGCCGCGGCTTCGATACGCCGTTCATCTTCGTCTCCGGCACGATCGGCGAAGAGGTGGCGGTGGCGGCGATGAAAGCCGGCGCGCAGGACTACGTGATCAAGGACAACCTGAAGCGCCTGGTGCCCGCGATCGAGCGGGAGCTTCGCGAGGTGGAGACGCGCCGCGAGCGTGCCCGTGCGGAAGAGGAGCGCCGCGAAGCGGAGTACCGGCTGAAGGCGGTACTGACGATGGCGCCGGACGCGATCATCGCCGTGGACGAAGATCAGCACATCACGATCTTCAACCACGCGGCGGAGTCACTGTTCGGCTACAGCGCCGAGGAGGTCATCGGCCGGCCGGTTGAGCTGCTGCTTCCGACCCGGGCGGCAGGCGAGCACCGCGGATGGATGCAGCGCTTCGGCCGCGAGCCGCCGGTGCCGCGCCGCATGGGCATGGGCGGCGGCGCGACGGGGCGGCGCAAGAACGGTGAGGAGTTCCCGCTCGAGGCGTCGATTTCGAAGTTCGTGGTGCACGAGCGCCTCACTTACCTCGCGATCCTGCGCGACGTCACGCAGCAACGGGCGCTCGAGGAGCAGCTCCGGCAGGCGCAGAAGATGGAAGCGGTCGGTCAGCTCACCGGCGGACTCGCCCACGACTTCAACAACCTGCTCACCGTGATCATGGGGCATCTGGAGCTGCTGATCGACACCCTCGGCGACAACCGGCCCGCGCTCGAGTCGGCGCGCACCGCGCTCGAAGCGAGCCTGCGCGGTGCGCGGCTCACGCGGCAACTGCTGGCGTTCGCGCGCCGGCAGACGCTGCAGCCCACCGTGTTCGACGTCGGCGAGATGGTCACCGCCACCGCGGATCTGATCCGTCGGACGCTGGGTGCGCAGATCCGGGTCGAGCTCGACCTGGCCGAGGGACTACCGCCGGTGGTCGCCGACCAGAGCCAGGTTGAATCCGCCGTCGTGAACCTGGCGATCAACGGCCGCGACGCGATGCCGGACGGGGGGCTGCTCACGATCGCGACGGGGATGCGCTCGATCGATGCGTTCAAGGCGATGGAGTTCCAGGTCGAGCCGGGCGACTACCTGACGATCTCGGTGACGGACACCGGCATCGGTATCCCGCCGGAGGCCCTCGACAAGGTGTTCGACCCGTTCTACACGACCAAGGAACAGGGCTACGGAACCGGCCTGGGCCTCAGCATGGTGTTCGGCTTCGTGAAGCAGTCGGGCGGTCACGTGGAGATCGAAAGCCGGGTGGGCGAGGGCACGACGGTGCGCCTCTATCTGCCGCCGGGCGAAGCGGCCTCCTTGCCGGCGAGTGTCCCGGCGGAGGAGGTGCCGGCCCCGTCGGCGCAGATCCGCGTGCTGGTGGTGGAGGACAATCCGTCGGTTCGCGCGCTGGCCGCGCGTCAGCTCGAGACGCTCGGCTACTCGGTGCTCGAAGCGGAAGACGGGCCGTCGGCGATCGCGTTGCTGGAAGCCGGGCAGGCGGTGGACCTGCTGTTCACCGACCTCCTGATGCCCGGCGGGATGTCGGGTCTCGAGCTCGTCCGCGCGGCCCGGCGGCTGCGGCCGGAGCTGGCGGTGCTGCTCACGTCGGGCAATACCGAAGCCGCCGTCGCGGGCGCCGACCCGGACGCCGCGCCGCCGCTCATCCTGGCGAAGCCGTACCGCAAGGAGGAACTGGCGCGCAAGATCCGCGAAGCGCTGAACCACCAGCGCACCTGAGCCCGCCAGTTGTGGGAGCGGCCTCCGGCCGCGAATGCTTTGGCCGATTCGCGGCCGGAGGCCGCTCCCACACGGTCAGTCCATCTTCGCCATCATCCGCAGCACGTCGCACACCCGGTTCGAGTACCCCCACTCGTTGTCGTACCACGACAGGCACTTGAGGTACCGCCCGCCGCTCACCTGGGTGAACGAGCCGTCGAAGATCGCCGAGTGCGGGTTGCCGATGATGTCCGACGACACCACCGGCTCGGTCGTGAACTGCAGCACGTTCTTGAGGCGCTCCGAGGTCGCGGCCTCCTGCATCACCTCGTGCACGTCCTTCACGGTGATGTCGCGCTCGAGCTCGACGAACAGATCCACCACGGACCCGTCCGGAACCGGCACGCGCGACGCGATGCCGTCGAGCTTGCCGGCGAGCTCCGGCAGCACCTTGCCGACCGCCTTTGCCGCACCGGTCGAGGTGGGGATGATGTTCTCCGCGGCGGCGCGGCTGCGGCGCCAGTCGGAGTGGGGCACGTCCGCGAGGCGCTGATCGTTCGTGTACGCGTGCACGGTGTTCATCACGCCTTCGCGGATGCCGAAGTTGTCGTTCAGCACCTTCGCCACCGGCGCGAGGCAGTTGGTCGTGCAGCTCGCGTTCGACACCAGCCGGTGCTGCGGCGTCAGGCCGTCATCGTTCACACCGATCACGATCATGTAGTCGATGCTGTCCTTGGCGGGCACCGTCAGCAGCGCACGCTTCGCGCCGGCTTCGAGGTGCAGGGCCACCTTCTCGCGCGTGCGGAACACGCCCGTCGACTCGACGACCGCATCCACCTCGAGCTCCTTCCACGGGAGCTTGCTGGGATCGGTCTCCTTCACCATGCGCACGCGTGACTTCTTCGTCACCAGGTGACCGTCCTCGATGCGCGCTTCGCCGGGGAAGCGGCCCATCACGGTGTCGTACGTCAGCAGGTAGCAGAGCGCGTCGTGGTCGTAGAGGTCGTTGATCGCGACGACGTCGAGGTCTTTGTCATTCTCGGCGATACGGAACACCGCGCGGCCGATGCGGCCGAATCCGTTGATGGCGATTCTCATCAGGAAGCCTCCTTTCTCTTCGAGCGGGCGCCATCGAGGCGCGCGTACAGCGCCACCAGATCGAGGATCCGGGCGGCGTGCCCGAGCGATTCGTGCCAGCCGATCACCTTCATCAGCCGGGAACCCGACTTCAGCGTCGCCTCCAGATCCACCAGCAGCGAGTGCGGCTCACCGCGCACGTCCGACGAGACGATCGGATCCCAGGTCACGGCGATGATGTTCGGCTTCGCCTTGGCGGCGGCTTCGAACAACGCGTTCACCGCGTCGACCTCGACACCGGTGTCCTCGAACCGGACCGTCAGATCGAGCATCGAGCCGGTCTGCACCGGGACGTTCATCGCGTACCCGGAGATCTTGTCGGCGACCGCCGGCAGCACCTTGGGCACCCAGGTCAGCGCGGGGGTCGTGTTGGGAATGATGTTGCGCGCCCCGGAACGGCTGCGGCGATAGTCGGGGCCGGCGTAGTCCTCGAGCACCTGGTCACTGGTGAACTCGTGCACCGACGTGATCGAGGCGTGTTCGATGGGGTAGGCATCGGTGATCGTCTTCAGCGCCAGCGCGGCCGCGGCGGTGGATGCCGAGCCGGCGGAGACGATGCGGTCGTCGGGACTCGCCTGCTCTTCGTTCACGCCGACGATCACAACCCGGTCGATGCTGCCGTTGTCGGGCAGCACCGAGCTGATCACCCGCGGCGCGCCGCTGTCGAGGTGCGGCGCGAGGTCGGGTGACGAGCGGAATTTGCCGGTCACGTCGATCACCACGTCGACGTCGAACACGTCCCAGGGAACCTCCATCGGGCGGTCTGCGGACAGCATCCGGGTACGGCCTTTGGGGCTGACCAGGTGGCTGCCTTCGAGCCGCACGTCCACCATGCGGCTCATTCCCTTCGTCAGCAGGTGGTGCAGGATCTGTGGCTGGCCGATGTCGGACACCGCCACGATGTCGAAGCGGTCGTCGAGCTGGGCCAGCCGGTAGATCTGTCTTCCGACTCGGCCGAAGCCCATCATGCCGATGCGGATCTTGTCCATGGAACCTAACTCCTGTTTCGGCATTGGATCGGCATTGTACCGCCGTGCCGCGCGCGGGGTTACGATGGCCGTCAATAAGGGTGCCGAGGGACGAGGATGAGGCGGGAGCCGAGCGGTTGCGACGGGCGGCGCAGCGCAGCGCCGTGGGAGCGGCCTTCGGCCGCGATCCTTGCCGCGCTGCTGGCGGCGGCTGCGGTCGCCGACACGCCGACCGATACCGAATGGCCGTTCTACGGCAACGACCCGGGCGGCAGCCGCTATGTCGAGCTGGATCAGATCACGCCCGACAACGTGGCGGACCTGGAGTTGGCCTGGACCTACCGCACCGGCGATTTCGGTGACGACATCCCGAGCCGCGAGCGGATGGCTTTCGAGGCGACGCCGATCCTGCTGGACGGCGTGCTGTACGTGAGCACACCGTACGGTCAGGTGCACGCGATCGACGCGGGCAGCGGCGAGGGGATCTGGCGGTTCGATCCGAAGCTGCCGAACGATCGTCACTACTCCGAGAACACCTCGCGCGGCGTGAGCGCCTGGCGCGATCCGGATGCGCCCGCGGGGGCGCCCTGTGCGCTGCGGATCCTGTACGGCACCCTCGATGCCCGGCTGATCGCTCTCGACGCGGCGACCGGCGCGCCGTGTGCCGGATTCGGCGTGAACGGCACCGTCGACCTGAACGAGGGCAGCCGGCCGCGCGACCCGGGCGGCTACCTGGTGTCGTCGCCGCCGGTGCTGTGGCGCGACCTGGTGATCACGGGCTCGGCGATCGGCGACAACCGCGCGGTGGACCTGGAGCTCGGCATCGTGCGCGCGTTCCACGCCCGCACCGGCGAGCTGGTCTGGTCGTGGGATCCGATTCCGCGTGATCCGGACAACCCGGTCTACGCGGAGTGGAGCCAGGCCGCCGCCCGCAAGACGGGCGCCGCGAACGCCTGGTCGGTGCTGTCGGTGGACGTCGATCGGGGCCTCGTGTTCGTGCCGGTGGGCTCGGCGAGCCCGGATTTCTACGGCGGTGAGCGGCCCGGCGACAACCGCCACGCGAACTCGCTGGTGGCGCTCTCGGCAGCCACTGGCGAGGTGGTCTGGGCGCGGCAGTTCGTGCACCACGACGTCTGGGACTACGACCTGCCCGCGCAGCCGGTGCTGGCGGAGCTCGAGCGCGACGGGGCGACGGTGCCTGCGGTGATCCAGGCGACCAAGATGGGCATGCTGTTCGTGCTGCACCGCGAGACCGGCGAGCCGCTGTTCGGCATCGAGGAACGGCCCGTGCCGCAGGGCGGAGTGCCGGGCGAGGTACTCTCGCCCACCCAGCCGTTCTCCGCGCTGCCGCCGCTCGTCCGGCACGAGCCGCTCACGCCGGACGACGCGTGGGGGCTCACGTTCTGGGATCGGGGCCGCTGTGCCGAGCGGATCGCCAGCTACCGTTCCGAAGGCATCTACACACCGCCGAGCACCCAGGGCACCATCGTCTGGCCCGGTTATGCCGGCGGCTCGAACTGGGGCAGCGTGTCGTTCGACCCCGAGCGCCAGCTCGTCGTCGCGAACGTCATGCACCTGGCCTTCGTGGTCCAGCTCATCCCGCGCGACGAGTTCGATACGCTGCGCTCGTCCGGGGCGCATCCGGACTCGGAGTTCGCCCGCCAGACGGGCACGCCCTACGGGATGCGCCGTGAGCTGATCACGTCGCCGCTCGGCGTGCCGTGCACCGCGCCGCCGTGGAGCACGCTCGCCGCGATGGACCTGCGCACCGGCAGGATCCGCTGGCAGGTGCCGCTCGGCACCACGCGCGACATGGCGCCGTGGCCGTTCTGGTACATCGACGGCGCGCCGAGCATCGGCGGCTCCATCGTCACGTCCTCCGGCCTCGTGTTCATCGGCGCGACGGCCGACGACTACCTGCGCGCGTTCGACGTGGAAACCGGCGCCGAGCTCTGGCGCGGCCGCCTGCCGGCGGGCGGCCAGGCCATCCCGATGAGCTACCGCCTCGGCGGCCGGCAGTACGTGGTCATCGCGGCCGGCGGCCACGGCGGCGCCGGCACCACCCGCGGCGACTACGTCGTGGCCTTCGCGCTCCCGCGCCGCTCCTGACCCGCGCGGGAGCGGCCGGATTGTGGGAGCGGCGGCTATCCGCCCAGCTCCGGCCGCGAATTCCACCCCCCAGGCACGATTCCTGAATAACCCTCCCGCCACCGCCACGGCCGCGTACCGTGAAACTCGAACGCATCGAAACCCCCGGCATCGCGCACTACGCTTACGTGCTCGCGGACCGCGGCGAAGCGGCCGTGATCGACCCGCGCCGCGACGTCGACGACTACCTTGCGGCCGCTCGCCGCCTCGGTGCCCGCATTCGCTGGGTGGTGGAAACGCACCGACAGGAAGACTTCGTGATGGGCGCCGCGCACCTCGCGCAGCTCACCGGCGCGCGCGTCGTCAACGGCACCGGCGACACGTTCGGCCACGGCGACCTGCGCCTGCGCGACGGCGACACGTTTCCGCTCGGCGGCCTGACGATCCGCGCGCTGCATACGCCGGGACACACGCCGGAGAGCGCGAGCTACGCGGTTTACACGGATGCATCGCAGCCCTGGTGCGTGTTCACCGGCGATGCGCTGTTCTTCGGCACCACCGGCCGCACCGACCTCGCCGACCCGGCGCGCGCGGCGGAGAACGCGGCGCGGCTCTACGATGCGGTGCACGAGAAGCTCGGCAGCCTGCCCGACGGCACGCTCGTGTTCCCGGCGCACGGTGCCGGCTCGGTCTGCGGCAGCGGGATGGCGGAGCGCCCGTTCTCCACGATCGGCGACGAGAAGCGCTACAACGAGGTGTTCACGCTGGGCCGCGACGCGTTCGCGCGCCGCAAGGGCGGCGAGCGTCTGCCGCGGCCGCCCTACTTCCGTCGGATGGAGCAGGTGAACCTGCAGGGCGGCATGCCGCCGGCGCGGCCGCCGGATGCGCCGCCGCTGCTCGACGCCGATCGCTTCGCGGAGGCCTCTGCGGGCAGCACGGTCTACGACACGCGTGAGCCGGAGGCGTTCGCCGGGGGCCATCTGCCCGGCAGCCTCAGCATCTGGCTCGGCGGCCTGCCGGTGTTCGGCGGCTGGATGGCGGACGAGCACACGCCGATCCTGCTCCTTACCGACCGGGACGGCGACGTGGACGTCGCCGCGCAGCACCTCGCGCGCATCGGCATCGACGGCGTGCAGGGTGCGCTCGCGGGCGGGTTCGGCGCCTGGCGCAAGAGCGGGCAGCCGATCGAAGCCTCCGGCGTGATCACGCCGCGGCTCCTCGCGGAGCAGCGCGCGACGTTTCAGGTACTCGACGTGCGCGACGACGACGAGTTCGGCAGCGGGCACATCCCGGGTGCGGAGCACGTCTACGTGGGGTACTTGCGTGATCGCCTGAACGGGCTGCGCATCGACCCGCAGCGACCGGTCGCGGTGACCTGCGGCGTGGGCCATCGCGCCGGCATCGCGGTGAGCGTGCTGCTGCGGGCCGGCTTCACCGACGTGCGCAATCTGCTGGGAGGCATGACCGCGTGGAAGAACCTCGGTCTGCCGCTCGAGCGCTGAGGCGCCGCCGCCGGCCGCCGCACCGAGCGGCCGTCCGCGGGAGCCGCTGAATGGCCGCCGAACGGGAAGACTGGCGCACCCACTGGCGTGCGATGGAGGAAGCCTGCCGGCGCATCCTCGACTACACCCGCGGCTACGACAAAGAGCGCCTCTGTCAGGACGACAAGACCTGCGACGCGGTGGTGAGGAACCTCGAGGTGCTGGGCCATGCCGCCGACTGCGTCGACGACGATGCCCGGCTGCAGATCGACCGCGCCCACTGGCGCACCATCGCGGGCTTCGCCGAAACCGTCGCCGACAGCGTCGAGCGGACCAACCAGGAAGGCATCTGGAAGGTCGTCAGCGAGGACGTGCCCGGGATCCTGGAGGTGCTGGAGTCGGTCGCGCTCGAGCGCGGCGACGGCCGTCGCCCGCAGGTGGAGGACGGCCGCGGCCGCTACGCCGAGCATCCCTGGCAGATTCCGCTGCTCGGCTGGCGCGACATCCTGCTGCGGGTCTGGAATCAGATGTTCGCGCACAACGTGTTCATCGTGGCCGCCGGGGTCGCCTTCTACGCACTGTTCTCGCTGTTCCCGGCGCTCGCAACGCTGGTCTCGATCTACGGGCTCCTGTTCGACGTCGACGACGTCCGCGAGCAGCTCGCCGCGTTGGCGGGCCTGTTTCCATCGGAAGCCTGGAGCGTGATCCAGGAGCAGCTCACCCGGGTGGTGGAGAGCCCGAGAACCGCGCTGTCGGTCAGCGCGGTGATCGGTCTCCTGTTCACGCTGTGGAGCTCGCGCGCCGGCATCGGCGCGCTGATGCTCGCGATGAACATCGTCTACGAAGAACAGGAGAAGCGCAGCATGCTGCGCTGGTACCTGCAGAGCCTGCTGCTCACCGCCGGCGCGATCGCCTACAGCGTGCTGGCGGTGGCGGTGATCGTCGCGCTGCCGGCGGCGCTGCGGATCCTCGGCGTCGACGAGTACGCCGCAACCTGGGTGACGCTGCTGCGCTGGCCGCTGCTCGCGATCAGTACGATGGCGGCGCTCGCGGTGATCTACCGCTACGGCCCGAGCCGGCGCGCCGCACGCTGGAAGTGGGTGAGCGGCGGCGCCGTGCTCGCAACGCTGCTCTGGCTCGGCGGGTCCGTGCTGTTTTCGTACTACGTCTCGCGGCTCGGCAACTTCGACGAGACCTACGGCTCCGTCGGCGCGGTGATCGTGCTGATGCTCTGGTTCTACGTGAGCGCGTTCGTCGTCCTGCTCGGTGCCGAATTCGACGCGGAGACCGAGCACCAGATCCGCCTCGACAGCACGGTCGGCCCCCCGCGCCCGATGGGCGAGCGCGGCGCGCACATGGCCGACACCGTGGGGAAGATCCCTTGAGTTCGCCGTCGGAATCGTGGCGTGGGGATCAACGGCCGGGAATCTCTGCCGGATCGATCAGCCGGTGACGGCGCCAGCCTTTGGTCAGCAGCCAGGTCGCCGCCGACGCAACTTCCCGCATTCTTCGTGCTGAATCGCCCGGCTGTTGGTTCCACGGCGGATACCTCCACCCCTCGAACCACACCGCCGAGCTCGCCGGATCGAGCCGCACCACGGGCGGCGGCCGCCGGTGCCGCTCGAAGTAGTGGTGCCGCGCGTTCAGCAGCACGTACCCGAGCGCATGCCGCACCTGCCTCGGCGTGCGCAGCAGCCGGTGGTGGTAGCGCCCGTCGAGCACACTCCCGCGCCGGGCGAACACCCGGTTCACGCACCGCGCGACCCGCGCCGCGAGGCTCTTCATGCCGCAGGCGAGCGCACGCTTCCCCTGCGCCTCGATCAGGAAGTGCAGGTGGTTGTGCTGGATCGAGTAGTGCACCACCCGAAAGCCCGGGCGCTCGGCGCACTGCGCGAGACTGTATCGGAAGGCGGAGACGAAGCGCTTCCTGCGCAGGTTCGGCAAACCCCGTTGCAGGCGCACGGTGACGTGCACGGGGCAGTGTCCGGGGATGTTCTCGCGGCGCCGGTGCAGCACGCGCGCGTTGGGTCTTGCCTTCCGGCCCGCGCCGGGTCGCCAGCCGCCGCGACCCGACGGGATCAGCACCAGCTCGGCCTGCTTCGGTCGCCGTCCGCGCGCCTTTGTCATGCGCCCAGATTAGGGCGCTGTTCATTGCGGCGATGCCGGCGATGGCTGAAGGTGCTGTACGAAGTCGCTGACATCCGACCGCAACATCGCCCGAATCAATCCACAACATCGCCCGAATCAAAGATGGCGACGGTCGGCTGCAG
>DASVDC010000164.1:0-11030 GCA_036381275.1 Pseudomonadales bacterium | reverse complement strand
CAGCCTCCGCCGGCGCGCCGAAGGTGGCCGCCCGCCGCTGCGCGGGATTGAGGGCCGGCCCGAAGGCAACAGGGTCGGTTTGGACGGAAGAGCGCATGCGCCCATCATGCCGGATGCCTGTATGAAACTACAGCCCGGCGTTCGCGCCAGCCGCCCGAGCTTCTTCCCGGCCAGCTGCATCCGTGAGAGCATCCTCCGCCCAGTCATCCCGGAGCGTTCCCCGATGAAGATCTACGGCGCATCGCTTTCTCCGTTCGTCCGCAAAACCCTGCTCGCCCTCGAGACCAAGGGCATCGCCTACGAGCAGGTGCCGGTGGTGCCTTTCACCCCGCCGCCGGACTACGAACGGATCAGCCCGCTGAAGAAGATCCCGGCCATGGAGCACGACGGCTTCACGGTGTCGGACTCCAGCGTGATCTGCGAGTACCTCGAGGAGGTCTTCCCGGACGTGCCGCTGCGGCCCGCCGACCCGCGGCAACGGGCGACCGCGCGCTTTCTCGAGGAGTTCGGCGACACGCGCCTGGTGGAGAACGTCGCCGCATTCTTCCTCGAGCGCATCGTCAAGCCGGTGCTGCTCAAGCAGGAGACCGACGAGGCGCGCCTGAAGGACGTGGCCGCGAACCAGCTTCCGCCGGTACTCGGCTACCTGGAAGCGGTCGTGCCGGAGGCGGGATTCCTGTTCGGCGCGCAGCAACCGGGGCTCGCCGACTTCAGCCTCGCGAGCCCGCTGGTCAACGCCCAGTACGCCGGCTACGAGGTGGACGGCCGCAACTATCCGAAGCTCGCCGCGTTCTTCGGCCGGGTCTGCGCGGCACCGGTGGTCGCCAAGCGCCTCGAGATCGAGCGGCGGGAGTTGGCGGCGCTGCAGGGCGGACGCGGCTGACCCGGCGGAGCGAGGCGGGCACGCCCGCCCGCTCTTCAAACCAGCCGCGCGGGACGGAACTGCGGTATCACCACCGTCTCGCTCCGGCGCTCCCAGGTCACCTCGACCGGCAGGCCGATGCGCGCTACGTCCGGCGCGCATTCGACCAGGTTGGCCATCACCCGCGGGCCCTCCTCGAGCCGGATCAGCGCCACCAGATACGGCACGTCGGCCGCGTACGCTTCCGAGAGCGGCACGTGCACGACGGTAAGGGATTCGACCGCTCCGCGGCCGCTCGCCGGCTGCCACTCTAGACTGCCGCGCTCGCAGACGACGCAGAACAGGCGCGGAAAGAACTGCCAGTTGCCGCAGGCGGTGCAGCGTTGCAGCAGCAGCCGGCCTTCGCGGCAGCCCTGCCAGTACGGCTCCGTCTCCACGGTCGGCTGGGGCAGAAACTTCTGAGGTGTCGTCATACCGTGGCCGCTCCGCCGAGCAGCAGCGTGCAGTGGCTCGACTGGGTGCCGCCCTGCGCGTGCACGAGCGCGAGCTCCGCGTCGGCCACCTGACGCGCACCGGCCTCTCGCCGGAGCTGCACCACCGCCTCGGTCAGATGGAACAGCGAACCGGGGTTCCCGGGATGGCTGTGCGACAGGAGTCCGCCGTGGGGGTTGACCGGCAGCGCACCGTCCGGGCCGATCGCGCCGGACGCGACGAACGCACCGGCCTCGCCGCGCTCGCAGAAGCCGAGATCCTCGAGCTGCACCAGCACGACCGGCGTGAAGCTGTCGTAGAGCCCGGTGAAGTCGATGTCCGCCGGACCGACCCCGGCCATCGTATACGCGCGGCGACCCGATTCCGCCGCGGCGGATTCGGTCAGGCTCAGCGCCTGGGTGACGTGCTCGTGGCCGTGCGCCTCGCCGAAGCCGAGCAGATACACGGGCGGCCGCGGCAGATCGCGCGCCCGCGCCGCGGAGGTCAGCACCAGCGCCGCGCCGCCGTCCGATACCAGCGAGCAGTCGAGCAGGTGCAGCGGCTCCGCGATCGGCCGCGACGCGAGCACGTCGTCGACCGTCACCGGCGTGCGTTTCTCGGCGTGCGGGTGGCGCGCGGCGTGCGCGCGGCCGCTGACCGCCACCGCAGCGAACTGCTCGCGGGTGGTGCCGTAGCGGTGCATGTACGCGCGCGCGAGCAGCGCGTACAGCGCGGGAGCCGTCGGCCCGTAGGGCGTTTCGAACTGCGGATGGCCGGCCGACGCCTGCATCGCGAGCGCCCGCTCGCGCGAGAGGCCCGTCCGCAGGCTGTCGGCCATCGTGACCAGCACGGTCTCGCAGACACCGCCGACGATCGCGAGCGCCGCCTGCGCGATCGCGGTGAACGCCGCGGCGCCGCCGGCGCCGAGGCCGACGCAGTAGCGCGGGAAGATCTGCAGGTATTCCGCCAGTACCTCGCCCGGGTACATGAACGGCTGCGCCATCGAATTGCAGGTGACGAGGCCGTCCACGTCCCGGCGGCCGAGCCCCGCATCGGCGAGCGCCGAGAGCCCGGCTTCGGCGCTGAGCTGCAGCGGCGTCCTGTCCGGCACCCGCCCTACCGGCGTGTCCGCGACGCCGACGATCGCGACGCGGCCCCGGAGCGGGTGCCCGCTCATGCGAGCTCCACCACGGCGCTGCCCGGCGTGACGATCTCGTCCGCGTCGTCCCGCACCCAGAGTGCGAGCTCGACCCGCCGCGCCGCGCGATCGATCCGCTCGATGCGGCCGCCGACGCGGAGCCGATCGCCGCGGTAGGCGGCCTTCCGGTTGCTGTACTCGACGCGCACCAGGCGCCCGGCGTCGCCGAGCCACTCGAGCACGCACTGCGTCAGCCAGTCGCCCATCAGCGGCCCGGGCACGACCAGATCCCGATACCCTTCCACGCCGGTCGCGTAGCTTTCCTCGAAATGGATCCGGTGCGCGTTCCAGAGCGCCGCGTTGTACAGGAAGAGCTGTATCGAGTCCGGCACGTGCTCGCGCTCGGGCAGCGCGGCGCCCACGACGAGATCCTCGAGGCGCGGCCCGCTCACCGCAGGATCCGCGTGGTCTTCTCGGTCAGCACGTGCGCTCCGTCCTGTCCGGTAACGGTCATCGTCACCTCGTAGAAGATCAGCGGGCCGCTGCGGCCCTGCTTCTCGTAGAGGTCCGTCAGCGTGCGCCGCGCGGTCAGCAGGTCGCCCGGCCGGATCGTCCGGCTGTACTCGACCGACAGCCCGCCGGCCATCGCGCGGGTGAGCGGCAGCTCGGGGATCAGCCGATCGATCGATACCCCGTCGGGGGTGAGCTGGTCGCGTTCGACCACGTCCCAGAACAGTGCCATGTGGAACAGCGGCGGTGCCTCGTCGCCGTCGAGGAACTTGCGCAGCCGCTGCCCGGTCGCGATCGAATACTTGCGGATGTCGCGCCGGGTGACGAGCTCGGTACGCGGCTCCGAGCTGCGGCCGATGCAGGCCAGCGTCTCCGGCGAGAGCAGACCGGTCACGGCGCGCCTCCGCCGCCGTAGCGCGCGCGCAGCTCGCGCTTCAGGATCTTGCCGGTGGGCGCCTTCGGCAGCGCGTCGACGAACACCACGCGGCGCGGCTTCTGATACGACGCGAGGTGGCGCTTCGCCGTGTCGATGATTTCCTGTTCGGTGGCCTGCGCACCGGGCTTCAGCACCACCACCGCCAGCACCGATTCGCCCCACTCCGGGTCCGGCACGCCGATCACCGCCGACTCCAGTACGGCCGGGTGCTTGTGGATCGCGTCCTCCACCTGCACCGAGTAGATGTTCTCGCCGCCGGAGATGATCATGTCCTTCGCCCGGTCGACGATGAACACGTAGCCGTCCGCATCCCAGGTGGCGATGTCGCCGGTGTGCATCCAGCCGTCGCGGATCGTCTCCGCGGTGAGCTCGGGGCGGCGCCAGTAGCCGAGCATGTTGGCCTCCGAGCGCACCACGATCTCGCCGGCCGTGCGGCCGTCCTTCGGCACCGGTTTGCCGTCGAGATCGACGATCGCGAGGTCGGTGACGAACCCTTCCCGTCCACAGGAGAGCAGCCGCTCCGGATGGATGCCGGCGACCGCATCGCGATGGTCTTCCTGCGACAGGAAGCTCATCGTCATGCCTTCGGTCTGGCCGTAGCCCTGGATCAGCGTGCACGGAAACGCTTCCAGCGCCGCCGCGACCGCGGCCGCCGGCATCGGCCCGCCGCCGTACTGGATGTTGCGCAGGCTCGACAGGTCGTAGGACGAGAAGTTCTCAACCGCCATCATCCAGTTCAGCATCGTGGTGATGCCGAGGAAGGCCGACACGCGCTCGCGCTCGATCACCTCGAGCGCCTGCCGCGCTTCGAAGTTGATCAGCACCAGCGGGCAGCCGTGGGCCATGTAGTTCATCGCGAGCCCGACCGGGATGTGGAACATCTGGCCGGTGAGCATGTACACGTCCGTCGGCACGATGCGCTCCGCGACGGTCTGGTTCAGCATGCCCATGTAGATGCTGTGGTGCGAGTGCAGCGCGCCCTTGGACTGGCCCGTCGTCCCGCCGGTGTAGAGGATCATCACCGGATCGTGCCCGCCGACCGTGGCCGACTCCGGGGGCTCCGCGTCGCTCGCGGACTCGAGCAGCGCTTCGTAGGAGCCGTCCGAGCCGTCGCCGTATTCGAGCCAGTGCGGCAGATCGAGGCTGCGCTGCAGCGCGTCGCGCTCGCTGCGGAACTCCGGGGAGCTCACCAGCACCGCGGGCTCGCCGTCCTCGACGATGCGGCCGAGCTCCTCGGTCGCGAGCCGCCAGTTGAGCGGCTGCGCGATCAGACCCACGCGGGCGCACGCGTAGTAGAGCTCCATGTACTCGATGCAGTTGCGCGAAAAGATCGCCACCCGGTCGCCCTTGGCGAGGCCGAGGCCTCGCCGCAGGCCGTTCGCGAGCCGGCGCACCCGCGCATCGAGCTCGCCCCAACGCAGGCGCCGGCCGGTCGGCACGTCGATGACGGCCTCCCGGTCCGGGCAGCGCCGGGCGTACTTCGCCGGAATAGAGCCCAGGTTCATCGCGCCTCCCGTTCTCCTCAGCGGGAGAAGTTCAGGCCCACCTCCACGCCGTAGGTGCGGGGCGGACCATAGTAGGACATGGTCCACAGGTTCGCGACCGGCAGCTCGCCGACCCGGTACTCCTCGTCGGTCAGGTTCTGACCGAACAGGCGCACGAAGAACCGGTCGTCCGCGTCGGTGAACGTGATCGACGCGTTCACCAGCGTACGCTCGTCCGCGATCGCATCGAAGTCCGGCGAGACTTGCGAGTAGACGAACACCGACTCGTCCTCGTAGCTGACGTTCAGGCCCCACTCCAGCTCGCCGCCGCTCAGCGCATGCGTGTAGCGCACGTCGATGCCGCCCTGCAGCTCGGGCGCGCGGTTCACCGGCCGGCCGCTCAGATCGATGTCGGTGACGCCGTCGAAGTCCGTGTCCGCCTCGAAGCGGTCGTACTCCGCGTCGATGTAGCCGAGGTTCGCGCGCACCATCAGACGATCGGTGACCAGCGCGGTCAGCTCGGCCTCGATGCCCGAGGCGGTCACTTCCGCGGCGTTGAAGAAGCGGGTCTCCTGGAACGTGCCGCCGAACGGGTTCTGGAACTCGGCGACCAGGTCGCGCTGGGCGTCGTCGTAGATCACGTGGAAGCCGATCAGATCGAGCCGCAGCCGTTGGTCGAGCAGATCGAGCTTGACGCCCACCTCGAACGAGTCGGCCGTCTCCGGATCGGTCGGCGCGGCGGTCGCTGCCGTGATCGGCGTTCCCGACGTGCCGGTCTGGTCGTTGTACGCGCCGCTCTTGAAGCCGCGCGAGTAGGTGAAGTACGCGTAGACGTTGTCCGAATGGCGGTAACCGACCGTGGCGCGCCAGGTGAGCTCGCTCCAGTCTTCGTCGTCCTCGAACACGCCGAACGGGAAGCGCTCGAAGTCGGCGCCGGCAAGCGGCGTGCCGAGCGTCTGCCAGGTGAGGTTCGGATCGAAGCCGCCGGTGAGGGCCTGGATGAAGACCTGATGACGGCCGATCCACTCCTTCTCCTCGGACGTGTAGCGCAGCCCCGCCCCCAGCGTCAGCTTGTCGGAAAAGTCGTAGTTCACGTCGCCGAACACCGCCCAGTTGCTCGCATCCTGCTCGTTGCAGAGGATCTGCGGGTTGTTGTCGAAGAACGTCGGATCGTTGAAGGCCGCCTCACCGAGACCGAGCAGATCCAGGAAGCCGAGCACCTGCACGACGCAGAACGTCGTCGTGTCCTCCTGGTAGAACGCGCCGGCGACGAAGTTGAACGGTCCGGCCGACGCGGACGCGAGCCGGATCTCCTGCTGGAACGTCTCGCGGTCGTCCGCCCGGTTCGCGTCGAACAGCGACACCGGACCGACCTCGCCTGGATACGTGCTCGGCAGCCGCGACTCCTGCTCGCGATAGCCCGTGACCGAGGAGAGCGTGAGGTCGCCGAACGTCCAGTCGAGGTTCAGGTAGTAGCCGTCGACGTCCACCTGATGGCCGTCCGACATGTCGAGCAGCAGATCGTCGCGGTTGGTGACGCCGGCGTGATCGAGCGGATCGCCAGGGTCGGCCGTCAGCCCGAGGTTGAAGAACACCAGCGCCGGATCGTTCGGTGTGCCGTTGACCAGCGGCGGCGTATCGCCGTTGTCGCGGATGTACTCGTACTGCAGCAGCGCGGAGAACGTCTCGGTCGGCTCCCACGCAAGCTTGAGCCGCCCCGAGAACACGTCGTCGCCGCCGATGTCCTCGCCGTTGCCCTCGCCGGTCTCACCCGCGGCCGGATGGTTCGGCGACACCGTGGCCACCGGACCGTAGCTCGCGCCGTTCTCGAAGTAGCCGTCGGAATCGATCTTGATCCCCGACGCGCGCAGCGCGAACTGCCCTTCGACCAGCGGCACGTTGACCGCGAACCGTCCTTCGCGACGCCCGTAGCTGCCGACCCGGAGGCCGATGTCCGCGCCGAGCTCGTCCATCACCGGCCGCTTGGTGCGGACGTTGATCACGCCCCCGGTCGTGTTCTTGCCGAACAGCGTGCCCTGCGGCCCCCGCAGCACCTCGATGCGCTCGATGTCGAACATCTCGAGCACCTGGGTCTGCACGTGAGGGATCACGAAGTCGTCGACGGTGACACCGACGTGCGCGTCGGCGTAGACGATGATCGCGGTTTGGCCGACCCCGCGCATCGCGAACGCGGCCGCGTTGAAGCCCGCCGGCTTACCGGCGGAGAAGTTCGGCACCATCACCGCGATGTCGCCGAGATCCCGCGGGACCAGCGACTCGACGTCCTCGCCGCCGAGCGCGGTCACCGCGACCGGCGTGGTCTGCAGCGCGACGTCGCCGCGCCGCGTGGCGGTCACCAGCACTTCCTCGAGCACCCGCGGTGCCGCATCGGCGGCCACGGCCCAGTCGGGACTCGTGATCGCACCGGCCAGGCAGAGCGCGATCAGCCAGCGCCGCCGCCCATCAATCCTCGAAGCCATATCGTCCTCCCCGAAACGACATTGCCGGCCGAAGCCGGGGACACGAGCCGGGCGCTTCCCTCCCGCGATCAACTGCTGCCGGACGGCGTCGCCTAGCCCTCCTTCTGCGAAACGTTCCCGGTCTCCGCCTCGTCACCGGTCAGCTGGCGGATCGACGCCTTGTAGATCGCCAGCGCACGCGGCAGATCGAGGTCGTCGTCGAAGTACACGGCGGTACGCAGGCCGAAGAGCTGGGCGAACACCACCTCGGCGGCGTCCTTCGCACTGGTGAAGCCGCGCAGCGGCAGCTGTTCGAACAGCTCCACGAGGTAGGCTTTGCAGTAGCGGTCGAACTCCGACTTCGTCGCGCGCAGGCGCTCGTCGTGCACCGCGATGCCGAAGCACTCGTGCATCAGGCCGATTTCCGAGCGGGTCAGCGTTCGGCCGGCGAAGAACAGCTCGGCGAGCTTCTCGAGCTGACGCCGCGGCGGCTCGCCGCGAGCGCGCTCGATGCGCGCGACGATCCGCTCGGCGATGTCCCGGAAGTACTCGTCCAGGATCGCGTCCTTGCCGCGGAAGTAGTACATGAGATGACTCGGCGACATCCCGGCCGCCCGGGCCACCTCAGCGAGCGTGGTGTGCGCGTAGCCCTTCTCGATCACGCAGTCGTGGAACGCCTTCAGCAGCGCCCGTATGCGCCGCTGATCTCGCCGGTTCCCCGGCGGCTTCGCCCCCGCGACCTGCAACCGCCTGCCTCCCCTGTGGGCTTGAATGTCATTCAATTCCGGATTTGAACGTTATTCAAAGTCTGATACCGAGTCAACCGGAATGATTCGGCGAGATCGGGCATCATCGTCGCGATGAGGGACGTCCACCGATGCCACTGACCGTCGCCGCTGCCGTACTCGGCGCGGCGCTCCTGCACGCGGTCTGGAACGCGCTGCTCCGCTTCCAGGGCGACCGGCTGACGATGGTGACGCTGCTCGTCGCGTTCAGCGGTTTGTTCGCGCTGCCGGGCGCCCTCTGGACGGGACCGCCGGAACCGGCCGCCTGGCCGTGGCTCGCGGCGTCGATGGGGCTGCACGTCGGCTACAACGTGTTCCTCGCCCGGGCCTACGGCCACGGCGAGCTGGGCCGGGTGTATCCGCTCGCGCGCGGGGCGGCGCCGCTACTGACGCTGGTGGCCGGCGGCCTGCTGCTCGGCCAGACGCTGGAAGCGTGGGCCCGCGTCGGCGTGATCACGCTGGCGGGCGGCATCCTGCTGCTCGCGCTCGAGGACGGCTGGCGCGCGTTCCGGCACAACCCCCGCAGCGTCGCCTACTCGCTGACCACGGCGCTGTTCATCGCGGGCTACACGCTCGCCGACGGCGTCGGCGCCCGCACCGCGTCGAACGCGCACGCCTACGTGCTGTGGCTGTTCGTGATGAACGGTCTGCCGCTGCTGCTCCACCGGCTGGCGACCGGACGGGGCGGGGGCGGCGCGGCGCTGCTCGCGAACTGGCGGGCCGCCGCGATCGGGGGCCTGTTGTCGCTCGGCGCCTACTGGATCGCCATCTGGGCGATGACGGTGGCACCGATCGCCGCCGTGGCCGCGCTGCGGGAAAGCAGCGTGGTGTTCGCGGTGCTGATCGGGGTGCTGTTCCTGCAGGAACCGTTCACCCGAATCCGGGCGCTGTCGGTGCTGATCGTGCTGGCCGGTCTGGTGATGCTGCGGCTCTGAAGATCAGGCCGCCGCGCCGATCCGCTCGTTGCGTCCGCCGAGCCGCTGCAGCTCCGGCAGCACGTCGCGGACGAACAGGCGCAGGTTCCGCTCCGCTTCCGCGTAGTCCATGCCGCCGTACGCGAAATGGCACATCGTGCCCTGCGCGCCGATCGTCCGGTGGATGTGCTCGACCTTCTCGATCACCTGTGCCGGCGTGCCCCACGGCATCAGCCGCACGAAGTCGGCGGCGGCCCCGTCCGCGGTGCGCTTGCCGATGTGCTCGTGGATGCGCGAGTAGAACTCGTAGCCGCGGGTGTGCTGGAGATGGCCGGCGGTCATCTCGTAGTGCTCGAGCACCGAGTGGTAGTAGCGGCCGATGTAGCGGTACGCCATCTCCTCGGCGCGGTCCGCGCTCTCATCGACGAAGTAGAACCCGCCGCAGAGCGGCGCCGGCGGCGCCGCCGAGCCGCCGTGGTGGCTCGCCCAGACCTCGTGGTAGACGTCGAAGTCCTTCTTCACGTCGTCCCACGGCTTCTGCGGAATCACCAGCAGGCCGACGCCGAGCTCGGCCATGATCGGCATCGACTCGGGGCTGACCGCGGCCGCGAACGTGCGGCCGCGGAAGCTCTGGAAGGGCTGCGGCCGGATGTCGCGCCGCGGCTGCTGCACGAAGCGCCCGTCGAGCTCCACCCAGCCGCGCTCGAGCCCTTCGAGCACGAGCCGCGCCGTCTCGACGAAGCGGTCGCGCGATTCGTCCATCGGCACGCGGAAGCCGTCGAACTCGACGCGCCCGAGGCCGCGGCCGATGCCGAGGATCATGCGCCCGCCCGACAGGTTGTCGAGCATCGCCACCTCTTCGGCGACCCGCACCGGGTCGTGCCACGGCAGCACGATCACCATCGAGCCGAGCTGCACCCGCTCGGTCCGCCCCGCCATGTAGCTCAGGAACTGCGTGACGTCCGGGACCATCGTGTAATCGGTGAAGTGGTGCTCCACCGACCAGATCGAATCGAAGCCGAGCTCTTCGGCGAGCCCGGCGAGCCGCAGCTCGTTGCGGTAAACCTCGTGATCGGGGATCGGACGACCCAGGTTCTGGAAGAGCGGCGCGAATCCGACGTGCATGACGGTACCTCCGCGGTTGGCGAACGAGGTCGCGGGCTAGCTTACCATCGGGCGCCGCCCGATTCGGCCCTTATTCGGGGGCCGGCGCGGACGCGCCGAGCAGCAGCGCGAAGGCGGCTTCGCGCACCTCGGCCGCGCGGCGCTCCATCTCGGCGAGCTCTTCCCGCGAGAACCCGAGCGGCCCGAGCAGCTCGGTGTTGCCTTCACCGAGCACCGGCGGGCCGCCCTTGACGCTGCCGGGCGTCTCGCTCAGCGCCACCAAGTTGCCGACCGTCCGGGTCGCTCCGAAGCCGGGCACGTCGATGGTCGCGATGTAGTCGTTCACCAGGTTCTGCGGATCCTCCAGCACCTCGTGCCAGTCGCGCACCCGCTCCCAGATCGCTTCCGGCTGGGTGCGCAGGAACGCTTCCCACTCCGCCGCGGTGCGGCTCGCGAACGCCTCGCGTAGGATCGCGCGAACCTCTTCCGAATCCGCCACGGTGAGGCCCTCGCCGAGGCGCTTGCCGGACGTGTCGAAGCGCGGGTCGATCGCCAGATGCGGCACGTCGGCGAACGCACAGATCGCGTCCCATGCCTCCTGCACCATCGTCTGCGCGAGCATGATCGCGCCGCCGCAGCGGGTCGGGTAGATGCCGTACGGACCCCGAATGATGGGGTGGTGCGGGCCGCTGCGCTCGAGCCGCGCGCCGGTCATCGCGGTGTGGGTCAGCTCCCACTGCTGCAGCCAGAGCTGCGTACCGAGCGCGCTGGTCTGCACGCGCTGGCCCGAGCCGGTCCGCTCGCGCGCGTAGAGCGCAGTCAAGGTCGCGAGGGCCAGGTGCATCGCGCCGGCCGTGTCGCCGACGA
>DASVDC010000163.1:0-3645 GCA_036381275.1 Pseudomonadales bacterium | reverse complement strand
CGGGGCGGCTGGCGGCCGGGCGCGGGCCGGAAGGCGCGGCCCAATGCGCGTGTGCTGCACCGGCGCCGCGAGAACATCCCCGGACACTCTCCGGTACAAGTCACCGTGCGCCTGCAGCGGGGTTTGCCGAACCTGCGCAGGAAGCGCTTCGTCTCGGCCTTCCGATACAGCCTCGCCCAGTGCGCCGAGCGTCCGGGCTTTCGTGTCGTGCACAACTCGATCCAGCACAATCACCTGCACTTTCTGATCGAGGCGCAGGGGAAGCGCGCGCTCGCGTGCGGGATGAAGAGCCTCGCGGCGCGGGTGGCGCGGTGCGTGAACCGGGTGTTCTCGCCGCGCGGCAGTGTACTGGATGGCCGATACCACCACCGGCTGCTGCGCACACCGAGGCAGGTGCGGCATGCGCTCGGCTACGTGCTGCTGAATGCCCGACACCATTACTTCGAGCGGCACCGGAGGCGCCGCCTACGACGCAGCTCGATCCGGCGAGCTCGGCGGTGTGGTTCGAGGGGTGGAAGCGCCGGCTGTGGCATCCGGGTGATTCACTCCCGCGCATTCGCGAAGTAGCACCCGCCGCAACCTGGCTGCTGACGAAAGGCTGGCGCCGCCACCGCCTGATCGACCCTGCCGAGATCCCCGGCCGCTGAGGCGACATACCCCGTTCAGGTGTCGCCCCGGCGTCCGGTCCAGGCGCCACCCATTCGGCGATGCGTAGCGGCCGCGAATCGCGTTCTGAAGAACGCTCCTACACCAGGATCGTTCGCGGCCTTCGCGACCGTAAGGCCGCGCGGCCGCTCCCACAGCGTCCACCGCTTCCCGAGCGCTTTACTAGACTTACCGGAACCATCCCACCGACACCGGCCGATCGTTCCGGAGACCGCGTTGTCCGAAGTCAGTCTCGACGCCCCGCCGCGGGCGGAGCTCCCCGACCGTAGACCCGCCCCGCGCAGCGGCACGTCGCGCAAGATCCGCCGCGCACTCGGCTTCGCCCGCCCGCACCGCCGGGCGGTGCTCGTGATCGCGGTGCTGACGCTGCTCGTGGCCGGCGTCAATGCGGTCGAGCCGCTGGTGCTGAAGTACGTGTTCGACGGTCTCGCCGGCGGCGACGGCGCGCGCTCGCTGGTCGTCGGCGTCGGCGTCCTGCTCGCAATCAGCGTGCTGCGCGAGGTAGTGGTCGCCTGGAGCAACTGGCGCACCTGGAACACGCGCCTGCGCCTGCAGTTCGCGCTGCTCGAAGCCACCATCGGCCGGCTGCACCGGATGCCCCTCGCGCTGCAGCGCAGCGAAGGCGTCGGCGCGATCCTGACCCGGCTCGACCGCAGCCTGCAGGGCTTCATCGGTGCCGTCACCGAGCTGCTGTTCAACGTGTTCCCGGCCGTGCTCTACCTCGTGATCTCCGTGGGCATCATGGTCCGGCTCGACTGGCGGCTGGCGCTGCTGGTGCTGGCGTTCACACCGCTGCCGGCGCTGATCGCCGCGCTCGCCGCGCCCGAGCAGACCACCCGGCAGCGGATCCTGATGGATCGCTGGGCGCGCATCTATGCACGCTTCAACGAGGTGCTCTCGGGTCTCGTGACGGTGCGCAGCTTCTCGATGGAGGACGCGGAGAAGGCGCGGTTCCTGCGCGACGTGCGCGCGACGAACAAGGTGGTGATCCGCGGCGTTCGCCGCGACAGCAGCTACGGCGCCGCGAGCAACGCGGTGGTCACGCTGGCGCGCGTCGCGGTGATCGGGTTCGGCGGCTGGCTGGTGGTGCGCGGCCAGGCCACCGTGGGAACGCTGGTCGCGGTGCTCGGCTACGTGGGCGGGCTGTTCGGTCCGGTTCAGGGCCTGAGCGGCATCTACGGCACGCTGCGCCAGGCCACCGTCGCGCTGGACGAGATCTTCTCGATCCTCGATCTCGAGGAGCAGCTCGCCGATGCGCCCGATGCGCTCGAGCTGGACGAGGTGCGCGGCGACGTCGAGTTCGACGACGTCACGTTCAGCTACGAACCGGGCGAGCGTCCGCTGCTCGACAGCGTCAGCTTCCGCGCGCGCGCCGGCGAGACGGTCGCCATCGTCGGTCCGAGCGGCTCCGGCAAGACCACGCTGATGGCGCTGCTGATGCGCTTCTACGCGCCGGACCGCGGCGCGATCCGGTTGGACGGACGGGATCTGCGCACGCTGACCCAGGACTCGGTGCGCCGGCACATCGCCGTGGTGCTGCAGGACCCGCTGCTGTTCAACGACACCGTGCGCAACAACATCGCCTACGGCCGCCCCGACGCCACCGATGCCGAGGTGGAGGCGGCCGCGCGAGCCGCGAACGCCCACGATTTCATCATGCGGCTGCCGGACGGCTACGACACCCCGGTCGGCGAGCGCGGCAGCCGGCTGTCGGTGGGTGAACGGCAGCGCCTGTCCATCGCCCGGGCGCTGATCAAGAACGCCGGCATCATCGTGCTGGACGAGGCCACCGCGTCGCTCGACGCCGAGTCCGAGGCGCTCGTGCAGGACGCGCTCGATACGCTGATGCGCGGCCGCACCACCTTCGTGATCGCGCACCGCCTCGCCACCGTGGTCGACGCCGACCAGATCCTGGTGCTGCAGCAGGGCCGCATCACCGAGCGCGGCCGGCATCGGGATCTGCTCGAGGCCGGCGGCTACTACGCGTCGCTGGTGGCGCGCCAGACGCGCGGGCTGATCCGGAACGACGCCGTCCCGACCCCCTAGCCCGCCGGGCGGGGTGCCGGCTCGGCCGCCGGCACGCGGCTCATCAGCGTCACATCGGTGCAGGGGCCAACGCCGCAATCCGCAACCGTGGCCGGCGGCGCCGCCTCCAGCAGCGGCTCGAACACCGGCAGCAGGTGCCCGAGCACCTGCACCGGCAGCGCGCTGGTGAAGCGATAGTCCGCCGCCTCGGGACCCGGCACGAACGCGGTAACGGTGCCGAAGAAGCGATCGCCGATCGCGAACGTGAACACCGCCGAACGGTTCACCACCCGCGACTCCAGCACCTGACCGCTCGCGCCGTAGCGTTCGAAACGGTGATCGCCCGTGCCGGTCTTGCCGCCGACCAGCGGCGCGAGCTTCGGCGCGAGGCGTCCCAGCCGGCGCGCGGTGCCTTCCGCCACCACGCCGGCGAGCGCCTCCCGCGTCACCTGCGCCACCTCGGGCGCGATCACCCGCTCGGGCGGCGGCGGCCGGTAGCGCAAACGGGTCTCGTACGGGGTGCCGACGCCGAAGTCCAGCTCCGACAGGTACGCGGTCGGATAGCGGTATCCGCGGTTCGCGATGATGCCGATCAGCTCGGTCAGCGCGCCGGGGTGATCCGCCGAGCTGCCGATCGCGGTGGCGAGGGACGGCACCAGGCTGCCGAACGGGTAGCCCAGGCGCTGCCAGAACTCGTGGATCTCGAGGAACGCCGCCTGCTCGAGCAGGCTCGCGATGCGCCGATCCTGGGCGTGACGGTTGCGGGTCTTGAACAGCCACCCGTACACCTGCTGACGCGTTTCGGCGCTGTCCGCGAGCAGCGTGCCGAGCGTTGTTTCGGGGCTCCGGTACAGCGCAGCCGCGAGCCACAGCTCGAGCGGGTGGACCCGGGCCACGAAGCCGCGGTCCGGCAGCGACAGCGCGGCCGGGGAGTGCCGCTCGAGCAGCCCCTCG
>DASVDC010000162.1:0-7340 GCA_036381275.1 Pseudomonadales bacterium | reverse complement strand
CGCTGCGTCTCGCGCCGGTATCGGTCGATCGCATAGGGGATCTTGTCCTTCGCGTAGTAGTAGAAGTGTGCGAACTGGCCGAACATCGGGCCGACGGCGGACATCTGGAACATGATCCACTGCATCATCCGATGGCGGCCGGCCGCGGTCGGCGGCACGAAGAGGCCCGTCTTCTCCGCGAGATAGATCAGGATCGCGCCGCTTTCCCACAGCGTCAGCGGCTCGCCTTCCGGGCCGTCCGGATCGCGCAGCACCGGAAACTTGTTGTTGGGATTCAGCGCGAGGAATTCGGGACGAAACTGGTCGCCCTCGAGGATGTCGACGTAGTGCCAGCGCCAGGGCAGGCCGGCTTCCTCCAGGAAGATCGACACCTTGCGGCCGTTCGGGGTGGGGCCGGACCAGAGCTCGAGCATGGCGGGTCCTTCTGTGCTCGGGAGGTGGTCGGACACGGTAGCAGAGCGGCGGCGGCGAGGCATCGGGGGCGCCGGCGCCGGAACGTCCGGACCCGGTATGGAGACGTCGATATTTACATGAGACGTATGTCTCGTTAAGATCAGGTTGTATCGGAACGGAATTCGCGGCCGGAGGCCGCTCCCACAGCCTGTCTCAGCGTATGGAGGATCGGCTCATGACTCTGTCCCGCGAGCAGATGGACCGCAGCATCGACGAGCATTTCGGCTTCGAGGCGCGCGACGACGTCGACGGCGTGCTGTCGACGCTCGCCGACGACGTCGAGCACGACATCGTCGGCTCCCCGTTCGGCCCGACCCGCGGCCGCGACGCCGCGCGGCCGTTCTACGAGAATCTGTTCGCCGATCTGTCGGACGGCTCGGTCGAGTGCGTCCGGCGTCTGTACGGCGACGACTTCCTGGTGGACGAGTCGATCTGGCGCGGCAAGGCAGCGGGCCGGCCGTTCGGCGTCGAAGGCCGGGGCCGGCCGCTCGAGTTCCGGCTGCTGCACGTGATCGAGTTCGCCGACGGCGGCGCGATCAGGCGCGAGAACGTGTGGATCGACCTCGGCGCGATCCTGGCGCAACTTCCGCAGGACTGACGTGGACGCGCGACGCCGCGGGCGGGCCAATCAGCGCAACCGCACCCGCAAGGACCTCCTGCGGGCGGCCTCGCGGTTGCTGAAACAAGGCGTGAAGCCGACGCTCGAGCAGGTGGCGGAGGAGGCGATGGTTTCCCGTGCCACCGCGTACCGCTACTTCTCGAACGTCGATGCGCTGCTGCTCGAGGCGGCGCTCGACCTCGCGGTGCCGGAACCCGAGGAGCTGATGCGCGATGCGCCGGCGGAGGATGCGCTCGCCCGCGTGATGCGGGTGGACGATGCGCTCCACGAGATGATCAACGCGAACGAGCCGCAGATCCGCATGATGCTGGCGCGCTCGCTCGAGCGCGCGCTCGCCGGCGAGGACGAAGCGAATACGCCGAGGCGGCAGAACCGCCGCGTGCCGCTGCTCGAGGCCGCGCTCGCGCCGCTGCGCCGGCAGTTCCGTCCGGGCGCGCTGAAGACGCTGATCCCGGCGCTCGCGCTGATCGTCGGCACCGAGGGCTGGATCGCCGCCCGCGACGTGCTGCGGCTCGACGACGCCCAATGCCGCCGCGTCAAGCGCTGGGCGATGCAGGCGCTGATCGAGGCGGCGATGAAGCCCGACGCCCAAGGCTGAGGAATCTCGTGGGAGCGGCCTCCGGCCGCGAATGGACGGGCCGCCGCCGCTCCCACAGACTTCACGCGTACCGCGGCGGCGCCTCGAACCGATACCACTCCCGCTCCACGAGCTGCGCGAAGCGCAGCGTCGTGCGGTCCTCGAGGTACGGCCCGATCACCTGCAGTCCCACCGGCAGCCCCTGCGCATCGAGCCCGGCCGGAAACGCCGTGGACGGCAGGCCGGTGAAGATCGCGAGCATCGGGAACAGGATGTTGTAGAAGTACGGAACGGTTTCGTTGTCCACCGTCAGCGTGCGCTCGTGGTAGACGGCGGTCTGGTGCGGGAACGCCACGTCCAGCGTCATCGGCGCGAT
This sequence comes from Pseudomonadales bacterium, assembly GCA_036381275.1. GTDB lineage: Bacteria > Pseudomonadota > Gammaproteobacteria > Pseudomonadales > Azotimanducaceae > UBA7803. Next base: position 5,315 of record DASVDC010000162.1, on the reverse strand, counting down.
CACCACGTCCCAGTCGCGGAAGAAATCGCGCCACGCCATCCGCGCCACTTCGCGGCGGCGCACCAGCGCGAGGTACTCGTGCGCGTCCATCAGCAGCGCGTCCGCCATCGCCAGCGTCGCCGGATCGCCGTCTTCGCGCATCTGTGCCGCACGGGCCTCGCGCTGCTCGCGGGGCATCGCTTGGCTCACCATCACCTGGAGAAGCCGCACGTAGTCGAGGAAGTAGGCTTGCATGTCGAAGTCGGGCAGCGCCGCCTGGACGCGGGCACCGGCGCGGCCCAGCAGGCTCGCGAGCTCCTCGAGCCGCGCTTGTACCGCCCGCGAGGCGTGCACGCCGATCACGGAATCGATCACCGCGACGCGGAACGCACCGAGCTCGCCGTGCCGCGGTTCCGGCAACGCCTGGCGCCAGCCCACCTCCTCGCCGAGCTCCGGCCCGCGCAGCACGTCGAACAGCAGCTCGAGATCCGTGGCGGTGCGCGCGAGCGGCCCCTGGACGCCCATCAGGAACGCCGGGTTCGGCAGATCCGCGAGCGGGAACGAGCCGCTCCGCGGCACCGCGGTCTCGGATGGCCGGTGGCCGTACACGCCGCAGTACGCGGCCGGCACGCGGATCGAGCCGCCGATGTCGCTGCCGACCTCCAGCGGCGTCAGGCCGGCCGCGAGCGCCGCGGCGCCGCCGCCCGTGCTGCCGCCCGGCGTGCGCGCCGGATCCCACGGATTGACGGTGCGCCCGTACACCGGACTGTCGGCCTGCCAGTCGGAGAGCGCGACGGGGATGTTGGTCTTGCCGAGGAGCCCCGCCCCCGCGTCGAACACCGCCCGGGCGATGAGGCCGTCGGACGCCGGCGCGTACTCCGCGAAGGCCTCGATCCCGGCGCTCTGGGGGAGCCCCGCCGTCTGAGTGGATTCCTTCAGCGTCATCGGCAGACCGAGCAGCGGTGCGTCCTCGCCGGCGGCCCCCCGCGCATCCGCCGCCTTCGCCTGTTCCCGGACGCGGTCGAAGGTCTTCACCGGAATCGCGTTCAACTCGCCGTCGAGCGTTTCGATCCGGGCGATGTGCAGCTCGGCGAGCTCGGCGGCGGAGATCTCTCGCGCGCGCAGGGCCGCGAGCATCTCGGTCGCGCTGCCGTAGTGGTCGATGGCCATGGGTCCCCCTTCCTCTCCCGCCGAGTCGATCGGCCGATGGTAGCACCGCCGCAACGCGCCGGCGCGGCTACCGCCGATTCGGCAGATCCCCGAGGCGGCTGAGGCAGCTCTGCAGCTCCTCGAAGCTGAGGTCGACGTGCTCGAGCACTCGGCCGTAGAGCGTCGCGGTCGGCACGTTGCGGCCGCCGAATTCTTCCTGGGTCTGCCGGAGCACGTGCAGCACCACGCGCTCGATCCGGGTCAGGCCGTCACGCACGTCGGGTATCCGGTCGCGGGGGTCCACAGGCGAAACGCTCGTTGCCGGTGCCGTCGATGATACGCATCCCCCGCGGCATCTGCCGTACCATCGTGGCATGCGAACGCTGATCGCGACGGTGTTGGCGCTGGCGGTGCTGGCCGGGATCTGGTGGCTGACCCGGAGCGGCCCGCTGCCCGAAGCACCTCCGCCCGAAAGCGACGCAGCGACGGAGCCCACGGCACCGGCACCGTTGGAGCCGCCGTCTCCGCCGGGCCCAGCCGAGTCGCCGGCCGAGCCGGCGTTCCGGGAGCGGCTGCGAACCTTCGTCGCCGGCGCCGCCGGGCTTTCCGAAGCGGAGCGGGCCGCGCAGGCCGAGTCGCTGCGCCGTGAGACCCTGGCCCGGGAGGCGGAGGGGACGCTGCTGCCCGCCGAGAGCGCGTACATCCAGCTCGCGCTGCTCCGCGCGACGATCGGCGACGAGGCGGAGTGGCGCCGTCGGAGCGAGGCGCTGCTCGCGCGCTATCGCGCGGCGAGCGAGCAGGGCTGGGAGGACTACCGCCGCCGGATCGCGCCGCAGCACGAGGCGTATCGCGCCGCCGAGGCCGAGCTGATCCGCCGCGCGCAGGAGCAGGGGCTGTCGGACGACGAGCTGCGCGAGCGGCTGCAGGCGCTGCGCGAGGAACACTACCAATGACGGCGGCCTGATCTCAGTGGGAGCGGCCTCCGGCCGGCCTGATCTCTGTGGGAGCGGCCTCCGGCCGCGAACTCTTCGACCTCAGAGTTCGCTGTAGTAGTGGTGCCGCGCGTTCAGCCGCACGTAGCCGGGCGCATGATGCACTTGCCTCGCTTCGCTTTTCCCATGCGCACAGATCAGGGCGCTGCTCGTGAAGCGATGCCGGCGATGATTGAAGGTGCGGCAAAACGTCGCTGACGTGCGCGTGCAGCTGCGCGCGGTTCAGCAATCAGCCGATCGTTCACCCGATTACGGCCGGCTTCCGCGCCCGCCTCGCCCATCGGCGAACGCAACATGGCCCGAATCGAATCGCAGCCTCGCCGGGGTCGAATCGCGAACAGCGCCCGAATCGAATTCGCGAACATCGCCCGAATCAAAGCCCGAGGTTCGGGGTACAGCGCCGGATCCCGATCGCGCGCGGCTCTACCGATTGATTCGGGCCATGTTCCGTCCCGAGGCGGATGGTGCGTGCGAGATCACTCACGCGAAACGCCGGCTGCGCGCCGGCGCGGCGGCCGACGTCGACACCGTTCCCGGCTTTGATTCGGGCGATGTTGCGGACGGTACGCGCGGGGGAATGTGCCGATTCATCATCAGCCTGGCACGTGGGGTGCGGTTCTTTGCGCACTTGGAATAGAGCGCTTTGGAATAGAGCGCTTTGGAATAGCGCGCCGGTGGACTCGAGCCGCCCGTCCTCGAGGCCGGCTTTCGTCGGGTACAGTCAGCCGATCAGACGGGGGATACCCTCCTGAGGTGTTCATCGAAGATGCCGATTGCCGGTAGGCCTTTCTTGCGGCTCGCTCTACCCGGCAAGAAAGCTCCGCCATGGACGTCGCGGGCCCGGTACTGCGCCATCAAGATCGTTCGTCACACAGGTCTCTGTGCAGGGCATCGGCATTTCCTACTCCGATGCCCACAGGTGTACCCCATGTGACCGGTCGAGGTGTTACCCATGTGGCCGATTGATGCCGGCCGCGAATCCCGATCCATGATTCGCGGCCGGAGGCCGCTCCCACAGCCCTGTGCCGTCAGAGCAGCTGATCGAGCAGGAAGTACAGCGGGTTGAACGGTTTGTTCAGATCCGCGTCCGGGCTCGATTCCGACGCTTCCATCACCGCGCCCGAGCCCTCCATCAGGTTGCGGATGAAATGATCCAGCTCGAGCCCGGCTTCCTGGATGTCGGCGTTGGCGAACTCGATGATCGTCGTGCAGTGGCTCTCGTTCACCGCGCGAAACTGCGGCAGGTAGTAGCCGTAGTTGTACAGGCTCGCGAGCTCGCTGCGCAGCCGCTCGGTGTCCTGCGCCCAGCGCGCGTGCAGCAGCGCGTTCCGGGTCGCCGTATCCGGCGCGTTGGCGATGTCGGGATGGAAGCGCTCGTAGGAGTACGCCGAGTAGTTCAGGTCGAGCCAGAAATGCGTGTGGCCGAGCCGGTCGTTGCCGAAGGTGCTCGAGACCGCGCGGTTGATGGTGCCGAGGTTGCCGAGGTCGAGGCCGTTCAGCCGGCTGTCGAGGAAAGCGAGCGGTCCGTCGTCGAGGCCCCACGCGGTGCGGATCTGGCTGTGCAGCGGCAGCGACGGATAGACGGCCGGATCGCCGCTCACCGGCGCGTCGAACACCGGCCCGGAATCGTTCAGCAGATACGCACGGGTCGGCGCCATGTCGCCGCGCAGGTGCGCGTAGTTGACGAGCGAGCCCACGCCGCCGGCGCTGCAGCCGCTCGACAGGAGCTGCGCCGGCCGCTGCAGGTTGTCCCGGATCCACGACAGCACCGCGCGCACGTTGCGCAGGCCGTTGTGGTGCCAGATCAGCGGCGCACCGCCGTCCGGGTTCGGGTAGACGGCCACGCGGTCTCCGGAGTAGATGTCGCCGGTGCAGTACGGCACGTAGACCAGGTTCCAGTTCTGCGTCTTCACCCGGCTCCACGGGTGATCGCGGAACACCAGCGGGCTCACCAGGCTCGCGCCCGGGTTCAGCAGCGTCATGTAGTCGTCGGGAATGCCGTCGGGGTTGCGCGCGCCGCGTACGCCCGCCTGGCCGCTGCAGCTCGCGTAGTCCCAGCAGGCGCCGCCGCCTTCCATGTAGATCAGCATGTTGCTGGTGTTCGGCACGCGGTTCACGAAGAACTTGTACGGCGAGCCGTTGCCGCAGACGGCCCCGGTCTGCGGCGCGAGCCGCACCGTCTGCCAGACGCGGTAGACGCCGGGGCTGAAGCCGTCGTCGTAGCCGGCCGGATTCGCGAGCAGCGGATACTCGCCGACACGCTCGCCGGGCGTCACCGGCCGGTCGGGCGCCGGCGGAAAGAGCAGGTTCAGAACCGTCCGCAGCGCGCTGTAGTCGCCGAGCTCGGCGAGCGCCGGGGTGGAAGACAGCATGAAAAGCGCGGCCGCAACGGCCGTGAGGTGACGCAAGGCTCCCATCGGTCTCTCTCCCGTGCTTGCGCTGTGGGGCGAGGATGCGACCCTCGGGGCGGCGCCGTCAATGCTCCGGCGGAGCCCTTTTCCCGCGCGCGGCCTGTGCCAGAATCCTCGGGCCAGCAGGGAGGACCCGTGATGAGCGAGCCGTTGTCAGGGATCCGGGTGGTCGAGATGGCGGTGGCGGTGCAGGGGCCGGCGGCGAGCCTGTACCTGCGCGACATGGGCGCCGAGGTCGTCAAGGTCGAGCCGCCCATCGGCGATCCGAGCCGCTACGGCCGCGGGCACGACAACGACACGCCGCCCGGCACGCTGGGGCCGCAGTTCGTCGCCGTCAACCGCGGCAAGCGCTCCGTCTGCGTCGACCTCACCACCGAGCTGGGCCGGCGCGCCGTGCTCGCGCTGCTCGATTCCGCGGACGTGTTCCTGACCAACTACCGCGAAGAAGCGCTGGAGCGGCTCGGGCTCGGCTACGAGACGCTGCACGAGCGCTGTCCGCGGCTGATCTACGCATCGGTGAACGGATTCGGTCCGAAGGGGCCGGATGCCGACCGCGCGATGCTCGACGGCGCCGCGGTGGCGCGCGGCGGGCTCTCGCACGCGACCGGTGCGCGGGACGGGCCGCCGATGGCGATCGGCGCGGTCGTCGGCGACACGGCCGGCGCGATGCACCTGGCCCTCGCGACCTTGACTGCGCTCTACGCGCGCGAGCGGACCGGCTCGGGCCAGCGCGTGCAGACCAGCGCGCTCGGTACGCAGCTCTGGCTGCAGCAGTGGGAGCTGA
>DASVDC010000161.1:0-26621 GCA_036381275.1 Pseudomonadales bacterium | reverse complement strand
CTGCGGGCCCGGATCGACTTCCTGTGCCTCTGGCTGGAGGCGCGCCGCCCGGACGTCGTCGGGCTGCAGGAGCTCAAGATCCACCACGACCACTTCCCGTCGGAAGTCTTCGAGCCGCTCGGCTACCACTCGCTGGTGTACGGCGAAAAGGCCTGGAACGGGGTCGCGATCCTGTCGCGCGAACCGGCCGAGGTCCGCCACCGCGGGTTGCCGGGCCAGGACGAACTCGGCGCGCGGCTGCTGTCGGCGCAGATCGGGCCGCTGATCTTCGAGACGGTTTACTGTCCGAACGGCAAGTCGGTGAACCACCCCGACTTCCCGCGGAAGCTCGTCTGGTTCGATGCGCTCGTGTCGCACTGGCGCGCGCAGCACGACCCGAACCAGTGCATCGTCGTCGGCGGCGACTTCAACATCGCGCCGCAGGCGATCGACAGCTTCCGCGGCGAGGCCGGCGAGGGCTCGCTGTTCCACACCGTCGACGAGCGCAGCCGGCTCGAGAAGCTGATGGAGCTCGGCCTGTACGACCTGTTCCGCGAGCATCACCCCGACCGCCAGGCGTTCTCGTGGTGGGATTACCGCGGCGGCGCATTCCACCGTCGCCAGGGCCTGCGCATCGACCTGCTGCTCGGCTCGAAGCCCGTGCTCGATCGGCTGCAGGCGGTGGAGATCGACCGCGAGTGGCGCAAGAAGCAGAACGGTCTGACGCCGTCGGACCACGCGCCGGTGTACGCCGACATCGATCTGAGCTGATCGAGATCAGATGTGGGAGCGGCCTCCGGCCGCGAACCGGCCACCCGCCGTAGGAGCGATCTCCAGATCGCGATGCTTCGGGCATTCGCGGCCGGAGGCCGCTCCCACAGCGATGGGAATATCGCGATCTGGAGATCGCTCCTACTGCGGCGGATGGGCTACTCCATCTCGAGAATCGCCTGCCACTCCGGCTCGGCAACCGGCATCACCGACAGCCGGTTGCCGCGGCGCACCAGCGCCATGTCCTCCAGCTTCGGATTGGCCTTCAGCTCCTCGAGCGGTATCACCCGCTTGGTCTTCCGCACGTACTGCACGTCCACCATCATCCAGCGCGGGTTCTCGGGGTCGCTCTTCGGATCGTAGTGCGGATCCTTCGGGTCGAACGCGGTGAAGTCCGGGTACGCTTCGCGCACCACCTTGACGATGCCGACCACGCCGGGCACCTCGCAGCTCGAATGGTAGAAGAACGCGAGGTCGCCCTTCTTCATCGCCTGCATGTAGTTGCGCGCCTGGTAGTTGCGCACGCCGTCCCAATGCTCGGTGCGCTTCGGCCGCCGATACAGGTCGTCGATGCTGAACGTGTCCGGCTCGGATTTCATCAGCCAGTAAGCCATCGCGTCGGTCACTTCTGCGGATTGATCAGGTACTTCGCGCCGGTGGACTGCTTGCCGTACTCGGCGATGGCGTCGACGGTCAATGCCTCGGCCAGCGAAACCTCGCGCGCGTAGTGGCTCGCGAACGTGGTCTTGATCTCGGCCGCGACCCGGTCGCGCAGTTTCTGCGCGCCCTCCGGACCGATCTTCGCGAGGAACGGCGTCAGCAGCCAGCCGCCCACACCCCAGGCCATGCCGAAGTTGCGGTTCAGGACGGTCGGGCCGCGGTCGAGACCACCGTAGATGTACACCTGCTTGTGAACGTTCGAGCCGTAGCGGCTGAACTCGACGGCGGTGCGGTTCACGGCCGCTTCCATGCACGCGAGGATCTGCCCGGCGAGCTTGCCGCCGCCGATCGCGTCGAACGCGATGGTGGCGCCGGTTTCGGCGAGCGCATCGGTGAGGTCGTCGTAGAACGACGCGGCGCTGGAGTTCACCACGTGCTTCGCGCCCTGCTCGCGCAGCAGCGCCACGTGCTCGTCGCGGCGCACGATGTTCACCAGCGGCACGCCATCGGCGAGGCAGATGCGGTTCAGCATCTGGCCGAGGTTCGACGCGGCCGCGGTGTGCACGAGCGCCTTGTGCCCCTCGCGGCGCATCGTCTCCACCATGCCGAGCGCGGTGAGCGGATTGACGAAGCAGGAAGCGCCTTCGCGCGGCGTGGTGCCGTCCGGCAGCACCAGCACCTGCGTGACCTTCAGACACCGGTACTCGGCGTACATCGCGCCGCCGAAGCCGGCGACCACCTTGCCCTGGAGCGCCTGCGCCGCGGGATCGGCGCCGGCCTTCACCACGACGCCGGCGCCCTCGTTGCCGACCGGCATCGGCTGGTCGAGCCGTCCGGCCAGCGCCCGTACCGCGCCGTCCGGCAGCCGGCCGGTGATCACGGGCGCGTCCGGGCTGCCGCTCGGCTGGAGGCTCGCCAGATCGGCGCCGGCCAGCAGCATGCCGAGGTCGGACGGGTTGATCGGCGTCGCTTCCACCCGCACCAGCACTTCGTCGGCCGCCGGCTCCGGCACGTCGACCGTCGCGAGCCGCAGCTCGATCGTCCCGTCACGCTTCACGGTGGACTGGATCTGGCGCATCTGTCCGGCGCTCGCCATGGTGCCTCCCTCGTTCCAGTTGTGCTGCCTACAGCGTTGGGGCCGGCTGAGGAGCCGGCCGAAGGACCTGTCAATCTACCGATTCCCACCCCGAAGTCCATGGCGCGCTGATGCTCGCGCTCCCGGCCGAGCGGTAGGAGCGGTCTCCAGCCTGTGGGAGCGGCCTCCGGCCGCGAATTCTGTCATTTGCGGCCGGAGGCCGCTCCCACCGGTTGATCAGCCGGCCGCCAGCCGCCGCACGCCTTCGCGAATCGCCCGCTCGCCGAGCGGCGCGTAGCCGAGCACGTACGCGCCGCTCGGCGCGCCTTCGAGGTGATACGCGGCGGCATCGATGAGTTGCACCTTGTGCCGGCGGGCGCGCTCCGCCACGTCGGGATCGGCGAACCGCACCATCACGTGCATGCCGGCTGCGTCGCCGAGCACCTGCGCCGCTTCACCGAAGTGCTCGGCCAACGACTCGACCAGCACGGCGCGGCGCTGACCGTACAGACGCCGCATCCGCCGGATGTGCCGCTCGAGGTGGCCGTCGGCGATGAAGTCCGCCAACGCCGCCTGCTCGAGGCCGGGATTCTGCCGGTCGGTGAGCCACTTCAGGCGCCGGAACGGCGTGATCAGCTCGCTCGGGACGATCGCGTAGCCGATCCGCAGCCCGGGGAACATCACCTTCGAGAACGACCCGCAATAGATCACGGGCGCGTTCGTCATCAGCCCCTGCATCGCCGGCAGCGGCGGACCGTGGTAGCGGTACTCGCTGTCGTAATCGTCCTCGACGATCACCGCGCCGCGGCGCGCGGCCCAGTCGAGCAGCGCGAGCCGCCGCGGCAGCGACATCGACACGCCGGTCGGAAACTGGTGCGACGGCGTCACGTAGACCAGGCGCGCCTGCGCCGGCAACGCCTCCACCACCAGCCCTTCCGCGTCCACCGGCACCGGGCAGAGCTGTGCCCCGCAAGCTTCCAGCACCCGCCGGTGCCCCGGATACCCGGGTTCCTCGACCACGGCCGGCTCGCCCGGATCGAGCAGCAGGCGCGCGGAGAAGTCGATCGCCTGCTGTGATCCCGACAGCACCACCACCTGCTCCGCGGTACAGCTCACCGCTCGCGAGCGCGCCACGTAGGCGGCGATCTGCGCGCGCAGGCGCGGATCGCCGGCGGCATCGCCGGCATAGTCGAACAGCGCACCCGGCGGGTTGCGCAGTTGACGGTTCAGCAGACGGTGCCAGGTCGTGAACGGAAACTGCTCGACGTCCGGCCCGAGCCGCGTGAAGTCGATGGATCCCGGCGCGCGATCGGCCACGGGCCGGGCGGCCCCGAGCCGCTGCGCCAGCGCGCTCAATCGGAACGTCGGCGTGCCGGCACGGCCGCTCGGCCCGGGTGAGCGCGGCCGGCGCAGATCGTCGGGCAGCTCGCGGGACACGTACGTGCCGGAGCCGTGCACGCTTTCCAGATAGCCCTCGGCAATGAGCTGTTCGTACGCCTGCGTGACGGTGCTGCGGGAGGTACCGAGCGCGCGCGCGAGCTCCCGCGTCGACGGCATGCGCTCGCCGCCGGCGAAGCGGCCGGCGAGGATCCCGTCACGCCACGCTTCGTAGATCTGCCGGTGCACGGGCACCGCGGAAGCCCGATCGATGACGATGCTGGTGCGCACTGGTGGCCCCGGGGTGGACCGGGGGAATTTAGCAGAGTTGGAGCGGCCTGGCGGCGATTCGCGGCCGGAGGCCGCTCCCACATGGGGTTGCTGTCAGCCTCGCTGGTAGGTTCCTACCAGGCGGTTCATGCCGACCACGTTCGGCTCGACCTTCTCGAGCAGCTCCCAGAGCGTCAGCCCCGCCGGCAGATCGAGCTCCTTGTCGAGCGCGAGCAGCCAGAAGAAGTAATGGTGCGTACCGTGGCCTTCGGGCGGCATCGGCCCGCCGTAGCCGGTCTTGCCGAAATCGTTGCGCCCGGACGTGTAGGCATCGACCGCTTCGGGCAGCTCTTTCACGGACGCCGGGATGTTGTAGAGCACCCAGTGCACGAAGCCGTAGTGGCCGGGCGTGACCAGCGGCGCGTCCGGATCGTGACAGACGAGCGCAAACGACCTGGTCTTCTCGGGCGCGCCCGACCACGCGAGCGGCGGCGAGACGTCGTCCCCCTCGCCCGTGTGCTTGCGCGGAATGGCGCCGCCGGTGCGGAACGCCGAGCTGGTGAGCTGCATGCTCGACAGTGCGAATCCCATGAGTGCCTCCTTGTTCGTCGCTGTTGCGCTTCGCCGCTGTCGCGGTTTCCTCCGTCCGCCTCCCGGCGGTAATGCTCGCAAACTCACACCGCCTGGACCAGTTCTCCCTGGAAGCCCGCCTCGAAGCACGCGCGGCGCAGCGCATCGGCCACCTCCGGCAGGCGCTGGCTGTAGCGGCGCGAGAAGTGGAACGGCAGCAGCCGCGCGGCCTGCGCCCGCGCGGCGATGCGCGCGCAGGCGTCCGTGGTGAGGTGTCCGGTGGCACGGGCCTGCGCCGCATCCTCCGGCAGGAACGCGGACTCGCAGATCAGCAGGTCCGCGCGGTGCGCGAGCTTCGCGAGCCGCTCCGCGTTCGGCTCGGTATCGGCGAGATCGGTCGCGTAGGCGATGCGGATACCGCGCTCGGCCCGCAGCAGCGCTTCCGCCAGCGCGCCCGCCGCCAGTCGCCGACCGTCGGGCAGCGTCACTGCCGCTTCCTGCTCGCCGGACGCCACCCGACGCTTGAGCTCACCGAGCCACGGCCCCGGCGGCAGCCCGAGCCGCGCGAGCGCCGCTTCGTCGACGCGCTGGACGTCCGGCAGCTCGAGCGCGAACGCGAGCACCGGGATGCCGTGATCCAGCAGCGTCGCGCGCACCCGCAGCGCCGGCGTCTCGAGCAGCACCCCGTCCTGCACCGGCTCGGTCTCGAGCAGCGCCACCGGCAGACCCGGCTGGATCCGGCTCCAGACCAACGTCCGGCCGTCGGTCTCCCCCACCAGAAACACCGGCCCGGAGTCGCCGATCCGGTCCCAGCGCACCCCGGCGACGAAGCCGGCGATGTGCTCGCGGAGTCCCGGCGGCCCGTACAGCCGGCACGGCGGCGGATCGCCGCTCAGCCGCGCGCGCAGCAGCCACGGAAAGCCGCCGATGTGATCGATGTGGCCGTGCGTCACGAACACGTCCGTGACGGCGTGCAGCGCCTTCACCGGCAGCCCCACCGTATCGCCCAGATCGAACAGCAGACGGCGGCTCTGATTCGGCACCCGCAGCCGCACCAGCGGATCGCCGATGACCCCGTTCGCAAGCGTGACCTGCACGCCGTTCACGCCGACGTCGAGCGGCGCCTGCGCGGAGCGCACCGGCGCCGGACGCTGCGGCCGGCCCGCGCCGAGCGGCGGCGCGGTGGCCAGCATGCCGGCGTCGTTCCGTTGCGCATCACGAACCAGCAGCGTCGTCGCGCCGTCGGGCGCACCAACCAGATCGAGCGTCAGCCCATCCTGGTCGCAGCCGCGCACCTCGCCGAGCGCCACCGGTTCCGCACGCCGCAGCAGCGCGACCTGCCGGCCGCACCACGCCGGCGCCGCCCCGATCGGCGGCGGCGTGCCGGCGAGGTGCAGGTCGGACCAGACGAGCCGGTGCGATCGAGCCTGGGCGAGGTGGGCATTCCACAGTTCGGTCCGATAGCGCTCGCGCTCGCTGCGCGGCGGGCGATGCGCCGCGGCATCGGGCCGGACGCGGACGATCGGCCGGCCGAGCGCGGCGAGATCACCGGCGAGCGGCGCCAGCGCGTCGGGATCGAGCAGCACCAGCGCGTCGATGTCGGCGGCCGCCGCGAAGCCCTGCAGCAGCTCGGCCGCGCCGACGCCGCGCACCAGACCCGGAGCATCCAGCAGCAGCCGAGCCTCCGTTACCCGCCCGGCGAGCCGTGCCACCGCCTGCGTGAGCGGCAGTCGGAAGCGCGCGGCGTCCAGCGTGCAGAGCGGTTCCGTCGCGACGCAGGCCCAGCCGCCGTCCCACGGCCGACCGAGGCTCACCGCCCCCGGCACGCCGAACGCCGGGGTCCCCGGATCGGCGCTCAGCACCATGACATCCGGTGCCCAGAACCGGGCCAGCCCCGCCGCCAGGGTCGACTTGCCGCTGCCCATCGGGCCCAGCACCAGCACGCGCCGCGCCGTCGGCAGCGCGGCCGCGACCGCGGCCGGGTCGGCGGGCATCACGGCGGTCGAGCTCATCCACCGCTCCGGCGTCGGCGCCGAACGGATCGGCCGCCGACGATGTACGCGCCGGCGATTCGCCCGCTATGCTTGCAGGAAATAACCCCGGGGTCTCTCATGCCGCTTCTCGTGCTGATGCTGTGCCTGATTCTGCCCGATCTGAGTCAGGCCGCGGCCAACCCACCGCCGGACAAGCTGAAGCTCGCCTCGGTGCACGCCGTCGTGGCGGATCTCGAGAGCGGCGAGGTCCTGTACCGCAAGTACGCCGACATCGCGGTGCCGATCGCGTCGGTCACCAAGCTGATGACCGCGCTGGTGGTGCTCGAGAGCGGCGAGCCGCTCGACGAGTGGCTCACCATCGTCGACTGGCCGGGGGAGCTCGAGAAGAACGCGTACTCGCGGCTGCGCATCGGTTCGGAGGCGCAGCGCCGCGAGCTGCTGCAGATCGCGCTGATGTCCTCCGAGAACCTCGCCACCAACGTGCTGGCGCATCATCACCCCGGCGGCTACCGGGCGTTCGTGCAGGCGATGAACGACAAGGCGCGGGCGCTCGGGATGACGCAGGCCGAGTTCGTCGATCCGGCCGGCCTGTCGCCCGACAACCGAGCCTCGGCGGACGACGTGATGCGACTGGTGCAGGCCGCCTACCGGTTCGACGAGCTGCGCCGGCTCAGCACGCAGTACCAGCACTACGCCACCTTCCGCAATCCCCGTTACTCGCTGCCCTACGGCAACACGAATCCGCTGGTCGCGAGCAGCCGCTGGGACCTCGAGCTGACCAAGACCGGCTACCTCACGGAAGCGGGCCGCTGTCTCGCGATGGTCAGCAACGTGAACGGCCGGCCGCTCGCGATGGTGCTGCTGAATTCGTTCGGCACGCGCACGCCGCTCGGCGACGCGGGTCGGGTGCGCCGCTGGATCACCACCGGCGAAGGCGGCCAGGTCGCAGGCCCTGCGCTCGAGTACGAGCGCAAGCGCGTGCGCGCGCTGCTCGAGCACACCGAGACCGCCGCGCTCTAGCGCCGCGCCGACGGTCAGGCGGTGGTGAAGTAATTCGCCGACGTCGCTGCGGCGACGAAGTTCTCCTTCAGATGCGTGAGCGTCTGCATGTCGGCGTTGACGGCATCGAGCCCATGCTCGAGCACGTACGCGTAGCTGCGCTGGAACGCCGACAGCGGCGCCTGCCGCAGCGGCGGGTCGTAGTAGCGGTCGAAGGCTTCCGGGTTGCCCCAGCCGAGAAACCGTCGGCCGGCCAGAAAGCGCCCGGCCTTCATCCCGATCAGCCCGATCCCGGCCGCGCGAGCCCGCTCGAGGATCGGCCTGAGCGCGGTCATCGGCGGCGAGCCGGGCAGCACCTCCCGGGTTTCCCAGTCGTACCAGCCGCCCGGGGTGATGGCGATCATCGCGAGGTCGAAGCGGCCGCTCGCGGCGGCGGCCTCGAGCACGGCCCGGGCGTTCTGATGGGTGCTGAGGCCCAGAAAGCGCACCTTGCCGGCGTCCCGCGCGCGCTCGAACGCCCGGTGGATCTCGTCGCTCGTGATCAGCGCGGGATTGTTCGACGCCATCAGGTAGTAGGCGTCGACGTGATCGACCTCGAGCTCGGCGAGGCTCTCGTCGAGCAGCCGCGCCCAGCCCGCCGCGGCGGTGCGCGCCTGACTCGGCGTGATCGGGTCCTCGGGGCCGAAGTCGCCCGGCACGATGGCCTTCGAAATCAGGAACACCTCGTCGCGCCGGCGCTTCAGGAACGGCGCCAGATTGCGCTCGGCGTCGTCGTAGTAGTGCTTGAAGCCGACGTCGAACACGTTGATGCCGGCGTCGAACGCGGTCTCGAGCAGCTCGTCGCGGCGCCGGCTCGAAAGCGCCGCGCCGCAGCCGAACACCAGCCGGCTCGCCCGATAGCCGGTGCGGCCGAGGGTGCGGTAGGCCATCGGCGGCCACGGCGATGCGAGCGCATCGCTCTCCCGCGCCTCGAAGAGCGCTGCACGAAGGCTCCCCGAACGCGCGAGCGTCTGACCGGCGACCGCGGCCATTGCGGCCCAGCGGAGCCACCGGCGCCGTGTCGAACGGAGCCCATTCGCCCGGGGTCTCTGCGCTGCCATCTGCACCTCCCTCCCGAGACAGACGGCCATTGTACCTCCGGCGGGGCGGTACCGCTCTCGCGCCGCCCCGCCGGGGCCCGTCACTTGGTCGGCTTGTCGTAATCCCGGCGCACCTCCGGGTCCATCTCCTTGGCACGCTTGCGTCCGGCTTCTTCGGCCCGGCGGCCTTCGTCCGGGTCCTGCTCCCGGGCACGCTCGGCGGCCTCGTCCACCCGGCCCGACTCGACGAACTTCTTCGTGCGCTCGCGGTAGTTGCGATCGGCCTCGCGATCGCCCTCGCCCTGCACCTTATTCCGATCCGCCATGAAACATCTCCTCTGCTGGCGTTGGGCGATCGTGTGCAAGACCCGTGCAAACGTACACGGCAGCCGGCAACATGGGCAGGCGGTTCACGACCGCCCGGAGAAGGAAGCGACTGATGAGCCGAATCGACGGAATCGATCCGAACGACGCGAGCGGTTACGTCAAGAAGGTACTGGACGCCCAGCGGGAACAGTGGGGCGCACCGCTCGCGAATCACCTGATCTACGCACGCCGCCCGGACCTGTTCCGCGCCGTTCGCGGGATGTGGACCGCGCTCGACAAGGACGGCCTGCTCGGCACCGCGCTGGTCTGCCTGGTGAACCGACGCGTCGCCGCGCTGAACGGCTGCACGTTCTGACAGGACATCAACGCTGCCGTGTGCAGCGCCGCCGGTGTGCCTGACGAGAAGATTCTGGCGCTCGACGACTGGGAACGATCGGAGCTGTTCGACCAGCGGGAGAAAGCCGCGCTCGCCTACGCCGAGGCGATCACGCTGTCCGACCGCGACGTGGACGATGCGCTGTTCGAGCGGGTGCGGGCCGTTTTCGACGAACCTGCGCTGATCGAGCTGACCGCGGTGATCGCCTGGGAGAACGCCTCGAGCAAGTTCAACCGCGCGCTGCGGATCGGCGCGCAGGGGCTGTGGAAGCGTCGCTGAAGCGCTGTTGAAGCACTGTGGGAGCGGCCTCCGGCCGCGAATTCCGGGATCCTTTTCGCGGCCGGAGGCCGCTCCCACAATTTCAGCGCCTCAGGACGACGCCACCGACCCGCCGTCGCAGAGGAT
This sequence comes from Pseudomonadales bacterium, assembly GCA_036381275.1. Classification (GTDB taxonomy): domain Bacteria; phylum Pseudomonadota; class Gammaproteobacteria; order Pseudomonadales; family Azotimanducaceae; genus UBA7803. The sequence continues at coordinate 16,739 of DASVDC010000161.1, read as the reverse complement.
CACGTCGCCGACCGTGTACGCGCCCGCGCGCGAGCTGAGGAAGATCGCGATGCCGGCGATGTCCTGCGGCGTGCCGACCCGGCCCCGCGGATTCCCCCGGCCCACGGCGTCCCAATCGGTGTTCTCCACGTCGCCGCGGCCGCCCACGCCCGTGCTCAACATCCAGGTCGGAAACGGCCCCGGCGCGATCGCGTTGACCAGGATGTTCTCCCGGACCAGGTGCGCGGCGAGAACACGAGTCAGGTGATGCACGGCCGCCTTCGAGGGACCGTACGAGAAGTTCTGGAAAATCGGCGTCTTGATGCCGTCGATGGAGCCGATGTTGATCACCCGTGCCGGGTCCTCCGGGGTCGCCGCGCGGCGCAGCAGCGGCAGCAGCTTCTGCGTCAGGAAGAACACGCCCTTGACGTTGGTGTCCATCACCTTGTCCCAGCCCGACTCCGGGAACTCGTCGATCGACGCACCCCAGGAGACACCGGCGTTGTTCACCAGAATGTCGAGCCCCTCTTCCCGCTTCGCGAGCTCCGCGGCGAAGGCTTCGATGCCGCCGAGCTCCGCCAGATTGGCCGGCAGCGAGATGCACTCGCCGTTGAACTGCTCGCTGAGGCGGCGCGCCGTCGCGTCGCAGACCTCGGCCTTGCGCGAGCTGATGTAGACCTTCACGCCGTTCGCCAGGAAGCCGGCCGCGATCATCTCGCCGATGCCCCGCGATCCTCCCGTCACCACGGCCACTTTACCGGCGATCGAGAACAGGTTGTCGAACATCATGGTCCCCCTGAATGGTGTTGCGATGCCGCCGCACGATGCCCGAATCCGGGCGAAAGAGCCACCACCGCGCCGACCGCCGCCAGACCGATCAGCGGCCACCACGCCGCGCCGGCATCGCCCGTCAGGTCGGCCGCCAGACCGCCCACGAGCGGTACCACGAACCCGAGCAGATAGCCGACGGTGAACATGCCCGCGGCGAGCGGTCCCGCCTCCTCTTCGCTCGTGATCTGCGGCACGAGGCTCACCATCAGGATGAGCTGCACGCAGGTGGTGAGTCCCACCAGTACGATGGCAGCCACGAACACCGCGCCGCTCGTCAGCGCGCCGACGATGAGACAAAGGGGCAACAGCGCGGCCATCGCGAGCACCGGCGCGGGCTTCCCGACCAGCCAGCGCCCGATCGCGACCATCAGCAGCGAACCCACCACCTGAGCGGCGTTGAACAGCAGCAGCGTCGTTTCGAGCAGGTGTGCTTCGCCCCGCCCGGCGAGTATCGACCCGAGGTAGGCGTTGGTGCCGAAGAAGCCCGAGGAAGCCGCCCCGAGGATCACGCCGAACTTCCAGACCCGCGCTTCCCGCCAGCGCGGCGTCCAGGAACCGTTCACGACGGCCTCCGCGGCGTTCACGCGCGTGACACGGCCACGAACGCCGACCAGGAGCGCGACCGCCAGCGCCGGCAGCGACCAGAACGCAAGCGCCGCACGCCAGCTCCCATCGAGCCACGGCACCACGAGCGGCAGCGTCAGCCCGGCACCGACGAATTCGCCCGCCAGCAACCCGTTCATGTAGACGGCGGAGCCGAGCGCGAGCGCCTCCGGGCACCAGCGCATCACCAGCACCGGCAGCGCCGGCTGCATCACGGCGATCGCGAAGCCCATCACCGCGGTGGCCGCGAGCAGCAGCTCCGCCGGCGGGGCGAGGCCGCGGGCCGCCGATGCGAGCGCCAGCAGCACGAGCGATCCGGCCACCGTGAGCACCGGACCGAGGCGCGCGATCGCGAACGCGCCGGGCAGCGCACCGAGCGCCAGCATCAGCACCGGAATCGTCGTGAGCGCTCCCACCTCGGACTGACTGAGATCGAACTCGGCGCCGATCGCCGGCGCGAGCGGCGGCGCCACGAGGATCGGCAGCCGCAGGTACAGACCGACCAGCCAGAGCAGCGCGAGCGTGGCCAGAGCGCCCGCGCCCGGCATCGCGCGGTTTGCCTTCAACGTGAGCCTCGCCTTAGAGTGAGCCGCGCATCGTAGCAGGGCCGGCAGCGTCGGCCATCCTCGGCATCGATGAGCAAACGTACGGCCAGGACATCGGGCGGTCCTCGTCTACTCCACCGACGGCGGGCGGTTCTGCCCCGGCTGCCGGCGGCCGCTCGCCGACTGTGTCTGCCGCGATCGCTCACGGCCGCGCGACGGCGGCGACGGAATCGTGCGCCTGATGCGCGAGACCAAGGGCCGCAAAGGCGCCGGCGTGACGCGGATCACCGGGCTGCCGCTCAGCGACGCTGACCTCGCCGCGCTCGCCAAGACGCTGAAGGCGCGCTGCGGCGTCGGCGGGTCGGTGAAGGAAGGCGTCATCGAGCTGCAGGGCGACCAGCGCGACAAGGTGCAGCGGCTGCTCGAAGCGGACGGCTACCGGGTCAGGCGCGCGGGCGGCTGAACCGCGACCGTGGGAGCGGCCTCCGGCCGCGAATCTGCGAGAAGTTCGCGGCCAGAGGCCGCTCCCACAGAAAAAGGGGGAACTGACGGCGCGGAGAAGGCGCGCGATCCGGAGCGGACCGATACAATGTCCGCTCTGTGGTATCGGGAGGGGATTGATGGCGTCGAGGTTCAGGGAGCGGCTGGCGAGCCGGCCCGGCTACAAGTGGTACGCGCTCGGCGTGCTGACGCTGGTCTACACGTCGAGTCACGTCGACCGCCAGATCATGGGCATCGTGCTCGAGCCGATCAAGCTGGAGCTCGGCGCGAGCGACACCCAGATGGGCTTTCTGGTCGGGCTGACCTTCGCGATCTTCTACGCCACGCTCGGCATGCCCATCGCGATGCTCGCCGACCGCGCCAACCGCCGGAACATCGTCTGCGCGGCCACGTTCATCTGGAGCGTGATGACCGCGGCCTGCGGTCTCGCCGCGAACTTCGTGCAGCTCGCCCTCGCCCGCATCGGCGTCGGTGTCGGCGAGGCGGGCTCGTCACCGCCGTCGCACTCGATCATCTCGGACCTGTTCCCGGTCGAAAGCCGCGGCACCGCGATGGGCATCTTCGCGCTCGGCGTGAACTTCGGCCTGCTGCTCGCGTATCTGGTCGGCGGCTGGTTGACCGACCTCGTGGGCTGGCGGATGACGTTCGTCTGGGTGGGCCTTCCCGGCGTCGCGATCGCGCTGCTGCTGTTCCTGACCACGGTCGAGCCCGAACGCGGTGCCTCCGACGCGGTGCGTGCCGCGCCGGAGCCGGCGCCGCCGTTCTTCGCCGTGTGGAGCCACATGTTGAAAGTGGCCAGCATTCGTCACGCCACGATCGGCGCGACGCTGGCCGGGTTCATCGGCTACGGCTTCGTGCTGTGGATGCCGACCTTTCTGATCCGATCCCATGGCCTGTCGGCCTCGGAGGTGGGCCTCGCGCTCGCGCTGCTCACCGGCGTGGTCGGCGGCCTCGGTACGTTCGTCGCCGGCCGCATGGCGGACACGCTGGCACGCCGCGACGAACGCTGGCGCGTCTGGGTGGTGGCTGCCGGAAAGGGCGGCTACGTGCCGTTCCTGGTCGCGGTGTTTCTGGTCGACGATCTCACCTGGGCGCTCGCGCTGTACGTGATCCCCGCGTTCTTCGGGGGCTTCTACCTCGCGCCGACGTTCGCGCTGATCCAGAGCCTGGTGAGCCTCAGGATGCGCGCGCTGGCGTCGAGCATCATGCTGTTCATCCTGAACATCGTCGGCCTGGGCTTCGGGCCGCAGATGGTCGGTATCCTCTCTGACTACTTCGCGCCCACCTACGGCGACGAATCGCTCAGGATGGCGCTGATGATGCTGAGCGTGCTCAATCTCTGGTGCGCGCTCCACTACTACCTGGCCGGGCGGACACTGCGCGCGGATCAGCGCGCGCTGGCCTCGGCCGAAGCCGTTTGAAGGGGCTGGCCGACTCGCTGTGCCGATCTCACGCCACGGCGCGCGATCACTCCAGGGTGGCGTAGCCGGTCGAGCGATCGTCGGCCTGCTTGTTGCGAACGGTGGCCGCGCATTCCTCGAGGTCCGTGAGCCACGCATCCAGCGCGGCGGCATTGCCGTGGCTCACGGTCGCGTGCAGGCTCTCCGGCGGGCCCTGGCGGTCGTGGTACCAGCCGCGCGCGGCGAGCGCATCGCCGAGCGCGTAGACGTCGAGCGGCTGCGCCGCGCTCGGATCGGCCGCCAGCGCGAGCAGGTGATAACGCGGCTCACCCAGCACCCGCAGACCCTCGATCGCCCGGATGCCGGCGCGCATGCGGTCGGCCGTCTCGAGCGTGGTGCGCGTCAGCGCGAGGTAACCCTCGAGGCCGAGATGCTGGATCACCGCCCAGGCCGCGGCCATCGGCGCGCCGGCGCGGGTGCCCTGCAGGTTCGGCGACGCGTAGAAGCCGCCTAGCCAGTCGTCGAACACGAAGGTCTGGTGGCGGCGCAGGTCCTTGTTGCGGTAGACGATCACGCTCACCCCTTTCGGCGCGTAGCCGAGCTTGTGCACGTCGGCAGAGATCGAGTGGACGCCGTCCACCCGGAAGTCCCACGGCGGCACGTCGCGGCCGAGACGCTCGACGAACGGCAGCACGAACCCGCCCATGCACGCGTCGACGTGGCAATGCGCGCCGACCTCCGCCGCGAGCGCCGCGATCGCGGGCACGTCGTCGACGACGCCCTGCGGATATTGCGGCGCCGAGGCCACCAGCAGCACCGTGTCGCGGTCCACGACGCGGCCCATCGCGGCCACGTCGGCCGTCCAGTCCGGCTTTACCGGCACTTTGCGCACGCCGAGCCCGAACAGATGCGCGGCCTTGTGAAACGCCGCGTGCGCGCTTTCGGCCAGTACGATCGCGCCGTGCTCGATGCCGCGCTCTACCCGTGCCCGCTCGCGCGCGGCGAGCACGGCGCAGAGGATCGACTCGGTGCCGCCGCTGGTGAGGAAACCGGCGGCGTCGGCGCCGCCGTGCAGCAGATCGGCCGTCCACCCCACGACTTCCGACTGGATCTCGCCGAGGGACGGAAACGCTCGGGTGTTGAGCGCGTTGTCGTGCAGGTACAGCAGCGTCGCCCGCTCGGCGGCTTCGTGCACGCGGCTGCCGCCGTCGAACACCAGGCCGAAGGCGCGGCCGTCCTGCCAGCGCACGTCGCGGCGGCGCTTCGCGGCGAGCTCGTCGACGACGTCGGCCACCGGCCGCCCCGACTGTGGAAAGCGCATGGTCACCTCCTGCCCCGCGTCCTCGGCGGCAGCATACCGTACCCGGCCGAGGGCTGCCGATCGCGGACCACCGGCCCCGGGCTGCGAGCCCCGGGCTGCGAGCCCCGGGCTGGCAGTGCCGGGGCGCGCTGCTAGACTCTGCGCCCATGTCAGGCAGCAGTCAGTCCCGGGCGGTGCGCGGCCGGGTGGAAGGCCGGGTGCAGGGCGTCTCGTTCCGGGCGTCGATGCGCAAGCAGGCGCGGCGCTGCGGCGTCGGCGGCTGGGTGCGCAACCTCCCCGACGGCGCCGTCGAGTTTCTCGTGCAGGGCGACGCGCAAGCGGTGCAGCAGCTACTCGACTGGGCGCGCCGCGGCCCGCCCGGCGCCAGCGTGGACGGGCTCAACGTTCACGAGGTGGAGCCGGAGGCCGGCGTGGACGATTTCCGGGTGCGGGTCTGAGGCGCCGGTGCGGATCGTAAGCTGGAACGTCAACGGCCTGCGCGCGTGCGCGAAGCGCGGTTTCCTCGGCTTCCTCGACAGCTCCGGCGCTGATGTGATCGGTATTCAGGAGGTGCGCGCATTCCCGGAGCAGCTCGACGCCGAGGTGCGTGAGCCGCCGGGCTGGCACAGCTACTTCTGCGCCGGCGAGCGGCCCGGCTACAGCGGCGTCGCGCTCTACACCCGAGCGCCGCCGGACGAGGTGGAAACCCGACTCGGCGATCCGCGCTTCGACGTCGAAGGCCGCTTCATCCTGGCGCGCTTCGGCCGGCTGCGCATCGCGAACGTCTACTTCCCGAAGGGCAGCGGCCGCGAGCGCGACAACAGCCGGGTGCCCTACAAGCTCGACTTCTACGCGGCCGTGTTCGAGCGCATTCAGGCGCTGCGGCGGCGCGGGCCGGTGCTGGTGATGGGCGACTACAACACCGCCCACCGGCCGATCGACCTGGCGCGGCCGAAGTCGAACGAAAAGACCAGCGGCTTCCTGCCCGAGGAGCGGGCCGAGCTCGATCGCTGGATCCGCGCGGGATGGGTCGACACGTTCCGCGCGCAGCACCCGGACGAAGGCGGCCACTACACCTGGTGGCGGCAATGGGGGGGCGCCCGGGAGAACAACGTCGGCTGGCGGATCGACTACGTGCTGGCATCGCCATCGGCCGCGAAGCGCGTGCGCAACGCGTTCATCTGGCCGCAGGTGCTCGGCTCGGACCACTGTCCGGTGGGGGTCGAGTTCGACTGAACCAGAGCTTCAATTGCTGCGGGAGCGGCCTTCGGCCGCGAAAGGTCGGCATTCGCGGCCGGAGGCCGCTCCCACAACTCGGCCGGAGCTGGGCGGGTAGCCGCCGCTCCCACAGCGGGCCAATCGCGGTCTGGAGACCGCTCCTAGAGCGGGTCCGGTTGGGTCGTCAGCCGCTCGCGGCTTTCGCGGCCGCTTCCCTCGCCTTGCGTACCTTCTCGTTGGTCTGGTTGAACAGCAGCTCCCGGCGCGCCTTCTCCTCCTCTTCGGTGAGCTGACGCTTGCCGAGCTCCTCGCCGACCGCGCGGCCCTTCTGCACCGCCGGGCGCGCCCCCACCTCGTCGATCCAGCGCTTCAGGTTCGGGAACGTCTCCCAGACGGTCTCGTCGATCAGCCGGCCGGTCAGCATCGCCCACGGCCAGGAGATGATGTCGGCGATGGTGTACTCGTCGCCGGCGAGAAACCGGTTCGCGGAAAGCTGAGCGTCCATCACGCCGCAGAGCCGGTCGACTTCACCGACGAAGCGCTTGATGCCGTACTCGAGCGTCTTCGGGTCGTCGGCGATGTTCTTCGCGTAGTTCTTGAAATGGTTGGCGTTGCCCATCATCGGCCCGAGGTTCGCCATCTGCCAGTGCACCCACTGCAGCACTTTGTAGCGGCCGCGCAGATCCTTCGGCAGGAACTTCCCGGTCTTGTCCCCCAGGTACTCGAGGATCGCGCCGGACTCGAAGATCGAGATCGGCTCGCCGCCGCCGGGCGGGTCGTGATCCACGATCGCGGGCATGCGGTTGTTCGGGCTGATGCGGAGGAACTCGGGCTTGAACTGGTCGCCGGCCCCGATGTCCACCGGGATCACCCGGTACTCGAGCCCGCACTCCTCGAGCATGATGGAGACCTTCCAGCCGTTCGGTGTGGGCCAGTAGTGCAGATCGATCATCTCGTGCCTCTCCGTCACCGTTCGTTGAATGGGTCCGCGCCAGCGCGCGGTTCGACGGCGGTCGAGACTACTAAACGCCTGCGGCCCCTGCCATGCGCTCCGGCGCGGCCTTCCAGAAGGAATCGGTCTAAGGAAATTCCTGCCGACTCAGACGCGCAGGAACTCCGGCACCCGGACCGGCGCGGTGATGCGGACCTGCTTGACCCGGGTGGTGGCGCCGCGCTCGACGCTCACCCGCGACTTCGGCACGTCGAACGCCTTGGCCAGCACCTTGCAGAGATGCGCGTTGGCCTGCCCCTCGACCGGTGGCGCAGTGAGCCGGACCTTCAGGCAGTCGCTCTCCGGCACGACCGCATCGGCCGAGGCCCGCGGAATGACCCGCACCGACAGCACCAGGTCGGCGCCGTGCCAGCGCGCGCCGCAGCCGAGCTGGACGTCAGCGGCCACGACGGCGCGCCGATGCGGGCGACGACACGCGAGCCGGGAGAGCGACCATGCATTTCATCTTCGAGGTTCACCTGAAGCCCGGATATCGGGCGGAACAGTACGCGGACGCCTGGGTCCGCGCCAGCGAGATCATTCAGCAGGCGCCCGGCGCGCGCGGCACCCGCCTGCACCGCAAGATCGGCGACCCGACCGTGCTGCTCGCGATCGCGAGCTGGGAATCGAAGGCGGAGCGCGACGCGATGGAAGCCGCGACACCCGAGCGGGTGCGCGCGATCATCGCCGAGCAGGCGCAGTTCGTGGACATCCGGGTGATCGGCGAATTCGAGGACCCGGAATGGGTCGTCGAGCCCGGCGGGCGGCGCGGCTGAGCCTCAGAACAGGCCGAGCTGACCATCGAGCTCCGCGTCGTCGGCCTCCGGCTGCACGCGCCCGTCGCCGCGGATGTGCACGACCTCGGCCCCGCGCGCCCGCAGCGCCGGGGTGATCAGCCGGCGGCGATGGCAGCGCGCCGGATCCTCTTCCGCGCAGAGGATCGCGGTTGGCGCCTCCGCTGCGAGCGTCATCAGCCGCTCCACCCCATCGAGAAAGTCCTCGGCCTGGGCGCGCCGCGCGTAGTCGACGCGGCCGTCGGCATCGTAGAACGCCGGATCCGCCGGACGGCCGCCGAGCGCATCGCCGAGGAAGCGGTAGTCGATGCCGGCGCGGCCGAGCGCACGCTCGAGCGGGCGCTTGCCGAACTGCGGTGCCCAGCGGGAGGCGGGGTGGCTGCGCACGTCGACCAGGCGCGTGATGCGCTGCCGGCGCAGCAGCTCGATGAACCGCTCGATCGGGTGGTTGGAATGGCCGATGGTGTGGACGAGCAGCATGGGCCGATGCTCGGCCGCGCTTGCCCCCGGGTCAACCTCAGCTGTGGGAGCGGCGCCTGCTGTGTGGGAGCGGCCTCCGGCCGCGAATGATCGGGACTGTTCGCGGCCAGAGGCCGCTCCCACAGCAGGCGCCGCTCACACGGCTGGAATCAGAGCCGCCGCGCGAACTCGTCGTAACCGAAGCGCTTGACGACGTCGAGATCGCCGTCGCGGCGCCAGACGGCGACGCTCGGCAGCGGCATGCCGTTGAAGGTGTTCGTCTTCACCATCGTGTAGGGCGCCTGGTCGAGGAACGTCACCCGATCGCCCACCGACAGCGGCGCGGCGAAGCTGTAGTCGCCGAACACGTCGCCGGCGAGACAGGTGCCGCCGGCGAGCCGGCAGTCGTAGCCGAGCTCGCCCGGCGCGCCGGCGCCGAGCACGTCCGGGCGGTAGCGCGCCTCGATCACGTCGGGGGTATGGCAGGTGGCGGACGCGTCCAGCACCGCGACCGGGCCGTCGTTGTCGACGATGTCGAGCACTTCGGCCACCAGCACGCCGGCGCCGTAGACTACCGCCTCCCCGGGCTCGAGATAGACGGTGACGCCGTGGCGCTCGGCCAGCGCGCGGGTGAGCCGGCAGAGGCCATCGACGTCGTAGCCGGGCGCGGTGATCCGGTGGCCGCCGCCGAGATTCAGCCAGCGGCTGCGCGCGAGCAGCGCGCCGAACGCGCCTTCCAGCGCGGCCACCGTGGTCTCGAGCGGCGGCAGTCCCTGCTCACAGAGCGCATGCACGTGCACGCCCGACAGCGGCGTCAGGTCGAGCCCGGTGAGCGTCTCCGCCACCGCGCCGAGCCGCGAGCGCGGTGCGCACGGGTCGTACAGCGGATTCGGCGCTGCGCCGACGCGCGGGTTCACTCTCAGCCCCACCTCGACTCCCGCGGCCGCCGCCTCGGCCGCGAAACGCCGCCACTGGCTCGCCGAGTTCAGCACCACGTGGTCCGACAGCTCGAGCACCCGAGCGAAGTCGTCGGGGCGGAACGCCACGGAGAACGTGTGCACTTCCTTGCCGAAATGCTCGCGGCCGAGACGCGCCTCGAACAGCCCGCTGGCCGCGGTGCCGGCCAATGTCGCCATCAGCAGATCCGCCACCGCCGGCGTGGCGAACGCCTTCAGCGCAAGCAGCACCCGCGCCCCGCCCTGCTTCTGCACCGTGTCGAGGATCTCGAGGTTCCGCGCCAGCGCTTGCTCGTCGATCACGAAGCACGGCGTCGGCAGCGCGGCGGCGTCGAGCTCGGCGAATCGGCTCACGCGGCCTCCTCGCGCACGTGCCAGTCGATGCCGAGCTCGGGCATCAGCGCCATGAACGGATCGGGATCGAGCTCCTCGACGTTCACCATCCGGCCAACGTCCCAGTCGCCGCGGGCGATCAGCAGCGCCGCGGTCACCGCCGGTACCGCGGTGGTGTACGAGATCGCCTGAGCGCCGACCTCCTCGTAGCAGCGGGCGTGGTCGCAGAGCGAGTAGACGAACAGCCGCCGCGGGCGGCCGTCGCGGTCGCGGCCGCCGACCAGCGCGCCGATGCAGACTTCGCCGCGGTAGTCGGGGGCGAGGCTCGCCGGGTCCGGCAGCAGCGCCTTGAGGAGCTTCAGCGGCACCACCGCCTGACCTTCCACGTTGACCGGCTCGTGACCGAGCAGACCCAGCCGGTGCAGCACCTCGAACACCTTCAGGTACTGATCGCTGAACGCCATCCAGAACTCCACGTGCCGCGCGCCGGTGTGCACCGCGAGCGAGTGGATCTCGTCGTGGCCCATCGAGTACACCGTGAACTCGCCGAGCTTCGGAAAATCGAACGTGCGCGAGCGGGTGTGACAGGACACCGTGCGCCACTCGCCGTCGTCGAAGTAGATCACGTCCTCGGCGATCTCCCGCAGGTTCGTCTCGGCGTCGAAGTTGGTCGCGAAATAGCGTCCGTGGCTGCCGGCGTTGACGTCCAGGATGTCGATCGACTCGATCGTGGCCAGATGGTGCTTGCCGGCCCACGCGCAGAACGCGTTCACCGCGCCGGGATCGAAGCCGGCGCCGAGAATCGCGGTGACACCGGCCGCCTCGAAACGCGGCTTCAGCCGCCACTCGTAGTTCGCGTACCACGGCGGCGGCATGCCGATCTCGCCTTCCTTCTCGTACAGGGCGGTGTCGATGTAGCGCGCGCCGGTCTTGAGGCACGCGTCCAGCACCGCGAGGTTCACGTGCGGACTGGCCACGTTGATCACGATGCGCGCGCGGGCGCGGTCGATCAGCCGCGCCACCGCGTCGACGTCCTTCGCGTCGACTTCGGCATGCGCCAGGCGGAAGTTGCTCTGCATGTTGGAACGCCGGCGGATGCCGTCGAGCACCGCCGCGCAGCGGCTCGGGGTGCGCGACGCCAGCCAGACGTCGCCGAGCTCGCCGTTGTTGAGTGCTGCTTTGTGCGCCGTCGCCGCGCCTACGCCGCCGGCGCCGATGATCAGTACGTTGGGGACTTCATGCATCGGCCCTGGGGATCCGTAGCTCCAAAGGGCCGCCCATGATAACAGCCTTCCGGCATGAGCTTCAGCGGCGCGGACGCTCGCGCTCGCCAGGCTCCGCGCGCTCGAGCAGCTCGAGCAGCTCCAGCACCGTCACCCGGCGCTCCTCGCCCGATCCGATCCGGCGCAGACGGAACAGCAGATTGCGCCCGTGCACCTCGTACCCTTCCACGACGTGCATCCAGTCCTCGACCTCGACCCTACGGCCGACGAAACAACGGAACGGATCGGACATTCGGTACGGCTCGACTCTCACGTGAGCCATTCTCGCGAAGCGGAGCAACGCTGTTGTAACGATTGGTAAGCCGCCTGTTTCTCGTGGGGCGCGTTCTCGCGCAATCTTGCCGAATTTGCGGATTTCTTTAGCGTGCGGCCCACACGGCGCGGACCGCAGGCGCGACCCCTAGGGCGCTGCCGCCGCAACCGCCGCCCGCGGCCGAAACGCCAGCAACACGTTGCCCGGCGCCTGCCGGAAGGCGCCGTAGCCGGAGCCGACGAACACCATGCCCGCACCGGCGAACACCGAGTGGCTCTCGATCGAGCCACCGCGGCCGGCGATGCCGTTGACGGTCTGGAAGTCGCGCAGCGTGTCGTACTGGAACACGATCCGGCCGCTCGCGGCATCGAAGACGTAAAGGCGCCCGTCGACCGCGCCGGCAATCACCGAGCGATCGACCACCAGCGGCGCCGCCGAAATGCCGTAGCGTTCCCCACACTGATCGTAACGGCTCTTGCGTGCCTCACTGCAATCGGGCTCGAGCCGGTGGCGCCAGAGCACCTCGCCGCTGTCGATGTCCACCGCGTTGACGCCGGGCTCCGGCACGTAGCCGGGGGCCGGCCGGCCCGGGTCGTTCAGCGCGGCGAACACGCGCTCGCCGTCGATCGCGAGCCCCCAGTGGATGCCGCCGAGCGGCGTGCCCTGGCCGAAGCGCGTGTTCCACAGCAGCTTGCCGTCGTCCGGATCGAGGGCCCAGAGGTCACCGGACTTCTGCCCGGCCAGCAGCAGGTCCCCCGCCTCCCGGCGCACCAGCACCGCGGACGCGCCGAAATCGAAGTCCTTCAGCACGCTGTCCTTCGGGCTCGGACAGTTCGGCACCGACAGCTCCCACGGCTCACGGCAGCCGATTATCCAGACGTCGTTGGCGAGCGCCTGGAAGCCCCAGACCAGCGCACCGGTGTCGAGATCGAGCGCCAGCACCGCGTCGCTGGTGCTGGTCGCGGGCAGCGACGTGTTCTGACCGGTGGTCACGTACACCAGATTGCGCTCCGGATCGACCGTCGGCGTGGACCAGATCGGCGCGCCGGAAGGGCCTCGCTGCCGCACACCCACCCGGCTGACCCGGCCGTTGTAGTCGGCGTCCTTCATCGTGTGGTAGGTCCAGAGCTTCTTCCCGCTGCGCGCATCGAGCGCCACCACGGCACCGTGTTCGACGCAGCACTCGTAATCGGGATCGGCACCGCGGCCGACGCCGGACGCCGAGATCGGCACGATCACCTGGTCGCCGTGCGGAATCGGCGCACCGGTGATGCCGGCCGCGGCGCTGTGCCGGGCGTCCACGGCCCAGATGCGCTCGCCGGTGCGGGCATCCACGCGGTGCACCCGGCCGAGCCGGTCGGCGAACAGCAGCACCTTGCGTCCGTCGACCTCGCCGAGGGACACCGACGTGCGCAGCTCCGTACCCGCCTCGTAGACCCACTGCACGCACGGCACGCGAACGTTCAGCGCGAGCAGACGGCCCGTCTGGGTCGGGGTGTAGAACAGCGTCGAGCCGACGATCACCCCCGCTGCGCGCAGCGCCGTGGTGTCGGGGAAGCCGATCGCCCAGGCCAGCTCGAGGTTCGCGAGGCCGGCGCTGTCGAGCCCGGCCTGCGCGGCGGTGAGCCGGCGGCTGCTGTCGCGGTCGACGCCGACCGTCCCCATCACCACGGGCTGATCGAGGTCCACGCTGCGGTGCGCCGCGTCGCACTGAATGCCGGCGAGCCATTCGCCGCTGTCCGCCGCGCGGGCGGCCAGGTAGTCGATCAGCACCCGGAGCTCACGCCGCTCGAGCGCCGCCCCCTGCTGCTGCATCACGCCTTCGGTCAGCGACAGCCAGAGCGACTCGCTGCTCATCTGCCGGAGCGCCGCCAGCGCCGGCGCGCGCGTCGCATCCGGCTGGTCGTGGCAAGCGGCGCAATGCTGCGCGTAGAGCGCGGCGCCCGGGTGCTCCGTCGCCGGCTCCGCCGCCGGCACGGACACGGACGCGAACACGCCGAACAGCACCGCCACGAGCGGTCCGAGCTTCGAATGATGCATAGTGAAACCCCGATGATCGATCGACGTCGACGGGAGCGCGCGGTCTCCCCTCCCCGACCCGTCATATGCCCCAGCCGGCGCCATCAATGCAAGCGCCGCTGCGCTAACATCCGCGCTTCGTCACCGCGTAGCTGCTGGAGGCCTGGCGTGTCGTCCCCGAAGCTCGATTCCCCCCTGGCGACACCCCGTGCCGAGGTCGACCTGAGCCTCGAGCGGGTGGGCGCACTGCTCACGGAGCAGCATCCCGACCTCGCGCACCTCGACCTGGCGGCGCTCGACGCCGGCTGGGACAACGCGCTGTTCACACTTTCCGACCCCGCCGGCGACGACGGTCCGACCCTGCTGCTGCGCCTGCCGCGGCGCGCCGTAGCCGCGCGTCTGATCGAACACGAGCAGCGCTGGCTGCCGCAGCTCGCGCCGCACCTGCCCATTCCGGTGCCCGCACCGCTGCGGACCGGCACTCCCGGCCGCGGCTACCCGTGGCGCTGGAGCGTGCTGCCCTGGCTGGAAGGCAACGCCGCGGACCTCGAGCCGCCGGCAACGGACCAGGCCGATGTGCTGGCCGATTTTCTCGCCGCCCTGCACCAGCCGGCTCCGGCGCAGGCACCTCGCAACGCGTTCCGCGGCGTGCCGCTCGCCGCACGGCAGGCCGTGGTCGAGGAGCGCCTCGAGCGCCTCCGGGAGCACACGGCCGACGTGACCGAGGCTGTGCTGGAGGCCTGGCGCGCCGGCTTGCAGGCGCCCGTCGCCCGGGACGAGCGCTGGGTGCATGGGGATCTGCACGCTCGCAACGTGCTGGTGCGCCACGGCCGGATCCGCGCGGTGATCGACTGGGGCGATCTGTGCTGTGGCGACCCGGCCACGGACCTGGCGGCCGTCTGGATGCTGCTGGACGATCCGGCCGCGCGGCGCCGCGCCATCGCGCGCTACGGGGCCGCACCGCCCGGCACCTGGCGACGGGCTGCCGCCTGGGCGGCCAGCTTCGGCAGTGTGCTGCTCGAGACCGGTCTCGCGGACAATCTCCGCCACGCGCGGATGGGCCAGGACACGCTGCGCCGGCTCGGCGAGGAGCCATTCATCGGCGAGCTCGACTGAGCCGCCATACCCCTCAACCGGCTTGTCAGTGCGGCTCCTGTGGGAGCGGCCTCCGCCGCGATCGGCGGCCGGAGGGCGCTCCCACGGCATGGGCCTTGCGTGCCCGCAGCGATTGCCACCGTACCCGGAGCTTCCGATGCATTACGAGCTCTACTACTGGCCGTCCATCCAGGGCCGCGGTGAATTCGTCCGGCTCGCGCTCGAAGACGCCGGCGCGCAATACCGGGACGTCGCCCGCGGCGAGCCCGGGAACGGCGGCGGCATGGGCGCGATGAAGGCGTTCCTCGACGGCGAGCGGTCGCCGCACGTGCCGTTCGCGCCGCCGTTCCTGACGGACGGCGATCGGGTGATCTCGCACGTTGCCAACATCCTGCTGTACCTCGGCCCGCGCCTCCAGCTCGCCCCGGACGACGAGGCGGGGCGCTTCCTGGCCAACGGCCTGCAGCTCACGATCAGCGACTTCGTCGCGGAGGTCCACGACGTGCACCACCCCATCGGCGCCTCGCTGTACTTCGACGAGCAGAAACCGGAAGCGACGCGTCGGGCGCGCCTGTTCCGGGAGGAGCGGATGCCGAAGTTCCTCGGCTACTTCGAGCAGATGCTCGCCGAGAATCCGGACGGTCCGACCCTCGCCGTCGGTGCGCGCCACAGCTACGTCGATCTGTCGCTGTTTCAGGTGATGACCGGATTGCGCTACGCGTTTCCGAACGCGATGCGGCGGCTCGAGCCGCGTCTGCCGCGGCTGGTCGCGCTCGCTGAACGCGTCGCGCGGCGGCCCAACGTGGTCGCGTACCTGCGCTCGCCGCGGCGCTTGCCGTTCAACGAGAACGGCATTTTCCGGCATTATCCCGACCTCGATCCGTGAGCCTCCCGGGAGGTCGTTCTGACTCATCGCCGCCTCGCGCCGCTGCTGGCGCTCGCCGTCGCGCTCGTCCCGTTCACGCTCGACGCCTATCTGCCGGCCTTTCCCGCCATCGCCCGGGATCTCGGCGTGTCGACCAACGAGGTGGGGCTGACGCTGTCGGTGTACGTGTTCGTGCTGGCGCTCGGGCAGCTAATCGGCGGGCCGCTGTCGGACCGCTTCGGGCGCCGACCGATCCTGCTGGCCGGGCTCGGCGTGTTCATCGTCGGCAGCCTGCTGGTGGCCGCCGCGGCAACGCTGCCGGCCGTGCTCGCGTCGCGGGCGCTGCAGGCGTTCGGCGGCGGCTGGGTCGCGGTGAGCGTCCCGGCCATCGTCCGTGACCGCACCAGCGGGAACGAGACCGCCCGGCTGTTCTCGCTGATCGCGCTGATCATGTTCCTCGCGCCGGCGATCGCGCCGACCCTCGGCACGCTGTTCCTCACGCTCGCCGGCTGGCGCGGAATCTTCTGGTTCCTCGCCGGGTACGCGCTGCTGGTCGGTGTGCTGCTGCAACTGCTGCTGTTCCACCGGCTCGACGCGAATCCGCGCGAGCGCGAGCCGCTGCACGCGCTGATCACCAACTACCGGCACGTGCTCGGCCACGGCACCGCGATGCTGCTGGTGGCGCTGCAGGCGCTGAACTTCGGCGTGCTGATCCTGTACCTCACCCATTCGCCGTTCCTGCTGCAGGACTGGCTCGGGCTCGGCAACGCCGGGTTCGCGACGGTGTTCGCCGCCAACGTTGGCGCGATGGCGTGCGTCGCGCTGCTGAACCGCTGGCTGCTGCGCCGCTTCGCGCCGCGCCAGATCCTCGCCGTCGCGGTGCCCATGCAGTGCCTGGCGGTGGCGCTGCTGCTCGCCGTCACCGCGTTGCCGGTGCCGCGCTGGCTGCTGGTGCCGGCGCTGATGGCGATCGTCGCATCGATGGGCGCCACCTCGCCGAACGTGCAGGCGAGCGTGATGCAGTTCTTTCGCGCGCTCGGCGGCACCGCAGCGGCACTGCTCGGCGCGGTGCAGTTCGCCGGCGGCGGCCTGATCAGCGCCGCATCCGCGCTGCTGGCGAACGGCAACGCGCCCCGCGTCGCCGGCTCGATGCTCGCCTGCAGCCTGCTCGCGGTGCTGCTGACCATGCCGGCGACGGTGCGGCTCCGACACCACCACGGCGAGCCCGCACCGGGGCTGTGACAGGGCTCCGCGCGCGGCGTACCCTGTGGGAGCGGCCTCCGGCCGCGAAGTGGGATCGGTATTCGCGGCCGG
>DASVDC010000160.1:0-64751 GCA_036381275.1 Pseudomonadales bacterium | reverse complement strand
TCCGGCCGGCATCCGCTCGAGAGGCCTTGCTCCTGACCAACCGGGAAGACGATGTGCCCATGACAAGGCAACGCTCGGACTAGCCGAGGACGTCTACGGCCGTGAGCAGCTTCTGCGCGAGCGCCCCACCCCCATGCCCCGCGAAGTCGGCCGCCTCCCGCAACCGATGCTCCACCACCGACGGCAGCACCGCCTGCACGTCCTCCGGAACCACGTGGCTGCGGTCGTGCAAGAGCGCCCAGGCCCGCGCCGCGTGCAGCAGCGCGAGGGCCCCGCGCGGCGACAGGCCGAACGCGAACTCGCTGCCGCGGCGGCTGTAGCCGACGAGCCGCTGCACGTACTCGATCACCGGGTCGGCCACCCGCACCTCGTCGACCGCCTGCTGGATCGCCAGCAGGCCCTCGGGATCCAGCACCGGCTCGAGCGCCGGCAGGGTGCGGCGCCGGTCACCGCCCTTCAGCAGCTCGCGCTCCGCATCCGGGTCGGGATAGCCGAGCTCGATGCGCATCAGGAACCGGTCGAGCTGCGACTCCGGCAGCGGAAACGTACCGGTCTGGGTCGCCGGGTTCTGCGTCGCGATCACGAAGAACGGCTCCGGCAGCGGGCGGGTCACGCCGTCGGCGGTGACCTGCCGCTCTTCCATCGCCTCGAGCAGCGCGCTCTGGCTCTTCGGGGTCGCCCGGTTGATCTCGTCGGCGAGCACCACCTGCGCGAACAGCGGCCCCTGGATGAAACGGAACTCTCCGGTGTCGCGCTCGAACACGGAGCTGCCGATCACGTCCGACGGCAGCACGTCGCTGGTGAACTGGATCCGGTTGTAGGAGAGCCCGAGCGAACGGGCGAGCGCGTGCGAGAGCAGGGTCTTGCCCATGCCGGGCAGGTCTTCGATCAGCAGGTGCCCCCGGGCGAGCAGGCAGGCCAGCGCCAGCTTGATCTGATGCTCCTTGCCGAGCAGGACGTGATTGAGACCCGCGATCAGCGCTGCGATACGCTCCTTCACCTCACGCGTGGTTGTGGAGGTCGATGACCGTCTGATCGTGGCTGTAGTCGGCGTCACGGCGCTGTTTCATCTGATCGCTTCTGTGGAACGATAGACGCTCCAAATAAGAGGCGTCTATGTCCCCAGTCACGTAATCCCCGTCGAAGACCGAGCAGTCGAACCGCGGGATCGCAGGGTTGCCCTCACGGGCGCTCTGCACCAGATCGTCGATGCGCTGATAGATCAGCATGTCGGCGCCGATCAACCGCCCGACCTGCTCCTCGGTTCTATTGTAGGCGACGAATTCGTTCGGCGTGGGCATGTCGATGCCGTAGACGTTCGGGTGGCGCACCGGGGGCGCCGCGGAGGCCATGTAGACCTTGCGCGCGCCGTTCTCGCGCGCCATCTGAATGATCTGCTGGATGGTGGTGCCGCGGACGATCGAATCGTCCACCAGGAGCACGTTCTTGCCCTTGAACTCGAGCTCGATCGCGTTCAGCTTCTGGCGCACCGATTTCCGCCGCTGACTCTGTCCCGGCATGATGAACGTGCGGCCGATGTAGCGGTTCTTGATGAAGCCCTCGCGGTACTTCACGTCGAGCTGGTGCGCGAGCGGCAACGCCGCCGTGCGGCCGGTATCGGGAATCGGTATCACCACGTCGATGTCGTGGTCCCGCCCCGGAAAGCGCTCGAGGATCCGCTGCGCCAGGTGCTCACCCATGCGCAGGCGCGACTTGTACACCGAGATGTTGTCCATGATCGAGTCCGGCCGCGCGAGATACACGAACTCGAAGATGCACGGCGACAGGATCGTGCGCTCGGCGCAGACGCGGGTGTGAAGCTCGCCCGAGTTGCTGATGAACACGCATTCGCCGGGCGCGACGTCGCGCACCAGGTCGAAGCCGAGAATGTCCAGCGCCACCGACTCCGACGCGATCATGTACTCGGCGCCGCCCTCGCCGTCGCGCCGGCCGAAGACCAGCGGCCGGATGCCGCACGGGTCCCGGAACGCGACGATCCCGACGCCGATGATCATCGCGACGACCGCATAGGCGCCGCGGCAGCGCTGATGGACACGCGCCACCGCGGCGAAGATGTCGCGCTCGTCCGGCTCGTGGGCACGCTGCGCCTCGAGCTCGTGGGCGAACACGTTGAGCAGCACCTCCGAATCGCTGTCGGTGTTCACGTGCCGCAGGTCTTCCCGGTACAGATCCGCCTGCAGCGCCTCCGCGTTGGTCAGGTTGCCGTTGTGCGCGAGGCAGATGCCGTACGGCGAGTTCACGTACATCGGCTGCGCCTCGGCAGAGCTCGCCGATCCGGCGGTGGGATAACGCACGTGGCCGATGCCGATGTGGCCGACCAGCCGCTGCATGTGCTGCTGCTGGAACACGTCGCGGACCAGACCGTTGCCCTTGCGCAGGTGGAGCTTCCGGCCATCGCTGGTGACCATCCCCGCCGCGTCCTGGCCGCGATGCTGGAGCACGGTGAGCGCATCGTAGATCTGCTGATTCACCGGCTCGCTGCCGACGATCCCGACTATGCCGCACATGAAGCTTTCAACCTCTGTTTCCGAGTTGCGAAACCCATTCCTGAGCGCGTCCCATCAGCGTCAGGACGTCCTGCTCGAACGCGAGCATTCTCGGCACGAGCACCGAGGTCGACCACCACTCTCCCTCGCCGGCGAAGCGGTTCACCACGATCAGCACCACCAGCGCGGCCACGAGGCCTCGCGCGCCGCCGAACAGGAAACCGAGGAAGCGATCCGTGCCCGACAGCCCGGTGGTACGCACGAGCGTGCGCGCGAGCCACTGCAGCAGGCCGCCGGCTACCAGCGTCGACAGAAAGATGGCGATGAATGCGACGATCAGGCGCACGGCACCGTCCGTGATGTGGGCGACCAGACGCTCGGCGAGCGCCGGGCCGAAAAGGAGCGCGAGCAGGAAGGCGGCCAGCCACGTTGCCAGCGACAGCACTTCCTTGAGCAGCCCGCGTGCCAGTCCGATCAGAGCCGAGACCGCGACGACGAGGAGAATGATCAGATCGATGGATGCCATCGAAGTTCCGTGTCACGGACCTCAGTTCGAGAACGCCATCAGCCGGGCCTGCACGTCGTAGCGCGCCGACAGTTCCTGCTGCAGCGTCCGGGCGCGCTCGCGGTCGAGGAACGGCCCCACCGCGACGCGGCTCAGCACCCGATCGTCGCTCTTCACCGTGGAGATGAAGGCCTCGTAGCCGTCCGCCCGCAGTCGCGCCCGGAATTGTTCGGCGTTGGCCGCGCGGGCGAAGCTCGCCACCTGCACCGCCCAGGCGGCCCCGCCCGCGGCCCGCTGGCTGCGGCGCGCCGGTTCCGCTTCGCCCGCGGGCGCTTCGGCATCGGCGGCGCGACCGGTATCGGCCGGCGTCAGCACGGGCTCGCCGAAGCGCGTTCCGCTGTCCGTGAGAAATCCCTGCTCGTCGACCCGCTCGCGCAGCTCCGCCACTCGAGCGACGAAGTCCGATTCGGGCGGCCGCGCCGGCAGCGGCTCGGGTTCCGGCAGCGGCTGGTTCATCGGCAGGTCGGGCAACGTGCGGGCCGGCAGACCGGCGCCGTCGAACAGCATCGGCAGGCAGATCACCGCCAGAGCCAGCAGGAACAGGCTACCCGTGACCCGGTAGCGGGTTTCCTCTCTCATGGGTTGGCCTTTCCTGCCGAGCCCGCCGGCCGTTCGGGCACCGCGCCGGCGTGACCCGTCAGCAGCACATCACGCATCTGCTCCACGAGGTCGAACGAGCCGAATGCGAGGATACCATCGAGAGGCCCGCCCGCGGAGCAGGCCTGATCGAGAGCTTGCGCCGCGTCACTCGCCGCCGCGGCGCTCACGCGCGTCGCGATGCGCGTGCGCAGCGCGTCGGCGGAAAGCCCGCGCGGGCCGCGGGTGCCGACGCAGATCCAACCGGCGACCCGCTCCGACAGCGCATCCACCACACCCGGCGCATCCTTGTCGGCGAGCATGCCGAACACCGCGACGAAGCGCCGGCCGGGATGCCGCCGTTCGAGCTCCCCGGCGAGAAAGCGCGCACCCGCCGGGTTGTGCGCGACGTCGAGGAGCACGCACCGGTCGCCGATCCGCCACGCCTCCATGCGGCCTTCCAGATGCGCGCCCGCCAGTGCGTCGCGCGGATCCTCCGGCCACGCATCGAGTGCGTCGGCAACCTCGAGCGCCAGCGCGCAGTTGTCGGGCGCGAGCGCGCCCAGCGGGATCGAGCGGACCGAGCGGCGCTCGCCGTGCCAGTCCCAGGTGGAACCGGCCCGCTCGATGTGAAAGTCGACACCGAGGCGCGTCGTCCGGCAGCCGAGCCAGCGGGCGGCTTCGACCACCGAGCCGGTGACGTCGGCGCCGAGCACCACGCGCTGGCCGGGGCGCATCACACCGGCTTTCTCTCGTCCGATACCTTCGAGGTCGTCGCCGAGGTACGTCTGATGATCGAGACCGATACTGGTGATCACCGCCACGTCGGCATCCACCAGATTGAACGCATCCAGGCGGCCGCCGAGCCCCACCTCGAGCACCGCGACGTCGACCCGCGCCGCGCGGAAACAGTACAAGGCCACCAGCGCGGCGAACTCGAAATAGGTGAGCGGCACGTCGGCGCGCGCGGCTTCCACCGCCGCGAACGCGCCCGCGAGCGTCGCATCGTCGAGCGCCGCCCCGTCGACCCGAACCCGCTCGTTGAAGCGGTGCAGATGCGGCGACAGCGTGGTGCCCACCCGCAGGCCCGCGCCGCGCAGCAGCGTATCGAGGGCAACGCAGGTGGACCCCTTGCCGTTGGTGCCGGCGACGATCACCGAGCGCGGCGCCGGCCGGCGCCCCGGCGCGGCGAACCCGAGCGCGTCGGCCACCCGCCCTACCCGCGCGAGGCCGAGGTCGATGCCTACCGCGTGCACCCGGCCGGCGTGGTCCAGCCAGTCGGTCAGCGTTCGGTTCCCGGCGTTCACCTGCTCAGGCTGCGTTGACCGCCTTGTCTCATGCACCGGTCTCGTCGAGCGCCGCGCGCAGCGTCCGGGCCTGCTCCTCGAGCCGGCCCACCATCGCCGCGGTGTCGTTCGCGCAGGCCGCCATGGTCCGCACCAGCGCGGAACCGACCACGACCCCGTCGGCATGCCGCCCCACCGCCCGCGCCGATGCGGCGTCGCGTATCCCGAAGCCGACCATCACCGGCAACGGCGACAGCGCGCGCAGCCAGCGCATCTTGTCGGCCACTTCGGCGGCATCCAGATGCTCGGCGCCGGTGATGCCCTTCAGCGACACGTAGTACACGAACCCGCTCGCCTGCGCGAGGATCCGCCGTGCGCGGCTTTCCGTGGTCGTTGGCGCGACGAGGAAGATCAGGCGGATGCCCCGGGCATCCAGCGCGGTCTTGAGCGGGCCCGCTTCCTCGGGCGGCAGGTTCACGATGATCAGCCCGTCGACGCCGGCCTCGGCGGCGGCCGCGGCGAAGGTCTCCTCGCCCATCGCCAGCACCGAGTTCAGATAGCCCATCAGCACGAGCGGCGTGTCCCCGTCCTGCTCGCGAAAGCGCCGGACCAGGTCGAGGCAGCCGCGCAGCGTCATCCCCTGGCGCAGCCCCCGCTCGGAGGACGCCTGAATGGCCGGACCTTCGGCCTCCGGATCGGAGAACGGCACGCCGAGCTCCAGCACGTCCGCGCCGCCGCGCACCAGCGCCTGCAGCGCCGGCACCGTCGCCGACGGCGTCGGATCGCCTGCGGTGATGAACGTCACCAGCGCCTTGCGTCCGCTCGCCGCGAGCGCATCGAGCCGCCGTTCCAGCCGAGCGCCGCTCACAGCTCGATACCGTCCAGCTTCGCCACCGTCATGATGTCCTTGTCACCCCGGCCGGACAGGTTCATCACGACGACCTTGTCGCGCCCGAGGCTCGCGGCGTTCTCGATCACCCAGGCGAGCGCATGGCTCGACTCCAGCGCCGGCAGAATGCCCTCGGTGCGGTTCAGCCGCCGCAGCGCTTCGAGCGCCGCGGCGTCGGTGACCGCGTGGTATTCGGCACGGCCGATGTCCTTCAGATAGGAGTGCTCCGGACCGACGCCAGGATAGTCGAGACCCGCGGACACCGAATGGGTCTCGAGGATCTGGCCGTCGTCGTTCTGCATCAGATAGGTGCGGTTGCCGTGCAGCACGCCGACCCGGCCCGCGTTGAGCGGCGCGGCGTGCCGGCCGGTATCGAGCCCGAGCCCCGCCGCCTCGACGCCCACCAGGCGCACGTCGGGGTCGTCGATGAACGGATGGAACAGGCCGATCGCGTTCGAGCCGCCGCCGACGCAGGCGACCAGCACGTCCGGCAGGCGTCCGATCTGCTGCAGACACTGCGCGCGCGCCTCCTGCCCGATCACCGACTGGAAGTCGCGCACCATCGCCGGGAACGGGTGCGGGCCGGCGACGGTACCGATGATGTAGTGCGTGGTGTCCACGTTGGTCACCCAGTCGCGCATCGCCTCGTTCATCGCGTCCTTCAGCGTGCGCGAGCCGGATTCCACCGACACCACCTCGGCGCCTAGCAGCTTCATCCGGTAGACGTTCAGGCTCTGGCGCGCCACGTCTTCGGCGCCCATGTACACGCGGCACGTGAGACCGAGCCGCGCCGCCACGGTGGCCGTGGCGACGCCGTGCTGGCCGGCACCGGTCTCGGCGATCACCCTCGGTTTGCCCATCCGCTTCGCGAGCAGCGCCTGACCGACCGTGTTGTTCACCTTGTGGGCGCCGGTGTGGTTCAGGTCTTCCCGCTTCAGGTAGATCTGCGCACCGCCGAGCTCGCAGGTGAGCCGCTCGGCGAAATAGAGCGGCGTCGGCCGGCCGACGTAGTGCTCCAGATCGCGGCGCAACTCGGCCTGGAACTCCGGGTCCTGCCGCGCAGCCTGGTACAGCGCGTCGAGCTCTTCGAGCGCATGCATCAGCGTCTCGGCGACGAAGCGGCCGCCGAACTCGCCGAAATGGCCGTCCACCGGCTGCTCGTAACGATTAGCTCCCCGCACGGTTCACCTCTTCCACGAATCGGCGGATCCGGTCCGCATCCTTCTCACCGCGGCGCGCGCCTTCGACGCCGCCGCTGACGTCGACACCCCAAGGGTCGAGCCGCCGGACCGCTTCTCCGACGTTCTCAGGCGTCAGTCCGCCGGCCAGCATCAACGGCAGCTCGGATCCGCCCGGCCACAGCGACCAGTCGAACGAGCGCCCGGTTCCGCCGGGCACGCCGTCCACGTACGCATCGAGCAGCAGACAGCAGGCGCCCCGGTATTCCAGGCCGAGCTCGTCGATCGCGAGCGGCCCGCGCACGCGCAGCGCCTTGATGAACGGAACCCCGAAGCGACGGCATTCGTCACCCGATTCCGCGCCGTGAAACTGCAGCGCGTCGAGCTCCACCGTATCGAGCACCCGAGTGACCTCGTCGGGGGTCGGGTCGACGAACACACCCACCCGGGTGAGCGTGCCGGCGACCTGAGTCGAGATCGCCCGGGCCCTCGCGAGGTCCACCCGGCGCGGGCTCGCCGCGACGAAATTCAGCCCGAGCGCATCCGCGCCGGCCTGCATCACCGCATCGGCATCCTCCTGCCGGGTGATGCCACAGATCTTGATCCGGGTGGCCATTCGAGGGCGCGGTTACCTGTGTGTGGCGTGGAAGCGGCGCCGCCGATGCGCGGCCGGTCGCTGCCACGACGCGGTGTTTCGAGAAGGCGCGTAGTCTACCGGAGGGGTCAGAATCGGTCCAAGCCTCCGCGCGCCGACAGCACCGGCGCGGGGCGACCGCCCGGCAAATCGTAGCCGGGGTAGCTGACGTCCACGAGGTACAACCCGTCCGGCGGCGCGGTGCGGCCGGCGAGGGAGCGGTTGCGGGCCCCGAGGATCTCGGCGATCCAGCTCTCGCGTTCCTGCCCCGTGCCCACCCGGGCGAGCGCGCCGGCGAGGTTGCGCATCATGTGCAGCAGGAACGCGTTCGCGGTGACGTCGATCACCACGAACGCTTCCCGCCGGGTGACTTCGATGCGGTGCACGCAGCGGTGCGCCGACAGCGACTGGCAGCCGGCCGCGCGGAACGTGGTGAAGTCGTGCTCGCCGACGAGCGCCTGCGCGGCCCGATGCATCGCCGCGTCGTCGAGGCGCTCGGCGAAGCCGACCCGCCCCCGCAGCAGCGGCGACGGCGTGTCGTCCTCCAGGTAGACGTACTGGTAGCGGCGCGCGGCGGCCGAATACCGGGCATGGAAGGCGTCGTCCACCGCCCGCACCCAACGCACCTTCACGCCGGCCGGCGTCAACGCGTTGGTGCCGCGGCGCCAGGCGTCGATCGGACGCTCGACCGGAGCGCGAAACGAGACGACCTGCGCGGTCGCGTGCACGCCGGCGTCGGTGCGCCCGGCGGCGGCCACGCGCACCGGCGCATCGGCGATCTTCGACAACGCGGCTTCCAGTGCTTCCTGCACCGAGGGCGCGTGCGGCTGGTACTGGAATCCGTTGAACGCGCTGCCGTCGTATTCGACTCCCAGCGCCAGATTCAGCTCAGAGCTCCTCCAGCATGGCTTGAGCGCGTTTCTTCTGCTCCGGCGTGCCTTCGGCCACCACCTCGTTCAGGATGTCGCGGGCGCCGTCCTGATCGCCCATGTCGATGTACGCGCGGGCGAGATCGAGCTTGGTGCCCGCGGTGTCGCCTTCGTCCGCGAAGTCGAACGCATCGTCGCCGAGCACGTCCGGATCGTCCAGGTCGAGGTCGAGATCGAGGTCGTCCGCGGAACCGAGCCCGGCAGAATCGTGGCCGCCGTCGCCCGAGTGCACGCTGCTGCCGTTCTGCTCCCGGTCCGGGTCGAAATCGATGCCGAGGTCGCCGCCCAGCGCCTCGCCGCTGCGGCCGGCCGCTTGCGCACCCGCCGCTTCGTCACCGATCCCGTCGAGCTCCAGCTCGAAGTCGCCGGTGGCGCCCGCCGTCGCGCTCCCCGGCGCCGGGGCGTCGAGACCGTCGAGCACGAGGGCGTCGTCCGCCGGAGCCGCTTCGAGATCGTCCAGCGCGACCGTGTCCGCGAGCAGATGGTCGGCGGCCGGCGCGACGTCGTCGCCGAACTGGGCGCCGAGCTCCCGCGCCGTCAGCAGCGCCTCTTCGTCCTCGCAGCGCCGCATCAGCTCCGCCAGGTGCGTGTCGAACGCCTCGCGGTCTCGGGTCTCGGCGTAGAGCTCCAGGAGCTTCAGGCGCACGTCGTTGCGGTTCGGATCGTCCTCGAGCACGCCGAGCAACAGACCGATGGCTTGCGGGTAGCGGCCGTACGCGATGTAGATGTCGGCCTCGCCGATCACGTCGCTGGTCTCGGAGTCGGTTTCCGCAGCTTCGCTCGGCGCGGCGCGCGTCGACGCCGCCGGCGAAGCGGTCGCCGCGGTGTCGGCCCGCGTGTCCTGATCGACGGTCGGGGCCGCGGTGACGGCCGCGGCAGCGGCGCCGGCCGCGGCCGCACCCGGCCGGGCGGCAACAGGGGCGCGCTCCGGCGCCACCCGCGTGTCCACCGAGGTGTCGGCAAAGAACGCGTCGTCGTCGTCCACCCGACGGCGGCGCGCGGCGATCAGACCGTACGCCAGAAGCAAAACCAGAACGGCCGCCGCGCCGCCCAGCACATAGGGCGACTGCCACCACGCTCCGGCAGCGGACGCGCTCTGGTTTTGGCTCTGTTCGGCCGCCGTCCGCAGCCGGTCCAGCTCCTCGCGCAGGCGCTGCATCTCGGCCTGCATCTCGGCGATCTGCTGATCCTTGACCTCGAGTTGGCGCTCCTTCACCGCGACCTGGTCGCTCGCGAGCTCCCTTTCGCGGTCGAGCGCTTCGGTGAGCGCTTCCACCTCGCGGCCGAGCCGGTCGCGCTCTTCGAGCACGGCGTTCAGCTCCTCGCCGCCCACCGGGCTGATGCCGACGGCGCCGTCGCCGGCACCGGCAACGATGCGCAGCTCACCGTCCCGCTCCGATTCGCGCGGCGCCGGCGCGCGGTTCGCGGCGGGCGTCGCGTCGACCTGCGCCTGCAGCGCGGGCTGCGCCTGCTCGCCGGCCGCGGCGAGCTGCTCGCTGCGTTCCGGACGCGGCTCGCCGCGCCGCAGCGCGCGCCAGTCCTCGTTCTGCATCGCGACCAGGTTGTTGGCTTCCGCGCTGCCGAGCGACAGCGCCTGCTGTTCCGTCGGCAGGCGCAGGGTGTAGCCGGCCTTCAGCAGGTTGATGTTGTCGTGCAGGAAAGCCTCGGGGTTCAGCCGCTGGATCGCGAGCATGTTCTGCTGCACGGTCACCTTGTCGGACGGCAGCGCCCGCTGGGCGATGCTCCACAGCGTATCGGTGCGGTCGGTCATCCGATACTCACCGTCGACGATGCCCTCGTCGAGCGGCGACGGCTGGCGCGCCGCGCCGGGTGAGAGCTGCACGGTGGTGCCGCGCGTGACCGTGGCGGAGCCGGACCGATCGATCCGCCCCGCCGCCGTGTCCGCCTGCTGCGTCCGCGCCGGCGCGGCCACGCTCGGCGCCGGTGCCGGGCTGTAGGTCGGCGGGTCGAGCAGCAGCGTGTACTCCTTCAGCAGCCGGCCGCTCGGCCAGAGCACCTCGACCAGGAAATTCAGATAGGGCTCGGTGACCGGCTGGGTGCTGGTGACGCGGACGCTGCGCACGCCGCGCTCGTCGTACGCGACCTCGAAGCGCAGATCGGTCAGGAAGAAGAAGCGTTCGACGCCCACCCGCTCGAAATCTTCCGCGGAGGCGAGCGAGACGATGATCTCGGTGGGCTGCAGGCCGCGGGCGTCCAAGAGCTCGATCTCGGCGTTCAGTTTCTCGTTGAGCGACGACTCGAGCCGGATGTCGCCGAGCCCGAGCGCCCAGGCCGATGCCGGCCCGAGCAGCGCCGCGAGGACCAGCGCGCGGACCGCGTTCGGCGGGACGTGAGCGCAACGCGCCGCCCCGCGTCTGCCAGCGGACGCGTGGCGACAGAGCAAGTACCTAAGCATGGGCAGGCCCCTCAATCAGACCGGTATCCGGGGGTCGTTGCCGACCGGTTGTCCTTCGCACTGCCGTCCGTTGCACAGTTTCGTCCACGTCATGTGTCCAGGCGTAGCAAAGTAACCCAGAAGCCGCGGTGGAAAATTGCAGTAAGTACCAATTATGGCTCAACAATCGCCGCTTGCAGGCCGAGATCCGCCCGGCCGCACGCGCGACCGATCCGCGCACGGGGCCGCACTGCGACCACGACGCGACGCACGACTTCGAGCCGTCGCGGATCGTCCGATCGGCGGGCCGGATCGGCCGCCGTTTCCCAGTCCCGCGGCGGATTCTACTACAGTGTGTTTAGCAGAAGTTCCGCGATTTGCACGCTGTTCAGGGCGGCGCCCTTGCGGACGTTGTCGGAAACCACCCACAGATCGAGCCCGCGCGGGTGGGAGATGTCCTCGCGGATGCGCCCGACGTACACCGGATCGTGCCCCGACGCGTCGGTGACCGCGGTGGGGTAGCCTCCGTTCCCCGGATCGTCGACCACGATCACGCCGGGCGCGCTCGAGAGAATCTCGCGGGCCTCGGCGGCGCTCAGCTTGCGCTCGGTTTCGATGTGCACCGCTTCGGAGTGGCCGTAGAACACGGGCACGCGCACGCAGGTCGGGTTCACCTGGATGGACTCGTCCTCGAGGATCTTGCGCGTCTCCCAGACCATCTTCATCTCTTCCTTGGTGTAGCCGTTCTCCTGGAAGACGTCGATCTGCGGGACGGTGTTGAAGGCGATCTGCTTTGGAATTTTCCGAATCTCGATGTCCTTGGAATTCAACAGGTTGGCGGTCTGACTTGCGAGCTCACGCACCGCCCCGGCGCCGGCGCCGCTGACCGCCTGATAGGTGGCGACGTTGATGCGGGTGATCCTCGCGACGTCGTGCAGCGGCTTCAGCGCCACCACCATCTGGATCGTCGAGCAATTCGGATTCGCGATGATGTTGCGGTTGCGGTAGTCGCCGAGCCGGTGCGCGTTCACCTCCGGCACGATCAGCGGCACGTCCGGCTCGTAGCGGAAGTGGGAGGTGTTGTCGATCACCACGCACCCCGCCGCCGCGGCCTTCGGCGCGAACTCGGCCGAGACGCTGCCGCCCGCCGAGAACAGACCGATCTGCACCTGGCTGAAGTCGAACCGGTCGAGCCGTTCGACCATCACCTGCCGGCCGCGGAAGCCCACGCGCTTGCCTTCGGAACGTTCGCTCGCGAGCAGGTAGAGCTTGGCCACCGGGAATTTGCGCTGCTCGAGGATCTCGATCAGCGCCTCGCCCACCGCGCCGGTGGCGCCGGCGATGGCTACGTTGACTTCTTTCATGGGTTTGTCTCCAGTGCCTCGAGTACCTTGTCACCCATCTCCCGGGTGCCGACGCGGGTCGTGCCCGCGCCGCCACTGCCCGCAATGTCCGCGGTCCGGTAACCGGCCTCGAGCACGCGCTTCACGGCGGCTTCCACCGCGCCCGCCGCCGCGGGGGCGTCCAGGCTGTAGCGCAGCATCATCGCCACCGACAGGATCGTCGCGAGCGGATTGGCGAGGTCGCGCCCGGCGATGTCCGGCGCCGAGCCGTGCACCGGCTCGTACATGCCCCGGCCGTCCGCGGCGAGCGACGCCGAGGGCAACATGCCGAGCGAGCCGGTCAGCATCGCGGCAACGTCGGACAGGATATCGCCGAACAGGTTCCCGGTGACCATCACGTCGAACTGCTTGGGCGCGCGGACGAGTTGCATGCCCGCGTTGTCGACGTACATGTGCGACAGCGCCACGTCCGGGTAGTCGCGGCCGACTTCCGTGACGACCTCGCGCCAGAGCTGGGTCACCTCGAGCACGTTGGCCTTGTCCACCGAGCAGAGCCGGCGCTGGCGCTTGCGCGCCAGCTCGAACGCGACCCGCGCGATCCGCTCGATCTCGTGCTCGGTGTACACGTCGGTGTTGAACCCGCGGCGCTCGTTGTCGGCCGTCTCGATGCCCCGGGGCTCGCCGAAGTAGATGCCGCCGGTGAGCTCCCGCACGATCAGGATGTCGAGGTCCGCGACCAGCTCGGGCTTCAGCGACGAGGCGCCGGCCAGCGGCGCGAACAGCAGCGCCGGGCGCAGGTTCGCGAACAGGCCGAGCCCCGCGCGCAGGCCGAGCAGGCCCTTCTCCGGCCGCTCTGCCATCGGCAGCGTGTCCCACTGCGGCCCGCCCACCGCGCCGAGCAGCACCGCGCGCGAGGCCTCGGCCTCGGCCAGCGTCTCCGCCGGCAGCGGGCTGCCGGTGCGGTCGATCGCGCCGCCGCCGATCAGGCCTTCGGTGCAGTGCAGCGCAAGGTCGAAGCGGCGCGCGGCGGCTTCCAGCACGGCGCGCGCGACGGGTACCACCTCGGCGCCGATGCCGTCACCGGGGAGGATCAGAATTCTTTTTGGATCAGTAGTTTTTGTCTGCTTGTTCACGTGGAGTATTACTCGCGTTCGCGGCCGGAGGCCGCTCCCACATCACCAAAGCCGCTCCCACATCACCAAAGCCGCTCGCAGAGGCATCGGTCAGCGGAACAGCCAGGGCATCCGGCGCCGATGCTCGGTCTCGAACGCACGGATCGCGTCGGCCTCGGCGAGGGTCAGGCCGATGTCGTCGAGACCCTCGATCAGCATGCGCTTGCGGTTCGGGTCGATCTCGAACCCGAAGCGTCGGCCATCCGGCAATCGCACCTCCTGGGCCGGCAGATCGACGGTGATCGTCAGCCCCTCCGGCGACTCCGCCCGGTCGAACAGTTCGTTGACTTCTTCCTCTTTTAGAACAACGGGTAACAGGCCGTTCTTGAAGCAGTTGCTCAAAAAGATGTCGGCGAACTCCGTGGCCACGACCGCACGGAAGCCGTATTCCATCAGCGCCCACACCGCATGCTCGCGGCTCGAGCCGCAACCGAAGTTGCGTCCGGCGAGCAGGACCTTCGCGTCCTGGTAGCGGGGCTGGTTCAGCACGAAGTCGCGGTTCAGCCGGCGCTCGTTCGGCGTCATCCCGACGTCGCCTTCGTCCTCGAAGCGCCAGGCGTCGAACAGGTAGTCGCCGAAGCCGGTGCGGCGGATCGATTTCAGATACTGCTTCGGAATGATCTGATCGGTGTCGACGTTGGCGCGCCTCAGCGGCGCGACGACGCCGGTGACTTCCGTGAACGGTTTCATGACAGCTCCCTGACGTCGACGAAGTGACCGGCGACGGCGGCGGCCGCGGCCATCGCCGGGCTCACCAGATGGGTGCGTCCGCCGTGGCCCTGCCGGCCTTCGAAGTTGCGGTTCGAGGTGGACGCGCAGTGCTCCCCGGGCTGCAGCTTGTCGGGGTTCATCGCGAGGCACATCGAGCAGCCGGCCGCACGCCATTCGAATCCGGCGTCGACGAAGATCCGCGCGAGCCCTTCCGCCTCCGCCTGAGCCTTCACCAGCCCCGAGCCGGGCACCACCAAGGCCTGCTTGATCCCCGGGGCGACCCTGCGGCCTTTCACCACCGCGGCGGCGGCGCGCAGGTCCTCGATCCGGGAGTTCGTGCACGAGCCGATGAACACCCGGTCGAGCCGGATCTCGCGGATCGGCTGCTCCGGGGCGAGCCCCATGTACGCGAGCGCCCGCCGGATCCCTTCCGCCGCCACGGGGTCGTCGACGTGGTCCGGGTTCGGGGTCGCGCCGGTGACCGGCGCGACCATTTCCGGCGACGTGCCCCAGCTCACCTGCGGCACGACGTCCGCCGCGTCCAGCACGAGGCTCCGGTCGAACACCGCGTCGGGGTCCGAGACGAGCGTCCGCCAGTAGGCCTCGGCCTCGTCCCAGAGCGCACCCGTCGGCGCGAACGGCCGCCCGTGCACGTACTCGAGGGTCACGTCGTCCACCGCGATCATCCCGGCGCGGGCACCGGCTTCGATCGCCATGTTGCAGAGGGTCATGCGCCCTTCCATCGACAGCGCGCGCACCGCCTCGCCGGCGAACTCGAGGGTGTGGCCGGTGGCGCCGGCGGTGCCGATACGGCCGATCACGTGCAGGATCAGATCCTTGGCGTACACGCCGGCCGCGAGCCGCCCGTCCACCTGGATCCGGTAGTTGCGGGCCTTGCGCTGCACCAGGCACTGAGTCGCCAGCACGTGCTCGACGTCGGAGGTGCCGATCCCCTGTGCCAGCGCGCCGAACGCGCCGTGGGTCGAGGTGTGGGAATCGCCGCAGACGATGGTCATGCCGGGCAGCGTCGCGCCCTGCTCCGGACCGACCACGTGGACGATGCCCTGGCGCCGGTCGAGGATGTCGAACTGGGTGATCCCGTAGCGGCGGCAGTTCTCGTCCAGCGTCACCACCTGCTCGAGCGCCACCGGGTCCTGAATGCCGGCGAGGCCGAGCTCGCGCCGGTCCGTCGGCACGTTGTGATCCGGGGTGGCGAGATTCGCGTCGACCCGCCAGGGCTTGCGCCCGGCGAGCGCGAGCCCCTCGAACGCCTGCGGCGAGGTGACCTCGTGCAGAAGCTGCTGGTCGATGTACAGCATCGTCTGCCCGTCCGCGCGCTGGCCGACCACGTGCGCGTCCCAGACCTTGTCGTAGAGGGTACGTCCCGCCACCGGAGGATCTCCTCGGCGTTGCTCCATTCGGACGCCCATGGTAGAAGTCGCGATGCCATAACACAAATTCATTATGGTCATGGTAACGATTACGATGGAGAATGCAGCGCCGCGGGCCGCACGGCGATGAACCTGAACGACCTGCAGGCGTTTCTCGCGGTGGCGGAGACCGGTTCGTTCTCCCGGGCCGCCGAGGAGCTGCACCTGACCCAACCGGCAGTCAGCAAGCGCGTTCAGGCGCTTGAGAACGCGCTCGGTTGCCGGCTGTTCGACCGGGTGGGACGCCGCGTCTACCCGACCGACGCCGGGCGGCTGCTGCGCCCGCGGGCGGAGGCATTGCTCCGGGGGCTGCGCGATGCGCAGCGCGAGCTCGCGGATCTCGATCGGCGGGTCACCGGCGAGCTCGCGCTCGCCACGTCGCACCACGTCGGACTGCACCGGCTGGCGCCGGCGCTGCGCGAGTTCACGCGCCGCTACCCGGGCGTGCAACTCGACATCCGTTTCGAGGATTCCGAGGAGGCCCACCACCTCGTACGTCGGGCCGACGCGGAGATCGCCGTGGTCACGCTGAACCCGAAGGGCGATCCGGAGCTCGAGACGTACGAGCTGTGGGACGATCCGCTCGCGTTCGTCGCCGCGGCCGATCACGAGCTGGTGGGTCAGGGGCGCCTGAGTCTCGCGCGGCTGGCCGAGTCGCGGCCGGTGCTCCCGGGGCTGGCCACCTACACCGGGCGGATCGTCGCGGAAGCGTTCGCGGCGGCGGGCCTCGAGCTGCGGCCGAACCTCGCGACCAATTACCTCGAGACCATCGCGATGCTGGTGAGCATCGGCCTCGGCTGGAGCGTGCTGCCGCAGAGCCTCATCAAGCCGCCGCTGGTGGTGCTGGAGACCGAGGCGCCGCCGCTGCGGCGCAGCCTCGGTTACGTGACGAACCCGCGCCGCAGCCTGTCGAACGCCGCGAGGGCGTTTCGGGACGTGCTGCTCGAGTTCGCCGACCCGCGCCGCTGACTCGTGGGAGCGGCCTCCGGCCGCGAACTGGCCTGATTCGCGGCCGGAGGCCGCTCCCACAGCGAAGCGAGGATCGCGGTCTGGAGATCGCTTCCTACGGAGGGCGCCGGTTCAGCGCGGCGGCACCTGCGCGCGGTGCCGCATCAGCTGATCCATCAGCACCAGCGCGACCATCGCTTCCGCGATGGGCACCGCACGGATGCCGACGCACGGGTCGTGACGGCCCTTGGTGACCACCTCCACCTCGTTGCCGTGCACGTCGATCGAGCGGCCCGGGGTCGTCAGGCTCGAGGTGGGCTTCAGCGCGATGCGCGCGATCAGGTCCTGACCGCTGCTGATGCCGCCGAGCACGCCGCCGGCGTGGTTGCTGAGGAATCCGTCGCGGGTCATCTCGTCGCGGTGCTCGGTCCCGCGCTGACCGACGACGTCGAAGCCGTCGCCGATCCCGACACCCTTGACCGCGTTGATGCTCATCAGCGCGCCGGCGAGCTCCGCGTCGAGCTTGCCGAACACCGGCTCGCCGAGCCCGACCGGCATGCCGGTCGCGATCACCGTCACCTCGGCGCCGATCGAGTCGCCCTCGCGGCGGAGCGCATCGATCAGCGCGGCGATCTCCTCGACCCGGTCCGGCTCCGGGCAGAAGAACGGGTTGGTGTCGACGGCGTCGAGGTCGTTCGGTGAGAAACGCAGCGGCCCGATCGCGGACAGGAAGCCGCGCACCCGGGTGCCGCAGTGCTCGGCCAGATATTTCTTCGCGATCCCGGCGGCCGCCACCCGCATCGCGGTCTCGCGCGCCGACGCGCGGCCGCCGCCGCGGTAATCGCGCACCCCGTACTTCTTCAGGTAGGTGTAGTCGGCGTGAGCGGGCCGGAACTGGTCCTTGATCGCGCCGTAGTCCTTGCTCTTCTGATCGACGTTGTCGATCACGAGCCCGATCGGGGTGCCGGTGGTGACGCCCTCGAACACGCCCGACAGGATCCGCACCCGGTCCGGCTCGTCGCGCTGCGTCGTGTAACGCGATTGACCCGGACGGCGCCGGTCGAGGTCGCGCTGCAGGTCGGCCTCGCTGAGCGCGAGCCCCGGCGGACAGCCGTCGACCACCGCGCCGAGCGCCGGGCCGTGGCTCTCGCCGAAGGTCGTGACTCTGAAGAGCTGTCCGAAGCTGTTGCCCGCCATATCCGCCGCCGTGATCGCCACGCGAAGTATGCGCGAGCGCTGCGGCGGTGGCTATGCGCCGAGCCGCTTCAACCGCCCCCGGAGCGTTGCGGCTCCAGCAGGAACACGCCCTCGCCGCCGTTCGGCAGATCCGGCCAGACGAACGGCAGATACGGATAGCGCGCGAGCAGCGCGGGCGCGCTCGCCCCGACCTCGCAGACGAACGTGCCGCGGTCCTCGAGGCGCTCGGGCAGCGCGGTGATCATCCGGTCGATCAGCGCGAGGCCGTCGTCGCCGCCCGCGAGCCCGTGCGCCGGCTCGTGACGATGCTCGGCCGGCAAGGCCGCCATGTCCCGGCGGTCGACGTACGGCGGGTTGCTCAGGATCAGGTCCCAGCGTCCGGCCGGCAGTGCATCGAACAGGTCGGAGCGGAACACCCGGGCGCGTGCCTCGATGCCGTGCATCGCCATGTTGCGACGGGTGAGCGCGACGGCGTGCGCGTCGATGTCGGCCAGATCCACCTGCGCGGCGGGAAACGCCAGTGCCGCGGCAATGCCGATGCAGCCGGATCCGCAGCAGAGGTCGAGGATCCGCTCCGGCTCCCGCCGCAGCCATGGCGAGAAGCGTGCCTCGATCAACGCGCCGATCGGCGAGCGCGGCACCACGACGCCGGGCTCGATCAGGAACTCGTGCCCCGCGAAGCGGCAGCGGCCGATCAGATACGCGAGCGGAATCCGCTCGCCGGTGCGCCGCGCCGCGAGCGCATCGATGCGCGCGCGCTGCTGCCGATCCACCGGATGGTCCAGCACCGAGCGGTCGTCCGGCAGCCCGGTCACCGCGAGGACCAGCGCCACCGCTTCGTCCCAGGCGCTCTCGAAGCCGTGCCCGAACACCAGCCCCGCGCCGGCGAAACGCTCGGCGATCGCTTCGATCGTCTCCGCGACCGTCGCCATCGCGCCGGTCACCGATCGGTGTCCGGCCCCGCGGGCAGCACGAGCTCCAGGCGCGACCCCGGCAGCCCGGAGCGCGGCAGCAGCGGCCCGGCGCCGAACGGCACGAGGCGCGTGCGCCCGTCGGCCGACGCCTCACCGCCGTCCGGTACCGCCTCGAGCCCGTGGACGGCCAGTTCGGCGCAGCGCTGTGAAGCCGCGAGCAGCGCTTCCACCGGATCCGGCCCGGTCAGGTGACACACCACGTAGAGCCGATCGGCGAGCGCGGTGTCGAGCCGGCCGCCGATCTGCGCCAGCGTGCGCTCCGCGTCGCCGTCGAGGCCGCCGTCGCCGCGCGGGGTGACCGCGTCGATCACCGTCCAGCCGCGCTCGAGCAGGCGCTGCACCAGCATCGCGTTCGGCGCGATCGCGTGCGCACCTTCCGGGTCCAGCACCTGCAGATGCGCGTACACGCGCCTGTTGCCGCGCTCGTTCACGTAGACCGAGACCAGCCGGTCACGCCACTCGTACGCGGCGTAGCGCTGGTTCGCGTCCGGCCCGTACAGCAGTGTCTGGCCGAATACCTGATGCGCCCAGTCGGCGCTGCGGCCGCAGCTGCGCGCTTCGCAGCTGAACAGCACGTCGGTGCCGAGCACGTCGCGGTAGTGGGCGAATACCTGCGCCACCGACACGTCGTCCGGCAGCTGGTAGGTCGCGGCCTCGCGGGTGCCCTGCACCCGGACCACGTCCTCGACCCGCAGCTCACGGCGGATGCGGTCGACGCGGCTGGTCATCAGCTCGCGCGGCAGCACCGCGTCGTCGCGCTGGTAGTCGACGATCCAGGAACGCGGAAAGCGCTCGATGCCGTGGGGATCTCGGCTGCCGGGAACGTCCGACTCGGCGGCGCCGACCGCCGCCGGGATCCCGAGCAGCAACAGCAGCGCGAGGAGCGGTGCCATGTCACGGCGCTGCCGGCGGACGGGCGAACTCGACGTCCACGGGCTGGCCGCCGGTCATCAGCTCGGTCACCACGGCGCCGAGGTCACCGTGCTCGAACAGCACCCGATAGAGGCCCGTGGCGAGCGGCATGTAGACGTCGAGGCGCCGCGCATGCTCGTGCACGACCCGCAGCGTGTTGACCCCTTCGGCGAGCTTGCCGAGATCGGTCAGCGCCTCGTCGAGCGACAGGCCGCGCGCGAGCCGGCAGCCGAGCTGGTAGTTGCGCGACAGCGGCGAGGTACAGGTCACCATCAGGTCGCCCACCCCGGCGAGACCGAGGAACGTGAACGGGTTCGCGCCGAGCGAAACCGCGAGCCGGCTCATCTCGGCGAGGCTTCGCGTGATCAGCATCGCGATCGTGTTCTGGCCGACCTTCAGCCCGCCGGCAATACCGCAGACGATCGCGTAGACGTTCTTCAGCGCGCCGGCGAGCTCGACGCCGTAGGTGTCCGGGTTCTCGTAGACGCGGAACGTCTCGCACTTCAGCACCGTGCGCACGGTCTCGCAGACGCTCGGGTCCGGGCACGCCACCACCGTGCCGGTGTAGTGCCCGGCGGCGATTTCCTCGGCGAGGTTCGGCCCCGACAGCACGCCGATCCGCGCCGTCGGCAAGAGCTCCCTCAGGATGTCGCTCATCAGCCGGAAACCCGATCCGTCACTCTTGCGCTCGATGCCCTTGGTGGCGCTGATGACGACCGCATCGCTGTCGCAATGGCGGGCGATGCGCTCCGAGACTTCGCGGAACGAGCGGCTCGGTACCGTCATGAAGACCACCCGGCTGCGTTCGAGCGCGAGCCGGAGATCCGCCGTCGGGAGCACCTGCGCGTGGATCGGATGGCCGGGCAGATACCGCCGATTCTCGCGCAGCTCACGGCACTCGGCCGCCAGCCTCTCGTCGCGCATCCACAGATGGGTGGGATAGCCGTTCCCGCCCGCAATGTTGGCGAGCACGGTCCCGAAGTTGCCGCCGCCGACGACGGCCACCTCGATCGCGGTCAATGGCACCTCCGCGGGCCGCTCAGATGAGCCGTGTTGTCGAATACGTGGCGCTCTGCGTCGAGGCGCCACACCGTTGCATGCTACCTCATTCGGGAAGCAGCTCCAGCAACAATCGGTTCATGCGCTCGACGTAGCCGGCCGGGTCCGCGAGCGGCATGCCGCCCGCCAGGCTCGCCTGGTCGAACAGCACGAGCACCAGCTCGCGGAAACGCTGCTCGTCGCTCTCGTTCGCGAGCCGCGCCACCAGCGGATGCTCGGCGTTGTACTCGAACTGCGGCTTGCTCTCCGGCAGGCTCTGGCCGGCCGCCTCCATGATCCGGCGCATCTGCGGGCCGAGCGCGAACTCGCCGAGCACGAGGCACGCGGGCGAGTCCTTCAGCCGCTTGCTGCGCCGCACCTTCTCCACCCGCTCACCGAGCACCTCGGCGATGCGCTTGCCGAGCGGCTCGTCGGCCGCGTCGTCCTTGCGCTGCTCGTCCTTCGACTCACCGGGCAGCACCAGGTCGGCACGGGTCACGTCCTGGAAGGACTTGCCCTTGTACTCGTGCAGGTTGCCCATCATCCATTCGTCGAGCCGCTCGTGGAGCAGGAGCACCTCGATGCCGCGGTCCTCGAACACCTCGAGGTGCGGGCTCGAGGCCGCGGCCTCGTAGGAGTCGGCGGCCAGGTAGTAGACGTGCTCCTGCCCTTCCACCAGGCGCTCGAGATACTCGTCGAGGCTGACGCGCGCGTTCTTCGCATCGTCGCTGCCGAGGTGGCGCGTCGAGGAGAAGCGCAGGAGCCGCGCGATCGCCTCGCGGTTGGCGAAATCTTCGCCGGTGCCCTCCTTCAGCACCTCGCCGAACTGCTGATAGAACGTGCGGTAGTCGTCGGGCTGCTTGTCGGCGAGCGTCTGCAGCATCGACAGCGCGCGCTTGGTGAGCGCCGAGCGGATCGTCGAGACCCGCTCGTCCTGCTGCAGGATCTCGCGCGAGACGTTCAGCGGCAGATCGTTGCAGTCGACGACGCCCTTGATGAAGCGCAGGTACAGCGGCAGGAACTGCTCGGCGTCATCCATGATGAAGACGCGCTGCACGTAGAGCTTGAGGCCGCGCGGCGCCTCGCGATTCCACAGATCGAACGGCGCCCGCTTCGGCACGTACATCAGGCTCGTGTACTCGAGCTTGCCTTCGACCTTGTTGTGGCTCCAGGTGAGCGGATCTTCGAAGTCGTGGGCGACGTGCTTGTAGAACGCCTTGTACTCGTCGTCGCTGATCTCGGTGCGCGGCCGGGTCCAGAGCGCCCGGGCGCTGTTCACCGTCTCGAGCTCTTCCGCATCGCTCTCGCCGTCCTCGTGGCTCTCCTTCGGCATCCGCACCGGCACGCCGATGTGGTCGGAATAGCGGCGCACGATGCTGCGCAGCCGATACCCGTCGGCGAACTCCTTCGACTTCTCGTTCAGATGCAGGATCACGCTGGTGCCCCGCGGCAGGTCCGCGGCGTCCTCGACGGTGAAGCTGTCCTCGCCGCGCGAGCGCCAGCGCGTGCACTCGTCGGTGCCGGCGGCGCGGGTCAGCACCTCCACTTCGTCCGCGACCATGAACGCGCTGTAGAAACCGACCCCGAACTGGCCGATCAGCGCGGCGTCCTTCTTCTGATCGCCGGTGAGCTGGGCGAGGAACTCCGCGGTGCCGGAGCGGGCGATGGTGCCGAGGTGGTCGATCACCTCCTGGCGGGTCATGCCAATGCCGTTGTCCTGCACGGTGATCGTGCCGGCGTCCTTGTCGAAGCGCAGCGTGATCGCGTACTCCGCGTCGTCGGCAACCAGCTCCGGATTCTCGATCGCGCGGAAGCGCAGCTTGTCGATCGCGTCGGACGCGTTCGAGATCAGCTCGCGCAGGGAGATCTCCCTGTTGGAATACAGGGAGTGGATCATCAGCTTGAGGAGCTGCTTCGCCTCGGTCTGGAAGCCGTAGGTGGTGGCGGTGCTGCCGTTGTCCGCCTGCTGCCGTTTCGCCATCTGTGAACGTCCCCCCTGAGTACGAATCACCTGTGGGAGCGGCCTCCGGCCGCGAACCCCTCCGAAGAGAAAGGTTCGCGGCCGCAGGCCGGTCCCACAATGGGGATCGTCAGCGGGTTTTCAAGCCCAGCCGGTCACCTCGGCGAGCGCTTTGCCGATGTCGGCGAGGCTCTCCACGGTGCGTACCCCGGCGGCTTCGAGCGCCGCGAACTTCTCCTTCGCGGTACCCTTGCCGCCGGCGATGATCGCGCCGGCGTGGCCCATGCGCTTGCCGGGCGGCGCGGTGACGCCGGCGATGTAGCCGACCACCGGCTTGGTCACGTGGTCCTTGATGAACTCGGCAGCCTCTTCCTCGGCGGTGCCGCCGATCTCGCCCACCATCACGATTGCTTCGGTGGCCGGGTCGTCCTGGAACAGCGCGAGGATGTCGATGAAATGGCTGCCCGGGATCGGGTCGCCGCCGATGCCGACGCAGGTGCTCTGCCCGAAGCCGAGGTCCGTGGTCTGCTTCACCGCCTCGTAGGTGAGCGTGCCGGAGCGCGACACGATGCCGACCTTGCCGGGCAGGTGGATGTCGCCCGGCATGATGCCGATCTTGCACTCGCCCGGCGTGATCAC
The DNA here is from genome assembly GCA_036381275.1 of Pseudomonadales bacterium. Taxonomy (GTDB): domain Bacteria; phylum Pseudomonadota; class Gammaproteobacteria; order Pseudomonadales; family Azotimanducaceae; genus UBA7803. The sequence continues at coordinate 41,468 of DASVDC010000160.1, read as the reverse complement.
ACCCGGGCAGTTCGGGCCGATCAGGCGCGTGCCGGTGGCGTCGATCGCCGCCTTCACCGCCAGCATGTCGAGCGTCGGAATGCCCTCGGTGATGCACACCACGAGCTCGAGGCCAGCATCCACCGCTTCGAGGATCGAATCCTTGCAGAACGGCGCCGGCACGTAGATCACCGACGCCGTCGCGCCGGTCTCGCGCACCGCCTGCTTCACGGTGTCGAACACCGGCCGGTCGAGGTGCCGCGTGCCGCCCTTGCCGGGAGTGACGCCGCCGACCAGCTGCGTGCCGTAGGCGATCGCCTGCTCGCTGTGCAGCGTGCCCTGCGAGCCGGTGAAGCCCTGGCAGATCACCTTGGTGTTCCTGTCGACGAGAATGCTCATGCCTTACCTCCTGCTGCTGCGACGGCCTGTTCCGCAGCATCGGAAAGGCTCCTGGCGGCGATGATGTTGAGACCCGACTCGGCCAGGCGCTTGCGGCCCGCCTCGGCGTTGTTGCCCTCGAAGCGCACGACCACGGGCACCTGCACGCCGACTTCCTCGACCGCGCCGATGATGCCGTCCGCGATGGTCGCGCAGCTCACGATGCCGCCGAAGATGTTGATCAGCACCGCCTTCACGCTGGCGTCCGCCAGGATGATCTTGAAGGCTTCGGCCACCGTCTCCTTGGTGGCGCTGCCGCCGACGTCGAGGAAGTTGGCCGGCCGTCCGCCCTTGGTCTTCACCAGGTCCATCGTGCCCATCGCGAGCCCGGCGCCGTTCACCATGCAGCCGATGTTGCCGTCGAGGGCGACGTAGTTCAGGTTGTGCTCGGCGGCCTGCGCTTCGCGGGCGTCCTCCTGGCTCGGGTCGCGCATCGCGGCCAGACGCTTCTGCCGGTACAGCGCGTTGTTGTCGATGTTCACCTTCGCGTCGAGGCAGTGCAGGTTGCCCTCTCTGGTGATCACCAGCGGATTGATCTCGAGCAGCGAGCAATCGAGCTCGTGGAACAGCTTCGCGAGCCCCATGAACAGGTCGGTGAACTGCCGGATCTGATTCCCCGACAGACCGAGCGCGAACGCGAGCTCCCGGCCCTGATACGGCTGCGGGCCGACGTACGGGTTGATGGTCGCACGCAGGATCTTCTCCGGCGTCTCCTCCGCCACCTTCTCGATTTCGACGCCGCCCTCGGTGGACGCCATGAACACGACCCGCCGCGAGGCCCGGTCGACCACCGCGCCGAGATAGAGCTCGGTCGCGATGTCGGTGCAGCTCTCGACGTAGATCTTGCTGACCGGCTGGCCGTTCTCATCGGTCTGGAACGTGACCAGGTTGCGGCCGATCCACTTCTCGGCGAACGCGCGCACCTCGTCCGTGCTGTCGGCGAGCTTCACGCCGCCGGCCTTACCGCGGCCGCCCGCGTGCACCTGGGCCTTCACCACCCAGCGCTTGCCGCCGATCTTGTTGGCGGCCTCAACGGCTTCGTCGGCGGTGTCGACGGCGTAGCCGTCGGATACCGGCAACCCGTACTCCTTGAACAGGGCTTTCGCCTGGTATTCGTGTAGATTCATCGAGTTCCTCTGGTGCTCGCGTTTGTTGAGAGTAGATTCTGACCCTTTCGTTCGTTCGCGGCCGGAGGCCGCTCCCACAGAGCGACCGGTTTCCGGGCCGCCCGCGTCAGTTGCGCTTCTTGCGGTTGACCACGTGGATCGCGTGTCCGGCGACCGACAGCGCGGCTTCGTGCACCGCCTCCGACAGGGTCGGGTGCGCGAACATCGTCAGGCCCAGATCCTCGGCGCTCGCGTCGAACTCCATCGCGATCACCGCCTGGGCGATCAGCTCCGATGCCTGCGGCCCGAGGATGTGCACGCCGAGGATCCGGTCGGTCTCGGCATCCGCCAGAATCTTCACGAGGCCCTGGGTGTCGTTCGCCGCGAGGGCCCGGCCGCTCACCGCGAACGGGAACGTGCCGACGTTGTAGGCGTCGCCGCTGGCCTTGAGCTGCTGCTCGGTCTGCCCGACCCAGGCCACTTCCGGATGGGTGTAGATCACCGAGGGGATGGTCTCGTAGTTGACCAGCGGTTTCTGACCGGCGATCCGCTCGGCCACCATCACCCCCTCTTCCATGCCCTTGTGCGCCAGCATCGGCCCGCGCACCACGTCCCCCACCGCGTAGACGTTCGGCGCATCGGTGGCGCACAGATCGTTCACGTACAGGAAGCCGCGTTCGTCGAGATTCACCCCCGAATCCGGCGACAGCAGGTTCTCGGTGTACGGCCGCCGGCCGACGGCGACGATCAGCTTGTCGACCTCGAGACGCTGCTCGCCGGATTTGTCCTGGTAGGCGACGCTGACCTTCTTGCCCTTCACCTCGGCGCCGGTCACCCGGCAACCGAGCCGGATGTCGAGGCCCTGCTCGCGGAAGATCTTCAGGCTGTCACGGCTGATGCGCTCGTCCGCCATCGGCAGGAACTCGTCGAGCGCTTCGAGCAGCACCACCTCCGAGCCGAGGCGCCGCCAGACGCTGCCGAGCTCGAGCCCGATGATGCCGGCGCCGATCACGCCGAGGCGCTTCGGCACCTCCTTGAACTCGAGCGCGCCCTTCGAATCGACGATCAGCTCGTTGTCCACGGGCGCCGGCGGAATGTGCGCCGGCACCGAGCCGGCGGCGATGATCACGTGCTCCGCCTGCAGCACCTGCACGTCACCCTCGCGCGGCGTGAACTCCACCTGCCGCGCGGCGAGCAGCTTGCCGCTGCCCGGAAGCCAGGTCACGCCGTTGCCCTTGAAGAGCTGCGCGACGCCGCCGGTGAGCTTCTTCACCACCTCGGCCTTCTTCGCCATCATCGCGCCGACGTCGATGGAGAGCTTGCCGGTCTTGATGCCGAGCTCGGCGAAGCCGTGGCTCGCTTCGCTGAACTTGTGCGAGGTGTCGAGCAGCGCCTTCGACGGGATGCAGCCCCAGTTCAGGCAGGTGCCGCCGAGCACGGGCTCGCCGTCGTCGTCCACCGACTTGTCGATGCACGCCGTCGTGAGCCCGAGCTGCGCGCACCGGATGGCCGCGTGGTATCCGGCCGGGCCGGCGCCGATGACGATGACCTCGTACTTGTCGCTCATATCAAAGCTCCAGCAGTATGCGGGCGGGGTCTTCGAGCAATTCCTTGATCGTGACCAGGAATCGCACCGCCTCCTGGCCGTCGATCAGCCGATGATCGTAGGACAGCGCCAGATACATCATCGGCCGCACGACGATCTCGCCGCTCACGACCACCGGCCGATCCTCGATCTTGTGCATCCCCAGGATCGCCGTCTGCGGCGGGTTCAGAATCGGCGTGGACAGCAGTGAGCCGAACACGCCGCCGTTCGAGATCGTGAACGTGCCGCCGCTCATGTCCTCGATGGTGAGCTTGTTGCTGCGCGCGCGGGTGCCGTAGTCGTTGATCTGGTCTTCGATCTGCGCGAGGCTCAGCGCATCGGCGTCGCGTATCACCGGCACGACCAGGCCGCGCTCGGTGCTCACCGCGACGCCGATGTCGTAATAGCCGTGGTAGACGATGTCGTTGCCGTCGATCGACGCATTGACCATCGGGAAGCGCTTCAGCGCCTCGACACTCGCGCGCACGAAGAACGACATGAAGCCGAGCCGCGTGCCGTTGTGGCGCTTCTGGAATTCCTCCTGATAACGGCGGCGCAGCGCCATCACCGCGGACATGTCCACCTCGTTGAAGGTGGTCAGCATCGCCGCCGTATGCTGAGCTTCCACGAGGCGCCGGGCGATGCTCGCGCGCAGCCGCGTCATCGGCACCCGCCGCTCGACCCGCTCGCCGCCGTAGGCCGGCTCCGGCTGCGGCGCCTCCGCGCGCGGCGGCCGCTCCTCGACGAGCGCTTCGGCCGCGCCGGTACTCGGCGCCGCCGCGCCGCGCGCTCCGTCGGCCGCTTTGACCACGTCTTCCTTGGTGATCCGGCCGGAACGGCCGGAACCGGGCACGGCGCGCAGGTCGAGACCGCGCTCCTCGGCGAGCTTGCGCGCCGCCGGGCTCGCGCTGACCGCGGCGTCGTCCGTCCTCCGGGCCGTCACGGCGTCGCTCGGCGCCACCGAGCCCGGCGGCGCGTGATCCGCCTTGCGGTCCTGCCGCGGCGTGCCGCTGTCCGCGCCGGCCTCGCCGGCCCGGAAACGCGCGATCACTTCTTCACTCTGCACGGTCTCGCCTTCGCCGACCAGGATCTCGACCAGCGTGCCGTCCTCCGGCGCGACGACCTCGAGCACCACCTTGTCGGTCTCGATCTCGACGAGCACCTCGTCGCGACGTGCGACGTCGCCGGGCGCTTTCAGCCAGCTCGCGACCGTGCCTTCGCTGATCGACTCCGGAAACGCGGGTGCCTTGATCTCGGTGGTCATGAATCAGTCCTTGGTTGCTCTCGAGCCCCGCGCATTCTGCGGGGCCGTGTGCCGGCGCATCGTTTCGATCATCCGAACAGGGCCTCCTCCACCAGGCGGTTCTGGCTCTGGATGTGGAGCCCCGGATGACCCCCGGCCGGCGCCGCGAACGGCTCGCGGCCGGCGTAGCTCAGGTACAGCGACTCGTCGTGACGCAGGATCACCCGGCGCATGTGGTGCTGGCTCGAATACCACGCGCCCTGGTTCATCGGCTCTTCCTGGCACCAGATCACCTCGGAGAGGTTCCGATACGGCGCGATCGCCTCCGCGAGCTCCGGCTCGGGGAACGGATAGAGCTGCTCGAGCCGCACGATCGCGACGTGGTCGGCTCCGGCGTCGCGGCGCCGTTCGAGCAGGTCGTAGTAGACCTTGCCGCTGCACAGCACCAGACGCTCCACCTTGGCCGGATCGAGCTCGTCGATCTCGCCGATCACGAGCTGGAAGTGACCGTCGCACAAGTCTTCCAACGTGGAGACGGCGAGCTTGTGGCGCAGCAGGCTCTTCGGCGTCAGCGCGATCAGCGGCAGCCGGGCGAGCCGGATCACCTGCCGGCGCAGCAGGTGGAAGATCTGCGCGGGAGTGGTCGGTACGCAGACCTGCATGTTGTGCTGCGCGCAGAGCTGCAGATAGCGCTCGAGGCGCGCCGACGAGTGCTCCGGGCCGGCACCTTCGTAGCCGTGCGGCAGCAGCATCGTGAGCCCGCACAGGCGCCGCCACTTCGCCGCGCCGCTCGAGATGAACTGATCGATCACCACCTGCGCGCCGTTCGCGAAATCGCCGAACTGCGCCTCCCAGGCGACCAGTGCGTTCGGCGTCGTGGTCGCGTAGCCGTACTCGAACGCGAGCACGGCCTCCTCCGAGAGCAACGAGTCGTAGACCTCGAAGGGCACGTCCTCGCGCAGGTGATTCAGCGGAATCCAGCGCTTGCCGTTCTTCTGGTTGTACAGGATCGCGTGCCGGTGCGAGAACGTGCCGACGCCGGTGTCCTGGCCGGTCAGCCGCACCGGATAACCATCGTTCACCAGCGTCGCATAGGCCATGATCTCCGCATAGCCCCAGTTGATCGGCATCGCGCCCGCCGTCATCTTGTGCCGATCCTCCATGATCTTCTGCACCTGGCGCTGCAGCACGAAGCCTTCCGGCAGACGCTCGAGCCGGTGCGCGAGATCCTGGATCACCGAGAGCGGCACGCGGGTATCCGCCGGCTCCCGCCAGTCCTTGTTCAGGTACGGCGACCAGTCGACGAACAGCCGCGTGTCCGGCTCCTGGACGATGGAGAGCGCGACGTGCCCGCCGCTCTCGAGGGTGGCGCGGTATTCCTCGGCCATCTGGTCGGCGGCTTCGCGGGTGATCACGCCTTCCTCGACCAGCCGGTCGACGTACAGCGCGCGCGTGGTCGGGTGCGTGCGGATCTTCCGGTACATCAGCGGCTGAGTCTTCATCGGCTCTTCCGCTTCGTTGTGGCCCCGCCGCCGGTAGCAGACCAGATCGATCACCACGTCCTTGCGGAATTCCATCCGATAGTCGGCGGCGAGCTGGGTGACGAACAGCACCGCCTCGGGGTCGTCGCCGTTCACGTGGAAGATCGGCGCCTGCACCATCTTCGCCACCTCGGTGCAGTATTCGGTGGAGCGGGCATCTTCCTGACTGCTGGTGGTGAAGCCGATCTGGTTGTTGATGATGACGTGGATCGTGCCGCCGGTGCGGAAGCCGCGGGTCTGGGACATCTGGAACGTTTCCATCACCACGCCCTGCCCCGCGAACGCCGCATCGCCGTGCACCAGGATCGGCACCACCAGATCGCCCGCGTAATCGCGCCGCCGGTCCTGACGGGCGCGCACGGAGCCTTCCACCACCGGGCCGACGATCTCGAGGTGCGAGGGATTGAACGCGAGCGCGAGGTGCATCTCGCCGCCGGGAGTCATGATGTTCGACGAGAAGCCCTGGTGGTACTTCACGTCGCCGCTGCCCTCCTCGATCGCCTGCTGCTCGGGCAGGCGGCCGTCGAACTCGGCGAACAGGTCCCACGGGTCCTTGCCCATGATGTTGACCAGCACGTTCAGCCGGCCGCGGTGCGCCATGCCGATCACCGCCTCGATCACGCCGTGGGAGCCGAGCCGCTGCAGCAGCTCGTGCAGCATCGGGATGAAACTCTCGCCGCCCTCGAGGCCGAAGCGCTTGGTGCCCGGATAGCGGCCCTGCAGGTACTTCTCGAGCCCTTCCGCCGCCGTCAGACGCTCGAGAATCCTGAGCTTCTGCTCGCGGGTGAAGGCCGGACGCGCCCGCACCGACTCCAGCCGCTGCTGCACCCAGAGCTGCTCGCTCGGGTCGACGATGTGCATGTACTCCGAGCCGATGGGACCGCAATAGGTCTGCTCGAGCGCCTCCACGAGCTCGCGCAGCTTCGCGGTGCCCTCGCCGTAGTGGAACGTGCCGGTGTGAAACGTCTCCTCCAGGTCGGCCGGCGACAGGCCGTGGTAAGCGAGGTCGAGCATCGGCATGTGCGGCCGCTGCATCATCTCGAGCGGGTCGATGTTCGCCTTCTTGTGGCCGCGATGCCGGTACGCGTGGATCAGGTCCTGTACCCGCATCTGCTTGAGCTCGTGCGCGCTCTCGACGCGCGCGCTCTCGCGTTCCGGGCGGACCTTCAGGCGGTTGCGGCCGAGCCGCTCGAACTGCTGAACGATGGCGCTGTGCGGCACGTCGCGCTGGACGACGCCTTCCACCCGCGGCAGCTTCTCGAAGAAGTCACGCCACTGCGGCGGCACCTGGTTCGGATCGTCGAGGTACGACTCGTAGAGCGACTCGACGTAGGCGAGGTTGTTTCCGGCGAGATGCGAGCTGCGCCGCATCCGTTCCATGAACGATTCTGCCATGATCCTCTCTCAACCCCTCGGGAGCGGCGGTCGCGGTCGGGGACCGCTCCCACAGCGGCGCCGGCTCCCGTGACGGCGCCGGCTCAGGTGCCCTGCTGCAGGAGCATCGTACGAATCTTGCCGATCGCCCGCGTCGGGTTCAGGCCCTTCGGACAGACGGCCACGCAGTTCATGATCCCCCGGCAACGGAACACGCTGAACGGATCGTCCAGCTCCGCGAGGCGCTCCGCCGTGGCGGTGTCGCGGCTGTCCGCGAGGAAGCGGTAGGCCTGCAACAACCCTGCCGGGCCGATGAATTTGTCCGGGTTCCACCAGAACGACGGGCACGAGGTGGAGCAGCAGGCGCACAGAATGCACTCGTACAATCCGTCGAGCTTCGCCCGGTCCTCGGGCGACTGCAGGCGCTCCTGCGCCGGCGGCGGCTCGTCGTTGATCAGGTACGGCTTGATCTTCTCGTAGTTCCGGTAGAACTGGCCCATGTCGACGATCAGGTCGCGAATCACCGGCAGCCCGGGCAGCGGCCGCAGCACCAGCTTGCCGTTTCTCGCCACCTGCGACACCGGCGTCATGCAGGCGAGGCCGTTCCTGCCGTTCATGTTGATGCCGTCGGAGCCGCAGACGCCTTCCCGGCACGAGCGTCGATAGGCGAGGCTCGGGTCCTGGGCCTTCAGCAGCTCGAGCACGTCGAGCACCATCAGATCCCGCCCTTCCGGCAGATCCACCGTCATCTCCCGCATCTGCGGGACCTCGTCCACCTCCGGGTTGTACCGGTAAACGCTTACCTGCATGAGCTCCTCGACAAGACTCGAAACCAGATCCGCGCCGCGCGGGGCGCCCCGCGCGGGATCAATACTTGCGCTCGGCGGGCTGGAACGCTTCCACCATCCTGGGCGCGAAGTTTACCGCACGCTTGCGCACCTCTCTGCGCACCGGGTCGAAGATGGAATGGCAGAGCCAGTTCGCATCGTCCCGTTCCCGGTAGTCTTCCCGGGCGTGCGCGCCGCGGCTCTCCTTGCGCGCTTCGGCCGAGATCGCCGTGGCCTCGGCGGTCGCCAGCAGGTTGTCGAGCTCGAGCGCTTCCATCCGCGCGGTGTTGAACACCAGGCTCTTGTCGGCGAGGTGCGCGTGGGCGATGCGCTCGCGCAGCTCGGCGAGCTTGCCGATGCCCTCGCGCATGTGGGCCTCGGTGCGGAACACGCCGAACGAGTTCTGCATGATCTGCTGCAGCTCCTTGCGCAGCGCCGCCACCGATTCGCCGCTCTTGGACTCGTTCCAGCGGTTCAGCCGGGTCATCGACTGCTCGATGTCGGATTCGCTCGCGTCCCGGTAGCTGACGCCCTGGCGCATGACCTCCTCGATGTGCAGCCCCGCGGCGCGGCCGAACACCACCAGGTCGAGCAGGCTGTTGCCGCCGAGCCGGTTACCGCCGTGCACCGACACGCACGCCGCCTCGCCCGCCGCGTACAGGCCGGGGATGACCCGGTCCTCGCCGTCCGGCGTCTGCATCAGCGCCTCGCCGGTCACCCGTGTCGGAATGCCGCCCATCATGTAGTGACAGGTCGGGATCACCGGGATCGGCTCCTTCACCGGATCGACGTGCGCGAACGTGCGCGACAGCTCGAGGATCCCGGGCAGGCGGCTGTTCAGCACTTCCTCGCCGAGGTGATCGAGCTTCAGCAGCACATGATCCCCGTTGGGCCCGCAGCCGCGGCCTTCCAGGATCTCGATGATCATCGAGCGCGCGACCACGTCGCGGCCGGCGAGGTCCTTCGCGGTCGGCGCGTAGCGCTCCATGAAGCGCTCGCCGTCCTTGTTGATCAGGTAGCCGCCCTCGCCCCGGCAGCCCTCGGTGACCAGCACCCCGGCGCCGTAGATACCGGTGGGATGGAACTGCACCATCTCCATGTCCTGCAGCGGAAAGCCCGCGCGCAGCACCATGCCGAACCCGTCGCCGGTGCACATGTGGGCGTTGGTGGTGCCCGCGTAGATCCGTCCGGCGCCGCCGGTGGCGAGCACCGTCGCCTTCGACTGCACGTAAACGGTCTCGCCCGATTCGATGTCGATGGCCACGAGGCCCACCACGGCGCCGTCCTGGTTCTTCACCAGATCGACCGCGAACCACTCGTTCAGGAACGTGGTGCGGGCCCGCAGATTCGCCTGGTAGAGCGTGTGCAGCAGCGCATGGCCGGTCCGGTCGGCCGCCGCACAGGTCCGGGCCGCCTGGCCGCCCTTGCCGAAGTTCTTCGACTGGCCGCCGAACGGGCGCTGATAGATGCGCCCGGACTCGGTGCGCGAGAACGGCAGTCCCATGTGCTCGAGCTCGAACACCGCCTGCGGCCCTTCGCTGCACATGTACTCGATGGCGTCCTGATCACCGATGTAGTCCGACCCCTTCACGGTGTCGTACATGTGCCAGCGCCAGTCGTCGTCGGGATCTTCGCTGCCGATCGCGCAGGTGATGCCACCCTGGGCGCTCACGGTGTGCGAGCGGGTCGGGAACACCTTGCTGATCACCGCGGTCTTCAGGCCCGACCGAGCGAGCTGCAGCGCCGCGCGCATGCCCGCGCCGCCGCCGCCGACGATCACTCCGTCGAACACCATCTTCCTGATTCTTGCCATTGCTGAACCCGATCCTGATAGCTTGCTTGCGCGATACCCTGCCTACAGCCCCCAGAACAGCGGCACCGTCCAGACCACGAACGCGAAGATCAGGGCCAGGCAAATGATCTGGTAGGTGATCCGCCAGCCGGTGGCATGGGCGCCGAAGTAGTGCGGGCGGATGTAGTCGGTGCCGACCGTCCACATCCCGATCCAGGCGTGCGCGGCGAGCGACAGCACGGCCAGGATGCTGAACAGCTTCATGAGGGGGTGGGCGAAATAGTCGACCAGGCTCGCGTGGGTGATCTCGGCATTGGTGAGAAAGAAGCCGAGCACGCACAGCGTGTACAGCGCGAGAATCACCGCGCTGACCCGCTGAACCAGGAAGTCCGACAGCCCGCTGCGGGTGAGACTCGTGACGTTGGTGACGTTGCTTACCACAGCCAGGCTCCCAGCAGGATGACGACGATCGCGGTCAGCGCGAACACGCTGGCGGAGCTGATCCGGCCGGCGCGCACGCTGTCCCAGTAGTGGAAGTCCATCACCAGGTGCTTGATGCCCGCGAACAGGTGGTACGAGAGCGCCGCCAGCACCAGCAGCAGCACCAGCTTGCCGAACGGCGCCGCGAGCACGCCCGCCGCCCGCTCGAAACCGGCCGGCGAGTCGAGCGCGACGGTGAGCAGCCAGATCAGGTAGGCCGTGCCGGCGAACAGCAGAACGCCGGTGATGCGATGGGTGATGGAAGCGATGGCGGCCAGCGGCCAGCGGAATTGCGTGAGCGACAAATACACGGGGCGTTCGGTCTTCATGGTCCCTTTCAGGTCGTTCCGACGATCGATTGAGATGCAGCCGGTCTAAAGGTGCAGCGGAAGGGGTTCCGCAGGCTGCCGCGTCCGGGGCCGCAAGCATCCGGCAAGGGCGCGCAAAACCAGAGACGCCAGGCGCCTGGATGACTCGGCCGCCGATTGTAGTCGGCACGGGAATCAAAGCCAAGAATGTCACCTTTCCCCGGCCGGTGCGAATGCCGCCCGAGGCGCGGCGGCGAACGCCGAATTGACAACCATACCCGCCGTTAATAGGCTCGCTTGCTCCATCGAGCGCTGGTCGGCATCGCTCGGCGCACCTGCGGAAATTTTCCGGATACTGCGGAAGAAGCGACGAGGTGCCGAAGCGCCCCGGCGGGATCGCGCGGCCACCGCAGCGTGCGGCGCCGGCGCGGCGGCCAACCTGCCGGAGCAGGAACGCCGCCGAGAGCGACAACAACATCTATTATCAGGCAGTAGTCTCGGGAGGACGCATGGCCGACCAGGGGCAGAAAAGGGCCCAGCTATCCATTGGTGGAAAGACCATCGAGCTGCCGGTCCTGAGCGGAACGCTCGGGCCGGACGTGATCGACGTGAGCTCGCTCACCAACGAAGGCTATTTCACGTTCGATCCCGGCTTCGTTTCCACCGCCTCCTGCGAGTCGGCCATCACCTACATCGACGGTGCCGCCGGGGTGCTGCTGCATCGGGGCTATCCGATCGAGCAGCTCGCCGAGAAATCCGACTACCTGGAGCTCTGCTACCTGCTGCTGAACGGTGAGCTGCCGAATGCGGCCGAGAAGGCCCAGTTCGTCGACACGATCAAGCGCCACACGATGGTGCACGAGCAGCTCGTGCACCTGTTCCGGGGCTTCCGCCGCGACGCCCATCCGATGGCGGTCATGTGCGGCGTCACCGGTGCGCTCTCGGCCTTCTACCACGACTCGATGGACATCAACGACGCGGTGCAGCGGCGCATCACCGCGCACCGGCTGATCGCCAAGATGCCGACGCTGGCGGCGATGAGCTACAAGTACTCGATCGGCCAGCCGTTCATGTACCCGCGCAACGATCTCGACTACGCGGCCAACTTCCTCTACATGATGTTCGGCACGCCGTGCGAGAACTACGACGTCAATCCGGTGCTCGCCCGGGCGATGGACCGGATCTTCCTGCTGCACGCCGACCACGAGCAGAACGCATCGACCTCCACGGTACGCCTCGCGGGCTCGACCGGCGCGAACCCCTACGCGTGCATCGCCTCCGGGATCGCGGCGCTGTGGGGACCGGCGCACGGCGGCGCGAACGAGGCCGTGCTGAACATGCTCGCCGAGATCGGCAGCGAGAAGAACATCGACAAATACGTCAAGCGCGCCAAGGACAAGGACGATCCGTTCCGGATCATGGGCTTCGGCCACCGGGTCTACAAGAACTACGATCCGCGCGCCAAGGTGATGCAGCAGACCTGCAAGGAGGTACTCGAGGAGCTCGGCACCGAGGACGACCCGATCCTGCGCATCGCCCAGAAGCTCGAGAAGATCGCGCTCGAGGACGAGTACTTCATCGAGAAGAAGCTCTATCCGAACGTGGATTTCTACTCCGGGATCATCCTGAAGGCGATGGGGATCCCGACCTCGATGTTCACGGTGATCTTCGCGACCGGCCGCACGCCCGGCTGGATCGCGCACTGGAACGAGATGATCTCCGGCACGTACAAGATCGGCCGGCCGAGGCAGCTCTACACCGGCCCCGCGCGGCGCGACTACCTGCCGATCGATCAGCGCTGAGAATTGCCCTGTGGGAGCGGCCTCCGGCCCCGCGAACCTTCCCGGAAGGTTCGCGGCCGGAGGCCGCTCCCACAGCGTGAAAAAAAGAATAGTGGGAGGATCGGCCGATCGCTCCCACCGAAAACGGGGACGCGCCCCTCGACGTGGATCAGGATTCGGGCGGCAGGCTCCCTCCCGCCGTCAGCCGATCGGCTCAGCCGATCACCGACTCCCGGCTGAACCCTTCCAGGGTCAGCATCTCGCGCAGCTCCTTCAGCGCGTCCACCTGGATCTGCCTGACCCGCTCCCGGGTCAGACCGATCTGACGTCCTACCTCTTCCAGGGTGTAGACGTCGTGCCCCCGTAGCCCGAAGCGACGTACCACCACGTCGTGGGCCTTCTCCGACAGCCGGTCCAACCAGCGGTCGATGTGCGCCGCGAGCTGCTCGCTCTGCAGCATTTCCCAGGGATCGTCCGAGCGAACGTCCTCGAACGTGTCCCACTGTCCCCGTTCCGGTTCCAGCACCGAGATCTCGGTGCAGCTTATGTCGTCGGCGAGCTGCAGCAGCTCCCGAACCCGCTCGACCGGCTTGTCCGTCAGCGCCGCTACGTCTTCGGCCGTCGGCTCGGTGTCGAGCTTCTGACCCAGCTCGCGCTGGGCGCGCAGCAGCACGTTCAGCTCCTTGGCGATGTGGATCGGCAGGCGGATCGTCTTCACCTGATTCATCAGGCCGCGCTCCACCGCCTGACGGATCCACCAGGTCGCGTAGGTGGAGAAGCGGAAGCCCTTTTCCGGATCGAACTTCTCCACCGCCCGGATCAGACCGAGGTTCCCCTCCTCGATCAGGTCGAGCAGCGGCAGCCCGCGGTTCAGATAGCGGCGCGCGATCTTCACCACCAGGCGCAGGTTGCTCTCGATCATTCGGGCGCGGGCGGCCATGTCACCTTTCTGCACGCGTCGGGCGAGGGTGCGCTCTTCTTCGGCGGTGAGCAGTTTCGAGCGGCCGATCTCCGCCAGATACATGTCGGTTGCGTCCCCGATATCACCGCTCGATGACCGGCCGGCACGTTTCGGCTGCGCAGGTACCTCGTCCTCAATGTCCCCGTCCCCGTCGTCCTGCAGTTCCTCGGGCTGGAACCAGATCTCCAGCTCTTCGGCCTCCTGCATTTGCCCTTCGGTGTACATGGTCATCCCTTTCACCCTTGTTGTGTGATTGCCTCGGATGCCTCGCTGAAGCCGCACTCGCGCAGCACTTCTTCGCTCGAGAACGGCTTCTTGAGCAGGACCGCCGCGCCGGCGGCCAGGATCTTCTTCTCCAGCTCCGGGGTGTAGTAGCCGGTCATGGCCACCACCCGGATGCCGGCGGTCTCGGGGTCTTCCTTAAGGCTGCGGCAGACCTCGATGCCGTCGATCCCAGGCATCATGATGTCCAGCAGGACCACCGTGGGCTTGCGCGCCTGAACCTGGCGGCCGGCGTCGAACCCGTCGTAGGCCGACGAGATCTCGAGGTCCGGCACGTGGGCACTGAACAGCGCCGCCAGATAGGCGTTGAGCTCCCGGTTGTCGTCTACGATGAGCAGGCGTTGCTGAACCCCCGGAAGCTGAATCCCCCGCTGACGGGCGAAGGCCTCGATCACTTCTCGGGAGAAGCGCCGGTGGCCGCCGGCCGTCGTCTGTGCTTCCAGCAGACCTTTCTGGGCCCACTGCCGAACGGTGATCGGCGAGACCATCAGCAGGCTCGCTACTTCGTTCGGTGTGAGGAAACCCTTCTCGGTCACGTGTTCAGCCTTCTTCTGTGCTCTCTGCTGGCCTGTCCCTGGTCTTTCGTCCCGGTGTCCTGGTCGGGACGGGCCCCTTGGGGAGGCCACCGTGCAATCGATTCTATCGGTTCAATCGGTTGCATCGGTTTCGTGGGAAGGGATGCTAATCGTTTCAATCGATTTGCGCTAATACGGATTTGTTCTAACGACCGTCGATGTAATTCTTACCGGTTCTCCGGCGCCCCCCGCCCCGCGGGGCTCCAGCGCCCTCGAATCACCCGAGCGAGCACCGTGCCAGCCGCGCCTTCCGTTGCCGGCCCCTACCCCGGTATGGTTCGCTTCTTCGAACGACACGGCTTCTGCGATGGCGGATCCGCGCCGGCTCCCCGGTATCGATGCGTTGCTCGGCCATGACGCGTTCGCGGCGCTCGTGGCCGCCTGCGGCCGGGAATCGGTCAAGCAGGCATTGCGCGACCTGCAGAGCGAATGGCGCGCGCGCGGCTGCGCCCCGCCGTGGAGCGGCGACCCCGGCGCCTGGGCCGGTGCGGTAGCCGAGCGGCTCGAGCCGGTCGGCTACCGGCCGGTCTTCAATCTGACGGGCACCGTGCTGCACACGAATCTCGGGCGCGCGCTGCCGGCACCGGAGCTCTTCGATGCGGTGCGCGATCTGGCGACCCGCCCGATGAACCTCGAGTTCGATCTGACGAGCGGAGTACGCGGTGTGCGCGATGCACCCGTCGTGCGCCGCCTCGTCGTGCTCACCGGTGCCGAAGCCGCGACGGTGGTGAACAACAACGCGGCCGCGCTGCTGCTCGTGCTGAACACGCTGGCGCACGGCCGGCCGGTGCCGGTCTCGCGCGGCGAGCTGATCGAGATCGGCGGCAGCTTCCGCCTCCCGGAGATCATGGAGCGGGCCGGCTGCCGGCTCTTGGAAGTCGGCACCACCAATCGGACCCATCCGGCCGATTTCCGCCGCGCACTCACCGAGCGCCCGGCCCTGCTGCTCAAGGTGCACCCGAGCAATTTCCACATCAGCGGCTTCACCCGCGCGGTCGGCACGCGCGAGCTCGCCGGCATCGCCCGCGATGCGGGCGTCCCGCTGTGCGTGGATCTCGGCAGCGGCACGCTGGTGGACCTCGCCCGCTGGGGCCTGCCGCACGAGCCGACGCCTTCGGAAGTGCTCCGCCACGGCGCCGATCTGGTGACGTTCAGCGGCGACAAGCTGCTGGGCGGCGTCCAGGCGGGACTCATCGTCGGTCGGCGTGATCTGATCGACGCGCTGAATGCGAACCCGCTGAAGCGGGCGCTGCGCCCCGACAAGGTGACGCTGGCGCTGCTCGACCGCACGCTGGCGCTGTACGAGGAACCCGACACGCTGCCGATGCGGCTGCCGCTCCTGCGCACGCTGACGCTGCCCGTCGAGGCGCTGCAGGAACGGGCCGAGCGCATCGCGGGGCGGCTGCGCGCGCGGCTCCCGGATTTCCGGGTGGAACCGGCGCCCTGCCGCAGCCAGATCGGCTCGGGTGCGCTGCCGGAGCACACGTTGCCGAGCGTCGCGGTGCGCGTCGGCCACGCCCGGCACGGGCACGTGATCGCGCTCGGCGCGGCGCTGCGCCGGCTCCCCGTGCCGATCGTCGGCCGTCTCGCGGACGGCAGCCTCTGGCTCGACATGCGCGGCGCCGAGCCGGAAGACGAGCTCGCGGCCACGCTCGAGCACCTGGAGCCGCCGCGATGATCGTCACCCTGGCCGGTCACGTCGACCACGGCAAGACCAGCCTGATCCGCCAGCTCACCGGGAAGGACACCGATCGCCTCGCGGAAGAAAAGCGCCGCGGCCTGACCATCGATCTCGGCTTCGCCTACCTCGACGTCGGCGGCGTCACGCTCGGCTTCGTCGACGTGCCGGGCCACCACCGCTTCATCCACAACATGGTCGCCGGCGTCGCGGCGCTGCAGCACGCGCTGCTGGTGGTCGCAGCCGACGACGGCCCGATGCCGCAGAGCCGTGAGCACCTGCAGATCCTCGAGCTTCTGGGTCTGCGCGACGGCGTGGTGGCGCTGACGAAGTGCGACCGCGTCGCCGGCGATCGGCTCGCAGCCGCGCATGCCGAGGTGCAGCGGCTGGTGACCGGCACGTTTCTGCGCGAGGCTCCGGTCATCGTGACCTCCGCCGTGAGCGGTGACGGATTGGATTCGCTGCGTACGCACCTGGTGCGGGCGGCCGAGCGGCACGCGGTGCCGGGCGACGGCGGCGCGTTCCGCCTCGCCGTGGATCGGGCGTTCCTGTTGAAGGGCGTGGGCCTCGTGGTCACCGGCATGGTGCACGCCGGAACGCTGCAGGTGGACGAGGAACTGCACGTGTTTCCGGGCGGCGCCCGTGGGCGCGTTCGGGATCTGCGCGTCCAGGACCGGCCGAGCGGACTGGCACGGCCCGGCGACCGTGCCGCGATCAATCTCGCCGGCGTCGACCCGACGGCGGTACGGCGCGGCCACTGGCTCTGCGCCGTGCCCGAAGCGGGATCGCGCTCGCTGATCGTCGACCTGCGCGTTCTCGGCGACTTCCCGCGGCCGGTCCGGCACTGGCTGCCGGTGCACGCGTATCTCGCCACGAGCCATGCCCGCGGGCGCCTGGCGCTGCTCGAATCGAACCGGCTCGAGCCCGGCGAGCGGGGCCTCGCGGAAGTCGTGCTCGACGAACCGCTGCCGGGCAAGCTCGGCGACCGCCTGATCCTGCGCGATCAGGCGCTGGAACGCACGCTGGGCGGCGGCGCCGTGCTCGACAACCGGCCGCCCGCCGGCCGCCGGCGCAGCCCCGCGCGGCTGCGCGCGGTGCGTGCCTGGTCACAGCCGACGGCGACCCGGGCGCTCGCCGCGGCGCTGGCGGACGGGCCGGTCGATCTCGCCGCGTTCGCCGACTTGTGGAACCTCACCCCGGCGCAGGCGGCGGAGCTGCGCGCTGGCGCCGATGCGGTCGCGCAGGACGGCACGCTCGTCGCGCGCCCGACGTGGGAGCGCTGGCGCGGCGAGCTGCTCGACGAGTGCCGGACGCGACACCGGATCGATCCGACGCTGCAGGGCCTGCAGGAACATCAGTTCCAGACCGACGCGCCCGCGCGCTTCCGCGGTGCGCTGCTCGGCGAGCTCATCGCCGCGGGCGCGCTCGAGCGGCGCGCCGGACGCTACTTCCCGCGGGATCACCGGGCGGAGCTCTCCGACGCCGAACGCCGGCTGCTGGAGCGCCTGCGGCCGCACCTCGACCGCGAACAGCCGGCGAGCCTCGGCGACATCGCCCGTTCGCTGGGGCTGCCGCTGACGAGTCTGCGCAATCTCGTGGCTCCGCTTGTCAGCAAGGGCTGGCTCGTGCAGATCGGCGACAAGCGCCTGTTCCTGCCCGATCGGCTGAAAGCGCTGGCCGCGATCGCCTGTGCGCTGTCCGACGCAACCGCGGGATTCTCGGCCCGGGAGTTCCGCGACGCGAGCGGCGTCGGCCGCAACGTGGTGATCGAAGTGCTGGAGTATTTCGACGCCCGCGGTTTCACCCGGCGTCACGGCGAGACGCGGACCGTGGTCGGGGAGACCTCGCGGCTGCTCCCCGCAGTCCGTTAGACTCTTCGGCGGAAGAGCATCGTCCCCGGTGGGGCGCGCGGCCTTCAAAGCCGTCGAGGCGCGAGATCGCGCCTGGTGGGTTCGACTCCTACCTCTTCCGCCGTCTCGGTGGCCGGCGGGCGCTAGCGCTGCTGGTGGATCAGCCGGCCGACGTCCTTGGCCGTCTCGGGCAGGTCGATGTACATGCCGGACTCGCCGCTCAGGTCCAGATCCGGCGTCGACCAGGCACACGTCACGTCGCCGGCCTCGACGACGAGCCGACGGGCGTTCGGGTCCCAGTGCCAGCGGCAGAAGACCTCGTTGCTTCCGGTGACCCAGACGCCTTCGCTCTGGGCTTCGTTGGTGAACGTATGCTGCATGGCGGCCAGACTAGGGACGGGCGGCAGCGAATTGAATCCGCGGGTTGTAGCCAGGTTGTGAAGGAAACGTCGCGGCCCGCGTGGCCGCCCGGTCGCACGAAGGTGATCCCGGCTCCGTCCGATCCGGGTTAGACTGCGCCGTCCGCTGTCTCGAAACCTGCATGTACGCCACCCGCTACGCCACCGTTTCCAGCACGTTCCGCATGAAGGAAGGCGTGCTCGTGCGCCCCACGATCGCGTTCGAGACCTGGGGCGAGCTGGATGCGACCGGCGGCAACGCGGTGCTGATCTTCACCGGGCTGTCGCCGTCCGCGCACGCGGCGTCCTCACCCGCGGACCGCCGCACCGGTTGGTGGGAGGACATGCTCGGGCCCGGCAAACCGATCGACACCAACCGCTACTTCGTAATCTGCGTGAATTCGCTCGGGAGCTGCTTCGGCTCCACCGGGCCGGCGTCCATCGATCCCGCCACGGGCGAGCGCTACCGGCTGAATTTTCCGGTGCTGCACATCGAGGACATCGCCAATGGCGGTGCCGTTGTGCTCGACCACCTCGGCATCGAGCGCGTGCATACCGTGCTCGGCTCGTCGATGGGCGGCATGACCGCGCTCGCGTTCGCGCTGCTGCACCCGGAGCGGGCGCACGGGCTCGTCAGCATCTCGTCCGCGGCCCGCAGCCAGCCGTTTGCGATCGCGATCCGCTCGCTGCAGCGGGAGATCATCCGCAAGGATCCCGCCTGGAACGGCGGCAACTACACGAGCCCGGAAGGCCCCGTCGTCGGCATGCGCCTCGCCCGCAAGCTCGGCATGATCTCCTACCGCTCCGCCGCCGAGTGGGCCGAACGCTTCGGGCGTGAGCGCACCACCGAGCGGGGCGACGACAGCGACCCGTTCGGGCTCGATTTCGAGGTGGAATCGTACCTCGAAGCGCACGCGCGCAAATTCGTCGGCGCGTTCGACGCCAACTGCTACCTGTACCTGTCCCGCGCGATGGACCTCTTCGACGTGGCCGACCACGGCGGCAGCCTCTCGGAGGGCTTCTCGCGGGTGAAGGTCGGCCGCGCGATGGTGATCGGCGTCGAATCCGACTTCCTGTTTCCCGTGGAACAGCAGCAGGAGCTTGCCGCCGGGCTCGCGGAGCACGTCGCCGACGTGACCTTCCATCGCCTGCCGTCGATCCAGGGCCACGACTCCTTTCTGGTCGACATGGACCGGTTCCGGCCGGTGATCGCCCGCTACTTCCGCGGCTGAGCGCCGCCGAGGCGCTCGCGGATCAGCGCCTCGAGCATCGGACCATCGGCGTAACCGCCGGCGAGCAGGCTGCGCTGGCCGTCCTGCTCGATCAGCACGTGGGGAAGCTGGCTGGTGCCGTGCCGGCGTGCCTGGTTCAGCTCGACGCGCAGCGCCGCCGCGAGCGTCGGGTCGGCGAGACCCCGGCGCACCACGTCGGCCGCAACGCCGAACTCCGTCGCCGTCGCGGCCAGCAGGTCCGGATCGTTGATGTTGCGCGCCTCGGCAAACAGCAGTTGCTGGAGCCGGTGCAGATAGCCGAACGGCGGACGACCCGACGCGCGCCGCACCGCGGCGAGCGCGAGGCACGGCGCGGTGCTGTTGTAGACCAGGCCATCCGGCACCTGGAACGCGAACGTCTGCCCGGTGACCGCGTGCACCTCCCGCCAGACGTGCATCAGGTAGCGACGCGCGTACTCGCCCACCGGCCGCGTCGTGGTGGTGTTGACGCCGCCGAGCAGCAGATCGAACTCCACCTTGCCGGCCAGACGCGCGGCCGCCTCCTCCACCGCCGGCGACATTCCCCAGCACCAGGAGCACATCGGATCGGTGACCACGATCACCTTCATCGGAGGCACCCTCACCCGCGCCCGCGGCGCACGGCCTTCACGCCCATCGTCCCGCGACGGCCAGGTCCGGCAGCTCGCTGAAGCGACGGATGAAACGCCGGTCGATCCGCTCCTTCCAGCGCCACACCCAGCGCCCCGCGGCGGCCCAGCGGCCGCGGGAGGCCACCGCGGACCCGTCGCCGGTACCGAGGATCGTCAGAAAGCGCCGCTGCGGGCGGTAGCGCACCAGCGGCCGCCCGAGCACCGTGCGGCGCAGGTTCTCGGTCAGCACCGGCCCCTGGCGCACCGCGTAGACGCCGGCCTTGGGGAGCGCTCGCTCCGCGAACGCGGCGACGTCGCCGGCGGCGAATACCTCTGGATGCGACACCGAACGCAGATGTCGATCGACGAGCACGAACCCCTGCCGGTCGAGCGCGAGCCCGGCGCCGGCGAGCCACTCCGGAGCGGTCACCGCGGTCACCCAGAACAGGTGCGCCGCGGCGATCCGCCGCCCGTCCTCGGCGACGACGTCACAGCCCTCGCCGGCCGACACGGCCGACGTGACGCGGAAGCCTTCGAGCAGCTCGATGCCATGCCTCGAGAGCGCATCCCGCAGACGCACCGTGGCGCGCGCGTTCTGTCCCGGCAGCAGCACGTCGGTCGCCAGCGTGAGGATCACCTTCGGGCCGAGCGCGCGGCGCATCGCGAGCGCCAGCTCGACCCCGCCGGCGCCGCCGCCGACGAGCAGGATCCGCTGCCCCGGCCGGACGCGCTCGCGCACGTCGCGCCAGCGCGGCAGGAAACCGCCGATCGGCTTCACCGGCACGCCGCAGTCCCCGATGCGCCCGGGCGCGGCGCCCGAATTGATCGACAGCACGTCGTAGCGGATCGGCGGATGGCCGGCGAGCTGCACGCATCGCGAGGCCGTGTCGAGCCCGACCGCCTGCGCCGCGATCAGGCGCGCGCCGGCGAAACGGGCGAGCGGCCGAAGGTCGATGTGAATCTCGCGGGCGTCGTAGAAGCCGGCCACGTGGCCGGGCAGCATTCCCGAATAGGGCGTCAGCATGTCGCGGCTGACCAGCGTGACGCGTACGCCGGCGGGCGGACGCTCACCGAACGCGCGCAGCACCTGCACGTGACTGTGACCGCCGCCGACGAGTACCACGTCGACCGCCGGCGGCGCGTCGCTGCGCATCAGGCGTCGTCGTCCAGATCCAGATCCAGATAGTCCAGATCGCGCGACAGGCGCCGGGCTTCGAGCCGCTCTTCGATGGCCCGACGGATGGCCAGCGCGCGTGCGTTCTGATCCTTGTGACTGAGAACCTCGTCGACGACCTTCAGATCTTCGTCCGAATCGTCGAATTCCACATCGGGGTCGTCGAAGTCGTCGGTTTCTTCCTCATCAAGCTCGTCGGCGAATTCCTCGTCGAGCTCGCTCGTCTCCTCATCGGCCGACTCGATCTCTTCCTCTTCGCCTTCGGGCCCGCCCAATTCCTCGTCGTCGAGACCGCTCATGAACGTATCGGAACCTCAGCCATGACCGATGCATGTACGGCGCTTTTTAGGCTCGCCGTTTCGGGGTGTCAAGGCATCGCGGAAGCCGTGGAAACGCGGCTGCCGAACGCGTCACGAGACGCGCCTCACGGCGGCGTCACGCCACCGCGCGGCACTTCGCGTCGAGCGCGGCGGCGCCGTCGCCGGCGGCCGCGGGCGGCACCGTGCCGCCGTCGAGATTGGCCCGCAGTGCCGGCTCGATCAGCGCCGGCGGGTCGAGCGAGCGATCGCGCGCGGTACGCGCCTCGACGAACTCCGTGACCGGCGTGTCGGCCCGCAGCATGCGATTCGCCACGCGCTGCTCGGCAACCCGCGCGGAGAACCGGAAATCGCGCGTCCGGTCGAGCCCGCCGTAGTCGTGACCGACGAGCAGGCGCGTGTCGCCCGGCAGCCGGTACAGCTTCTGCACGGAGTGGTACAGCTCGCGAGGATCGCCCCCGGGGAAGTCGCAGCGCGCGGTGCCCTGATCCGGCAGGAACACCGTGTCGCCGACGAACGCGAGGCCGTCGAACAGATAGCTCACGCAGGCGCCGGTATGACCCGGCGTGTGCATCACGCGGCCGCAGGCATGCCCCACGCGCAGCCGCTCGCCGTCGCGCAAGAGCCGATCGAACTGACGCCCGTCGGTCGCGATGCCGAGACCGAGGCGCGGCGCCAGCAGCGCCTGCGCGTCGCGGACGTGCTCACCGATCGCGATCTGGGCGCACGGCAGACGAGGTTTCAGGTAACGGGCGGCGGTCAGGTGATCCGCGTGCACGTGTGTCTCGAGGATCCACTCGACGCAGTAGCCGTTGGCCTCGACGACCTCCAGGATCCGCTCGGCGCCCCGGGTATCGATCGTACCGGTGGCGCGCTCGTAGCCGAGCACCGGGTCGATGATCGCCGCCCGACGGGTCGGCGGATTCGCGATCAGATAGCTCCAGGTGAACGTGTCACGGTCGAAGAACGGATGAACCACCAGATCCATTGCGCCGGAGAACGGTTACTCTCGTTACGCTCAACCATAGTCCGGAAACGCTGGACACGGGTCCCAATTCACTTCGTTCCGCCCCGGGATATTGGGAGAAAATCCAGCAGCGACCGTCGATGGGCCAACCGAATCCCAAACCGATCACCCCGCCTGCAACGCGTCCCCGACGATCTGGAACATCCGCGCGATGTCCTCCCGCTCCATCACGAAGGCCGGACCGAACTGCAGCGTGTCGCCGCCGTAGCGCACGTACAGACCGCGCTCCCAGCACGCCATCGCGATTTCGAACGGGCGCCGCGCCGGCTCGCCCGGGTAGTGTTCCAGACTGAGCGCGCCGGCGAGGCCGAAGTTGCGCACGTCGGTGACGTGGGGATGATTGGCGAGCTCGTGGATGCAATCCTCGAAGAAGGCGGCCTTCTCCGCTGCCTGCCGGTCGAAGCGCTCGCGCTCGAACAGGTCGAGCGCGGCGAGCCCCGCGGCACAGGCCAGCGGATGCCCGGAATAGGTGTAGCCGTGAGGGAACTCCACCTGGTACTCGGGACCGCCCTGCTCCATGAACGCATCGTAGATCGCCCGGCGTACCACCACCGCCCCGAGCGGCACCACGCCGTTGGTGAGCTGCTTCGCGAAGGTCGCGATGTCGGGCGTCACGCCGAAGCGGTGCGCGCCGGTGGGCGCGCCGCAGCGGCCGAATCCGGTGATCACCTCGTCGAAGATCAGCAGGATGTCGTACGCGTCGCAGATCGCCCGGAGCCGCTCGAGGTAGCCCTTCGGCGGCGGAATCACCCCGGCCGAGCCGGCCACCGGCTCGACGATCACCGCCGCGATCGTGGACGCGTCGTGCAGCGCCACCAGCTCCTCGAGCTCGTCGGCCAGGTGTGCGCCGTGCTCGGGCTGGCCGCGACAGAAGCGGTTCTCCGGCAGCAGCGTGTGCGACAGGTGATCGGTATCGGGCAGCGTGCCGAACAGGCGCCGATTGCCGCCGATCCCGCCGACCGACGTGCCGCCGAAGTTCACCCCGTGATAGCCCTTGGCGCGGCCGATCAGACGGGTCTTCGAGGGCTTCCCCCGCTGACGCCAGTAGCCGCGCGCGATCTTCAGCGCGGTCTCGACGGACTCGGAGCCCGAGTTGACGAAGAAGACACGGTCGAGGCCGTCCGGCATCAGCGCCCGAATCCGGCTCGCCAGCTCGAACGCCTTCCGGTGACCGAACTGGAACGCCGGCGCGTAGTCGAGCTCGCGCGCCTGCTCGGCAATTGCCTGCGCGATCTCGGCACGGTTGTGCCCGGCGCCGCAGCACCAGAGCCCCGACAGCCCGTCGAGCACCCGCCGGCCGTCCTCGGTGATGAAGTGCACGCCCTCCGCCGCGCGGATCAGGCGCGGCGCGGCCTTGAACTGGCGGTTGCCGGTGAACGGCATCCAGTAGCTGTCGAGATCGATATCCGTCGGCGTGCGGCTCACGGCACCTCCTGCCCTGCGTGCTCTCGCCATTCTGCCGCAAAGGTGGGAGAAAGCGAGCGGCCGACTGACGTAGAATCGCCCGCTCGGGGTCGATCATCGGGGAGGCATCTTGAGCCAGCCGAAGGAGACGGGCGTGTTCAGCCCGGCCGCCCGCCACTACGCGCTGGGCGTGCTCGTCGTCGTCTACACGTTCAACTTCATCGACCGGCAGATCCTGTCGATCCTGCTCGAGCCGATCAAGGCGGAGCTGCAGCTCACCGACAGCGAGCTCGGTCTGCTCGCCGGCGTCGCGTTCGCGCTGTTCTACGCCACGCTCGGCATCCCGATCGCGCGCTTCGCCGACCGCAGCAATCGCCGCAGCCTGATCTCGCTCGCGCTCGCGGTGTGGAGCGGCATGACGGCGCTCTCGGGGCTCGCTCAGAACTTCTGGCACCTGCTGCTCGCGCGGGTGGGCGTCGGCGTCGGCGAGGCCGGCTGCAGCCCGCCGGCGCACTCGATGATTGCCGACTACTTTCCCGTCCACCAGCGCTCCACCGCGCTCGGCATCTACTCGCTCGGCATTCCCGCGGGGATCATGTTCGGCTTCATCGCCGGCGGCTGGATGAACGAGTTCTTCGGCTGGCGGGCCGCGTTCTTCGTCGTGGGTATCCCGGGGCTGCTGCTGGCCCTGCTGGTACGCTTCACCGTCCAGGAGCCGCCGCGCGGGCTGTCGGAAGGACGGCGCACCGTCGGCGAGCAGCCGAGAATGGTCGATACGTTCGCCTACCTGTGGCAGAAGCGCACGTTCCGCCACCTCGCGTTCGGCGGTGCGCTGACCGCGTTCGTCGGCTACGGCGTGGTGACCTGGATCCCGGCGTTCCTGATCCGCTACCACGACATGAACACCGGCGAGGCCGGCACCTGGCTCGGCCTGATCCTCGGCATTCCCGGCGGCATCGGCATCGCCGCCGGCGGCTGGCTCGCGGACTACTTCGGCGCGCGCGACACGCGCTGGTATCTGTGGATCGTCACGGTCACGCTGCTGGTGGCGCTGCCGTTCGGCATCGGCGTGTATCTGGCACCGAATCCGTATCTGGCGCTCGCGCTGCTGGTGATTCCGGTGGCGCTCGGCAACTTCTACCAGGCGACGACGTTCGCGCAGACGCAGGGCCTGGTGACGCTCCGGATGCGGGCGGTCGCCGCCGCGGTGCTGCTGTTCATCCTGAACATCATCGGCCTCGGCATCGGGCCGTGGTTCACCGGCTATTTGAGCGATGCGCTGCGGGGGCCCCTCGGCGAGGATTCGCTGCGCTGGTCGCTGATCCTGTGCGGACTGGTGAACGCCTGGTCCGCCTACCACTACTACGTGGCGGGCAAGTACCTGAAGGCGGATCTCGCCGACACCGTGCGTGACGAGGAAGCGCTGGCCGCGGCCGGCCGTCTCAGCGAGGCCGCCGGTACGCCGCGGGAAGCCTGATCCGTCCGATGGATCCGTTCTCGCAAGCCGCGCTCGGCGCCGTGGTCGGGCAGGCCGCCGGTCACGCGCGGCTCGGCTACCGTGCCGCGACGGTCGGGGCACTGGCCGGTGCGATGCCGGACCTGGACGTGCTGCTCGCGATCGGCGGCGACGCGTTCGATCAGCTCGTCGTGCATCGCGGCATCACCCACTCGCTGTTCTTCGCGCCGGTCGCGGGTCCGATCCTGGGCTTGCTGATGTGGCGGTGGGAGCGCCGCCGTGCGGCCGCCAATCCTCCCGATACGGCGCGGCGAGCGGCCTGGATCCTCGTGGTCACGCTCGCGCTGCTGTCACATCCGCTGCTCGACTATCTGACGCCCTACGGCACACAGCTGCTGCTGCCGTTCTCGAACGCGCGGTTCGCGATCGACGCGATGCCGATCATCGACCCGGTCTACACGCTGCTGCTGGCGGTGGGCCTCGTGATCGCCGCACGCTGGCAGCGGGCGCGGGCGCCGCAGGTGGCGCTGGCGACGCTGCTCGTCTCCTGTGCATACCTCGCCTGGGGCGGCTGGCTGAACGTCGCGGCGGAGCGAGAAGCTGAGCGCCAGCTCGCGGCCATCGGCCTCCAGGACGCCCGCGTGGCGGCGTTCCCGACGGTGCTGCAGATTCACTACCGGCGCGTGGTCGCGCGCACGCCGGAGCGCGACCTGGTCGGTTTCGTATCGATGTGGCGGCCCTGCGCGATCGACTGGCAGGGGGCGCCGCGGCTCGGCCGGGATCACCCGCTGGTGCGCCGCTTCCTGACGACGCGGGAAGGCCGCATCTTCGACTGGTTCACGATGGGCTGGAGCCGCTACCGCGTCGAGCACGCCGACGGTCACCGGTGGCTCCATGCCAGTGACTTGCGCTACGGGTTCACCCCCGATCCCGATCGCAGCATCTTCAACGTCCGGGTGCGCGTGCTGCCCCACGGCGAGCTGGCCGGAGTGATGGAGCCCGGCCGTGACACGACCGAGGCCACCGGCCAGCGCCTGCGGCAGCTCGTTCTACACGCCTACGCGCCCGACTGCAGCTCCGGCACCACCGCTCGGATCGGCGGATCGGCCGTCGGGGCCGGTCAGTGAACCCCCGTCGCCGTCGGACCCACCGCTTCCTCCGGCTTCGCGACGAAGCCGAAGTACCCCGCCACCGCGGCGAGCAGCAGGTGCAGCCAGACGTCGTGTCCGTGCAGCGGCACCAGGCCGAACGTCGTGTTCAGCACCGGGATGAGGCCCATCACCGTGAAGACGGCATACACGACGGCCACGGCCTGCCCGTAGAACCGAGAGCGCGGCAGGCTGCGCCACGCCACGATGCCCCAGACGCCGAACACGAGGTGGACCAGGTTGTGCAGCACGTTTACGGGGAACAGTCCGAACAACAAGCCGGCGGACCCGTCCACCGCGAGCTGCGGATGATGCGGCTCGAAGGGGGTCAGCAAGCCCGGCACGAACCCGGCGATACCGACCACGATGAACACGATGCCGTAGATCAATGCAAAATATCGAATCGCCACAGTCGAACCTCCGACAGTGTGAACTCGAGTCCGTTGCTAGAATCATGCCCGATTGACATGACAACACACGACGCCGACGGTTCCGCGACACGCCCGGCCGGCGCGCTCCGGAACGCCGCGTGATGAGCCTGTGGTCCCGGCCGGCGACGCGCGCGCTGCTGCTCGCTACCGCCACGGCCGGTGTGCTCGATCTCGTCGCCGCGTTCGTGCTGGCCGCGCTGGCCGGCGCCGGTCCCGGACGGGTCCTGGCGGTCATCTCGAGCGGTCTGCTCGGTGCCCGCGCCGAGCCCGGGCCGGGCACGGCGTTGCTCGGGACGCTTGCGCATTTCGGCATCATGCTGGTCATCGCCGGCGTCTATCCGGGCGCAGCGCGGCGACTGCCGCGGCTCGGTTCCCGCCCCTGGCTCGCGGGGCCGCTCTACGGAATGCTCGTCTATCTCGTCATGCAGTACGTCGTGCTGCCGCTGTCCGCCTATCCCTACCCGCCCGCGGGCTCACCGCTGCAGATTGCGCAGGGTCTGCTCGTACACGCGACGTGCGTCGGTCTGCCCATCGCGCTGATCGCGCGTGCGGCGCTGCGGCGCGAGCCGCGGCCGACGGCGTGACGCCTCCGCCGCTCCACCGGCGCCCGTGACATCGGCCGTTCGTTCTGCCAATGTCACGCCGCCGAATCAGCGCCCGGAGGAACCGCTCGAGCATGTCGTACGTCCACGAGACCCTGGAGAGCCTGCGTCGCAGCAGCCCCGCGCAGGCGGAGTTCTATCAGGCCGCGGAGGAGGTGCTCGAATCGCTCCAGCCGCTGCTCGAGCGCGATCGGCGCTACGTGGAGCACGGCATCATCCAGCGCATCGTCGAGCCGGAGCGGCAGATCCTGTTCCGGGTCACCTGGATCGACGACGCCGGCCGCGTGCGGGTGAACAAGGGCTATCGGGTGCAGTTCAACTCCGCGCTCGGCCCATACAAAGGCGGGCTGCGCTTCCATCCCAGCGTGACCGCCGGCGTGATCAAGTTCCTCGGCTTCGAGCAGATCGTCAAGAACGCGCTCACCGGGCTGCCCATCGGCGGCGCCAAGGGCGGCGCCGACTTCAATCCCAAGGGCTGCTCCGATCGGGAGGTGATGCGGTTCTGCCAGGCGTTCATGACCGAGCTGCACCGCCACATCGGTCCGACCGTGGACGTACCGGCGGGTGACATCGGCGTAGGGCTGCGGGAAATCGGTTATCTGTACGGCACCTACCGGCGCCTGACCAACCGGTTCGACGGCGCGATTACCGGCAAGGGGCTGAAATGGGGCGGCTCGCTCGGGCGCAAGGAAGCGACCGGCTACGGCTGCGTGTACTTCGCCGAGAACATGCTCACCACGCGCGGCACCGATCTGCAGGGCACCACCTGCCTGGTCTCCGGCGCCGGCAACGTGGCGATCTACACCATCGAGAAGCTGCTGCAGCTCGGCGCGCGGCCGGTCACCTGCTCGGATTCAACCGGCACGCTGTACCACGCCGCCGGCATCCGCCTCGACACGCTGAAGCGACTCAAGGAGCAGGAGCGCCGGCCGCTGCAGGATTACCTGCACGCGCACCCGGACGCCGAGTTCGTGCCGGTGAGCGACTACCCGCCGAACGGTCACGCGGTGTGGCGCTATCCAGCGGAAGCCGCGTTCCCGTGCGCGACCCAGAACGAGCTGACCGCCGAGGACGCCGAGGCGCTGATCGCGAACGGCGTACGCTGCGTCAGCGAGGGTGCCAACATGCCCTGCACCGCGGAAGCGGTGGATCGCTTCCTCGACGCGGGCGTGGCGTTCGGACCGGGCAAGGCGGCGAACGCCGGCGGCGTCGCCACCAGCCAGCTCGAGATGCAGCAGAACGCGAGCCTCACGCAGTGGTCGATGGCCCAGGTCGATGCGCAGCTCCGTGAGATCATGGCCGGCATCTATCGCCGCGCCGCCGAAACCGCGGCCGAGTTCGGGCAGCCGAACAACCTGGTGCTCGGCGCGAACATCGCCGGCTTCCGGCGCGTGGCGGACGCGATGATCGAGCAGGGCGTGATCTAGCGGGGTCCGTCTACGACGGCTGCCCCGGCCGCACCACGAGCAGATCGTCCACCCGGCCGGCGGGCAACGCCACCCGGGCGGTGGCGTCACCGGCGGCGACGTTCATCGCCTGCCCCGGCGCCAGCTCCAGCGTGACCCGGGTGCCGGCACTCGTACTGACCGTCACGGACAACGGCGCGTCGCCGCGGTTCTCGACGCTGGCTTCCTCCCCGGGACGGATGTCTTCCCCGCACTGCTGCTGATCGTCCACGAGCGTTCCTCGGCGCCCAGGCATGGCCCCCCGCGATACAAGAACCGTGCCCCGGTTGGAGCGCCGTGCGTCCGCGCGCGAGATGCGAGAGAATGTCGCGTCGCTCGAGGGGATGCTTCTTGCAGAACGATCCGATTCAGCCGCCAGCCGGCGCCGCAGACCGCGCGGGCCGTCCGCCGCCCGTGGAGCCGAAGCCGGCGAACCTGCTGGACGTCGTCCTGACGATCGGCGTCACGGTGGCGCTGCTCGGGCTCTCGGTGTTTCTGTTCGGTGCCGACTCGTCCGCCGGCGCGAATCAGATCGCGCTGGTCGTCGGTGCGGTGCTCGCCGCGCTGGTCGGGGTCAAGAACGGGCACGGCTGGGTCGCGATCGAGCGCAACATCGTCGGCGGCATCTCCGCCGCGATGCCGGCGATTCTGATCCTGTTCGCGGTGGGCAGCCTGATCGGCATCTGGATGCTGTCGGGCACCGTGCCGACGATGATCTATTACGGTCTGCTGCTGCTCGACCCGGCGCTGTTCTATCCGGCCACGCTGCTCCTGTGCAGTGTCGTCGCGCTCGCGGTGGGCAGTTCGTGGACCATCGCCGGCACCCTCGGCATCGCGCTGATCGGCGTTGCCGGCGGGCTCGGGCTGTCTCCCGAGATCACCGCGGGCGCGGTGATCTCCGGCGCCTACTTCGGCGACAAGATGTCCCCGCTGTCGGACACCACGAACCTCGCGCCGGCGGTCACCGGGATCGACATCTTCACCCACATCCGCCACATGACCTGGACCACGGCGCCGAGCATGCTGATCGCGCTGGCCGGATTCTCGCTGATCGGCTGGTTCCAGACCGCCGACGGAGTCGTGCAGGGGCTGGATCTCACCCTCGCGCTGCTGGACGACCATTTCCGCATCGGACCGCTGATGCTGGTACCGGTCGCGCTGGTGGTCTACCTGGCCGCCCGCAAGGTGCCCGCGCTCGCGACGATCCTCGCCGGCGTCGGCCTCGGCGTGGTGGTGGCGGTGCTGTTCCAGCGTCCTGCGATTCTGAGCCTCGCGGAAGCGCCGGAGACGCCGACCCTGGTCGAAGTGGTCAAGGGCGTCTGGGTGGTGCTGTTCGACGGCTTCCGCGCGACGACGGGCGACGAGAACCTGGATTCGCTGCTGTCCCGCGGCGGCATGAGCTCGATGCTGAGCACGGTCTGGCTGATCATCACCGCGATGAGCTTCGGTGCGGCACTGGAGATCGCCGGCGTGCTGCAGCGGCTGCTGCGGGCGCTGCTGTCGTTCGCGCGCAGCGTCGGCGGCCTGATCTCGACGACCATCGCCACCTGCGTCGGGATGAACGTGCTGACCGCGGATCAGTACATGTCCATCGTGATTCCGGGGCGGATGTTCCGGGACGCGTACAAGGCCAAGGGCCTGCATCCGAAGAATCTCTCCCGGGTGCTGGAGGACGCCGGGACCATCACGTCCCCGCTGGTGCCGTGGAACACCTGCGGCGCCTACATGGCGGCGACGCTCGGTGTCCCCACCCTCGCCTACCTGCCGTTCTGCTTCTTCAACCTGGTGAACCCGTTCGTCTCGGCGCTGTACGGCTACACCGGCTACCGGATCGAGCGGTCCGGTGACCACGAGTGGGCGCTGACGGAGCCGCTGCCGGCGGCCGTGCCTGCGGCAGAGCAAACCGGCGTCTGAGCTTCCATATGGGGGGAGCTGCCTCCTATGGTGGGAGCGGCCTCCGGCCGCGAACGCCTCCCGGCCCTCACTGCTCCCCGGCCGGGTAGATCAGCGTCCAGCGCAGGATGTCGCCCGCGCGGACCAGCCCCACGACGCGTCCTCCTTGCACCACGACCACCGGGTTGTCCCCCATCCCCGCGAGCCGCCGCAGCGCGGTGCTGGCCATCTCGTCGGCGGGGAGACTGTGGTGCTCGTCGAGCGGCGTCAGCAGGTCCCGCACCCGGTGCATCCGGCGCTCCGCCGCCGGCACCCGCGCCACGTCCGAGAACGCGATGGTGCCGATCACGTGGCCCGCGTCGGTAACCGGCCACAGGTGCTGGCCGCTGCGCAACAGGAAGTCCTCGACGAAGTCGTCGAGGCTGACGTCCGCCGGCACCGAGTCGAAGCGGGTGCGCATCACGTCCTGCACCCGCACCGAGCGCAGGCTCCGTTCGGTGAGGAGCTGCGAGTAGCTCGTGCGCGCGAGATGGGTCAGGAACCAGCCGATGAACACGAGCCACAAGCCCCCGAGGTTGCCGAGCGCGAGCACGTTCCAGACGCCGTACGCGATGATCAGCCAGCCGACGATGCGGCCGGCGTTGCTGGCGAGCCGGGTCGCGCGCACCGGATCGCCGGTGATCCACCACACCAGCGCGCGGAACACCCGCCCGCCGTCGAGCGGAAAGCCCGGCACCATGTTGAATACGGCGAGCATCACGTTCACCGAGCCGAGCCAGACGAACGCGGTGATCCATGGCGACATGGCCGCCACGGCCTCGCCCGGATCGTCCGTCAGGCTGCTCACCACCCGCTGGTCCATCGCCCACGTCGCCACCAGGGTGAACAGCACCCCGATCACCAGGCTCGTGAGCGGACCGACCACGGCGATCGCGAACTCCTGCTTCGGGGTGCGCGCTTCGGCCTCGATCTCGGCCATGCCGCCGAACAGGAACAGCGTGATGCGCGGCACGCGGATGCCGTACCGGCGCGCCATCAGCGAGTGCGCGAGCTCATGAGCGAGCAGCGAGACGAAGAAGATCACGCCGGCGGCGAACGCGGTCAGCCAGGCCGTGCCCGCCGACCAGTCCGGATGCCATTGCGGGAAGAGTCCGGAGCCGAGGCTGTACACGATCAGGCCAAAGATGATCAGCACGCTCCAGTCGAGCCGGATCTCGATGCCGAACAGGCGGAACAGTCTCAGTCCGGACTGCTCCGCACCGCCGAGCCTCACGTCGGTCATGGTCACTCCGCGGCCATGGTTCAGGGCACAGGATACTCAACGGGCACCGCCGGCGCTAAGCGCCCGGAGCGCCGGCTCCGCGTCCGGCCGACGGGGCGGCTCAGCCGTTCAGTCGCAGCGCCTCCAGCAGACCGACCAGGATCAGCTCGGGAACCACCGCGTCGAACAGCTCTTCCTGATCGAACAGGTGCGCGAAGCCGCCGGTGCCGATCACGGTCCGCGGCTCGTCGGGGAACGCTTCCGCCGACATGCGCGCCACCAGTTCCTTGACCATGCCGACGAAACCCCAGTACAGCCCGTTCTGGATGCTCTCGACGGTACTGCGGCCGATCGCGCTGGTGACCGGGACGATCTCCACCGACGGGAGCTTCGCCGTCTTCTCCACCAGCGCTTCGAGCGCGAGCCGCACCCCCGGCAGGATGTTGCCGCCGAGGAATTCGCCGGCCTTGGTGATCGCCGTGAGCGTGGTCGCGGTGCCGAAGTCGACCACGATCAGGTTGCGGTTCGGGAACAGCTTCAGCGCGCCCATCGCGTCGGCGATCCGGTCGGCTCCCACCTCGCGCGGGTCCTTGTAGAGGATCTTCAGCCCCGTCTTCACGCCGGGGCGCAGCACCATCGGCTCGAGGTGGAAGTACTTCTGACAGCAGGAGCGCAGCGAGTGCAGCATGTCGGGCACTACCGACGAGAGCGCGATGCGCTCGATGCGTTTCGGATCCACGCCGTTCTCGCGCAGCGCTGCGAGCAGGAACACGCCGAGCTCGTCCGAGGAGGCCCGCGCGGAGCTGGTGCGGCGGAACTGACACGCGAGCCGCTCGCCGGCGTACACGCCGCAGTAGAGCTGGCTGTTGCCGACGTCGAGACAGAGAATCACCGGCCACCTCCGATGGGCACGTTGTCGATCAGGCGTACGTCGCGCTCCCGGCCGTGCACGGTGACGGCGCCGAACCGGCGGCCGTCGCGCGTCTCGACGTAGTCCACGTCGAAGCCGGCACGGGTCAGCCGCTCGCGGACCTCGTCGTCGCTCGCCTCCGCACGCAGGAGCCGCGGGAACTCCGGCGCGAGCCGGCGCCCTTCCGCATCGAGCAGCGCGTTGCGCGAGCTGCACGCCAGTCCGTCCGGCTCGCGCACCGTGGCGCACGGAACGATCTCGGTGTCGAGGAAGAACGCTTCGGCCATGTCGCGGATCAGCAGGTACTGCTGATAGTCCTTCTCGCCGAAATACGCTCGATGCGGGCGCACGATGTTCAGCAGTTTCATCACCACCGTGAGCACGCCGGTGAAATGCCCCGGCCGGTGCGCGCCGCAGAGCTCCCGGCTGAACGCGCTCTCCTCGACCCGGAAGCGGAAGTCGTCCGGATAAAGCGCTTCGTAGCTCGGCGTGATCACCGCGTAGACGCCGAGCTCGCGCGCGATCGCGAGATCCGCTTCGAGGGTCCGCGGATAGTTTGCGAGGTCGGCGGGATTGTTGAACTGCGTCGGGTTGACATAGATCGACACCACCGTCGCGTCGCACTCGGCGGTGCTGCGCTCGATCAGCGACGCGTGTCCCGCGTGCAGCGCGCCCATCGTCGGCACGAGCCCCACCGTGCCCGTCAGCGCCCGCCGATCCGCCTGCCAGTCCGGCAGACGCTCGTAGACCTTCATGCGTAGGATTCCTGGCGGGTCGGAAACGCCCCCTCCTGCACGTCGGCGTGGAAGCGGTTCACGGCCTCGTGGATCGTGCCGAACGCGTCCGCGTAGTGCCGCAGGAAGCGCGGCTTGAAGTCGGGATTCGCGCCCAGCATGTCCTGCAGCACCAGCACCTGACCGTCGGTGTGCGGCCCCGCGCCGATGCCGATGGTCGGGATCGGAATCGACGCGGTGACGCAGCGGCCGACCGCGGCGGGCACGCATTCCAGCACCAGCGCGAAGCAGCCCGCATCCGCGAGCCGGCGCGCCGATTCCACCAGCGCCCGCCCGGCGGACTCGCCCTTCGCCTGCACCCGGTGCCCGCCGAAGCCGTGCACCGCCTGCGGCGTGAGGCCCAGATGGCCCATCACCGGCACGCCGGACTCGACGATGTGCCGGATGATGTCGAGATGGCCGGCCTCGCCTTCGATCTTCACCGCGCTGGCGCCCGCCTGCATCAGCGCCTGCACCGCGTCCATCGCCGGGGTGAGCCCCTTGCGCACCGACAGGAACGGCATGTCGCCAACGATGAATTTCTGCGGCGCGCCCCGCTTCACCGCACGGATGTGCAGCGCCATCAGATCGACGTCGGCGTGCACGGTGGAATCGAATCCGTGCATCACCATCGCGAGACTGTCGCCCACCAGCAGGCAGTCCACGTCGGTTCGGTTCAGAATCTGCGCCGACCAGTAGTCGTAGCAGGTCACCATCGAGATCCGGCGCGCGTTCTTGCACGCCGCGAAGTCGAGAACGGTCAGGGGCTTAGCCATGGGGACTCCTCCATGGGCAAGCGGACTTCAGGAAGCGGCCGCGAACGGCGCGGACGGGGGCGGCGGTGCGAAAGCGATGCTTGAACGAGATTCGC
The DNA here is from genome assembly GCA_036381275.1 of Pseudomonadales bacterium. Taxonomy (GTDB): domain Bacteria; phylum Pseudomonadota; class Gammaproteobacteria; order Pseudomonadales; family Azotimanducaceae; genus UBA7803. The sequence continues at coordinate 6,697 of DASVDC010000160.1, read as the reverse complement.
ATTCGGGTACCTGTCCACCTTCCGGGATCAAGTCCACCTGCTCGGTTCTTTCGGTTGGCCTCGTGCGGTCCGTCTCCTCAGGGATGACAGCCGCGCGCAGACTCTACCCTGCCGCCGCCTCGAAGTCCACGCTGGTCGGGCAGCAGTCTGTGCGACCGTTGGGTCGCCGGGGAGCCGGGAGGGCGATCTGCTGCGCACGCGTCGGCCGACACACCCTCAACGAATCCGAACCTCCAAACGAACCGAGAAAGGGGTCAGCCGGCCTCAGCCACCTTCGCGTCGCAGACGTATTCGGTGTAGCGGATGAGCTTGTGCTCGCGCAGCGGCCGCACTCCGAGCGCCCGCCCGCGCATTTCGGTCTCACGCTCGGTCAGCACCGACGCGCCGATCGCCTCGTCCCACTGGAACCGCATCTCCTGGGTGTATTCGGCGATCCGTACGAGCGGCGCCACGTAGGCGGGCTCGGTGTTCTCGATGGTGATCCGCACCGGCTGCAGCCGGACCTTGTCGACCACCAGCGTGCCGCGGACCTTGTCCACCAGGCGCTCGTCGAGATCCTCGTTCGGACGCAGGCGGAACCGGAAGACCGCTTCGGTCGACGTCTCCGACTCGAGCTCCCAGTGATCCGGGTCGACCATGTCGCGCAGATCGAAGTCGAGCGGGTGCTGGCGGTCGCGCTCGTCGGCCTTGCGCGCGTATCGGCGGAGTTGCCCCGGCGTCGGCTCACGGCCGTTCACTTCCACGAGCGTCCACGGTTCGGCGGGATTGGTCGCATCGTACCGTTCGCGCTTCACCTCGTTGCCTTCGATGCGGGTGCGGGTATAGGAACAGCGCCGCTCGGCCGCTACGGGTCCGTTACCGAGCACGGTCTTGACCAGCTGCGGCGCCTCGGCCGCGGCCGGCATCCAGCAGGCGAGCAACAGGAGCAGCGGCCACTTCGGCCGGCGCGCCCGCCGGCGCACCGCGACCTCGCCCGACGGGCACGACGCCAGAGGATTCATCGGCACGATCAGACGCCCCGTCGGGCGAAGGTTTCCGGCCGAAGCGAGTCCGCCTGTTCAGGCATGCGTCAGCACCGCGGTTCGATTCATGCGCGGACGTTACCCGCTCGGCCGGGTACGCTCAAGTGCAGCGGTCACGAGCGACCAGAGCTCGTCCAGCCAGTCGAGGTGCTCGGGCTTCATCAGGCAGCAGCGCAGGCAGGTGACCGGAGCGTCGTTCGGCCGCACGCGTCCGGGCCAGCGGCGTGCCGCCAGCGCGGCGTCGACCCGCACCAGCGCGAGGTGCAGGTCGAGCTCGGCCGCCGCCTGGAACAGCCGGCGCGACGCGGTGCTGATGGCCTCCGCATCCGGCGCGGCCGGCGCCCAGACCACGATGTCGAGCTCCGGCGGCATCAGCACCAGAAAGCGCTCGTCGGCCTCGAGCCGCTCGAACAGCCCGCGCGCAGCCGCGAGGCACCGTGCGAGGCCGGCGGCGAACGCGCCGCCGCGCACCGGCGGCAGGAGGCGCTGCGTGGCCCAGAGCGCGGTGGCGGCCGCACCGGCCCGCGAGCATTCCAGGCTGATCTCGCCGAGGTGCAGCTCGGCCTCGGTGAAATACGTGTACGGCGAGTCGTGCCGGTAGAATCGTCCGACGGACGGGTCGCGAAACAGCACCGCGCCGCAGCCGTACGGCTGCAGCCCGTGCTTGTGCGGATCGACGACAAGCGAGTCCACGCCGGGCAGTGCGTCGTAGACGCGGCGCGCGTCGGCCGGCAGATCGTCGACCAGCCCGAAGTAGCCGCCGTAGGCGGCATCCGCATGCAGCACGAAGCCGTATCGTTCACGCAGCGCCAGCAGCTCCGGTAGCGGATCCAGCGCGCCGAACGCCGTGGTGCCCACGGTGGCCACCACCGCGCCGACGTCACCGCGGGCGAGCCGCCGCGCGAGCGCCACCGGATCGAGGCGCCCCCGCTCGTCCGCCGGCACGGACTCGAACGGCAGGCCGAGCACGTCGGACAAGCGCGCGTGGGTGTAGTGCGCCTGCTCCGAAGCGAGCACGGTCCGCCCCGGCGCGAGCCGCGACGCGACCCAGAGCGCTTCCATGTTGGCCATCGTGCCGCCGCCGGTGAGGTGTCCGAGATGCGTCGTCCAGTCGACCAGCGAAGCGAGCGCCGCGACGGCCTCCTTCTCGAGCTCCGAGCTCGCGCGCCCGCCGTCCAGCGCGTGGTTGTTCGGGTTGATCAGCATCGCCAGCGCGTATGCGAGCCGCGCCACCGGGTGCGGCGGCTTCAGCATCTGCCCGGCATAGCGCGGGTGGAAGTACGGGTAGTTGTCGCAGAGCCGCTCGGCCGTTTCGAGCAGCACCGCGCTGACGCTGTCGGGGCGTACCGGCGGTAATGCGAACGCGTCGTCGTCGAGCGCGAGCGGCCGATCCGGTACACCGGGCGGCAACGAGCGGAAGCCTTCGGCGAGTCGGCGCGCGGCCGCCGCCAGCACGGCGAGCTCCCGGGTATCCCAGCCCGGGAGCATCGGCTCCGCTGCGCTGTCCGTCGAGCGGTCTGGGGATGAGGGCGGCATCGGGCCATGGTACACCGTGGCCGGTGCGTTCGCGGCCGGAGGCCGCTCCCACAAGGGCGGCCGCTCCCCCGGCGGCGGGTACCACGGCGGGGGAGCGCCGGTTCAGCTCCGGGTCGACGTCTCCGGCGCCGCGCAGTGACTCGCGATGCCGGGGCCGCGCTTCGCCCGATACATCGCCTCGTCCGCGGCCGCGATCATCGCCTCGAGCGAGTCGCATTCCGGAAAGCGCGCGATGCCGATGCTCGGGCGCAGCCGAACCGTGTGCGGGTCCACCGTCAACGGTTGCTCGAACGCCGCGCGGATACGCTTTGCCGTCTCGAGCGCCGTTTCGCCGCGGGCACCGTCGAGCAGGATCACGAACTCGTCGCCGCCGAGCCGGGCGAGGATGTCGCCGCGGCGCAGGGTCCGCGCGCAGCGCTCGCGGAAGCCCCTGAGCACCGCATCGCCCACCGCGTGGCCGAAACCGTCGTTGATCTGCTTGAAGCCGTCGAGATCGCAATACAGGAGCGCCAGCGTGCGGCCGTGCCGGCGCGCCCGCGCGAGCACCTGATTCGCGATCACGAAGAACGCACGCCGGTTCAGCGCGCCGGTCAGCGTGTCCTTCAATGCCAGCGAACGCAGCCGCGCGTTCGCCTGGCCGAGCTCTCCGAGCGTGGTCTTCAGGCGGATGTCGAGGCGTTTGCGTTCGATCGCATGGTGGATCGCGCGCACGAGCTGCTTGCCGGTGGTCTCCCGCTTCACGAGGTAATCCTGCGCGCCGAGGCGCAGCATCTGCTCGCTCGCCTGGGACTCGGCTTGGTGCGACACGACGATCACCGGAACCATCGGGCAGGCCTTCACCGCCTGCGCGACCGCATCGGTATCGGCCTCCGATGGATGCCAGTCGAGCAGCACCGCATCGTAGTCGTTGAAGCGGGTCACCTCGCGCAGCAGCTCGAGCGACGGGCAGACGGCCACTTCGGTGATCGAAGGAGCGATGCGGGTAATACGCTTCTTCAGCGCCGTGACGTCACCGCCGACGGGGACGAGCACGATGCGTAGACTTTCTTGTTTTTTCACGGCTCGGCGGGGTGCGACTGCTACGGAGGCGATCAGTTTCACCCAACCGCCGGGAAGGCGGATGAGGCACCGTTCACACATTCGTGCGGCCCGGTGCAACGCGCCGCGCGGCGGGCGCGAAGCGGTAAAATTTACCGGTAAGGGCTACGGATTCGCGCTCAGCGCGGCCCGACCCATTCTCGCCAGAGCCGGTTCGCGCGCTCGTTCTGCGGGTCGAAGCCGAACACCTCCTCCAGCGTGTTGCGGGCCTCGTAGTCCATGCCCTGATCGTGGGCGCGCAGCGCCGCGTCGATCAGCCGGTCGGAGCACAGCTCGAGCATCGCGAGCGCCTGACGGTTTCCGGGATCGTCCGCCAGCAGTCTCTGCACGTAGTCCACCGCGTTGTCCCGAGGCGGGAATGTAATGTACCCGGCGTCGAGCAACTCGCGCGCCCGCACCAGACGCCAGTCGCTGGGGCCGGTGGCCGAAACGGTCGGTTCCGGCGCCGGCTGCGATTCCGTGCGGTCGTCGCCCGCCGGCTCGCGTCGCGGCAGCAGCGCTACCTGCGCCTCCGCCGGCGCGCCCGCATCGGACGGTGACGGTGCGGCGGGCGCCGGTTCCGCGCTCGCGGCCTGCGGCGAGGGCGTCTCCGCCGATCCCGCTCGGGCCTGCGAATCGGCCGGCACCTGCGCCTGCGCCGGGCGCAGGTCGCCCGCCGAGTCCGGCGCGGCCGGGTCGCCCCCCGGCGCCGCGGACACCAGCGGGTCCGGCGCAGCGGAATCGGGAGCGGCATCCGTCGGCACGCCGGTCTCGCGGACGGCAGCGGCGGCCGGATTGCCGCCGGCCGCGACTGCGTCCGGCTCCGGCCCCACCGGCTCCTGGCCGAGCGGATCCTGGCCGAGCGGATCCTGCCCCACCGAGGGCTGTCCCACCGGGACCTGCCCCACCGGCTCCTGCCAGGAAGCGGCGTCGGCTGTCCGACCGACGTTCGGTCCGTCGGGCACCCGGTCGAGCGGCGCATCGACGAAGCCCGGCAGCCGATCGGAATCGCCCGCCGGCCACAGCGGTCCGTACAGCGTGAACACCACCGCCGCGACGCCGCCGATGGCCACTCCGACCACCGCGAGAGTCGCGAGCAGTGCGGCGGCGCGGCCCCGGCGCCGGGGTCGCCGGCGGTATCCCCCGCCGCGACGGGGCTCGGTGATCGCGGCGCGCCGGCCGTCCGAGGGCCGCGGATCGAACTCGGTGGGTGCCTCGGCGGTCCGCCGCGGGGCGCGGCGAGGCGGCGGCTCGTAGACGCGCGTGCGTTCCAGGTCGTCGAACGGATCGCGCGGCTCCGCCGAGCCGACCGCTTCGGGCTCGAATTCCGGTTCGGGCTCCTCGGCGGTTTCCACCGAATCGCCGAACGGCTCGGCGTCTTCCGGCTCGAGCTCGTCCTCGAGCGACGCCCCCGCCGACGGCTCCCGGATCGCGGCGATCGCCTCCGCCCATTCCGGCCCCATCAGATCCTGCGCCCGGCCGGGTACGTCCCGCGGCACGACTTCGATGACCACCCCGGACGGGCGCGGCATCCGGATGTCGCGGCTGATGTACAACGTGTTGTTGGGAAGCTGCAGCGCGGTGCCTTCGGTGAGCCGATAGCGCATGTGGCTCGCGCCGTCGACCCGCAACGACTTGTCCCGGGTGATGATCGCGACCCACGGATCGCCGCTGTCGTTGATCACCAGCTCGATCCACTGGTGCCCCATTTCGGGATCGTTCAGCGTCAACGCGCCCGTGGACGACTCGCCCACCGTCAGACCGGCGGAGATGCGCAGCGCCGACGTGCCGTTCCCGGTCAGCACGTACCATTCCTGCGGCGCAGGCGTGTCCACCGCCCGTCCTCCGGCGGAGTCCGCGCCCGAATCGGCGGAGGCCGCCCGCCGTTGGGAATATGTGCGGTCGCCGGCCATTGCGGACCACCGTCCCTGGTTCACCTGCCGCAATGATTGCTCGCGGGCACCCCGGTTTGTCAAATCACAGCGTGCGCACGCGGCCGGGGCCGTTCTTCTCCAGCTCCACCTTCGGCGTGCCGCGGTAGCTGACGTCGCCCGAGCCCATGATCTCCGCCTCCAGCGTCTCGTTGGCCCAGACGGTGACGTCCCCGGAGCCCATGATCTCGACCTCCACGTGCGCGCCCTCCAGCTCCGCCAGCGCGACGTCGCCCGAGCCCATCACCTCGATCTCCTGCCGGTCGGCCGCGCCGGCGAGGTGCACGTCGCCGGAGCCCCGCACGTCGATCCGCGCGAGCGCCGTGTCCACCTTCGCCGCCCGGATGCTGCCGGAGCCGGCGATCTCGAGCGAAAGCTCCTCGACGGTCACTTCGCCGAACGCGACGCTCCCGGAGCCGTTCACCTCCACCTCCAGCGATTCGCCCAGCCAGCTTCCGCCGTCCACGTCGCCGCTGCCGGCGACCTCGAGGCTGCGCAGCGCCGGCAACGTGAGACGAACTTCGATCGGGCCATGGTCGCGCGCGCCGGCCCAGCCCCGCACCCCTTCCCGCCAGCGGATGGCCAGCTCGTTGTCCTGCACCCGGGTCTCGACCCGCTCGAGATCTTCTTCCGCGGCGTCGATCTCGAGCACGAAGGCGTCACCCTGCTGCAGCGTGAGCTGCCCGGGCAACGCGAACATCACCCGGTCGAAGCCGCTGACGCTGCGCTGCTCCGCGGCCCGCACCGTTCCCCCGGCGAGCAGCAGCGCTGCCAGCAGCGCCAGCCGGACCCTCGTTGAATCGCTCATCGGAACCGTCCTCGCTCGATTGTCTGACCGGATTGTCGCAGCCGGAACGGTTTTGGTTCTCCCCGCACCGCCTGCGCCCGGGTTCAGCCCATCCCGGCATTGCTTTACCATGCCTAAAGCTTGAGACCGGACGGAGCAGCATCATGGCCCTCGTGCACTACGGTCATTTCATAGCGGGCAGGCGGGTTGCGGGTGAGAGCGGCCGCACGGGTGAGGTGTTCAATCCCTCGCTCGGTGAGGTGAAGGCAGAGGTCGCGCTCGCCGGGGCGGCGGAGGTGGACCGGGCGGTCGCCGCCGCGCGGGCGGCTCAGCCCGCCTGGGCG
>DASVDC010000159.1:0-4704 GCA_036381275.1 Pseudomonadales bacterium | reverse complement strand
TGGTCGTCAACTGTCATCGGGTGAACGACATCTCCTCGAGCCTGCACCTCTCGCCGAAGACCGTGAACAGCTACCGCTACCGGATCTTCGAGAAGCTGAACGTGAAGAGCGACGTCGAGCTCGCGCTGCTTGCGGTGCGCCACGGCATGATCGTGCCGCACACGATCGACGGCTCGGCCCGTGCCGTGGTGGAGGCGCCGCGCTCCAAGGCGGGCTGAGCGGTCCTCGGCGTCGCGGGGGGCTCGACAGGCCTTGGCGTGACGACCGCGGCTTCGTATCCTGCACCTGTGGCCCGGCCGCGACTGGGCGTCGATGCCACGGACGCGGCCGCGACGGAGGCACTATGGCAGGCGTGGACGACATCATCGGCCGCTGGGTCAAACAGGTCGAGAAGTCCGGCGAGCTGCGGCGCAGCGAGCTGTTCGGCAAGCCCCTGCCACTCGACGACGCCTACGAACGCACGCCGGAAGAGCTGCGCATGGCGCACAAGGTGCTGAAGAACGCCGGCTACGTCCCGGCCGAGGTCGAGGCGATGCGCCGTATCGCCGACCTGAAGGCGCAGCTCGCCGCCGCCAACGATCCCGCGGAGGCGCAGCGTCTGCGGCGGGAGCTCGCGGAGCAGCAGCAGAAGCTGGCCATTCGCCTCGAGAGACGACGGCGCTGAACGCGCGATCGAGCGCCGGTCGTGCCGAAGGCGCTTTGCCGGAGCCTCCGCTTCCCTACGCGCGCCTGATCGAATGCCGCGCCTGTCCGCGCCTCGCCCAGCATCTGGACGCCGTCGCCGCGCGCTATCCTGGTTACTATTGCCGTCCGGTCCGCCCCCGCGGCCCCCGGGATGCGAGGCTGCTGATCGTGGGTCTCGCGCCGGGCATGCACGGCGCGAACCGCACGGGTCGGCCCTTCGCCGGCGACGCGAGCGGCACGTTTCTGTTCGACGCGCTGATGCGGGCCGGATTCGCGTCGAGCGCGGACCCGTTCACGGCGCGGCTGATCGATACGCGGATCACCAACGCGGTGCGCTGTCTGCCGCCGGCCAACCGGCCGACGGGCGACGAGGTTCGCCGTTGCAGCGGCTACCTCGCGCACGAGCTGACCGAGCTGTGGCGGCCGGGGGTACGGCGCCCGCGCGCGGTGCTGGCGCTCGGACGGATCGCGCACGATGCGCTCGGCCTGGCCCTCGGGCGACGGCTGCCGCCGTTCCGGCACGGGGCCGAGCTCGAGCTCGCATCCGGCCTGCGGTTGCTCGACACCTATCACCCTAGCCGGCAGAACACCAACACCGGCCGTCTCACGATGACCATGCTCGAGGCCGTGCTGCGGCGGGCGGCGTCGTACCTGGCCGGCTGACGGGTCGTCGATCGGATGTGGGAGCGGCCTCCGGCCGCGACTGCCCGGCTGTAGGAGCGGTCTCCAGACCGTGATTCGCGGCCGGAGGCCGCTGCCACAGGCTGCCGGACCAGGTGGATCAACCACGACCTCGCCACTATAGTGGCGCCCGATGGACCGCCCCGCATTCGACGCAGAATCCTTTCTGAAGACCCTGCCGCAGCGCCCGGGTGTCTACCGGATGCTCGACGCCGACGGCAAGGCGCTGTACGTCGGCAAGGCGCGCAACCTGAAGGCTCGCGTCACCAGTTACTTCCGCGCGTCGGGGCTCGCCGCCAAGACCATCGCGCTGGTGAACCGGATCGCCGACATCCAGATCACGGTCACCAGCAGCGAGACCGAGGCGCTGCTGCTCGAGCAGAGCCTGATCAAGAGCGAGCGGCCGCCGTACAACGTCGTGCTGCGCGACGACAAGTCGTACCCGTACATCTACCTCACCGACCACGCCGACTTCCCGCGGCTGACGTTCCACCGCGGCGCGAAGAAGAAGACCGGCCGCTATTTCGGCCCGTTCCCGTCGGCGGGCGCGGTACGCGAGAGCCTGAACATCCTGCAGAAGCTGTTTCGCCTGCGGCACTGCGACGACAGCTTCTTCAAGAACCGCTCGCGCCCGTGTCTGCAGTACCAGATCCAGCGCTGCAGCGCGCCGTGCGTCGGCTTCATCGATCGGGCCGAGTACCGTGAGGACGTCGAGCTCGCGGTGATGTTCCTCGAGGGCAAGAGCAGCGACGTGCTCGAGATCTTCAAGACCAAGATGCAGGAAGCGGCCGATGCGCTCGACTTCGAGCGCGCGGCGAAGTACCGCGACCAGATCGCGCGGCTGCGCCGGGTGCAGGAATCGCAGTACGTGCACGCGGCGGAAGGCGACGTGGACCTGTTCGCGGTGGAGGAAGCGAACGGCGTGACCTGCGTGCAGTCGCTGGTCGTGCGCTCCGGGCGGATCCTCGGCCAGCGCACCTGGTTCCCGAAGAACGAGCTGGCGCTCACGCCGAGCGAGATGCTCGAGGCGTTCCTGTCGCAGTACTACCTGGGCGGTCCGGAGCGCGACCTGCCGCGGACGGTGATCACGACGCCCGGGATCGACGACGCCGCGGTGCTCGCCGCGGCCCTCACGGAGAAGAGCGGGCGCCGGGTCGACGTGGTGCACCAGGTGCGCGGGCAGCGCGCGCGCTGGCTCGACCTGACCCGCGAGAACGCGGTGCACGCGCTGAATGCGTATCTCGCCGACAAGCGCAACGTCTACGCGCGCCTGGTTGCGCTCGGCGAGGCACTCGGCCTCGACGACGTGCCGCAGCGCCTCGAGTGCTTCGACATCAGCCACACGATGGGCGAGGCGACGGTGGCTTCGTGTGTGGTGTTCGACAGGAACGGACCGCTGAAGTCCGACTACCGACGCTTCAACATCGAAGGCGTCGCCCCGGGGGACGATTACGGCGCGATGGAGCAGGCGCTGCGCCGGCGCTACACGCGGCTGAAGCAGGGCGAGGGCAAGCTGCCCGACGTGCTGGTGATCGACGGCGGCCCGGGCCAGCTCGGCCGGGCGGAGGAGGTTCTGCGGCAGCTCCAGGTGGACGGCGTGGTGGTGCTCGGCATCGCGAAGGGTCCGACCCGCAAGCCGGGCTTCGAGCGGTTCTTCCTCGGCGGCAGCGAAATCACGTTCCCGCCCCAGGGGGATGCGTTCCTGCTGCTGCAGCAGATCCGAGACGAAGCGCACCGCTTCGCGATCACCGGACACCGCCAGCGCCGGCTGAAGAGCCGCCGGCACTCGGAGCTGGACGACATCCCCGGCGTCGGCCCGAAGCGCCGGCGCGAGCTGCTCAGCCACTTCGGCGCGATGGCGGCGCTGAAGGGCGCGAGCATCGAGGAGATCGCCAAGGTGCCCGGGATCAGCCGCAAGCTGGCCCAGGACATCTACGGCGCGCTGCACGCCGACTGATCCGCCTGCCGCCTACGCCAACGTAGGTCTCGAAGCGCTGTGGGAGCGGCCTCCGGCCGCGAATCGCGGTCTGGAGACCGCTCCTACAGGGTACAATCCGCGGATGAATCTCCCCAACCTGCTCACGGTCTGCCGGATTCTGCTGATCCCGTTCTTCGTGCTGGTGTACATCGTGCCGGCACCGGGCACCTATCTGCTCTCGGCGACGCTGTTCGCACTGGCCGCGTTCACCGACTGGGTCGACGGCTATCTGGCCCGGCGGCTCGAGCAGACCACGCCGTTCGGCGCGTTCCTGGATCCGGTGGCGGACAAGTTGATCGTGGTCAGCGCGCTGGTGGTGCTGATCGGGCACCACGCGAACCTCTGGCTGACCCTGCCGGGCCTGGTGATCGTCGGCCGCGAGATCGTGATCAGCGCGCTGCGCGAGTGGATGGCGGAGATGAATCGGCGCGGCGTGGTCAACGTCACCTGGATCGGTCGCGTCAAGACGACGTTTCAGATGATCGCCATCGTCGTGCTGCTCGCGAATCCGCCGGTGCCGGACACGGTTTGGGTCTGGCTCGGCTACACGCTGCTGTACGGTGCGGCGCTGCTGACGCTCTGGAGCATGGTGCTGTACCTGCGCGCCGCGTGGCCGACGTTGCGCCACGGCTTCGCGCAGCGCTGATCCGGTTCCCCATTGTGTGAGCGGCCTCTTGTGGGAGCGGCCTCCGGCCGCGAATCTCCGCAGTTCGCGGCCGGAGGCCGCTCCCACAGGGTGTCCGCGGGGTCGCACTCGCTGCGATTCCCGGCTAGAATCCGCCGCTCCGCGCGGCACCGCCGGCCGGCGGTTCGAAAGGGCTGGGTGGCAGAGTGGTCATGCAGCGGACTGCAACTCCGCGTACGCCGGTTCGATTCCGACCCCAGCCTCCATCAACCCCCTTCAATCAGCGAATCCCGCTTCGCGTGACACCGTTCACGGCTCGAGCGCCGAGCCGTCGCTACATTCCGGCCGACGCCGTTGGACAGGTAACGCATGCGCCATTCCGACACCACACCAGGGACGCATTCGCGGGCCGCGAGCCGCTTCTATCAGCGGCAAGGGCGCTGGTTCTACAGCACGCGTGAGGGCGAGCACGGCCCGTTCGAATCGCGGGAGGATGCGGAAGCTGACGCAAGGCGCTACGCCGGCCTGCATGCGCACCTCGAGCAGGTGCGTGAACGGTCGCGCGGCCAGTCCGCCGGATGATCGAACGCTACCAGTGCAGCGTGACGCTGCCACGCACGCTACGTGGCTCCAGCGGGTGGAAGTGTACGTCGTCCACCCCTTCGGCCGGCTCACCGGGCAGCCGCGACGTATAGTAGTAGGCGATGTCGACGTCGTCCGAGTCGAGCAGGTTGAA
>DASVDC010000158.1:0-2658 GCA_036381275.1 Pseudomonadales bacterium | reverse complement strand
GTCGAGCGCCGTCGGGAGCCGGGACGGATCGGGACCGGGCAGCGTGATGCGGCCGACCGGCGGCAGGAACACGTTGAAGCGTCCGATCGGCGTGTAGCGGCGCTGGAGCCCGCGCTGATCCGGCGGCAGCGACGCCTCGGGCAGCAGGTCCTGCGGCGTCGGCAGCTCCTCGCCCGGCATCACGACCTCCCACCGGCCGACGAGGCGTCCCGTGCCGGAGTACGTGATCTCCGCCGCGACCGGAGGCGGCACCGCGCCCGGCGGCACGAACAGGATCGGGTCCTTCGACGCGAACGAGAGCCGCACGTCGAGCAGGGCCAGCGGCACGCGCGCGCCGCCGCCCGCGAGCCGGCAGGTCACGGCGACGTACTCGTCGGGCCCACCAGTGGTGCTGACGAACCGGCGCACGTAGAAGAACGCCGAGGGCGCCCCCGCTTCGGCCGCCTGATACGCGCGCCGCGCGACGGACGGCGGGATGGACATGATGTCCGTGAAGCGGCCGGCTCTGGTGACGGAGCGATCGAAGCGCAGCGGGAGGCTGCCGAAGATCGTCGCCGGATCGCACTTGAAGCCGAGGTCCGGTGCCGCGGGAATGAGCTCGCCGCACCAGAGCGCTTCGGCCGGGCGCTGATCGACGAGCCCGCCGAACGTCAGGAACACGGTGGTGGCCCCCTGGGTGTTGACGTTCACACCCGTGGGATCCACCCGGATGGCCGCGTGCGCCGCCGCGGGACCGGCGAGCGCGAGGACCAGGACTGCGAGCAGCGTGCGCATCGTCAGAAGATCCGCAGGTTGAAACCGGTATTGAGCGACCACGAGCTGCGGCGGTCGTCCACGCCGAACAGCAGCTCGTAGGCGATCGACGACTGCCGTGCGACCCGCACGAAGAACTGGCCGTTGAGCACGCGCGGATTGCGCCGGAGCAGGCGGACCGTGCGGGTCCACTGGAGGTGCATCTCGGTGGCGCGCGACTCGCCCGTCCCGGCGCGATCGCGGATGCCCGTCCGCGAGACGGTGCCAGCCAGCGTGCTGGCAGGCGTCACGCGCCAATGGCCGGAGACGAGCAGCCGCTTCGTGATGTCGATCTCGGTGAACTCCCGGTTCTCCGCCTTGTCGAAGCCGAGCTCGACGTCCAGATCGAGATTGGGATGCGGCGTGGCGCCGGCGGTGATCGTGTTGGCCAGGTTGAAGAGATCCGAGAGCGCCCGGCCGACCTGGCGGTTGTCCTGCAGCGAGCGATCGAAGCGGTAGCCGGCGCGCCAGCGGACCGTTTGCCAGTCGATGGCGACGATGTGCTGGGCGCTGACCTGGTCGGGCACGTGCGACTCGTTGAACCCGCCGTCGACCGGCACGCCGGCGCCGAACTGGTGCGTGCGATCGAGCGTGTAGGTGACGCGAGGCGACCAGGACGGCGCGTCGAGACCCATCACCGGCATCGCGACCGTCAGCGCCGCGCGCCGTGTCTTCGTGGTCAGGATGGAGGGGACGTCGGCGAGGTTGTCGCGGTCCCAGGTGTAGGAGGCCATCGTGTTGAGCTGACCCACGGACCCGGTCAGCTCCACGGCGTTCTGCAGGATGTCCGCGCGCACCGGCGCCGAGACGCTGCGATAGAGCGGCTCCACGCGCTCGTGCCGGACCGTCAGGCCGAGGTTCACGGGCCGGCCCGTCTCGGCCCGCGCGTTCTGCACGAGCATCCAGGTCGCGTCGAGATACTGTGCGGCGCGTGAGACGCGCCGCACGGGCACGAGGTCGAAGTCGCTCGCGAGCAGCGGGTCGAACGGGTTCTCGAAGTCGCTCCGGCTGTAGCCGGCGTCCAGACGGAAGCGCTGGCCCGGATCGGAGGCGAGCACCGTCACGCCCAGCCCGCGGCTCTGCTCGGCGTCGTTGACGACCCCCTGGTTGAACCCGGCGTTCGGAAGCACCGAGCCGTCGAGCACCGTGGCTTCGACGCGCAGGCCGCCGGGGCGCGAAGGAATCGCCTCCAGGCCGATGATGGCGGAGAGAATCTGGTGGTTGCGATCGTTCAACCCGAAGGGATTGCGGAAGCCGGCGATCGCCGATCCGTTGACCGCGGCGAACGTGACATCAACCGCGCGGTTGACGCGCGCGCTGACCAGCGGACCGCGACTCTGGAATCCCTGCGCGAGGTGACGATGGCGGCCGAAGGACACGTGGCCGAGTGACAGCCCGATTGGACCGCGCGTCAGCTCGAGCTGATAGCTGGCCAGATCGACGAGCGGCGCGTTCTCACCGGCCTCGCCGAAGCGCACCGCCTGCTCGCGGGTGTTCACGCCGAGCAGCCCGACGTTCGTGCTGAACTGCCAGCCGTTCCGTTCGAGCGTGCTGCGGAGCGCGGCGGCGACGGTGAAGTCCTGGTACCGCTCGCGGGCCGGGAGATTGCCGGCCGGGCTGTGTCCCTCGAGCAACTGGCCGGCGTTGGTCACGTCCACCTGCGGTGCGACCTCCGCGCGCTCGAACCCGCGCGGCGTCAGGACCCGCAGCCGGGTCCGTCCGATTTCCTGCCACTGGTTGTCCTCGGTGACGCTGTAGACGACCAGGTCGTGTTCGCCGGCCGGGAGGCGCAGCGTGCCCGGGCGGAAGGTGAGGACGTCGGGACGGATGTCGAAGAGGCTGCTCCAGTCCGTGTCGTCGATGAGC
>DASVDC010000157.1:0-62488 GCA_036381275.1 Pseudomonadales bacterium | reverse complement strand
GGTGCTTCGCGCCACAATGCCGACCCTACTAATGATAGCTTAATAGCTGCCTTTGGTATTGAAGACAAGATGCTAGAGAAGGGGACCCCCGTGGCCATTGAACGTCGGGAGCTGTCGCAGTTTCTCGTGACCGCGATCAGGCTTCAGTGCGAGGCGGGAGCGGCGGTGCTCCCCTTCTTTAGAAGCGGGGGAATCATCGAAGACAAACGCCCCCAAGGCCCCTTCGACCCCGTAACCGAAGCCGACCGGGAAGCGGAGCGGATCATCCGCGCGGGGATCGAGCGCGAGTTCCCCGCCCACGGCATCCTGGGGGAGGAGTTCGGGCACCGCCCGGGTAACGGCCTGACCTGGGTGATCGACCCGATCGATGGCACCCGGGCGTTCATGACCGGGATGCTGCACTGGGGGATTCTGCTGGCGTTGTTCGACGGAGAAAAGCCGGTGCTCGGCGTCATGCACCAGCCCTTCACGGATGAGACGTTCTTCGGGACGAACGACGGCGCCTGGTATCGCCGTGCAGGGGAGGAGCGGCGGCTCCAGGCGCGGGCTTGCACCGCGCTCGAAGAGGCCGTACTCGCCACGACGAGCCCCAAGTTGTTCGATGGGCCCGACGAGCTCGGGGCGTTCGAGCGGCTCGAGGGGGCCGTGAAGCTCTCGAGGTACGGGACAGACTGCTACGGCTACGCGATGCTCGCGATGGGCTTCGTCGATCTCGTCGTCGAGAGCGGTTTGAAACCCTACGACATCCAGGCGCTGATCCCGATCATCCGGGGTGCCGGGGGTGTGGTCAGCACCGCCACCGGGGGGGATCCCAGCCTCGGCGGTTTCATCGTGGCGGCGGGAACCAAGGAGCTGCACGAGCGCGCGTTGAGGTGCATGATGGGCTCCTGAGCCCAAAGGCTTTGGAGGCCGGCGGAGGAGTGTCATGGACTTCGGGATCGCCCTGGCAACCACCACCGAGTCATGGAAGGTCGTACAGCGGGCCGAACGACTCGGCTTCCAATACGCCTGGTTCTACGACACGCAGCTCCTGAACCCGGACGTTTTCGTCGGCATGACCATGGCGGCCATGCACACCGAGCGCATCCGTCTCGGCACGGGCGTGCTGGTTCCGTCCAACCGGATCGAGCCCGTCACGGCCAACGCACTCGCCTCGCTGAACCGCATCGCGCCCGGGCGGATCGACTTCGGCGTCGGCAGCGGCTTCACCGCGCGGCGCACGATGGGGCAGCGCGCGATCCCGCTGGAGCGGATGAAGGACTACGTGCTGCGGGTCCAGCGCCTGCTGGCGGGTGAGAAGGTCGGCTGGCCGCCCGGACGGGAGACCTGCGAGATCGGTTTCCTCAACCCCGAGCTCGGGCTCATCAATCTGTCCGACCCGATACCGCTGCACGTTTCCGCGATGGGACCTCAGGCGCGCCGGCTCGTGGCGGAGCTCGGCGCCGGCTGGATCAACTTCGCCGGAGACGAAGGTGCAGCCATTGCCGCGCTCGAACACATGCGTGACGCGTGGGCGGAGGCGGGCCGGCGTCCGGACGAGCTCTATCCCACGTTGTTCTTTCTCGGCGCGGTGCTGCGGCCCGGTGAGACTTTCGACAGCGAGCGGGTCGTCGCGCAGGCCGGGCCCTACGTCTCGGTGTTCTTCCACAACCTCGTAGAGACCACCGAGCCCGGCTCGATGGAGCCGATCATCGGGGCGGAGCTGAGCCGAAAGCTCGAGCACTACCGCGAGGTCTACCTCAGCTACCCGAGGCGTGAGCGACACCTGCACAACCACCGCGGTCACCTGATGGTCGTGCGGCCGGAAGAACGGCCGCTGATCAGCGCCGACCTGATCGAAGCCATGACCTTCACCGGCGATCCGGAGACGCTCCGGGCGCGAGTGGCGCGCCTCGCCGAAGCCGGCTATCGGCAGCTCACCGTGCAGATCGTCGAAGGGCAGGAGGACGCGCTCGAGGAATGGGCCGGCGTCTTCGGTCTCTGATCGGCGCCGTTTGGTGCAGAGCGACGGTCACTGCTCCAGTTCGGTGCGCGCGAACACCGACACCCGCGGCGTCCGGCGGCGCTGACTCTTCAAGTTGCTGAAATATAAGGCTCAATTCGCCCTTCGTGGCGTTGGCACGCTGGTTGCTGAACGTCAGGCGACGCCAGGTTGTCGACTCTCTCTCCCCTAGACCGCTACCGGCGTCGGATGCCGCAGCGATCTCGATCGTCGCGGACCAGGGCACCCGGCCTTACTCTCCCCTCGGGCCGGGTGCCTTCCTTTTTTCAGCGGTAGCCGGCGACGGCCTTGGTCGCGGCGAGCTCGGCCAGCGTCGCTACCACCAGCTTGCGCTCGGCGACCTTGACCCGTTCTTCGAGCGCCTCGACGTCGTCGTCGGGGCGAACCGGCACGCGCACCTGAGCGAGCACCGGGCCGGAATCGTAGTTCTCGTCGACCAGGTGTACCGTAGCGCCGGTCTCGGCGTCGCCGGCCGCGAGCACCGCTTCGTGAACCCGCCGGCCGAAGTAGCCCTGACCGCCGAATTTGGGCAGCAGCGCCGGATGCGTGTTGATGATGCGGTGCCGGTACGCCTCGAGCATCTTCGGCCCGAGCTTCTTCATGTAGCCGGCCAGCAGCACCCAATCGGCACCGGCGTCGCGCAGCGCAGCGACCATTGCGATGTCGAGCTCGCCCGGATCGGGGTGCGTGGCAGAGCTGAGGTGAGCGGTCGGGATCCCCGCGGCCCGCGCGCGCGCGATCGCGCCCGAGTTGCTGTTGTTGGAGATCACCAGCACGACTTTGGCGTCCAGCTCCCCGGCCGCGCAGGCATCCATCACGGCCTGCAGGATGCTCCCGCCGTGCGATGCCATCACCGCCAGACGCATCATTCCGCCACCTTGAAGATCGCCGTATGGAAGATCTCCGTCGTGATCTCTCCGTCCCGCCGGTAGCGCACGTACAGCTTCACGAACTGATGCCCCTTGCGCTCCCACTTCTCGAGTGGAACGGCTTGCACCTCCAGCGTATCGGCGACTTTGACCAGCGCGTGGAAGCGGATTTCCGACCCGACGTGGATCCAGGCCGGCATCACGTACTCGCGGACCAGTGCACGGTTCGCGATGCCGAGCAGCCAGTGCGGGTGGGCCGCCGTGCGGTAGAGCGGCAGATCGTCACCGACCTGCTCGGCGAAGGTGCGGTTGGCGTCCTCGGTGATCTGACAGTGCCAGGCGTTGAACGGCTGCCGCTCCGTGAGGCTCTCCCAGGTCAGCTCCGGCCGGCCTCGCGGCTTCGGTTCGCCCGCGAACATCGAAGCGTCCTCCGGTCCGCTGACCCGGCCGGGGCTGCTCTCGAGGGTCGCGAGCAGCGTTCCTTCCTCGTTCACGCATTGCGCGAGCAGCTCTCCACCCTGCTCCGTCAGACTCACCGTCAACCGGTCACCGTCGTAGGCCGGCTTCAGCAGTCGAAGGTGGCTGGTGGAATGGCCGAGCCACTCTTCGCCGAGGCGATCCACGATGGGGCGTGTCAGGAAGCCGTAGACCGCGACGCCGGGCACCAGCGCACCGCGGAAACCGTAGCGCTGCGCGATCTCGTCGCTGTGGATGCGGTTCTCCGAGGCCTCCGAGTAGTTGCGGGCGACGACCTGGCGGGTGTCCATGAGCGCGTGGCGGAGCCTGACCGTTGAGGGGCTATTGTGCCCGAAGCGGGCTGACGGGCGTACCCGGGCGGGCGCTCGTTGTAGCCACGCGCTGAACGAAACGGGCATCATGGCGGGTCTGGAGGAGCGCTGGACGAGCGCTATGGGGGCACAAGTACACATCCGGCTCATCGGGCCACTAGAGGTGAATGTCGGCGGACGGCGCGCGGAGCTGCCCAGGTCGCGCAAGACCCGGGCGCTGCTCGCGATGCTCGCGCTCGAGCCGTGGGTGCATCCCCGGCCCGTGCTCTGCGCCCACATCTGGCCGGAGACCGCCGATCCGCGGGCCGATCTGCGCTGGAGCCTCTCGAAGTTGCGCGCCGTGCTCGGCCAGGACGCGTTGGTCGGCACGACGGAGGGTATTCGCCTCGACGCGGAGCAGGTCGCGACCGACGTTCGCCAACTCGAGGCCCTGCTCACGCAGGCCGCGGGCCCGGCCGAGAGCGGCGAGGCGGGGGGCAATTCCGAGGCGCTCGAAAGCCTCGCCCGTGACGAAAGGCATTTTTCCGGCATGCTGCTCGCCGACCTGCAGATCAGCATCGGGGTCGAGTACGAGCTCTGGCTGGAATCGCAGCGCCAGGGGCTCCTGCGTCTGCAGCAGCGCATGCTGAGCCTGCTGATAGAGCACTATCAGCAGGCGCCGGAGCAGGCGCTCGAGTTCGCCCGGCGCCGGGTGGCGCTCGACCCGTTGAGCGAGGGCGCGAACGGCGACCTGCTCCGGTTGACCCTGCGTGTCGGAGGGCGCAGGGCGGCGCAAGCGGTACTGGAGCAGGCGCGCCAGCGCCTGCGCGACGCCGGGCTCTCCGACGCCGACCTGCTCGCCGAGTGGCGCCGCGCGAGCCATCAGCCCGGGACGGGGAGCGTCGTCGAGCCGGTTCCGCTGGCGGAAGATCTTCTGACGCCGCCGCAGAAGCCGTCCGTCGCCGTGCTGCCGTTCGAGAATCTGGGGGCGGAGGATCAGACGCTGCTGGCCCAGGGGCTGTCGGTAGACCTGACCTCGAGCCTCGCGAGGCTCCGGGGGCTGTTCGTGATCGCGCGCGGGTCGGCCGCGCGCTTTCGCCTCGGCGTGCACTCGGCTCAGGAAATCGGCCGGCAGCTCGGCGTGCGCTACCTCGTGCACGGCAGCACCCGGCAGCTCGCCGGCCGGCTGCGCGTGACCGTCGATCTGGTCGAGTGCGAGCGCGGCGAGCAGTTCTGGTCCGAGCAGTTCGAGCGCGCCATGGACGACCTGTTCCTGGTGCAGGACGAGATCGTCAACGCCATCGTCTCGGCCCTCGAGCCGCAGATCGAAGAAGCCGAGCGCGACCGCGCCCGCCTGCTGCCGACCGAGAACCTGAACGCGTGGGAGTGCTTCCACCGCGCGATGTGGCACATCTATCGGTTCACCCCGAAGGACACGGCCGAGGCGGACCGCCTGTTGCGGCGTGCCCTGGAGCAGGATCCGCGGTTCGCCCGCGCCTACGCCGGCCTGTCGTTCAGCGCCTTCTCCCGGGCGTTCCTTCAGGCGTCGGAAGACGTCGAACGCGATGTCAGCTACGCTGTCGAGCTCGCGGAAGAGAGCGTCAGCCTGGAGCCCCGGGATGCGCCGGGATATTGGTCCCTCGGCCGGGCCCTGTTCCTGTCCCGGGCGCACGACCAGGCGATGGCGGCGATCCACCGCTCGCTGCTGCTGAACCCGAACTTCGCCCAGGGTCACTACGCCCGCGGATTCGTCGGCTGTCATGCCGGTCTTCCTGACGAGACGGGTCCCGATCTCGAGATGGCCGAGCGGCTGAGCCCGTTCGACCCCCTGTTGTTCGCGATGCAGGCGGCCCGCGCGATCCGATTGGCGGTGGTGCGGCGGCCGGAGGAGGCCGCCGCGTGGGCCACGAAGGCAACCCTGGCCCCGAATGCCCACTTCCACATTCACGCGATCGCCGCCGCCTGTCTGCAGCTCGCCGGCCGACACGAGGAGGCGGCCCGAAAGATCCGGGACGTTCAGGTTCGGCGCCCCGGCTACAACCTGCGCGTGTTCGAGCGCAGCTTTCCGCATAAGCGGGATGGTGATCGGCGGGTCATGAGCGAGGCCCTGCTGGCCGCGGGTCTGGAGCCGTAGCGGCCTCGGTGCCAGAAATCGACAGTTGTCACGGCCGGCGCATTTACGCTAGTTTGCGTCGCTTTGCGCGACCGCTTCGCGCCATCGCCTACGAGGGAGATCCGCATGCTGATTGGTGTGCCCAGAGAGACGTGGCCAGGCGAGCGCCGGGTAGCGCTCGTCCCGGTGACGGTCAAGAAGCTGAAGAATGCCGGGTTCGACGTGACACTGGAGTCCGGCGCCGGCGAGCGCGCCGGCTTTCCCGACGCCAGCTATCAGGAGGCGGGCGCAGCGATCGCTGCGAGCCGGGAGTCGCTGCTCGGCAGCGCCGACTTGGTCTTGCGCGTGCGCAAACCGTCCGTAGAGGAAGTCGCGTTGCTGAAGCCGGGGACGGTGCACATCAGCTTCCTCGATCCGTTCAACGAGCGCGAGCTCGTGCGGAAGCTTGCCGAGCAGCGGGTCACGGCCATCTCGATGGAGATGATTCCCCGCACCACCCGGGCGCAGAAGATGGATGCGCTTTCGTCGCAGGCGAACCTGGCCGGCTACGTGACCGTGATCCAGGCGGCCTATCACGCGCCGCGGATTCTGCCGATGATGATGACCCCGGCCGGAACCATTCCGCCCGCCAAGGTGTTCGTGATCGGCGCCGGCGTCGCCGGGCTGCAGGCGATCGCCACCGCCAAGCGCCTCGGCGCGCGCGTCGAAGCGTTCGATACGCGGCCGGTCGTGGCCGAGCAGGTGCAGTCGCTCGGTGCGAAGTTCGTGCACATCGATCTCGGCGACACCGGCCAGACGGAGCAGGGCTACGCGCGAGAGCTGACGCCCGAGCAGCTCGAAAAGCAGAAGGAAGGGCAGAAGAAGGTCATCGCCCAGTCGGACATCGTGATCACCACGGCGCAGGTGTTCGGTCGTCCCGCGCCGAAGATCGTCTCACTCGATATGGTCAAGGCGATGCAGCCGGGCAGCGTGATCGTCGACATGGCGGTGGAGAGCGGCGGCAACGTCGAAGGCTCGCAGCTCGACCAGGTGATCGACATCAACGGCGTGAAGATCATCGGCCAGGGCAACCTGCCGTCGGAGGTCGCGCGCAACGCGAGCGAGATGTACTCGTCGAACCTGTTCAACCTGATCGACGAGTTCTGGGATTCTGAGCAGAAGCGCCTCGACCTGACCCCGGACGACGACATCGTCCGCCACTGTGTGATCACGCGCGACGGCGCGATCGTCAACGAAACCATCAAGAATCTGTAACGGGAGCGCCCATGGAAGCCGTACTTCTAGGCATGGTTCTGATGCTGTCGATCTTCGTCGGCTTCGAGGTCATCTCGAAGGTGCCGGCGACGCTGCACACGCCGCTGATGTCCGGGGCGAACGCCATCTCCGGCATCACGCTGGTGGGCGCGCTGATCGCCGCGGGCAACGATCTGGGCGCGATGGCAACCCTTCTCGGGTTCCTGGCCGTGATCTTCGCGACCATCAACGTGGTAGGGGGGTACGTGGTCACCGACCGTATGCTCGGCATGTTCAAGAAGAAGGAAGCGCCCGCGAAGGCCGGAGAGCGCTCATGAGCGAGGAACTGATCAACACCACCTACATCGCCGCGGCAGCGCTGTTCATCTACGGCCTGAAGCTCATGTCGTCACCGGCGACGGCGGTGCGCGGCAACCTGCTTTCCGCGGTGGGCATGTTCATCGCCGTGGCCTTCACGCTGTTCTCTCGGGACATCGTCGAATTCCAGTGGATCGTGCTCGGCATCCTCGTCGGCAGCGTCATCGGCGTAGTCGCTGCGAAGAAGGTGGCGATGACGGCGATGCCGGAGATGGTGGCGCTCTTCAACGGCTCCGGCGGTCTTTCGAGCCTGCTGGTGGGCTGGGCGGCGCTGCAGGTCGGCGACGTCAGCACCTTCGAGGTGGTAACCGTGATCCTTTCCATCCTGATCGGCGGAGTGACCTTCTCCGGCAGCGTGGTTGCGTGGGGCAAGCTGTCGGAGACCTTCACGAGCAGGGCTGTCGTGTTCAACGCTCAACGCATCGTCAACGCGCTGATGTTGGTCGCGCTGATCGTCTGCTCGGTGATCTTCGGCCTGGATCCGTCGTTCGGCTCGCCCTGGCTGATCGCGGTGATCGTGCTGTCGCTGGTGTTCGGCGTGATGGCGGTGTTGCCGATCGGGGGCGCCGACATGCCGGTGGTGATCTCACTGCTGAACAGCTACTCGGGCCTCGCCGCGTGCGCTGCCGGCTTCGCGATCCACAACAACATTCTGATCGTCGCGGGGGCGCTGGTCGGTGCCGCCGGCATCATCCTCACGAACATCATGTGCAAGGCGATGAACCGATCCCTCGCGAACGTGCTGTTCTCCGGCTTCGGTGCCGTAAAGACCGCGACGAAAGTGGAAGGCGAGGTCAAGCCGATCACGCCCGAAGACGCGTATCTGATTCTGGAGGCCGCCTCTTCAGTGACGTTCGTGCCCGGCTACGGCATGGCCGTCGCCCAGGCTCAGCACGTGGTACGCGAGCTCGGCGAGCTGCTCGAGCAGAACGGCGCCGAGGTCACCTACGCGATCCATCCGGTCGCCGGCCGGATGCCGGGGCACATGAACGTGCTGCTCGCGGAAGCGAACGTGCCGTACGATCAGCTCGTCGAGATGGACGACATCAATCCCCGGATGTCGAACATCGACGTGGCGGTGGTGATCGGGGCCAACGACGTCGTGAATCCCGCCGCGCGGGAAGACGAGAACAGCCCGATCTACGGCATGCCCATCATCAACGTCGACCAGGCGCGCACGGTGTTCGTGCTGAAGCGTTCGATGGCATCGGGCTTCTCGGGCGTGGACAACCCGCTGTTCTTCGGTGAGAACACCCGGATGCTGTTCGGCGATGCGAAGCAGTCGATCTCCGCGCTGATCGGGGAGTTCAAGAGCGCGTAGCCCCGGCCCCTCGCTGGGAACTGGCCTCACACACCTTGTGGGAGCAGCCTCCGGCCGCGAATCGGGATTACCCGTTCGCGGCCGGAGGCCGCTCCCACAGTAGCAGTTCTCGAGATCAGCTCTCGAACGTCACCCGCACCGCAACGCGCACCGGTACCGGCTGGCCGGCCTCGTTGCGCATCGGCTCGAAGCGCCAGCCACGAACCGCCTGAACCGCCGCCCGCTCGAAGTACTCCGGCGGATCGCCCAGTACTTCGACGTCACGTACGTCGCCGGTCTCGGTGACCGTCAGGTGCATATCCACCGAGCCGGACGCCCCGCGAGGCGCCGTGCGCGGATAGCGCGGCGGCGTCTGCCGCAGCGCGACGAGATCCGAAATCGAGTGCAACTTGTCGAATTTGCCGGCTTCCGCGTCGAGCAGACGTTGACGGTACTCGGCCTGCTGGCGCAGCTCGCCGATCGCGGTGGCGCTCGCGCCGGCCCGTTCGGCGTCGGCGAGCAGCGCGAAGGTCTGGCTCATGTTGTTGGCGGCGAGCATCGTCCGGGCGCGGTCCAGGAGACCGGTACGCACCAGGTCGAGACCGCGCCGCGCCGCCTCGGAGCTCGGTTCCAGCTTCAGCACTTCCTGGTACAGCGAGTAGGCGTTGGGTTCGGCCGGCGGCATGAGCTGGTCGGCTTGCAGCGCGTTCGCGGCGGCCAGCAGCTTTTCCTTCACCTGCTGGTTCTCCTGAAGCTCGCGGAGGTTGCGCTCGGTCTGCTCCAGTGCCGCGATGCCCGGCGCGTTCGGGTCGATCGCCTTCGCCTGCGCAAGGTAGGCGTGGGCCTGCTTGACGTTGCCGGCGTACATCGCCGATTCCGCGTTCGCGACCACGCGCTGCACGACCGATTCGAGGCCCTGGGACGCCGCGTCGTTGTTCGGGTCGAGCTCCAGCACCTGACGGTACAGCGCCGCCGCGTTCTCGTTCGCCGGCGCGACGAGCTGACCCTTGGCATACAGCTCCACCGCGCGGTTCAACAGCGACTCGACCCGCTTCAGTCGCGCCGCCCGCAGGTTGATGTCGAGGGCGTGCTGATTGTTCGCGTCGATCGACAGCACCTTCGCGGCGTTTTCCCGTGCCTGATCGAAGTCGCTGTGGTAGATCGACGTTTCCGCCTCGTTCAGCAGGTAGTCGATCACCTGCTTGACCCCTTTCTGAGCCTCGGCATCGGCCGGGTTCATGGTCAGCGCTTCCTGGTAGTAGTGGAGCGCGTTGTCACCGGGCGGGGAAACGATGTCGCCGGCCGCGAACGCGGTGTCGCCCCGCTCCACCAGCGAGTCGCCGCCCTGGTTGACCGGGGCGAGCGGCGTGCTCAGCACGTGAGTGGTGACCATCCGCTCCGCGGGATCCTCGGGCGTCCCGGATTTGATCAGCCACCAGGCGATCAGCACGCCGATCACCGCGGCCCAGGCAGCGAGGCCGAAGCTGTCGCTGATTCGGCCCTGGCTGGAAGAGAGCTCTTCCAGCGTCGTGGCGGTACTCATGCGTCGTCACCCCCTTCACGGTGGCCTGCTCCGGTCAGTGCGCGCAGCCGGCGAACCCGGTCGGCCAGGCTTCGTATCAGCTTGTCGCCGAGCTCCAGCAGCGACGGCGGCGGGGCCGCCACCGCGTGACGGGCGATCAGATTCGGGTTGTTCACCAGTTCCAGGTGTTTGCTCACCGCCGAATCGATCCAGATCGCGGTCTGCTTCGGCTTGATCGGCTTCAGCAGGAAGCGGAACACCTGTCCGGAGTTGATCAGATCGATCAGCCGATGCGCATCCGAGTGATCGCTCGCGACGATGGTGACGAGCTCGGGAACCGTGTGCTTGAGCTGGGTGGTGAGCGCCTGAACCTCGTCGGCGTTGACCGCCATGTCGGTGATCACCACGCCGATCGGGTGCTTGTCGAGCAGGTTCAGCGCCTGCTCGACGCTCGGCACTGCGTGCAGCCGATAGCTCATGCCGAGCGCGGTTTCGAGTGAAGTGGTGAACGCGCCGTCGTTCGACAGCACCATCAGCTCGATCGCCGCCGCGCGTTGCGGTGCCGCGGCCGTCGCCGCGGCGGCCGTCGCGCGTCGCACGGCCGCCTGCCGCTCCGCGGCGTGCGGCAGTTCGACCACCGCGCCGCGTACGGTCGCGTCGGCCGGCAGCGGCGGCGCATCGTTGGCCGGAGGCGGCGTGATCCCGGCGGCGCTGACCGCCAGTGCCAGCGTTTCCTTCAACGTTTCACGAGCGCAGGGCTTCGTGAGGTAGCGGAACACCTCCCCTTCGTTGATGCTCGCCGCAATCGCTTCCTTGTCGGCGTAGCCGGTCAGCAGAATCCGCATCGCGCGGGGCGCGCGGGCCTTGCACGCCTTCAGCACGTCCACGCCGGTCATGCCCGGCATGCGCTGGTCGGAGACGATGACGTCCATTTCCTGCCGCTCGAGCAGCTCCAGCGCCTCGATGCCGGAGTTGGCGAGGTGCACGTTGTAGTCGCGGCGGAACAGTGCCTTCATCGACGTGAGCACGCGCTTCTCGTCGTCGACGAACATCACGTTGGCTTTTCGCGCTGCTTCCATGATCAGGCTGCCTCCGCTTTCTGTGGGGAATCGGCGCGGTCACGTGCGCCGTCGATCGGAAATCTCAGGGTGATCGTGGTGCCGACGCCGACCTCCGAGTCGATGTGCAGCTTGCCATGGTGCTCTTCCATGATCTGCCGAACGATCGACAGCCCGAGGCCGGTCCCCTGGCCGACCGGCTTGGTCGTGAAGAACGGATCGAGCACCTTCTCGAGGTTCTCGGGCGGGATGCCGCAGCCCGTATCGGCGACCGCCACCTCCACCCAGCCATCGCCGGTATTGCGGGTGGAAATCTTCAGGTGGCCTTTGCCGTCCATGGCCTGGGCCGCATTCGTGATCAGGTTGATGAACACCTGGTTGACCCGCGACGGCGCACAGAGGATCTCCGGAACGTCGGCGAAATCGCGCTCCACCTCGATGCCGTACTTCAGCAGGTTCTTCGTGATCAGCAGCGTCTTCTCGAGGCCTTCGCGAACGTCGAAGCGGTCGAAGGTCGCCCGATCGAGCCGCGAGAAGTCCTTCAGGCTCTTCACGAGCGCATCGATGTCTTCCAGACCCTCCTTGCTGTCGGAGGTGAGCGAGGTGATCTCCTTGAAGCTTTCCTCCAGCGCCTCGACATCCAGCGAATTGCGCAGCTCGTCCAGCAGCCCGCGTACCTGCTCCTTGGGCAGCTCCGGCTGCTTCAGGCATCGCACCAGCTCGCGGATCGGCTCGAGATCGCGCTGCACCTCCATGATGGTTTCGTGGGTCATGTCGGTGTTGTTCATCACATAGAGCAGCGGCGTATTGATCTCGTGCACCACGCCGGCGACGAGCTGACCGAGCGACGACATCTTCTCCGCCTGGACGAGCTGAACCTGGGATTCCTTCAGGTTCTCGTACGCGGTTTCGAGCTCCTGGGTACGCTCCTTGACCCGTTCCTCCAGCAGCGCGTGGGAGCGATTCAGGACGCGGTGATTGAGCTGCAGGCGGATCCCGAAGTAGACGAGGATCAGCAGCAGCATCAGCGTGTACACGTTCAGCAGCACGCGCGCTTCACCCACGGTGCGCAGGATGAACAGGTGATCGGCTGCCACCGATTCCCGCAGCGATTCGGCCAGCTCCGGCACGCTGCTCGAGGTCACCTTGTTGAGGTGGGCAGTCACGGCGAGACGGCGAGCCAGCAGCGCGGCGACCGAGTCGCACAGATCGTCGAGCTCGGCCTTCAACGAGTCGACCGGTATGGCCACTTCCTGCAGCCGTTGCAGCGTGCTGTCCACGGCCGACGTGTCGCCCGCGACCGTGCGGCGGATTCGATCGAGCGCCTGCTGCAGGCCCGCGAACGCGGCGTCGGCCGCCGCTTCGAAACCGCGCTGGCGCAGTCGACGCACCAGATCACGCCCGCGTTCCTGAATGTCGTCGCGCTCGGCGAGATATGCCTGCTGATCGGACGAGAACGCCTTGAGATCCTCGCGGATCACCGCCGATTCCGACGTCAGGGCGCTGAGCCGGGCGAGCAGCTCGTCGACGGGCATGGTGTGATGTCCGGAGGCATCGATCGTGTTGAACAGACCGTAGGCGACCTGCCGAGCCTGCCGAACCGTGCTGTCGCGGTCGTTGTCGATCTCCTCGGCGAGGTCCGTGAGCTGATCGGCCACGGAGCCGAAGGCGAGCTCGAGGGTCCGGAACCGGGCGCTCACGTCGAGCTCGAGCCCGTCGGCGGTCACGACCTCCGACTGCATCGCGGTTCCGAGCTCACGCAGTTCGCGCAAGCTGTGATCGAGCATACGCTGGCGGCGGTCATCGCCGCCGCTGGACGTCAGCAGCAGGATGCCGAGCAGGGTGAGTGCCAGCACTACGGCCACGAGATTAGCCAGTGAGCGGAGTAGCGCACCCATGTACAAGCGTCCTGACGAAGGCGTTTCAGTGATATCCCGAGGGTATGCGCGGAAACGCAATCCTGCTGGTGAGCAAGCACAGAAACGGCGCGACGTGAGTCACATTGTCGGAAACAGGGGCCCGAACGGCAGGCAGACGGCGCCGTTCACCCGTTTGTGAGTGGACGTACGGGCGCACGAAAGCCGCCCGGCGGGGCGGCGGAGGAGCGGTCAGCGGCGCGCTGGCTCAGCCTTCGGCGGCGCGAGCCTCCAGCGAGCGCTTGCGGCCCCTGGGGTGTTGACCCCCGACGACTTCACCCCAATCGGACGTCAGCGCGTTACGCAGGTGTCGCACCGTGTCGTAGCCGAGACGTTGCGCCAGGACCTGCTCGGCGTGGCGAAGCGCGGCCAACGCGGCATTGATCAGCTCCGAGCCGCGTTCGCTGAACACGATGCGGTTGGCGCGGCGGTCCTCCGGGTCCGGGATCTGGGTGACGAGCTGATCACGCTCCAGCTCGTTGATCTGCTGCTGGATCGCCTGGCGGCTGACGCCCAGTACCCGCGCGAGCTCGGCGGCCCGAGTGATCCCGTTCGCGATGTTGATCAGGATCATGGTCTGCGTTCGCGTACGGGGCTGGAAGCCGGCTTGGATCAAGCCGTTCTGGAGGCTTTCGTCCATCCAGTAATAGGCCCGCAACAGTCCGCGCATGAGGACTTCGGGGGGTTGGTCTTCCATGTCGACAACCTTCCTTCTCTAGTACTGAC
This sequence comes from Pseudomonadales bacterium, assembly GCA_036381275.1. GTDB lineage: Bacteria > Pseudomonadota > Gammaproteobacteria > Pseudomonadales > Azotimanducaceae > UBA7803. The sequence goes on along the minus strand of DASVDC010000157.1, from coordinate 48,604 downwards.
CCGGTGCCTGGGAGTCCTTCCAGGTACGACGGGTCGACTGCGCGACCGGGGCGGCGCTGACCGCTGGTCGCCGTGGACCTGTCCGGTGGCTCCCATTGTTTCGTAAAGTCAAGTTACTGGCAAGTGCCCGTTCGTCCCACAACCTGTGACGGGGTGCAGATTTTCCATGGCCGAACCGCTGCATCCCCCTCGCCGGACGGATGTCCGGCGTGTTCCTGACAGTTTCACTCTCAAAAACTGGGCCAACTTAGTGAACTGTCCTGACACGCCGCATTCGGGGTGCCGGGGCCGCCGTCACGCTGTGCTAGATTGGCCGGAGCGTTGAAGGGGGTCGAGATGGACCTGTACGAGGTGATGCGAACCACGTTCGCGGCGCGGGACTTCACCGACGACCCGGTGCCGGATGCGGTGATCCACCGGATTCTGGACAACGCCCGCTTCGCCGCGAGCGGTGGTAATCGCCAGGGCTGGCGGGTGATCGTGATCCGCGAGCCGGCTACCCGCGAGGCGATGGCCGAGATGATGATGCCGGCCTACCAGCGCTACTACGCCCAGCTTCGGGCCGGAGAGTCGCCGTGGAACACGGTCCACCCGACCCGGCTCAGCGACGAAGAGATCAGCGCCACCGACGCGCCGCCCGACTTCATCCGGCGGCTCGTCCAGGCACCGGTGCTGCTGCTGGTGCTCGTGGACCTGTCGGTCGTGGCGTCGTTCGACGCGCAGTTGCCGCGCGTCGGCGTGATCTCCGGCGCGTCGATCTATCCCTTCGTCTGGAACATCCTGCTCGCGGCCCGTAACGAAGGGCTCGGCGGCACACCGACCACGTTCATCGCCGCGCGCGAAGAGGAGCTGCGCGCGCTGCTCGGATTCCCGGAGCACCTTGCGGTGGCGGCGCTCGTTCCGCTCGGCCGGCCGGTGAAGCAGCTCACGCGCCTCTCGCGCAAGCCGGTCGCCTCGTTCGCGATGAAGGAATGCTGGAACGGCCCGCCGCTCGAGTCGTGACCAACGCGCTCGCCCCGACGTAGAGCGGTGGCTACCCGCCCAGCTCCAGACCGCGATATCGGAAGACTGCTGCCACCCCACCCGCCGCGTTGCCCGGTGCCGGCAATCGTGCGAACCTGTCGAGCCCCGAGGAAGGAGGCGGCGTGGAGCAGTCTGGCGAATACCGTATTGCCGCGAGTCGCGAAGCCGTCTGGAAGGCGCTCAACGATCCCGACGTGCTGGCGCGCTGCCTGGACGGATGTCAGTCCATGGAGAAGGTCGCGGACGATCGGTTTCGCGCCCGAGTCAAAGCCAGAATCGGCCCGGTGAACGCGACGTTCGATGCCGACCTGGCACTCGAGAACATCGAGCCTCCGCAGAGCTACACGATCAACGGCAGCGTCAAGGGCGGTGCCGCCGGCTTCGCCCGCGGCGCCGCCCACGTGAAGCTGACGGACGAAGGGGCCGCCACGTTGCTCCAGTACACCGTCGACGCCAGCATCGGCGGCAAGCTCGCCCAGGTGGGCTCGCGCCTGATCGACGGCGCCGCGCGCAAGATGGCCGAGGACTTCTTCGCCCGATTCCGCGACGTGGTAGAGCAGACCGATTCCGCGGAAGCGGCCACGGCCGCCGCCGGGGCGTCGGCCCCCGGTGCGGCGTTGGCCGGGTCGGACGTGCCGGCGCGCGACGCGGCTCCCGAACCGGTCGCCTACGAATCGAGCGGCCGATGGATGATCTGGGTGGCGGTATTGCTGGCGCTCGTGATTGCGATGGTGCTGGCGTTCTGACCGCACCCGGCCAATGGTATGAGAGACGAGGAAACGACGATGAAAGTCAGCCTGTCGGTCAATGGCACATCGCACACGCTGGAGGTGCCGGCCAACACGCTGCTCGTGGAGGTGCTCCGCGAGCACTTGCGGCTCACCGGCACCCACGTCGGCTGCGACACCAGCCAGTGCGGCGCCTGCACCGTGCATCTGAACGGCCGCGCGGTGAAGTCCTGCACGGTGCTCGCCGCCCAGGCGGAGGGAGCCGAGGTCACGACCATCGAAGGTATCGGCAGCGCCGAGCGGCTGCATCCGATGCAGGAGGCGTTTCGGGAGCATCATGCGCTGCAGTGCGGCTTCTGCACCCCGGGCATGATCATGGCGGCGATCGATCTGGTGCAGCGCCAGCCGAATCTCGACCGGCGGGCGGTGCGGGAAGGCCTGGAGGGCAATCTGTGCCGCTGCACCGGTTATCACAACATCGTCAGCGCCGTGATGGCCGCGGCGCCGCGAATGACGGGAGGTGGCGGTCATGGCTGAGCCAGCAGCAGCGGCAACGACGCGTGCGATCGGCACGCCGGCGTTGCGCAAGGAGGACCGCCGGTTCATCACCGGGCGAGGGCAGTACACGGACGATCTGAACCAGCCGGGGCAACTCCACGCGGTGTTCCTGCGCTCACCGCACGCGCGTGCGCGGATCGACTCGATCGACACCCGGGAAGCGCTCGGCGTGGAGGGCGTCGTGGCCGTGCTCACCGGGCACGACATGGCCGAGGATGGCCTGGGCGATCTGCCGTGCGGCTGGCTGGTCAAGCAGAAGGACGGCAGCGACATGGTGTCGGCACCGCATCCGCCGCTCGCCCGCGACGTGGTGAACTACGTCGGCGAGCCGTATGGGCTGGTGCTCGCCGAGACGCGGCACGCCGCGCATCGCGCCGCCGAGCTGGTCGCCACGGAGTTCAGCGAACGCGCCGCGGTGGTGGATCCGGCGGCGGCGATGAGCTCCGAGGACATCCATACCGGCGTGATCGGCAACGTGGCCTACGACTGGGTGCTGGGCGATCAGGCCGCCACCGATGCGGCACTCGCCTCGGCGGCGCACGTGACCCGGCTCGACCTGATCAACAATCGCTTGATTCCGAACGCGATCGAGCCGCGTGCCGCGCTCGGTGTGGTGGATCCGGCGACCGGCGAGCACATCCTCTACACCACCAGTCAGAACCCGCACCTCGAGCGCCTGGTGCTGTCGGCGTTCGTGAAGATCGCTCCGGAGCACAAGCTGCGCGTGATCGCGCCGGACGTCGGCGGCGGCTTCGGCTCGAAGATCTTCGTCTACGCGGAAGAAACGGCCGTGCTCTGGGCGGCGCGCCGCGTCGGCCGGCCCGTGAAGTGGACAGCGGAGCGCAGCGAATCGTTCCTCGCCGATGCGCATGGCCGCGACCACGTGACCCACGCCGAGCTCGGCCTCGACGCCGAAGGCCGCTTCGTGGCGCTGAAGGTGCACACCATCGCGAACCTCGGTGCGTATCTGTCGACCTTCGGCTCGTCGGTGCCCACGTACCTGTACGGCACGCTGCTCGCGGGCCAGTACCGGACGCCCAACATCTTCGTCGAGGTGCACGGCGTCTACACGAACACCGCGCCGGTGGACGCCTACCGCGGCGCGGGAAGGCCCGAAGCAACCTACGTGGTCGAGCGGCTGGTGGAGACGGCCGCTCGGGAGCTCGGCCGGGATCCGGCCGAGCTGCGCCGGATCAACATGATCCGTCCCGAGGACTTTCCGTATCAGACGCCGGTCGCTTTGGTGTACGACACCGGCAACTACCAGGCGAGCCTCGACAAGGCGCTGGAGCTGATCGACTACGCGAATTTCCCCACGCGCAGGGCCGAGGCCGCGCGGCGCGGCAAGCGGCGGGGGATCGGCTTCTCCTGTTACATCGAGGCCTGCGGGCTGGCGCCGTCGAAGCTCGCGATCCAGCTCGGTGCGGGGGTCGGGCTCTACGAGAGCGGTGAGATCCGCGTCAATCCGACCGGCTCGGTGACCGTGTACACCGGCTCCCACAGCCACGGCCAGGGCCACGAAACCACGTTCGCGCAGGTGGTGGCCGATCGCTTCGGCATCGGCATCGACGACGTCGAGGTGGTGCACGGCGACACCGGCCGCATCGAATTCGGCCTCGGCACCTACGGTTCGCGCTCGCTCGCGGTCGGCGGCTCGGCGCTGGTGAAGGCGGCCGATAAGCTGATCGAGAAGGGCAAGCGCATCGCCGCGCACATGCTGGAGAGCGACGTGGAGGCGGTGGACTTCGCCGACGGCCGGTTCCGGGTGCGCGACAGCAATCAGTCGCTGTCGTTCGCGGAGGTGGCCTTCGCGGCGTACGTCCCCTCCAACTATCCGGACGGCCTCGAGCCGGGTTTCTCCGAGAAGGCGTTCTACGATCCGCAGAACTTCACCTACCCGGCCGGCACCCACATCGCCGAGGTGGAGATCGACGAAGAGACGGGTGTGGTGACGCTGGTGGACTTCGTCGCGGTGGACGATTTCGGCAACGTGGTGAATCCGATGATCGTGCACGGGCAGGTGCACGGGGGCCTCGCGCAGGGTGTCGGGCAGGCGCTGCTCGAGCACGGCGTCTACGATGCATTCGGCCAGCTCCAGACCGGCTCGTACATGGACTACTGCCTGCCGCGGGCGGACGACCTCCCCGATTTCCGGGTGGATACGACGGTGACGCCCTGCACGCACAACCCGCTCGGCGTGAAGGGTTGCGGTGAAGCGGGTGCCATCGGCAGCCCGGCGGCGGTGATGAACGCGGTCACCGACGCGCTGGGCGTGCGGGATCTGCCGATGCCGGCTACGCCGGAGAAGGTCTGGCGGGCGCTTCGCGGCTAGGAGAAACGGTCATGTACAGCTTCCAATACCATCGCCCCACCAGCCTCGAGGAGGCGGCGGCGCTGTATCAGCAGGCGGACGACGGCATCTACCTCGCCGGCGGCCAGACGCTGATTCCGACCATGAAGCAGCGCCTGGCCGCGCCCTCCGACGTGATCGATCTGGCGGGCGTACCGGGGCTCGACGCCGTCGACGTCGCGGACGGCCGGGTCAGCGTCGGCGCGTTCGTGCGGCACGCCCGCGTCGCCGCCGACCCGCGGATCCGCGCCGCGCTGCCGGTGCTGTCTGCGCTCGCGGAATGCATCGGCGACGCGCAGGTCAGGAATTGCGGCACCCTCGGCGGCTCGGTGGCGAACAGCGACCCGGCGGCCGACTACCCGGCGGCGGTGATCGGGCTCGGCGCGACGATTCACACCGATCAACGCCGCATCGCCGCGGACGATTTCTTCCGCGATCTGTTCGAAACGGCGCTCGATCCGGGGGAGATCATCACCCGGATCGAGTTCCCCGTGCCGCGCCGGGCGGCCTATCGGAAGTTTCCGCACCCGGCGTCCCGCTATGCGGTGGTGGGGGTGCTGGTGGCGGATTTCGGTGACCGCGTGCGCGTCGGCATCACCGGCGCGGGACCGTGCGCGTTCCGCGGCACCGCCCTCGAGGAGGCGCTGCAGCAGGACCTGTCGACGGCCGCGGTGGACGCGGTGGAGGTGCCGGACGCCGGCTTCAACAGCGACCTGTTCGCGTCCGCCGATTACCGGGCGCACCTGATCAAGGTGATGGCACGGCGGGCGGTGGAGGATCTGCTGCGCTGACGACCTGCTGTGAGAGCGGCCTCCGGCCGCGAACTTCTTCCCGAGCATTCGCGGCCGGAGGCCGCTCCCACAGGCGGCGATCCACTCAGGAATCGTTCGCCGCCAGGTACTGCTCCTGCAGGCGCTGCATCCCGCGGATCCAGCGGTCGTAGTCGCTGGTCTTGCGGCGCATGTACTCGGCGACGGTGGGGTGGGGCAGCACCAGGAACGTCTCGTTGCGCAGCGCCTGCACGACCGTTTCGGCCACGTCCTCCGGTTCGAGCATCCCGTCCACCGCCGCGACGCCGGCGCCGCCGGCGGTCATCGCGGTGCGCACCGCCTGCGGGCACAGCACCGAAACCTTGATGCCGTCACGGCCGTGGGTGATCGCGATCCACTCGGCGAGCGCTACCGCCGCGTGCTTGGTGACGGCGTAGGTGACCGAGCCGATCTGCGAGAGCAAGCCGGCCGCCGACGCGGTGTTCAGCAGATAGCCGCCACCGCGCGCCTTCATCCGCGGCACCAGATGACGGGCCGCGTACACCTGGGACATGGTGTTCACCGCCCAGATCTTCTGCCAGACCTCGTCGGACTCGTCGAGCCCGCGGCCGAGGCCGATGCCGGCGTTCGAGCAGAACAGGTCGATCGGCCCGAAGCGCGACTCGGTTTCCTCGATCAGCCGGACGATGTCCGCTTCCCGGCTCACGTCGACCCGCATGCTCGCACCGTCGATGCCCGCCGCCACCGCGGCGGCTCCGGCTTCGTCCAGGTCCGCCACCATCACCTTGGCGGCCCCCTCGCGGTGAAAGCGTTCGGCCATTGCGCGGCCGATTCCGCTCGCGCCACCGGTCACCACCACGATCTTGTCGGCGAGCTCCATCGTTCGTTCCCCCTCGACTTGCGGCAAAGGGGCACATTAGACGTTTGGGGTGGGCGATTCTATAGTCGGCCGCTCATGCATCGAGCGGCGGAAACATCGTGACCGAAGACGGTTCGTTCTCGCTGGCGGAGCTCGAGGACGCGGCGGAGCGCGTCTACCGGGTGATGCCGCCGACGCCTCAATACGCCTGGCCGCTGCTCGCCGATGCGCTCGGCTGCGAGGTCTGGGTCAAGCACGAGAATCACACGCCGATCGGCGCGTTCAAGGTGCGCGGCGGGCTGATCTTCATGGACGAGCTGGAACGCCAGGGTGCGCTGCCGGAAGGCTTCATCACCGCGACCCGCGGCAATCACGGGCAGAGCATTCCGTTCGCCGCGCAGCGCTACGGTGTGCCGGTGACGGTGGTCGTCCCGGAGGGCAACAGCCGCGAGAAGAACCGTGCGATGGCGGCCTGGGGCGCAGAGCTGCTGGTGCACGGCCGCGACTTCGACGCGGCGCGCCAGGAGGCGTCCCGGCTCGCCGAAGAACGCCGGCTGCACTTCGTGCCGCCGTTCCATCCCGCGCTGGTGAAGGGCGTCGCCACGTACGCGCTCGAGCTGCTGCGCGCCGTGGACCGGCTCGACACGGTGTACGTGCCGATCGGCATGGGCTCGGGGATCTGCGGGTTGATCCGCACGCGCGACCTGCTCGGGCTCGACACCGAGATCGTCGGGGTGGTGTCGAAGCACGCGCCGGCGTTCGCGCTGTCGGTGGCCGAAGGCCGGGTCGTCGAGACCTCCTCCGCACGCACCATCGCGGACGGTGTCGCGTGCCGGATACCGATGGCGGAATCCCTCGAGGTCATCCGCCGCGGCGCCGCGCGCATCGTCCAAGTCAGCGACGACGAGGTCGCCGAGGCGATGCGGCTGATGTACCGCTCGACCCACAACCTCGCCGAGGGCGCCGGCGCCGCGGCGCTGGCCGCTCTGATGCAGGAAGCCCCGTCGCAGCGGGACAAGCGCGTGGCCGTGATCCTCACCGGCGGCAACGTCGACGCAGAGGTGTTCGCCGAAGTGCTCGCCGGCCGTACGCCCACCCCCGCCTGACGTGTCCGCCCGCATCGCACGGCTGCTGATCGGCCTGCTCCTGGCGGCCGCACTGCCGGCCGCACTCGTGGCCCAGACCGGCGCGCTCGGCCCGGACCCGGCGGAAGCGGCGCCGGCGCTGCGCGCCCACGCGGTGACCGTGGACGGCCACCCGCTGCGCGTCTGGGAGAAATCGCCGGCGCAGCCGCGGGCCCGAATGCTGTTGATTCACGGCCGCACCTGGAGCACCCGTCCCGACTTCGACCTGCAGGTGCCGGGCGAGGATGTGTCGCTGATGGACGGGCTGGTCGCCTTGGGGATCGCGAGTTTCGGCGTCGACCTGCGCGGCTACGGCGAGACGCCCAGGGACGAATCGGGCTGGCTGACGCCCGAGCGTGCCGCCGCGGACGTCGCCGGTGTGCTGGAATGGCTCGCCCGGAGCGACCCCGCGGCGCCGCCCCCGTACCTGTTCGGCTGGTCCTACGGCGCGATGGTCGCCCAACTCGTTGCGCAGCGGTATCCCGAGCGGGTTGCCGGGGTGATCCTGTTCGGCTACCCGGTGCGGCCCGGCATCGATCGGGACCCGCCGCCGACCGGGACCGGGGCGCCGCCCGGTGAGCCGACCACCGCGGAGGCGGCGCGGAGCGATTTCCTGTTGCCGGATGCCGTCGACCCGCGGGTGGTGGAGGCGTTCGCGGCGGCGGCCCTGGCCGCCGATCCGGTGCGGGCCGACTGGCGCGAGCTCGGCCAGTGGCGGGCGCTGGATGCCGCGGCGGTGCGGGTGCCGGTGCTGCTGCTCCAGGCGAGCCACGATCCGCTGGCGCGGGACGACGTGCACCGCGACCTGTTCACCCGGCTCGCCACCGACGACAAGGCCTGGGTGGTGATCCCCGGCGGCGACCATGCGGCATTCCTCGAGCGTCCGCGCGGCTACTTCCTGCGCCTGATCGAGGCGTTCGTGTACCGGGACGCCCCCAGGGGCTGAACCCGGTCCGGCGAGCCCTCGGCGATTTCTTGGCCAATCCTTCGTCGAGCCCCCAGCCAAGCCTGTCACTGACAAGATGAACGCTTGGATGTAACCTACGCGCCATCGGAATTGGTGATTCTCAGTAGTCGTCGGCGCCTCGCCGGCGCCAAGGAGCAAGCTCATGAGCGAAGTCAATCGGCGCCCCACCCGGCAGGAGAACCTGAAGCGGTTGAACAGGGAAGTGCAGGCGGAATGGGCGATCGACGTCCATCAGGACCCTTACTCGCTGCCGCTGAACCGGATGAACCCGGGTCACCCCGACCTGTTCGAGGCGAACACGGTGCTGCCGTATTTCGAGCGGTTGCGCAAAGAAGATCCGGTGAACTACACCGAGGACAGCCAGTTCGGCCCGTACTGGTCGATCACCAAGTACAAGGACATCGTCTACGTCGACACCCACCACGAGCTCTTCTCGTCGGATTCGCGGCTCGGCGGCATTCAGCTCGGCGGGCAGAAGCAGGAGGAAGAGCCGGATCCGATGTTCCACCTGCCGATGTTCATCATGGAGGATCCGCCGAAGCACGACGAGCAGCGCAAGGTGGTGGCTCCGATGTTCTCGCCGCGGGCCATCGCCGAGCTCGAGGACCTGATCCGCGAACGGGCCGGCATCATTCTCGACAGCCTGCCGCGCAACGAGACCTTCAACTGGGTGCGCGAGGTGTCGGTGGAGCTCACCGGCCGAACGCTCGCGACGCTGTTCGACGTTCCGCAGGAAGACCGGCACAAGCTGATCTACTGGTCGGACGTGACGCAGAACATCGGCAACCCGGAGTTCTTCGACACACCCGAGGACGGCTTCAAGGAACTGTGGAAGTGCTGGGAGTACTTCGATGCGGTGTGGAAGGAGCGCGCCTCGCGCAAGGAGCCGGGCCGCGACCTGATCTCGATGCTGGTGCACGGCGAATCCACGAGAAACATGCCGCCGAACGAGTACCTCGGCAACATCCTGCTGCTGATCGTCGGCGGCAACGACACCACCCGCAACTCGATCTCGGGCGGCGTGCTGGCGCTGAACCAGAACCCCGACGAGTACGAGAAGCTGGTCAACAACCCGGGCCTCGTGCCCAACATGGTGCCGGAGATCATCCGCTACCAGTCGCCGGTCGCGCATATGGCGCGTACCGCGCTGCGCGACGTCGAGCTCGGCGGCAAGCTGATCCGAGAAGGCGACAAGGTGGCGATGTGGTACGTCTCCGGCAACCGGGACGACGAAGAGATTCCGGACGCGAACCGCTTCTGGATCGACCGGCCGAACGCACGCAAGCACCTGTCGTTCGGCTACGGCATCCACCGCTGCCTCGGCAACCGGCTCGGCGAGCTGCAGCTTCGGGTGCTCTGGGAGGAGATCCTGAAGCGCTTCCCGAAGATCGAGGTGGTCGGCGACCCGGTCTACCTCAAGTCGTCGTTCATCCGCGGCATCCGGGAGCTGCCGGTGCGCATCCCGGCGTGACCACTCTCAGCTGTGGGAGCGGCCTCCGGCCGCGAACTGAGGTAAGATTCGCGGCCGGAGGCCGCTCCCACAGGGAAGTCCGCCCCCACAGGGAAGTCCGCCCCGCGGGTATAGTTCAATGGTAGAACCTCAGCTTCCCAAGCTGATGATGCGGGTTCGATTCCCGCTACCCGCTCCATCCAGCAGCGCATTCAGCTCATCGCACAGCGGCCCGGGCCCCTGCCGCGGACTCGGCCGGCTGACCTTCGTTTGACATCCCGGACACGAGGCGACATCATTCACCCAAAAGGATGAATGATGCGTTACGAAGGATCGTCGGCAGACCTGGACAGGACGCTGATGGCGCTCGCGGACCCGATTCGGCGGCGCATATTGCAGCGCCTCGCCGTTTCAGAGGCCCGAGTCACCGATGTCGCGGCGGAATTTCCGATCTCGCTGAATTCGGTCAGCAAGCACATACGGCTCCTCGAGCGCGCGAGCCTGATCGAGCGGAAGGTATCCGGGCGTGAGCACATTCTTCGCTTTCGCCCGGAGCCGCTGTCCGCCGCCCAGCAATGGATCGAGGCTCAGCAAGCCCTCTGGGCGCGCCGACTCCAGGCCCTCGACGATCTCTTGACGGCCGAAGACGCCGCGAGAAAAGCCCCTCGTCCCAAGGGACGCGTCCGGAAACGTTGATGCAGTAATGCGCTTCGGCGCACGCATCCGGAACAGGAGATTGGACAATGCCCACCGTGAGCGTAAAACACCGCTTCGCCGCATCGGCGGAGCGCGTCTTCGACGCATGGCTCGATCCCGAGAAGGCGAGCAGGTTTCTCTTCGCGACGGCGACCGGAGAAAACGTGCGCTGCGACATCGATGCGCGCGTCGGCGGCAGGTTCGCGATCGTCGATCGCCGCAACGGCGAAGACGTGCTGCACGAAGGTGCGTACGTCGAGCTCGATCGGCCGCGACGGATCGTCTTCACGTTGCGGGTGCCGAAATACTCGCCCGACGAAGACCGCGTCACGATCGACATCGAGCCGCTCGAGGCAGGCTGCCTGCTCACGCTGTCGACCGAAACCGCGGACGAGTGGGCCGACGATACGCAGCGCGGCTGGACGATGATCCTCGACGTCCTCGACGAGACCCTGCCTGGTGACACGCCGACCTGCGGCGCCGGACTGGCCCAGCACGCCGGCGTGCCCCGTCGGGTTGCGAGCTACCTCGGCGAGCTCGCGCAGACGCTGGAGCTGCACCGCGAGATGCTCGTCCTCGATGATCCGGCTTCGCAGCGCGAGGACGAGGTATACCGGGAACTCGCGACGCGCTTCCGCGGAATCGCGACGGAACTGGGGGACGCGGCCGACCGGATGGCCGCGCAGCACACGTTGCCGATGGGCGCGCACGACGAAAGCAAGTGGACCGACAGGCACATGAAGGCGTTTTCCCGGCTCGTCCACGAACAGGGTGCGCTTGCGTCGGTACTGCGCGTGGCGGCGGCCCGGGACGAGCAGATGCTGGCCTCGATGGAGCCAAGGCCCGAGTGAGGCGGCTTCAGCCGCTCCCGCTCCGGTCAGGCAGCGGTCAGACTGCCACCCTCGCCGGCTGACACCCCGGCGTCGCCGCGATGCCGGGCGTGCCGAGCTTCTTCGCGACGTACATCTGCGCGTCCGCCGCTCGGATCAACGCGTCCAGGTCGTCGCCATCCGCCGGATAACCGGCGACTCCGATGCTCGCGGTGATCCGTACGCGCGTACCGCGCAGCTCCACCGGCTCGCCGATCGCGGCGGCGATCCGGCGCGCCGCGATGACGCCGGCGTCCGGTTCCTCCGGGCCGTGCATCAGCGCGATCACGAACTCGTCGCCGCCCATCCGCGCGAACACGTCGTGCTTGCGCAGGCATAGGCGGATACGCTCGGCCAGCACCTTCAGCACGCGGTCGCCGGCGGCATGGCCATGCCGGTCGTTCACCGGCTTGAAGCCGTTCAGGTCGAGGAACAGCACGTGCACCAGCGCACCCTCCACGCGTGCGCGGTCGAGCAGCGCGTTCGCGTCGCGGTCGAAGCGCAGCCGATTGCCGACGCCGGTGAGCGGATCGTGCTCGGCGAGGTACGCCGCGCGGCGCTTCTGTTCTTCCTTGATCTCCACGTCGCGCTGCAGCGAGTGACGCAGCAGATAGTTCTCGCGCGAGTAGCTGTCGCGCAGGATCTGAGCGGTGATGCCGATCACGGTGATGGATACGAACAGGAACAGGTTGCCGATCAGCAGCGTGCTCTTCGGCGGCGCGTCGTAGCCGTGCACCAGCACGACGACGGCGGCGTAGCCGGCGGTGAGCGCGACGGCGAGCGCCGTGGCGAGCCACAGCGGCGTGTAGGTGAGGGTGTAGATCGCCATGATGATGAGCACGAGCCCGGCCTGGTATGTGTCGACGGCCGCGTCTCCGGGATCGGCGACCCAGATCATCCCGCAGACGCCGACGCCCATCACCATCGCCGCGGTCGAGATCACATACGGATAAACGGCGGCAAAGCGCGAGGTCGCCGTGGTCAGGAACGTGATCGCGAGGGTGGCGATGATCATCCCCCGCAGTGACCAGATCGTCAGCAGATCGGCGGAGATCGCCCAGAGGTCGAGCACCATGTACGCCAGGGTCAGCATCATGCCGAGCCCGGTCATGATCCGGGTCAGCCGGATCTTCTCCGGGAGCAACTCGGCCTGGTACTCACGCTCGAGCGAGGCTGTCGAAAAGGTGGAGCTCCACCGCATCGGGGGATGAACCGCGGTTGCCGTTGCCAGAAATTAGATAGGCGCAGCCCCGGCTACCGGCAGGGTTGGCATGTAATTGTGTGACGTGGTTCTCGTCAGCCGCCGGTCGCCGGCGCGGCCCGGATCACCGTCTTCAGCAGCTCCTCGCTGCCGAGCGCGGCCTCGGACCGGCTCGCGCCGAGCGCGTACTCCGGACCGACCGCTTCCGGACCTTCGCCCGGCGGCAGCGGCGGGGTGTAATAGCCGAGCGCGTAGCTGCCGAGCGTATAGCCGAGCAGGTCCTGCAGCCGCTTCGGCAGCGTGCGGGCGATCTCCGGCGGGCACGACAGGTACTGATTCTCCTCCTGACGCAGCCACGCCAGCGTGTAGGTCAGGTTCGCGCCGATGCGGTCGGATGCCGAACGGTTGGCGCCGCCGCCGTGGAACACCGAGCCGGTGTAGAGCAGCACCGACCCGCGGCGCATCACCGCCTGGGTGATCTCGTGCGGCTCGGGGCGCCGCTGATCCGGCCAGCGCGTGCTGCCGGGTACCACGTGCGTCGCGCCGTTCTCGGCGGTGAAGTCGGTGAGCGCCCAGATGGTGTTGAACTGGGGCTCGATGTCCTTCAGCCAGGTGCCCCAGGCCCAGCGGTCGCGATGGATCGCCTGCGCCGGCTGTCCCGGGCGCAGGCGGATGATCTGGCTGAGGTGAAGCTGGATGCGCGTGCACCAGGGTGCGAGGAAACGCTCGGCCGCGGCCAGCACGGTCGGGTGCAGGATCAGCTCGCGGCAGGCCGGTGAGCGCGCCACCAGCGCGCCGGTGCGGGTCGTCAGGCGGCCGCTGAAGTCGTCCTGCCCGTTGCGGGTCGCTTCGACGTAGGGGCGGACCTCGTTCAGCACGCGGTCCACCGCGGTAGGCTCGAGCACGTCGCTCAGGATCACGGCGCCGTCGCGTTGGATCACCTCGAGGACTCGGTCGAGGTCGGCTTCGGCCGGCAGCGTGACGAGCTCTGTCATGGCGGTCCCTCTCAGGCGGCGTAAGCGGAACCGTACCATAGGAACGCCTTCAATGTGGGAGCGGCCTCCGGCCGCGAATGCTCTTCGGCGCCGAATCGCCCGCACGTCCGCTCCGCAGCCGGCGCTCCCACCCGTCGAACCACACCGCCGAGCTCGCCGGGACGAGCCGCACCGCAGGCGGCGCCTTCCGTTACCGCTCGTAGTAATGGTGCCGTGCGCCGGTGCCCGCGGTTCTGCAATCCGCCGATCATTCGCACGGTCACGGCCGGCTTCCGCGCGCGCCTCGCCCATCGGCGAACGCAACATGGCCCGAATCAAATCGCCGCCTCGCCGGGGTCGAATCGCGAACAGCGCCCGAATCGAATTCACAACATAGCCCGAATCGAACCCGGGATCGCCGGCGTACAGCGCTGGATCTCGATCGCCCCGGAGCGCCATCGGTTGATTCGGGCCATGTTCCGTCCCGATGTGGCCGAGGCGGATGGTGCCGTGGGAGATCACTCGTGCACACCGTCGGCCGCGCCGGCTCGGCGGCCGACGTCGACAGCCGTTCCCCGGCTTCGATTCGGGCGATGTTGCGGACCGTACGCGCGGGAGAACGCCCCGGTCCACCGTCAGCCCGGCACGTCGCTGCGCAGTTTCCTTCCACTGCCGAGCCTTTAGGCCGTCTTGCGGCTCAGCCGGGCGGGGGACCCGTTGACCGGTCCAGGTGTTACCTGTGCGGCTGGTTGGTAGCGGCCGCGAACTTCAGAAGAAGATTCGCGGCCGGAGCCCGCTCCCACAATGGGCGTCAGAGTGTGAGGCTGAGCTCGAGACCGTAGGTGCGCGGGTCGTTGTAGAGGCCGACGGTGCTGTCGAGGACGGCCGGGGGCACACCGGCAAGCGCCAGCAACGCGGGCGCCGGGTTGCGGTGCCGCTCGATCACGCGGTCGGTGTCCATCAGGTTGTCGACCCAGGCCCGTATCCGCCATTGGCGGTTGCTGCCGAACGCGAGCTCGGCGCGCAGGTTCACCAGCGCGAGCGGGTCGGAGGTCGCGAGCGGATCCTCGTTCAGGTCGCCGCCGACGCGGTCCTGGAACAGGTGCTCGACGGTCAGCGTCAGCTCGCCCCAGCCGCCGACGCCGTGGCTGTACTGCACCAGCACGCTGCTGGTCCATTCGGGACCGCCGAGGCCGTTGCCGGCATAGTTGCCGCTGCCCGGGCCGAGCGGATCCGGAAAGTCGTCGAGCTCGCTGTGGGTCTGACCGACGTTCACCGCGAACAGCCAGTCGGTCAGCATCAGCTCCGCGCCGAGCTCGACGCCCTGGGTATGAGCCGAGGCCGCGTTGGTGATCCGCAAGAGCGGCAGCAGGTGGCCGGGAATCGGCTGATACTGGCTGACCTGCAGATCCCGGTATTTCGAGCGGAATGCCGCCGCGTTCAGGTTCAGGCGCCCGTCCAGCCAGGTCGATTTCACGCCGGCTTCCCAGGTGTCCGCGCGCTCGTCGTCGAACTCCAGCGGCGTCACTGCCGTGACCACGTCGACGTTGAATCCGCCCGATTTGAACGCCTGGGCGTAGCGCACGAAGCCGGTGGCGTTCGGGCTGATCTGATAGCGCAGGCTCGCCGACGGGGTGGTGCTGCTCACCGAGCGTCGGTCGCGGAGCGAGAAGTCCGCGAGCACGCCGGCGCCGTCCTGCGTGTAGCGCGGCAGCGCCTTGCGCTCGCGCGTCCAGCGCACCCCGACGTCGGCGTAGAGGCGCTCGGTCAGGTCGCGGCCGACGGTACCGAACAGCGCGTAGGTGCGTCCCTCGAGCTCACCGTCGACCTGCGCGAGGCGTGGGCTCACGAACGAGCCCACGCCGCGGTGCGACTCTGATTCCATCTCGAGGAAATAGGCGCCGAGCAGGTAGTCGGTGGCACCGTGACGCCCCGCGAGGCGCAGCTCCTGGCTGAGCTGATCGGTCGACTCGGTCCAGTCGATCAGGTGCTGAGCGGGCAGCTCCCACGCGTCGTCGTCGAGCGTCGCCGCCGTCTCGTAGCTGCGCAGCGCGCTGATCGAGGTCACCGTACCGAGCGCGAATTCCCGCTCCAGGGTCAGCGCGATTCCCGAGTCCTCGTCGCGCAGGCTCCCGCGCTGGTCGTGGCCCGCGACCCGCGGCGGCAATGCGCCGACCCCCTCGAGCCGCTGCCGGGCGATCAGCTCCGGGGCGCTGCGGTAGTGGTCGGCTGCGATCGTGGTGCGCCAGCCCGCGAGCTCGCCGCGCAGCGTGATGCGGCCGTCCCAGGCATCCACGTCGTTGCCGGCCCGGTCCAGCAGTTCGTTCCGCATCAACCCGTCGCGCTCGCGCACGCCGGCGCTCGCGGAAGCGGACCAGTCGCCGCCGAGCGGCAGGTTGGCGCGGGCGCGGGCGCTGCGCTGGCCTTCGCTGCCGAAACCGAGGTCGATGGTGGCGGCGGGTACCGGGCCGGGTGCCCGGGTGACGATGTTCACCACGCCGAGCGTGGTGTTCTTGCCGAACAGGGTGCCCTGCGGGCCGGGCAGGTATTCGATCCGCTCGACGTCCTGCAGCACGCGGTCGGCGGTGATGTAACGGCCGCCGTAGACGCCGTCGACGAACACCGCATAGCCGGAGTCGAAGCCGATGTTGCGCGCGCCGGCGTTCAGCCCGCGGATGTAGCGGGCGCCGAATCCCGTCAGCGGACTGCCGTCGCTCGCGAAGTTCGGCAGGCGCAGCGCGATGTCGTCCATCGTGGCCGCGCCGAGTGTCGCCAGCGTGTCGGAGCGGAGCACCGTCAGCGAGGACGGCACGTCCTGCATCGCCTCGGGGCGCTTGCGCGCGGTGACCACGACTTCCTCCATCACCCCGGCGCGCAGCGCCGCGGCCGTGTCAGGGCCGTCGTCGGCGAAGGCAGGAAGTACCAGGAAGCTGAGGGCGACCGCCGCGGCGCCGCCGCGAAAGCCGGAAATGCGCATTGAACATCCTTGTTATGAAGGCCGCGCGCATTGTCGCGAAAACGGGTCACGCAAAACGTGACGCAGTACGCAGACGGAACGCGGCCGGGTTGCAGGCCGCCGGATCGTCATGGCTTCACCAGCTCCACCGGCCAGAGGCCGCGCACCGAGTTGGCCAGATAGACCGCGCGCGCCGCGTACAGGTCCGCCGGCCGCAGGCGCCGCTCCGCGACGCGGCCGGTGTCGAGCAGGTGCTGACGGTAGACGCCCGGTAGCAGCCCCGCGTCCGCGGGCGGCGTCACCAGCACGCCGTCGAGATCGGCCACCAGATTGGCCACGGTGGACTCCGTGACCTCACCGCGCTCGTTCACCAGGATCACGTCGTCTGCCGCCGGCGTCGCGGCGACGGCCTCGCGGCGCGCGTCGTCGTAGAGTACCCGGTGGGTGGTCTTGTGCCGGACGAACGGGTTGCCGCTGAGGGGCCGGCCGCGCCGGGCCAGCACGACGCGCCGCGGCGCGGGCGAGCCGTCGAGCCGCTGCGCGGAGAGCTCCACCGCGCCGCCGGGGCCCACCAGCAGACGGACGCGGTGCGCCGCAGGCGCCAGCGTTGCCGCGAACGCATCGAGCCGCTGCCGCACCGGCCGCTCGTCGAGCGCGTTGCCGTAGAAACAGCGTGCGGCGCGCTGCAGCCGCGCGAGGTGCTCGGGCAGGAACCAGAACCCGCCGTCGGGAGCCCAACGCAGCGTTTCGAGCAGCGCGAAACCCGCCGGCAGGCGTCCGCGGAGAATGCCGGCCTTCGTGTGCGTCTCCCGGAGCTCGGCCTCCGCGTCCGAGTCCCAGACGATGCCGCCGCCGACGCCGTACTCGACCACGTCGCGGCGCTTGTCGAGCCAGGCGGTACGGATCGCGACGTTGAAGCCGGCGTCGCCGTTCGGCCGGATCAGCCCGAGCGCGCCGGTGTAGATCTCCCTCGGCGCGGTCTCGAGCTCGCGGATCACTTCCATCGTCCGTCGCTTCGGTGCGCCGGTGATCGAGGCGGCCGGGAACATCGCCTGGAAGATGCGCGCGAGGCTCGCTCCGGTCGCGCCCGCGACGGTGCTGGTCATCTGCCACAACGTCGGATGCGCCTCGAGCCGGAACAACGCGCCCGTGCGCACGCTGCCGAACGCGGCCACGCGGCCGATGTCGTTGCGCACCATGTCGGTGATCATCAGATTCTCGGCGCGGTCCTTCGCCCCGCGCTGCAAGCCCTCGGCCCGTTGCCGGTCGTCTTCCGGGCTCGTGCCGCGCGCCGCGGTGCCCTTCATCGGCCGCGACAGCAGGCAGCGGCCACGGCGGCTGAAGAACAGCTCCGGCGAGGCGGAGCAGATGGCCCAGTCGTCCGTCTCGAGCAGCACACCGAGCGCGTCCGGTTGCCGCCCGATCATCCCGGCGAAGATCGATGCGGCGGGGAGATCCGCCGGCAGGGGTGCGCGCAGCCGGTAGCTGAAGTTCACCTGATAGGTGTCGCCGGCGGCGATCAGCGCGTGTATCCGCGCGAGCGCGCGGCGGTAGCCGGCCGGGTCGACGTCGGGCTGCCAGTCGAGCCAGGGCACGTCGCCGGCCGCCGGCGCGTCGGCCGGGAGAAAACCGGGAAACAGCGCGAACCAGGCCGGCGGCAGGCGGCCGGGCGGATGCACCGCGAGCTTCCGGTCGAATCCCGCGGCCGCTTCGTAGCTGACGAAGCCGAGCGCGTACAGACCCTCGCGGCGCGCCCGTGCCTCGGCGGCCGCGAGCACCGCGGGTGCCTCGTCGGGACGACTCGCCGCAATCACCGCACGCGGCGATTCGAAGCGCAGCCAGCGCGGCGAGTCGGGGTCGCGGATCAGCGCGTGGACGGGCAACGGCGGCTCGCTGTGGACGGTACGGGCGGGTCGGCGCGCAGCATTCCGTTGCGCGGCGGACGTGTCAAGCACGCCGCCGCGGCGAAGCGCCTGGGTGCCGCGGCCCCGGCCGCGCGCGCTTCTGCGTAGAATGGCGGCCCCGAATGAGGCTCACGTTCAGCATGTACTACGGTTGGTGGATCGTGGCCGGCGTGTTTCTGGTGCTCACCGTCTCGTCCGGCTTCGGGTTCTACAACCTGTCGGTCTACATCAACGTGCTGGCCGCGGCGCGCGGCTTCAGCGTCACCGACGTGTCGGTGGCGGTGAGCCTGTTCTTCGTGGTGGGCGGTGTGGCCGGCATGGCCGTCGCGCGGCTGATCGAACGCCACGACGTGCGTTGGGTGATGCTCGGCGGCGCGCTGCTCGCCGGCAGCGCGCTCGGTATGGTCGGCTTCGCCGACGCGTTGTGGCAGCTCTATCTGCTGTTCCTGCTGTTCGGCACCGGCAATGCGGCCGTGTCGATCGTACCCGCGACCACGCTCGTGACCCGCTGGTTCCCCGGCGGCAACCGCTCGATCGCGCTGTCGATCGCATCGACCGGTCTGTCCTTCGGCGGCATCGTGCTGACGCCGCTGTGCGCGCGCGTGCTGAACGAGTGGAGCGTGGCGGTGGCGATGCCGTGGTTCGGTGCGGCGTTCTTCCTGCTGATCGTGCCGTTCGCGCTCTGGGTGGTGCGCGGCCATCCGCCGCCGGCGCCGCAGCCGCCGGAGACGAACGCGCCGGCGCCGGAGTGGTCGTACCGGGAGGCGGTCGGTAGCCGCTTCTTCCTGCTGCTGACGGCCGGCTACCTGATCTGCATGGGCGCGCAGGTTGGCGGGATCGCGCATCTGTACAATCGCGCCGAGCAGGTGGCCGACTACCGCGGCGCCGCGCTCGCGGTTCAGGCGCTGACGGCGATGAGCATCCTCGGCCGGTTCGCCGGCGGCTGGCTGGTGACGCGCCTGCCGATCCGCCGGTTCACCCTCGGCAACCTGGTCGGGCAGGCGCTCGGCCTGACGCTGATCGCCACCGCCGGCGGTACCCCGCAGGTGCTGGCCGGCGCGGCGATCTTCGGCAGCACGGTGGGGAATCTGCTGATGCTGCAGCCGCTGTGGCTGGCCGAGGCCTTTGGCGGGCGGGCGTACGCGCGGATATTCTCGCTCGCCAACGCGGTGACGGTGGTGGGCGTCGCCGCCGGCCCGGTGATCATCGGCGCGATCTACGATGCGGCCGGTTACCGGCCGGGCTATCTGACCGCGACGGCGGGTTCGCTCGCCGCGCTGGTGTTGATCGCGGCGGCCGGCGCGGCGCCGGCGCCGCGTCGGGCGGCGCCGCCGCGTCCGGTGGGCGAGTTGCCCGACTGACGGTTTCGATGAGAAGCGGCCTGGAGACGACGTGCTGAAGACGATCTGGAGCGCCGCCTGGCTCGCGGCGCTGCTGCTGACGACGATGGCGGCGCAGGCGGCGCTGCCGGCCCGGCTGGCGGACGGTGAGAAGTTGCCGAGCCTCGCGCCGATGCTCGATCGGACGACGCCGGCGGTGGTGAACATCGCCACCTACACCACGGTGCAGGTGCGCAATCCGCTGCTCGAAGACCCGTTCTTCCGGCGCTTCTTCGACATTCCGCAGCAGCGCCGCTACCGGCGGACCCAGAGCGCCGGCTCCGGCGTGGTGGTGGATGCGGCGCGCGGTTTCATCGTCACCAACCACCACGTGGTGGCGCGGGCCGACGAGATCACCATCACGCTGTCCGACGGCCGTTCGCTGCCGGCGCGGCTGATCGGCAGCGACCCGCAGGTGGATCTCGCGGTGCTGCAGGTCGAGGCGGAGGACCTGCACGAGATCGAGTTCGCCGATTCCGGCGAGCTGCGGGTCGGCGATTTCGTCGTCGCGATCGGCAACCCGTTCGGCCTGAACCAGACCGTCACGAGCGGGATCGTCAGCGCGCTCGGGCGCAGCGGTCTCGGCATCGAAGGCTACGAAGACTTCATCCAGACCGACGCGTCGATCAACCCGGGCAACTCGGGCGGCGCACTGGTCGACCTGGCGGGCCGGCTGGTGGGCATCAACACCGCGATCCTGGCGCCGTCCGGAGGCAACGTCGGGATCGGCTTCGCGATTCCGTCGAACATGGTGCGCGCGGTGATGGATCAGCTCATCGAGCACGGCGAGGTGCGGCGCGGCTACCTCGGCATCGCCGTGCAGGGGCTCAACGTGGAGCTGGCGGAAGCGTTCGGCCTCGACCGCCGCGACGGGGTCGTGGTGGTGGAAGTGGAGCCCGACAGCCCGGCGGACGAGGCCGGCGTCGAGATCGGCGACGTGGTGATCCGGGTGGACGACCGGCCGATCCGGCGCGTCAGCGATTACCACAGCCAGACGGCGGTGATCTTCGTCGGTTCCGAGGTGGAGCTGGAGGTGCTCCGCGACGGCCGCGTCCGGCGGCTCACGCTCGAAGTCAGCGAGGATCAGCTCGAGAGGGCACCGGGGGAGCGGATCGATCCGCGCCTCTCGGGCACGCAGCTCCAGAACCTGCGCAACCAGGGCGACGACGGCCTGAGCGCCGGCGTGCTGGTGACCGAGGTGAGCGCCGACAGCCGGGCCTGGCAATACGGGCTGCGGCCGGGCGACGTGATCGTCGGTCTGGACCGGCAGCCGATCCGGGACATCGCCGAGTTCCGTGAAGCGGCCCGGCAGAGCGGCCAGCAGCTGCTGCTGCGCGTGTACCGCGCGGGGCAGTACGGCTACGTGGCAATACGCTGATCATACCTGTCCTGTGGGAGCGGCCTTCGGCCGCGAACCTGCATGGCGTAGATTGCCACGGATTCGCGGCCGGAGGCCGCTCCCACAATGGCGGCCGGAGGCCGCTGCCACAATGTCTGTCAGTCGAAGATGATCACGCTGCGGGCGACCTCGCCGGTCTCGAGCGCCTTCAGGCCGTCGTTCACGTCCTCGAGCCGGATGCGTCGGGAAATCAGGTCATCGAGGTGCAGGCGGCCCTGCAGGTAGAGCTCGACGAAGCGCGGCATGTCGACCCGGAAGCGGTTCGAGCCCATGTTCGAGCCCTGGATCTTGCGCTCCATCAGGAACTCGGGGCCGTGCAGCTCGATGTTGGTGCCGACCGGAATCATCCCGATGATCGTCGCGACGCCGCCACGCGCCAGCATCTTGAACGACTGCTCCGCGGTCTGCTTCAGACCGATGGCCTCGAAGGAGTAGTGCACGCCGCCGCCGGTGAGCTCACGCACCGCCTGGACCGGATCGCCGTCCTTCGCGTTCACGACGTCGGTGGCGCCGAACTTGCGCGCCAGCTCGAGCTTCGACGGAACCATGTCGACGGCGATGATCCGTGCGGCTCCGGCGATCGCGGCGCCGTTGATCGCCGACAGCCCGACGCCGCCGCAGCCGATCACCGCCACGGTGCTGCCCGGCTCGACCTTCGCGGTGTGGATCACCGCGCCGACGCCGGTGGTCACGCCGCAGCCGATCAGCGCGGCGCGATCGAGCGGCATGTCCGGGCGGATCTTCGCGATCGCGTGCTCGTGCACCAGCATGTATTCGGCGAACGACGACAGGTTGAGGAATTGCCACACGGGCTGGCCGCCCTTCGAGAGGCGCGCCGGCTGGTCCGGGGCACGCTGCAGCTCCGGCTCCTGGCACAGCGACATGTGCCCGGTGAGGCAGTATTCGCAATGGCCGCAGAACGCGGAGAGGCAGGTGATCACGTGATCGCCCGGCTTCACGTAGGTGACGTCCGAGCCCACGGCCTCGACGATGCCGGCCGACTCGTGCCCGAGCACGGCCGGCAGCGGGTAGGGGTACGAGCCGTTCTGGAAGTGCAGGTCGGAGTGGCAGACGCCGGCGGCGGCGGTACGGATCAGGACCTCTCGCGGTCCCGGATCACCGTGTTCGATGTTCTCGATTTCCAGGGGTTTGTTGATCTCACGCAGCACTGCCGCCTTCATGGTCGCCTCGACGAATCCGCAGGAATCGCTCCGGAGTTTGCCAGGCTCCCCGGGCGATTACTACCTGATGCCGCGGAGCGGGTACCATGACGAGCATGGTGCTGATCGGCCTGGGCTCGAACCGCGGGGACTCTATCGCGATCGTGCGCGAGGCGTTCGTGCGGCTCGAGACGTTCGCCTGCGAACCGGTTCGCCGGTCGAGCCTGTGGCGGACCTCGCCGGTGGACTGCCCGCCGGGTTCCGCCGAGTTCATCAACGCCGCGGCCGCGTTCGTGGCGCGTCCGGAGGTGACGCCGGAGTCGTTGCTGGCGGGGCTCAAGCGCCTCGAGGGCGAGTTCGGCCGTCCGCGGGTGCGGCAGCGCAATGCGCCGCGCGAGCTGGATCTGGATCTGCTGCTGTTCGGCGACGAGCGGCGCAACGCGCCGGACTTCGTGCTGCCGCATCCGCGGGCGATGAACCGGCGCTTCGTGCTCGCGCCGGCCGCCGAGGTGCTCCCGGAGCAGGTGTGGCCGGGAACCGGGCGCACCATCGCCGAGCTGCTCGCCGCGCTCGAGTCCGACGAGCAGGTGGAACGGCTTGGCGGAAGCGCCTCGCGTCCGGACAGCCGCGATCATGCGGCGCCGTGACGGGCTGCGGGCGGCACTGCTCGCGCTCGCGCTGCTGGCCGCGCCGAGCTTCGGCTATGAGCCGCAGGTGCATCAGCGCCTGACGTTCCATGCCGCGAAGATCCTGAACCGCTGTCTCGAAGGCTCGCGCATCCCGCCGCTGACGCCGCTGCAGGTGCGCTTCATCGCCACCAGCAACATGGGGCTCGCCAACAGCAACTTTCTGGTGCGCTTCTTCCGCTGGAGCTATTTCGACATGGCGGATCGGGACGACCGCCAGCTTCTGTGGCTGATCAACACGCGCTTCCTCGAGCACTTCGAGGAAGTGGTCGCGCAGATGGACGACACCGAGGACGCCACCGAACGCTATCGGCACCTCGGCCGGATCGTCAGCTACGTGCAGCTCGTCGGCTCGCCGTCGCGGGCGGTGCCCGTCTACGCAGCCCGGTTCTGGCGTTGGAGCTTTGCCGACCGGTTCGACGACTACGCGGTGGACGATCAGGCGCTCGAGGCGGCGCTCGGCAACGACTGCTCCTTTCTCGACGACCCGCCGGACAGCTACCGCGCCGTGCTCTTCGAGGTCGCCCGGGATACGCTCGATGCGGTTCGCTCGCCGATGGGCGGGCTGCCCGCCACCTGGGAGGCGTTCTGGCAGCTCGGCGAGGAGCCGGGCGACTTCGGCGACTACGGGCCGGCCGGGAACAGCTTCGGTGAAGCCGTGGAGTTTCCGTGCACCGAGGACCCGACGCAGCGCTGCGTGCTGCTCGAGGACGATCCGCTGTACACGGAGTTCGCGCTCGCGCGTCAGGTCGCGGCCGTGCAGGGCACGGCGCGCGCGATGTTCCTGCATCAGCTTCGCTTCGGCGAGCCGGCGGACGAACCCGGCGTCGCCCGCTCACGCTGACCGGCGGAGCGTGCGCTGATCCGCATTCCCGCCCACACCGCGCTGCTATCTTGCCGGAATGGCCGCGATCGATTTCTTCTGTGCGCCGGACGACCGCCACCGGGTGATCCTGCTGGTGGATCTGCTCGAGAAGGCGGGCCAGTCGGTGGCGCTGCGTACCGAGCCGGTGGACGAGCCGACCCGGCCCTGCCTGGTGGCCTGCACGCGGCGCGCGTTCCGGGAGAGCTGGATCTGTGACCTCTTCACCCGCGCCCGGCAGGTGGTGGCGCTGCGCCTCGACGACACGCCGCTGCCGGGGCCCGCGGCGGAGATCATCGACATGCAGGCCTGGCCGGCCCGGTCGGCAGACCGTCACGTCGGTGCGCTGGTGGAGTGGCTGGAAGGCGGCGCGGTGCCGGCTGGACCTTCCGGCGCGGCGCTGGCAGGCACCGCATCCGGGGGCACTGGTGCAGCCGCCCGGCGGCAGCGCCCGGACCGTCCGGTGATGCAGCGCGTCCGCGCGCGTCTCGCCGAGACGAATCTGGCGGGCCTGCTGATGCTGGTCGGGGTGCTCGGCGCAGCCGCACTGCTCGGAGCCATCGAGCCCGGCCAGCGGATGGCGCGCCCGGATTCGGCCGCGCCGCCCCCTCCGTCGGCGGGCGCCCGGGTGGCTGCGATCGGCGCTGCCGGCGAGGGCGACGGCGCAACCGGTGTTCCCTCGTCGCGACCCGGGGCGCGGCTCGGCGGGATGGCAGCGGAGGAAGCTCTCCCTGCCGGCCATCCGGTCGCAGTTCCCAGCGTCGGCCCGTTGCACCATCTGTGCGATGTGCGCGCGCTGGCGGCCGCGCAGGCGTGGAGCGCGGTGCTGCTCTGGACGGCGGCCGCGCCGCCATTCGACCGCGCCTGCGGCGGGCCGGCATAATCGATCCGAATCCGATCGGGGAGCGCTGTGACCGAAGCCATCGTCCGAGCCCGACTCGGGCCGCTGCGGCCGCGCGAGCACGCGCGGTGAAGCTCGGTGTGACGCCGTGGCAGGCGCACGCCGACAGCGCGTCGGCCCTGGCGGGCCAGGCGGCGCGTGCCGAGGCGCTCGGCTACCACTCGTTCTGGGTACCGGAGAGTCATTTCCGCGGCGCACAGAACACTCGGAGCATTCCGGAGCCGCTGATGTGGCTCGCCGCGGTGGCGGCGAGCACCGAGCGGCTGCGTCTCGCCACCACCTCGTTGCTGTTGCCGCTGCGCCATCCGCTGCAGGCGGCCGAGCAGGTGGCGGTGCTCGACCGGCTCTCCGGCGGCCGGGTGATTCTCGGGATCGGCCGAGGCTACGCCGCACCGATGCTGCGCGCGTTCGACGTCGAGCCGAGCGAGAAGCGCTCGCTCCTCGAGGCGAGCCTCGAGCGGATGATCGAGGCGTGGTCGGGGCGCCCGATCTCGACCGGCGGCCCGGGTGGCGGCGAGATGGTGCTCGATCCGCTGCCGGTGCAGAAACCGCACCCGCCGGTCTGGATGGCCGCCTTCGGTCCGAAAGCGCTCGATCAGGCCGGCCGGCTCGGGCTGCCGTATCTGGCGTCGCCGGTGGAGCCGCTGGAGGTGCTGGCGCAGAACTACCATCGGCACCGGCAGGCGCTCGCGGAGCACGCCCGGCCGGTGCCTGACGAGGTGCCGGTGATGCGCACGCTGATGGTCACGGACGGCGCGCGGGAGACCCGGGCGCTGCGCGATGCGCTGCAGGAACAGGTTTACCGACAGGTTCGCCGCGTCGGTGGACTCCCCGACGGTACAGAGGTGCAAGCGTGGAGTATCGTCGGTGAACCGGGATACGTCATCGAGCGGGTCCACGAGTACCGCGAGCGCCTCGGCGTGACCTGCCTGATCATCGCGCGGCCGCGAATCCCGGGCCTCGCTGCGGAGCGCGCCGAGCGGTCGGTGGTGCGCGCGGCGGAGCTCCTGCTCGGCTGACCGCACCGCGCCGCGCACGCCCCTGCACGGCGTCGTCTCCCGATCGTGCTTCACGCGGTGTTCATCGCGTGCACCATTGGTATAGTTCCACGAACAGAACGATGACGACCGCATTGGGGATCAGATAGTCGGGGTGACCCCGGTAGGGAGGACCCATGCCGAGCAGCCTGAGGGTGCTGCACATCGACCGTTCCGTCGAGCATGTGACCCGTACCGCCCGCGCGCTCGCCGCGGCCGGATACTCGGTAGACAGCCGGCAGGTTCAGAGCGAGGCGGAGTTGCGC
Source organism: Pseudomonadales bacterium (assembly GCA_036381275.1). GTDB lineage: Bacteria > Pseudomonadota > Gammaproteobacteria > Pseudomonadales > Azotimanducaceae > UBA7803. The sequence goes on along the minus strand of DASVDC010000157.1, from coordinate 22,485 downwards.
GCGGCACTGCAGAAGCGTTGGGACCTGGTGCTTTCGGATTACGCGCTGCCGGATCTACGCGGTACGACCGCCCTCGAGCTGGTGCGCGAGCACGACCCCGGAGTGCCGTTCGTGTTCGTCTGTGCGGAGCTCGGGCAGGAGCGGGCGGTGGACGCGATCCGTTCGGGCGCTTGTCATTGCGTGACCCGCGGCGATCCCGAACGGACGGTGCGCGTGCTCTCCGAGCTGCTGGATGCATTGCCGAGCCGTTCGCCCGGCGAGGACACACCGACCGCATGGGATCCCGAGCACCTCGCGTACGAGCGGCTCGAAGCCGCGAGCCGGGTGGCCGGCGTCGTCGCGCACGACTTCAACAACCTGCTCACCGTGATTCGGGGTTATGCCGGCCTGGTGCTGGATACGCTGCCGGCGGACGCGGCGGCGCGGCGCGACATCACCGCGATCGACGACGCGGCGAGCGCCGCCGAGCAGCTCACCGGGCGGCTGCTCACGTTCAGCCGCCGGCGTTCGGGCGAGCAGGAGGTGCTGTGCCTGAACGATTCGCTCCGGGCGCTGCACACGTTCCTCGACGATCTGGTCGGTCCGGACGTGGAGGTCACGCTGGATCTGGCCGACGACCTGTGGCTGGTACGCATCGATCCGTCGCACCTGCGGCAGATCGTCACCGAGCTCGCCGCCAACGCCGGCCAGGCGATGCCCGGGGGCGGCCGCCTGACGCTGCGTACCCGCAACCATGCGGCGCCGCGGGAGGAGGCCGTGGAGCTGTCCGTCAGCGACTCGGGTCAGGGGATGGAGGAACGGGTGCGGCGCCACGTGTTCGAGCCGTTCTTCACGACCCGAAGCGGCCGCGGGGCGGGGCTCGGGCTCCCGATCGTCTATCTGATGGTGAGACAGGCCCACGGCACCGTGCGCGTGGACAGCGCACCGGGCGAGGGCACGACCTTCGAGGTGCGGCTGCCGAGATACGGCACCTGAATCCCCCTCAGCGCTCGATCTGGCCGAGATTCGCGTGGATCAGAGCGCCGTTGATCACCGGATTCTGCGTCGCCCAGTAGATGGCTTCGGCGATCTCCGCCGGCTCGATCAGGCGGTTGAACGCCGACATCGCGCGCACCTGGTCCATCGCCTCGGCGGGAACGTGCGCGTGCAGCATCTCGGTATCCGTGAAGCCGGGACATATGCACACCGTGTGGATGCCGGTTCCGACCAGATCCTGGCAGGTGGCGCGCATCATGCCGACCATGGCGTGCTTGCTCGTCACGTAGCTGAAGCTGCCGGGCACCGCCTTCTCCGACAGCGTCGAGCCGACGTAGACGATCGCGGAGCCGGCGCGCATGTGCGGGATGCAGAAACGGTTCAGCGCGTTCGGCGCCACCACGTTGATCTCGAGCACCGCCCGCAGCGCCGCGTCGTCGAGGTCGACCGCGCGGTCGTGGTCCATGCGCGCCGCATTGTGCACGAGCGCCACGGTTTCGGCCGATTCCAGCGTCGCCTGCAGCCGCTCGCCGATCTCGGCGAGAAAATCGGCACGGCCGAGATCACAGGCGAGATGCGTGACGCCGGGGACGGGGCACGGGCGCCGCGACAGGTTCGTGACGCCGTAGCCGGCGGCGAGAAAGCGCTCGGCCGTGCTCGCGCCGATGCCGGCGCTGGCACCGGTGATGATCAGTTGCTTCATGCCGACGGCTCCGGCCAGGTGGCGCCGGCCCACTGGCCGGGGCCCGACGAGACCCGAACCACGAGGCGCGTGATCGGCAGCGCGGCGATCGCGGCGTCGCCCCGCAGCCGCTCGAGGAACCACGGCGCGAGCTCCTCCACCGTGATGTTACGCACCGGCAGCGTCCGCACGTCGCGCGGCAGGAACGGGATGCGCTCGTCGGCGAACCGCGCGATCAGGTAATCGGCTTCGCGGTCGAGCGTGAGGAACGGGGAACGTTCCGGCAGCAGAACCTTCTCGTCGAGCTCGTCACAGAGTGCCGCGAGCGCGTTCTTGAACACGTTGTAGTCGAACGCGAGCCCGTCGTCGCGCACCGGGCAATCGATGCTCGCAGCGACGTAGAAGGTGTGGCCGTGCAGATCCTCCCGCTCGGTGGCGGAGAACAGCGTGAAGTGCGCCGCGTTGAAGTGCAGGTGCTCCTTGCTGATCTCGATGGTGCTGATGCGCGAAGAGGCCATGGCCGCGCGATGCTACCACAGCCTTGTGGAAGCGGCCTCCGGCCGGTGATGCTGTGGGAGCGGCCTCCGGCCGCGAACTACTCGTTGCGAATCCGATCGAGTATCAGCCCGTAGAAATAGTCGGGATTGCGCTCGAAATACCACCCGAGATGCATCCGGCAGCCGGAGCAGCTCGCCAGGCGCCATTTGAACCCGGGAAACCAGGTGTCGGCGGACGTGGGTTGGCCAGACAGATCGCAGCCGAGGGCTTCGGCGAAGCAGCCGACGTGAAAGCGGATTCCGTAGGGATTGGTGCAGAAATGCGCGTGGCTGCCGTTGATCGAGGTAACGTCGGATTTGCGCGCCACCGGCTGCGAGCAGGTGCTGCAGTAGATCAGATCACCTGCATCGCCCGTGCTCTCGTCGAGCAGTGATTTCAGGCGCGGATCCAGACCCTGGCGGACCTTTTCGACTACATCGGTCATGCGAACGACATCCTGCAACTGCGGTGGCGGTACTCGCTCGATGGCCCGGATAGGATGTTTCAGGGTGGGTTCGAGCGCAAGAGCGCGCCGCTCACCCGCCGCCGGTGCCCGGCGTCCGTTCAGCGGCCGAGCAACGCCTTCAGATCCGCCTGTGGATCGGCCAGCACCGCCGGATCCACCGGCCGGCCGATGAGTTGCTTGCAGATCATGAAATCCTTCGGGCTGTTCACCGCGTCCACCGCGGCCACGCGGCCTTCCTTGAGATAGAACACCGCGAACTGGTTGCTCGCCATGTCGCCGCGGACCACCTCGGTGTCGCCGTCGGACGAAAAGCCGACCATCTGCAGCTTCAGCTCGTATTGGTCCGACCAGAACCACGGGATGCTCGCGTACACCTTGTCGCCGCCGCACATGTTGGCCGCGGCCACCCGGGACTGCTCCATCGCGTTCGGCACCGACTCGAGCCGCAGGCGCCGGCCGAGCAGCGGATTGGGGTGGTTGGTGCAGTCGCCGGCGGCGAACACGTCCGGCGCCGAGGTGCGGCAACGGTCGTCCACCACGATGCCGTTCGAGCATTCGATGCCGGCGGCCTCGGCGAGCTCGGTGTTCGGGATCACGCCGATGCCGACGATCACGATCTCGGCCGGGTATTCCTCGGCGTTGTCGCCGCAGATCACGCCCTGCACGTGGCCGTTGCCCTTGAACGCCGTCACCGCCGCGCGGCAGTGGATGTGCACGCCGCGGGACGTGTGCAGCCGATGGTAGAACTCGGACATGCGCGGCGTCGTCACCCGCTGCAGGATGCGCTGTTCCATCTCCAGCACGTGCACTTCGAGCCCTTGTTCCACCGCCACCGAGGCGACCTCGAGGCCGATGTAGCCGCCGCCGACGATCACGAGGCGTTTGCCCGGTGCGAGCTCGGCGCGGATCGCGTCGACGTCGTCGATACCGCGCAGGTAATGGATGCCGCGCAGGTCGTGACCGGGGATCGTCAGCCGGCGCGGCCGGGCACCGGTTGCGAGCAGCAGCTTGTCGTAGGCGATGGTTTCACCGGCGTCCGTGGTCACCGTCGTGGCGGCCACATCGATCGCTTCCGTGCGCACGCCGGTCTTCAGCGTGATGTTCTTGTCCTGATAGAACTTCGCCGGCCGCAGGTGGACGCGCTCGAGGCCGTGCTCCCCGGACAGGTACTGCTTCGACAGCGGCGGGCGCTGGTACGGGATGTGCCGTTCCTCGCCGATCAAGACGATTTCGCCTTCGTAGCCTTCCTGACGCAGGCAGGCCGCCGCCTGCCCGGCGGCGTGTCCCGCCCCGACGATCACCATTGCTCCCATGCGCGGTCCCGATGCTGCAAAAACGGCACATTCTACCCGGAGCGGGGTGCGTTTGACGCCGCCGCGCCGCGCGGTCCGCACGCAGGAAGATTCCTGCGCCGATTACGCATCCCGAGCACGAAGCCTGCGCTCGACGAGGCAAACGGTTGGCGAAACGCAAAAAACCGCCGGTGATCGAGGTTTATAGTGTCGGCCCCGACGCAAGCGTTCGAAGCTCGACATGGAACTCTTCGAGGCAGGCCACGAGCAGATCGTCATCCGCGAGGACGCGGCCAGCGGTCTGAAGGCGATCATCGCGGTGCACAGCACCGCCTGCGGCCCGGCGATGGGCGGTTGCCGGCACTGGTTCTACCCCGCGCCGCAGGACGCGCTGCGCGATGCGCTGCGCCTCTCGGAGGGCATGACCTACAAGAACGTGATGGCGGACCTGCCGTTCGGGGGCGGCAAGGCCGTGATCCTCGGTTCGCCGGAGCGTCGGCTGTCGACGCGTCAGCTCGAGACGTTCGGCCGCTGGGTCGAGGAGCTCGGGGGCCGCTACGTGACCGCCGAGGACGTGGGCATGCAGGTGGCGGACATGCAGGTCATCGCCCGCCGGACCCGCTACGTTTCCGGCCTCGGTACCGCCGGCGTCGGCGGCGATCCGTCCCCGCGTACCGCCGAAGGCGTGCTGCGCGGCATCGAGGCGGCGGTACGGTTCCGGCTCGGTGCGGAGTCGCTCGCGGGCATCCGGGTGGCGGTGCAGGGGCTCGGCAACGTCGGCTTCCATCTGGCGACGCTGCTGGCGGAGCGGGGTGCTGAGCTCCGGGTCGCGGACATCGACCCGGAGCGCGTACGGCGCGCCGAGAAGGCCTTCGGCGCGACGGCGGTCGCCGTGGACGCGGTGCTGGCGGCGGACGTGGACGTGGTGGCGCCCTGCGCGCTCGGCGGGGTCGTCGACGAGCGCAGCATTTCGGCGTTGCAGGCGGTCGTGGTGGCGGGCGCGGCGAACAACCAGCTCGCCACGCCGGCCATGGGGGATACACTCGCCCGGCGCGGGGTCCTCTACGCGCCGGACTACGTGATCAACGCGGGCGGCGTGATCAGCATCGCCCACGAGTACCTCGGGCTGAACGACCCCGCCTGGGTGGAGAGCCGTATCGCCGGCATCACCGAGCGCCTGGAGCAGATCTTCCGGCGCGCCCAGGAAACCGGCCGGGCGACCAGCCGGGTGGCGGACGAGATGGCCCGCGAGCGCCTCGCGGCGGCACCGGGGCGCCGGCAGGCGCCGTCGGAATCGCGGGTCGCGCGCCTCTAGAGGAGCCCCGCGCGGAGCGTCAGCGGTACGCGCGCTTCAGCACGTCCTTGTACAGCTTGCCGGTCTGATGGCGCGGCAGGCGGTCGTGAAAGTCGACGCTGCGCGGGCACTTCAGGTGCGCCAGCCGCTCCCGGCACCAGGCGATCAGCTCCGCCTCGGTGACCGGCGGTGCGCCCGGCACGAGCTCCACCGCGGCCTTCACCTCTTCGCCGAATTCCTCGTTCGGGATGCCGAACACCGCGGCGTCCTGCACGGCCGGATGGCTCACCAGCACGTCCTCCACCTCCCGCGGGTAGATGTTGACCCCGCCGGAGATGATCATGTGCGCCTCCCGGTCGGTGAGGTACAGATAGCCCTCGTGGTCCAGGTAGCCGATGTCGCCGAGGGTGGACCAGCCGCGCGAATCGTAGGCGGCGGTGGTCTTCTCGGGGTCCTTGTAGTACTCGAAGCGGGGGCCGCCCGAGAAGAACACGCGGCCCTCGTGTCCCGGCGGCAGCTCTCGCCCGTCCCGGTCCACGATGTGCACCTCGCCGAGAATCGGTCGGCCGACCGAGCCGGGGTGACGCAGCCACTCGTCCGGGCCGATGGCCGTCTGGCCGTTGCCCTCGGTGCCGGAGTAGTACTCGTAGAGGATCGGCCCCCACCAGTCGAGCATCTGCCGCTTGACCGTCACCGGGCAGGGTGCCGCGGCGTGGATCGCGAAGCGGTGACTCGACAGATCCGGCGCCCGGCGCACCGCCTCGGGCAGCCGCAGCAGCCGCACGAACATGGTCGGCACCCACTGGCTGTGGGTCACCCGGTGCCGTTCGATCAGCCGGAGGCTCGTTTCGGCGTCGAAGCGCTCCATTATCACGCAGGTGCCGCCGCACCGCTGCACCATGTTGTTGTAGCGCAGCGGCGCCGAATGGTAGAGCGGCGCGGTGGAGAGATAGACGGTGTCGCGGCCGATCTCGTGCAGCGCCACCCGGCGCTCGAACAGCTTCGAGACCGTGCCGAGCGGGGCTCCCGGGTTCGCGGCCCGCACGCCTTTCGGGCGACCGGTGGTGCCGGAGGAATACAGCATCTCGGCGCCTTCCGCCGCGTCGGGCAGCAGGACCTCCGGTTCGCCCGCGATCAGCTCCGGCCACCGCTCGATGTCCAGATGCACCGGCTGCGGCGCGCCGGCGGCCTTCTCGGCCTGACTGCCGTGCAGCACCAGCACCCGCGCGTCGCAGTCCGAGAGAATGTGCTGCACCTCGGCCCGCTGGAACTGCACGCTGATCGGCGTGTAGTACAGGCCGGCGAGCTGCGCCGCCCAGTGCACGGCGGGTGACCACGGGTGGCTCGGGGACAGCACCGCGATGCCGTCGCCGACGCCGAGCCCGAGGCTGCGCAGGAACCGGCTGCCCTGCACGGCCCAGCGCGCGAGCGTCGCGTAGCTGACCGCCGTCGGCTCGGCCGCCGTGCGGGCAGGATCGCGGGAGTGGGGCTCGAAGATCCAGGCGGGCCGGTCGGGATCGACCTCGGCCCAATGCAGCGGCCCCGCCCAGCGGACGGGTTCCGCCGGCCGCATCAGGTCTTGCCGCCGTCTCGGGGAATGGGTATCGGGAATGGCGTGATGTTCCCGCCTTTGCTGTCGGTGACCTTGGCGACGCCTTCCTTGTCCACCTCGTCGATCCGGATCACCGCGTGCATCGGAATGAAGCTGCGCTGCACGCCCTCGAACTCGGTACGAAGCCTGTCTTCGCTCGGATCCACCACCAGGTTGCTGCGGGTGCCGAAGACGTAGTCCTCCACCTCGATGAAGCCATACAGATCGCTCTGGTAGATGGCCCGGGCGTACACCTCGTAGATCTGTCCCTGGTTGTGGAACAGCACCTTGTACATCTGCTTGCGATTCTCGGCCATGTCGACCACCGGTCGGGATCAGCCTCTGTATATAGAGGCGTAGGCGGAAATTGCAAGCTTACCTATAATGCCGCGCCCGACCCTCCACGCCTCCCCGGGATCGCGAACTTGAGCAAGAAGCTGTTCATCAAGACCCACGGCTGCCAGATGAACGAGTACGACTCGGCGCGGATGGCGGACCTGTTGCGCGCGAGCCACGGCTGCGAGCTGGTCGACTCGGCGGACGAGGCGGACGTGATTCTGCTGAACACCTGCTCGATCCGCGAGAAGGCGCAGGAGAAGGTGTTCCACCAGCTCGGCCGCTGGAAGCACCTGAAGGCGAAGAATCCGGACCTGGTGATCGGCGTCGGCGGCTGCGTCGCGAGCCAGGAGGGCGAAGGGATCCAGCGGCGCGCGCCGTACGTGGACGTGGTGTTCGGCCCGCAGACGTACCACCGCCTGCCGGAGATGCTGGAGCCGCTCTGGGAGCGGTCCGCATGGGAGCGGCCCGTGTGGGAGCGGCCTCCGGCCGCGAACCTCGGCCGTGGCCGAGCGCAGGTATCGAACCGGGTACCGCTGGTCGACGTCACCTTCCCGGAGATCGAGAAGTTCGACCGGCTGCCGGAGCCGCGCGCGGAAGGCCCCTCGGCGTTCGTGTCGGTGATGGAAGGCTGCAGCAAGTACTGCACGTTCTGTGTGGTCCCGTACACCCGGGGCGAAGAGGTCAGCCGGCCGGTGGCGGACGTGATGAAGGAGGTCGTTCAGCTCGCGCGCCAGGGCGTTCGCGAGATCAACCTGCTCGGCCAGAACGTGAACGCCTATCGAGGCGCCATCGACGGCGACGTCGCCGATCTGGCGGAGCTGATCCACTACGTGGCAGAGGTGGACGGGATCGAGCGGATCCGCTTCACGACCTCGCATCCGGTGGAGTTCCGCGACAGCCTCGTGCGTGCGTTCGCGGAAGTCCCGCAGCTCGTCGATCACCTGCACCTGCCGGTGCAGTCGGGCTCGGACCGGATCCTCGCGCGGATGAAGCGCGGCCACACCGCGGCGGAATATCGCGAGAAGATCCGCGCTCTACGCGAAGTGCGTCCTCACATCAGCTTGTCGTCCGATTTCATCGTCGGCTTCCCCGGCGAAACCGACGAGGACTTCGCGGACACCATGGCGCTGATCGAGGACGTCGGCTTCGACGTGTCGTTCAGCTTCATCTACAGCCCGCGGCCCGGCACGCCGGCCGCGGCGCTCGACGATCCCACACCGATGGAGGAGAAGAAGCGCCGCCTCGAGCACCTGCAGGCGCGCCTTCGCGCGCAGGCCGAGGCGATTGCGGCCGCGATGGTGGGCACCCGTCAGCGGGTGCTGGTCACCGGCGCATCCAAGCGCTCGTCGGGCGGGACGATGCTGGCGGGTCGTACCGAGAACAACCGAGTCGTCAATTTTCCGGCGCCGGACGGTACCCTGGTGGGACAGTTCGCCGACGTGATCATCGAGGAGGCGTTGCCGAACTCGTTGCGCGGCCGGTTGTCCGAGTAGCGCAAGGGTCGCAAATCTTCATTTGACACATCGGGCCTCTTTCATATGCTAGGAAACCCATGGCCGTACAAGGTCTGATTTGAGCCAAGACACATCCCGCGTGGTCGCTCTGACCACCAAGGTGATCCTCGAACCCGACGATTCCCGCCGTCTAGCCGCGTTGTGCGGACCCTTCGATCAGAATCTGAAGCACCTCGAGAAGCGGCTCGGCGTGCTGATCCGCAATCGCGGCAACGTGTTTCAGGTGAGCGGTCCGGAGCAGCGGCTGAAGGCCGCGAGTGCGCTGCTCTCGCAGCTCTATCGGGAGACGGCAGACCGGGAAAACATCGATCCCGACGTGGTCCACCTGTTCCTGCAGGATTCCGGTGTGGACGAGCTGCTCGCCCGCGAAGAGCGCGGTGACGGCGAGGAAGAAGCGCCCGTGATCCGCACCGGGCGCAAGACCGTGATGCCCCGGGGCGCCAACCAGATCGCCTACGTGAAACGCATCCGGGATCACGACGTGAACTTCGGCATCGGTCCCGCCGGCACCGGCAAGACCTATCTGGCGGTGGCGTGCGCGGTGGAAGCGCTGGAGATGCAGCGGGTCAGCCGCATCCTGCTGGTCCGGCCCGCGGTGGAGGCGGGCGAGAAGCTCGGCTTCCTGCCCGGCGATCTCGCACAGAAGATCGATCCGTACCTGCGTCCGCTGTACGACGCGCTCTACGAGATGATGGGCGTCGAGCGGGTGAACAAGTACATCGAGCGCAACGTGATCGAGGTGGCGCCGCTCGCGTACATGCGCGGCCGCACGTTGAACAACGCGTTCATCATCCTCGACGAAAGCCAGAACACCACGATCGAGCAGATGAAGATGTTCCTGACCCGGATCGGCTTCAACTCGACCGCGGTGGTGACCGGCGACATCACGCAGATCGACCTGCCGAAGGGGCAGAAGTCCGGGCTGGTCAACGTGCGCAACGTGCTGCGCGACGTGGAAGGCATCAGCTTCACGCACTTCAGCTCGCGTGACGTGGTCCGCCATCCGCTGGTGCAGAAGATCGTCGAGGCGTACGCGGCTTATCAGGACGAAGACCGGACCGGCGACCGGCTTCCCGGCGACCGCGACCGCAATGCCAGTTGACGTGCAAACCGCCACCGACAGTCCGTTACCCGAGCCGGAACGCATCCGGCGTTGGGCCGAGGCGACGCTCGCCGAGGTATCCGCGCTGTGGGAGCGGCCTTTGGCCGCGAACGATCCCTCCGCAGGAGCGGTCTCCAGACTGCGATCCGCGGCCGCAGGCCGCTCCCACGAAGGGAGACTCGGCGCCGCCGAGCTGTGCGTAAGGGTAGTGGACGAGGAGGAATCCCGGCGTCTCAACCGCGACTACCGTCACAAGGACGCCCCCACGAACGTGCTGAGCTTCCCGGCGGGAATCGATCTTCCCGATGCGCTGATTCTCGGCGACGTCGTGGTCTGCGCGCCGGTCGTGCAGCGCGAAGCGGACCAGCAGCAAAAGCCGTACGAACACCATTTCGCGCACATGGTGGTGCATGGTGTTCTGCATCTTCTGGGTTACGATCACCAGACCGACGCCGAGGCGTCGGTCATGGAAAAAATGGAAATAGGGATACTGGATCACTTCCAGATCGGTGATCCGTACGGGGAAGGATGAACGAAGCGAGCCAGATAGCGTCGAGACGGACGCTTCTCGACTGGGTTTCTGCACTGTTCAACGACGAGCCGGCCGACCGCTCCGAGCTGATGGAAATGCTGCGCGACGCGGCGGACCGTCGGATCATGGACGTGGAGGCGCTCAACATCATTTTCGGCGCGCTGCAGGTCTCGGACATGCAGGCGCGCGACATCATGATTCCGCGCACTCAGCTCGTCTACCTGAGGGCGAACGATCCGCCGGACGTGCTGCTGCCGACGATCATCAAGTCGCAGCACTCGCGCTTTCCGGTGATCGGCGACGACCTCGACGACATCAAGGGCATCCTGCACGCGAAAGACCTGCTGCCGCTCGCACTGTCTCGCAACCTCGATCACTTCGACATCAAGGACTACATCCGGCCCGCAGCGGTGATTCCGGAAAGCAAGCGCCTCAACGTGCTGCTGCAGGAGTTCCGGAACACCCGTAACCACATGGCGGTGGTGGTCGACGAGTACGGACACGTTTCCGGCGTGGTGACGATCGAAGACGTGCTCGAGCAGATCGTCGGCGAGATCGAGGACGAGCACGACGTCATCGACCAGAGCTGGATCAAGCAGCTCGACGGTCAGACGTTCAACGTGAAAGCCACCACGCCGGTGGACGAATTCAACGAGTACTTCGGCACGGGTCTCGACGAGGAAGCGTTCGACACCATCGGCGGGCTCGTGCTGAAGGCGTTCGGTCACCTGCCGGTGCGCGGTGAGACCGTCGAGATCGAAGGTCTGCGCTTCAAGGTGCTGAACGCCGATTCGCGCCGCCTCAGACTGTTGCAGGTGAAACGACATTCATGATGGCGCTTCTGGCCCTCGCGTTCGGGGCCTTGTTGCCGCTGTCGCTCGCTCCCTTCGGTTACTGGCCGCTCGGCCTGGTATCGCTCGCCGGGTGGTTCGCGCTGCTCCGTAGGCCCGGTGCGAACGGCGCGCTGCTCGGCTGGCTGTACGGGGTCGGCAAGTACGGTGTCGGCGCGTCCTGGGTGTACGTCAGCATCCACGTCTACGGCAACGCGGCTCCGCCGCTCGCGGCGTTCCTGGTCGTGCTGTTCGTGGCGGGCCTCGCGCTGTTCCCGCTGGTGAACGGCTGGCTGTTCGCCCGCCTGCGGGGCGGCGGCGCGATGATGGATGCGCTCACGTTCGCGGCGCTGTTCAGCGGCTTCGAATGGCTGCTCACCTGGGCGCTGACCGGCTTTCCCTGGTTGTACGTCGGCTACGCGCACCTCGAGACGCCGCTGGCCGGCCTCGCGCCGATCGGCGGCGTGCTGCTGGTGGGGTTCGCGGTGGCGCTCGGCGCGGCGCTGCTGGTCGCGGCCGCGGCGGCGCTGCGGGCGCGGCGCGTTCTGAGCGGGGGCCTCGCGCTCGGTGTCGCGGCGGTGCCGTGGCTGGTCGGCTGGGCGTTCTGGGGCACGAGCTGGACCGAGTCGGGCCCGATACGGGAAGCGGCGCTCGTGCAGGGGAACATCGACCAGGCGGTGAAGTGGTCGCCGGAGACCCGCGACGCGATCGTCCGCACCTACGTCGAGCTCTCCGAGCCGCATTGGGGGGTCGACCTGCTGATCTGGCCGGAAGCGGCGATCACCGTGCTGGCCCATCAGGCCGGGGATCTGCTGACCGCGCTCGACCGGCGCGGCGAAGCGGCCGGCAGCGCGCTGGTCCTCGGAATCCCCGCCGTGGAGCGCCTGCCGGAGGGCGGGTACGTGTTCCACAACGCGGCGTTCGCGATCGGCACCGGCCACGGCCGCTACGTGAAGCGGCGCCTGGTACCATTCGGCGAGTACGTGCCGCTCGAGGGGCTGCTGCGCGGGCTGATCGAGTTCTTCGATCTGCCGATGTCCCGGTCGAGTCCGGGACCGTGGCAGCAACCGCTCCTCGACCTCGGCGGCCACCGGGGCGCGATGGCCATCTGCTACGAGATCGTCTACCCCGACCTGGTGCGTTCGCAGGCGGCCGAGGCGGACGTGCTGCTGACGATCTCCAACGACACCTGGTTCGGCCGCAGCATCGGCCCGCTGCAGCACCTGGAGATGGCGCGGATGCGGGCGCTCGAGAACGGCCGCTGGGTGCTGCGCGGCACCAACAACGGCGTGACCGCGATCATCGACCCTCGGGGCCGCGTGCAGGCGCGCCTGCCGCAGTTCGAGCCCGGCGTGTTGCGCGGCGAGTACCGCACGATGAGCGGAACCACCCCGTTCACCCGCTACGGGCACGGGCCGCTGCTCGTCCTGCTGTTCCTGCTGCTGGCGGCCGGCGTGGCCAGGAAGGCGCGTAGCGCCAGTTCGGCGGCGGCGACCGAGTTGGGCGCGGAAGCCCGTTCGAGCTAGGTCCCCCGCGGCACCGCCGGTTTGACAAGGATTGCGTCCTTGTTAGAGTAAGGACGTGGCCAAGGTGACCAGCAAGCTCCAGATCACGATCCCCAAGCGGATCGCGGACCAGTACGGCATCGCGCCCGGGGACGAGATCGAATTCGTGCCAGGAGCGGAGGGGGTCCGTCTGGTGCCCGCGCGGGCGCGCGCGGCTCTGCAGCTCGGCCGTGAGGAGCGGTTGCGTCTGTTCGATGCCGCCACCGCGCGTCAGCGCGAACGCGAGCGCGAGATGCCGTTGCCGGCGACTGCGCCGAGCCGCGACTGGCGACGCGACGACCTGTATTCCCGTGGCGAGCCTCGTTGACACCAACGTCCTGGTCTATCGTTTCGATCCTCGTGATCCGGGCAAACAGCGCATAGCCGAGACCTTGCTTCGTCAGGGCTTGCTCGACGACTCCGTCGTGCTCGCCCACCAGTGCATTCTGGAATTCGTCGCCGCGGTGATTCGCCGGCGCGACGATCTCGGCGGCAAGCCGCTGTTGACGCTCGAGCAGGCACGACTCGAAGCCGAGAGCCTGATGGCGCAGTTCAGGATCATCTATCCGGACAGGGACGTCGTGCTCACCGCGCTGCGCGGCACGGCGATGTACGGTCTGTCGTGGTTCGATGCGCACCTGTGGGCGCACGCCGAAGTGCACGGGTTCCCCGAGATCCTCTCGGAGGACTTCGAGCACGGCCGGCACTACGGCGGCGTACGGGTGGTCGACCCGTTCCTCAGCGCCGCGAGCGGCGTGCACGAGCTTCCCGCGCTCTACAGCCGATAGCTTCGACCCATGAGATCGAGCTCAGGATTCGCGGCCACGGGCCGCTCCCACAGGGTCGGCGTGGTATCCTTCCGCGCTCTCCGGAAAGACCCGATCTGAGGCCATGAGCGCGATTTACGACCCGCACGCGGTCGAGAAGGCGGTGCAGCGCACCTGGGAAGAAGCCCGCAGCTTCGAGGCCGGCGAATCCGGCCCGGGTGAGAAGTACTACTGCCTGGCGATGTTCCCGTACCCGAGCGGCCAGCTCCACATGGGGCACGTGCGCTGCTACACGCTGGCCGACGTGATCAACCGCTACCACCGGCTGAAGGGCTACAACGTGATGCAGCCGATGGGCTGGGACGCGTTCGGGCTGCCGGCCGAGAACGCGGCGATCAAGCACGGCATCCCGCCGGCGGTCTGGACCCGCGACAACATCGACTACATGCGCGGGCAGATGAAGGCGCTCGGCTTCGGCATCGACTGGAGCCGGGAGTTCGCGACCTGCGATCCCGAGTACTACCACTGGGAGCAGTGGTTCTTCATCAAGCTCTACGAGAAGGGTCTGGTGTACCGCAAGAGCTCAGTGGTGAACTGGGATCCGGTGGATCAGACCGTGCTCGCGAACGAGCAGGTGGTCGACGGCCGCGGCTGGCGCTCCGGCGCACTGGTGGAGCGGCGCGAGATGCCGCAGTGGTTCCTGAAGATCACCGACTATGCGGAGGAGCTGCTCGACTGGCTCGACCGCCTCGACGGCTGGCCGGAGTCGGTCAAGACCATGCAGCGCAACTGGATCGGCCGCTCGGAAGGTGTCGACATCGACTTTCCGGTGGGTGAAGGCGAGCCGCCGCTGACCGTCTACACCACCCGGCCGGATACGCTGCTCGGCGCCACCTACGTCGCGGTCGCCGCCGAGCATCCGCTCGCGCGCCGGGCCGCGGCGCAGGATCCGAAGGTCGCCGCGTTCGTCGACCAGTGTATCCACCGCAAGACCGCCGAGGCCGAGATCGCGACCCTCGAGAAAGAGGGCGTGCCGACCGGACTCACCGTGGAGCATCCGCTCACCGGCGAGCGTCTGCCGGTCTGGGTCGCGAACTTCGTGCTGATGGAGTACGGCTCCGGCGCGGTGATGTCGGTGCCGGCCCACGACCAGCGCGACTGGGAATTCGCCCGCAAGTACGGCATTCCGATCAAGCAGGTGATCGAGCCGGTGCCCGATGCGTCCGGCGCGCTGCCGCCCTGCGATCTCGAGCAGGCGGCGTTCGTGCCGTACGGGCGGCTGATCAACTCGGGCGCGTTCGACGGCCTGACCTCGGCGGAGGCGTTCGACGCGATCGCGTCGGCCCTCGAGGCGAAGGGCCTCGGCCGGCGCCGCACCAACTACCGGCTGCGCGACTGGGGCGTGTCCCGCCAGCGCTACTGGGGCTGCCCGATCCCGATGATCCACTGCGGGCGCTGCGGCATCGTGCCGGTGCCGGAGGAAGACCTGCCCGTGGTGCTGCCCACCGACGTGAAGTTCGAGGGAGTGCGCTCGCCGCTCACCACGATGGAGAGCTTCTACAAGGTGAGCTGCCCGCGCTGCAAGGGCGAAGCGCGGCGCGAGACCGATACGTTCGACACCTTCATGGAGTCGTCCTGGTACTACGCGCGATTCGCGTGCCCGGATGCGAACCAGCCGATGCTGGACGACCGGGCCGACTACTGGACGCCGGTGGACCACTACGTCGGCGGCATCGAGCACGCGATCCTGCACCTGCTCTACGCGCGCTTCTTCCACAAGCTGATGCGCGACCACGGGCTCATCCATTCGGACGAGCCGTTCACGCGGCTCTTGATGCTCGGCATGGTGCTGATGGGCGGCAAGAAGATGTCGAAGTCGTCCGGCGACGCGGCCAATCCGCAGTCGCTGATGGACAAGTACGGCGCCGATGCCGTCCGCACCGCGATGATGTTCGCCGCGCCGCCGGACCAGTCCGTGGAATGGACCGAGGCCGGCGTGGAAGGACAGGCGCGGTTCCTCAAGCGCTTGTGGAACCTCGTGCAGGATCATCTGGCCGGGGGACCGGTGCCGGCGCTCGACGCGGCGGCGCTCTCGAGCGCAGGCCGGGAGCTGCGCCGCAAGACTCACGAGACGCTGAAGCGCGCCGACGACGATTACGGCCGCCGGCTGATGTTCAACACCGTGGTCTCCGCGGTCCACGAGCTGACCAACGCGGTCAGCAAGTTCGAGCCCGCGGGCGATGCCGATCGGGCGGCGGTCCGGGAGGCGTTGCGGGTCGCGGTGCTGGTGCTCTCGCCCATTGCGCCCCACGTCACCCAGGCGCTCTGGGAGGCGCTCGGCGAGGCGACGCTGCTGGTCGAGGCGCGCTGGCCGGCGGTGGACGAGTCGGCGCTGGAGCAGCAGCAGATCGAGCTCGTGGTGCAGGTGAACGGCAAGGTCCGGGGCAAGGTCACGGTCGCCGCCGACGCGGATCAGGAAGCGGCGCAGGCGGCTGCGCTCGCGAACGACAACGTCGCGCGCTTCGTCGAAGGCAAGGCGGTGCGCAAGGTGATCACCGTGCCCGGCAAGCTGATCAACATCGTGGTGGGCTGATGCCGACGCCGATGGCCCGGTGGCTGGCGGTCGCGGCGCTGCTGCTTTCCGGCTGCGGGTTTCACCTGCGCACCTGGGACGTCGGCAGCCGCATCGAGTCGGTCTACGTGGTGTCGAACCCGCGCAATCCGCTGGAAGAACCGCTCAGCCGCGCGCTGCGGCAGGCGGGGGTGACCCGGGCCGCCAGCGCGGCCGAGGCCGGTCTGGTGGTGGAGCTGCTCGATTCGCGCAGCGACCGGCGCAGCGCCTCGGTCTCGGACCAGGCGCGGGCCGCGGAGTACGAGACCGCCCTCGGCGTGCAGTACCGGGTGACGGATTCCGAGGGGCGGGAGCTGATCCCGCCGCAGTGGCTGCAGCGCGAGCGCGTTTTCCGGGTGGATCGCGACAACATCATCGGCAGCAGCGAAGAGCAGGCGCTGCTCGAGCGCGAAATGCAGAGCGATCTGGTGCAGCAGATCCTGCGGGCGCTGAGCGCGGTGGCCGCGGAGCGGGCGGATGCCGATCCGGCTGGCTGAGCTGCCGCGCCGGCTCCGCCAGGGGCTCGCGCCGCTCTATCTCGTGTCCGGCGACGAGACGCTGCTGGTGGAAGAGGCGTGCGACGAGATCCTCGGCGCGGCGCGCACCGCCGGCTACAGCGAACGCTCGGTGCTGTTCGCGGACGGCAGCTTCAACTGGAACGACGTGCTGCAGGATGCGGCGAGCCTGTCGCTGTTCGCCGAGCGGCGCATCGTCGATCTGCGCGTCGCCGCCGGCAAGCTGAATCAGGATGCCGCGGATGTGATCTGCCGCTATCTGGAGCGACCCGCCGACGACACGCTGCTGCTGATCCGCATGCCCAAGCTCGACTCGAAAGAGAAGGGCAAAGCCTGGTTCAAGTCGGTCGACCGGCACGGTGTACTGCTGCAGATCTGGCCGGTCGGCATCCGCGAGTTGCCGCGGTGGCTGGCAGGGCGCCTGGAACGCGCCGGTGTCGCGCTGCAGCCGGACGCCCTCGAGCTGCTCGCCGAGCGGATCGAGGGCAACCTGCTGGCCGCGGTGCAGGAGATCGAGAAGCTCCGGCTCTCGGGGCTGGCCTCGCCGATCTCGGCGCACGATCTGATGACCGTGCTCGGCGACTCGGCGCGCTACGATGTGTTCGAGTTGCTCGATGCCGTGTTCGAGGGCGACGCGCGGCGGGTCAGCCGGATGGTGCGGTCGCTGCGTCAGGAGGGCGTGGCGATTCTCGGCATCGTCGGCTTCCTGACGAGTCAGCTCCGGCACGTGGACGAGAAGCGAGGTCCGCCGCAGCGCCAGCGCCTGATCGGCGGCTTTCTCCGCCGCATCGGCGGCTCGGCGGCGATCGAACGGATTCTCGCGGAATGCGCGCTGATCGACGCGCAGACCAAGGGCCAGATCCGGGGCGATTCGTGGCTCACGCTGGAAGATCTGCTGCTGCGCCTCGCCGGCACCCGCGTCACCGCCGGCGGCTCGCCGATCCGGCACCTGCGCGCCTGACCGTCCGGTGTGGGAGCGGCCTGGCTACTGTGGGAGCGGCCTCCGGCCGCGAACTGCCGGAAGATTCGCGGCCGGAGGCCGCTCCCACAAGAGGGCCGCTCCCAGAGCGGCCTCAGGACGGTTCCACCAGCAGCCCGGACACCGCCTTCGGGAGCTGGGTGATGATGATCTGCGCTCCGCCCGCGAGCTCCGGCGAGCGCACCAGCACTCGATATTCGCCGTCGGGCGTGTGCAGCTCACCGACCCGCTCGACCGTGATCGCGCGCAGGCGCCGGTCCTCCACCGCGTAGACGCGATCGTTCTCGTACAGCGAGGCGATCGGCAGCGCGACCACGTCCGGTTCCTCGGGCAGACGCACCTGCAGGTCCACCACCCGGCCGAGCGGCGGCAGCGGCGCGCTCCCCGTGGCCGGCAGGCGGAAGAACGCATCGAGCCCGCTGCGGCCGGGCCGAACCTGGTGGGCGAGCCGTGCGAGATCCAGGCGGCGGCCGTCGGCGAGCAGCGCCTGGATCTCGCCGGTGCCGCCCGGGTGGCGCTGGAAGCGTCGCTCGTAGCCGGGCGGCACCGGGACCCGCACCTCGAACGCGGCGGCGTCTGCCATTTCGAGCAGCGTTTCGCCGGGGCGGGTTCGGTCCCCGGGGGCGACGTGCACGGCCAGGACGGGGCCGTCGAACGGCGCGGTCACGCGGGTCTTGGCGACCTCGAGCCGGGCCCGCTCGACCAGTACCCGCGCTTTTTCCACGACCGCCTGCTGCGCGGCCAGGCGGTTCGGCAGGTCGCTGAGCTGGCGCTCGTGGTTCTCGAGCGTGATTGCCGCCCGGTTCGCTTCGGCGACGACCTCGTCGAGCAGGCTCTGGCTGATCAGCCGCGCCGTCATCAATTCCCGGTGTCGGGCGAGCTTGTCCCGCGCGATCTCGTGCATCGAGCGGGCTTCGCGCACGGTTCGTTCGAGCGGCTCCCGCTCGGAGACGATGGACTGCAGCAGCGCCTGTTCGCGGGCGAGGTCGGCCTCGCGCTCGGCGAGCGCGAGCGCGACCTCGCGATCGTCGAGCTCCACCAGCAGATCGCCCGCCTGCACCCAATCGCCCTCGTGCACCTCGACGCGCGCGACGGGAGCGATCAGGTCGGTACCGAGCTCGGCGACGCGGCTCGACTCCACGCGGCCGAACGCGGTGAACGACGGGCTGAGGCTTTCCGGCTGCGCCGCCACCACGGCCACCGGCCAGGCCTTCTCGGGCGGCACCTGCGGCTCCGGCGCCGGTCCGGTGGCGAAGATGGAAACGCTGGACAGCGTCGCGGCGCCGAGTATCGCGGCGGCCGCCGCGATGTGCTTCCCGCGCGGCGAGCGCGGCCATAGCCGGGATGACAGACTCGAGAACGGGCTCATCACGAGACTCCTCGCGGCAGAGACGGCAGGGTTTGCGCGACGCGCGACAGCCTATGCCGGGCGTCTTCGAACAGTACGAGCAGCGCCGGAATCACCAGCAGCACCAGCGCCGTCGCGAGTCCGAGACCGAAGCAGAGGGTCACCGCGATCGGCGCCATGTAGAACGCGAGCGTCGAGGTCTCGAACATCAGCGGCGTCAGGCCGGCGATGGTGGTGAGCGTGGTGAGCAGCACCGCCCGGAAGCGGGCCCGCACCGCCGCTTCGAGGGCGGGACGCAGCGCTTCGCCTGCCTGGATGCTGCGCTTCAGGAGGCTGATCAGCACGATGGAGTCGTTGACGACGACGCCCGTCAGCGCGAAGAACGCGAGCAGCGACATCGCGCCGATGTCCCAGCCGGTGATCCAGTGGCCGAGCACGGCGCCGGTGAGCCCGAACGGGATCGCGGTCATGATCGCGAGCGGCCACAGGAAGGATTCGAACGTCCACGTCAGGATCAGGTAGATCAGCACCAGCGTCAGCACGGCGCCGATTGCCATGGTGTTCAGCATGACCTGGTCCTCACGGCTCTTGCCGCCGAGCCCGAAGGTCAGGTCGTGTCGGCGCAGGATGTCGGGAATCACGCGATCCTGCAGGTCGCCGGTGATCGCGAGCGCGTTTCCGACCTCGGGATCGACGTGGCCGCTGACGGTGACCGTGAGGCGCCCATCGGTGTGCCGGATCAGGTCGATGCCGCGTCGGTGGTACAACGCCGCCACCGTGCCGAGCGGGACGAGCTCGCCGTCCGGCGTACGCACCGGGAACTGCTGCAGACGCCCGAGGTCGTCGCGCTCCGCGTCCGGCAGCATCACGCGCACTTCGAGCTCCGAGTCGTTCTCGTTGAAGATCTGCACGCGCGTCCCGGAGTAGGCGGCCCGAAGCTGGGCGCCGATCCCCTCGGAGGTGAGTCCGAGCGCGCGCCCCGCGGGGGTGATCTCGAAGATGATCTGCTCCTTGCCGTACGGCAGGTCGTCGATCACGCTGTGGACGCCCGGGTACGTGGCCATCGCGGCGGCGAGCTCTTCGGCTCCCGCCTTCAGCGACTCGAGGTTCTCGCCGGAGAGGCGAAGCTGGATGTCGGGTAGCCCGCCGTTCTGGCCGCCCGCCACCTCCACGACGAGCTGCTCCACGTAGGCGGGGCGCTGGATCCGGCTCCGCCAGCGCAGCGCGAACTCCTGAGGCGACATCGTGCGGTGCTCTTCGTAGGCGTAGTTGGCCTCGATCGACGCGTACTGCTCGCCCTCCATGCGCTCTTCGTTCAGCGACGCGAGATTGCGCCGGTTGACCCATCCGAGCAGGTTCGTCCGGCCGGTCTCCTCGTCCACCGCGGCGAGCGTCTCCTCGAGATGCTCGAGGAAGCGCGCCTTGTCGGTCTCGCTGGCCGTCGCGCTGAACGCGACGTTGGCTTCCAGCGACTCGATGTCGAAGCCGAGGACCATGTTCACACCGACGTGCTGCGACGCCACGAGCGCGAACGCGATCATGAGCCCGCCGACCGCGGCGCAGACGGTGGCGCCCGGGTACGCCAGCGCGCGGCGGACCAGCGGCATCACGCGCCGGTCGCGGAAGCGCTCGAAGGCCTCTTCGAAACGCTGCTGCCAGGTACCCTCCCAGCGCAGCCTCGGTTTCGCCAGCGCCTTCTTCAGGTGGGCCGGCATCACCAGGAAGCACTCGACCAGCGACGCGAGAATGATGCAGAGCAGCACCGTCGGCAGGGTCAGGATGATCTGTCCCATCGGGCCGCCGAACAGCAGCAGCGGTATGAACGCGGCGAGCGTGGTCAACGACGAGCACAGCACCGGAACCCACATGCGCCGGGCGGCGCCGCGCGCGGCGTCGAGCGGCGAGCAGCCGGCGGCGCGCAGCGTGGCGGCGTCTTCGCCGACGATGATCGAGTCGTCGACGACGATGCCGATGGCCATCACGAAGCCGATCAGCGCGACGATGCTGATGCCCTGGCCGAACACCAGATGGAACAGCGCCAGTGCCAGCAGGAAGCTGATCGGGATACCGACCATCACCCACCAGCCGACCCGCGCGCTCAGAAACAGGAACAGCATCAGCGCTACCAGCACGAGGCCCGACAGCGCATTCCCGATCACCATGTCGAGCTGGTCGCCGAGCAGCGTCCAGATGTCCTGCATCACGGTCACCTCGACGCCCTCGGGCAGCGTCGGGCGCACCTCGGCCAGCCATTCGTCCACCACCTGATCGGCGTGATAGGCGTCCGCTTCGGTGCTGCGCCACAGCACCATCTCGATCGCCGGGCGGCCGTTCTTGGTCACGATCGGCTGCCCCCGCTGCGCTCGGCGCTCGACCTGGGCGACGTCGCCGAGGCGGATGAGCTGATCGCCGGAGCGGATCAGGAGCTGCTCGAAGCCGTGGGCACTGCGCTGCTGATCGAGACTGCGCAGCTGCCGCGACCCCTGGCCGATGCCGACGGTGCCGGCGGGCACGTCCCGGCTCACCCGCGCGACCTCGGTGGCCAGCTCGTCGAGCGTGAGGCCGAGCTGCTGCAGGCGCTGCCCGCCGATCTGCAGCGCGATCTCCTCCCGCGGCAGGCCGTCGTAGCGCACGCCTTCGATGCCGCGCGCCATGAGCTGCCGCTCGAAGCTGCGAACCAGCGGAATCAGCTCGGCCACGTCCCGGCCGCCGCTCACCTGCAGCACCGAGATCGGCTCGAGGTCGATGTAGCGCGTCACCTGGGGCGGCTCGATGTCGGGCGGCAGATTGCGAATGTTGGCAACCCGCTGCTTCACCTGGTCGAGCCCGATGGTCATGTCGGCGTCGTACTCGAACTCGACACGGATGGAAGCGAAGCCGTTGTCGGTGCGGGAGGTGATCTCGCGGACGCCGTTGACGCTGCGGAGCTGCTGCTCGATCGGTATCGTCACCAGCGCCTCGACGTCTTCGGCGCTCGCGCCGATCCACTCCACGTCGACGTAGACGATCGGGAAGTCTGCCGGCGGGTCGAGCTGCGAGGGCATGACCCGGATCGCCCACAGGCCGATCAGGATCATCATCACCATCAGCAGATTGCCGGCGACCCGGTGTCTTGCGAAGACGTCGATCAAGCGCTTCCCCACAGCGGCCGAACGATTGGAGTGCCCGCGTACCGGAGGTCGAGGGGCGCCTTTACTGCGTCGGGAGGGGCGCGATATCCGGCCGCGGGCGAGGCGCCCGGTTCAGAAACCGTGCCAAACGCAGGTTTCTACACAACCCATTGATCGGTGAGCAATTTTCGGCTTGGGCAGAAGGCGGGTCGGCTGGGGCGGTGTGGCTCAACTCACCAACAGTTGGCGTAGCAGCGGTCTTCGGACGGCGATTCGAGGTGAACAGCAGCCTGGAGACGGCTTCTGCGCGGGGCGTGCGCTGTTACCACCCCGCGCGGTTCCTTACAATAGCGCGCTTGCCCGCAGCATAGAGAAAGTCAGTGGCACACGAGGAATCAGGACTTTCGCCGGACATGGTGCCCGATACCACGGTGAACGTGCGCGAGGTGTTCGGCAT
>DASVDC010000156.1:0-29654 GCA_036381275.1 Pseudomonadales bacterium | reverse complement strand
CGGCGTCGCGCGAGCGCGCCGAGCGGCTGCTGGGGGAGGGGCTCAAATTCCTCGAGCGCGCAGGGCTCGCCGATTCCCTGCTCGCGGCGCTGGCGCGCCAGGCCGTCGAGAGAGACTTCTAGCCGGCACCACTAGTGCTTCTGCACCAAGGTCAGCACGCCGCCCGCCTCTTCCATGCCGACGTTGCGCAGGAACGACATGCCGAGCAGGATCTCGACCGGGTAGTTGCCGTCGATCACCGCGGCCTGCACGTTGCGGGCGGTGATGCTGCCGACGGTCACCTCGTCGAGGCTGACGAAGTGCGAGCGGATCACGCCCTGAGCCGTCTGCACGGCGCCTTCCCGGCCGCTCGCCGGGTCGATGCCGAGCGTGGCCGCGTGGCGGCGGCTCATTGCGACCACCGACGCGCCGGTATCCACCAGGAAGTTGACGAACTGGCCGTTGATCGCGCCGCGGATGCGATACTGGCCGTGTACGTCCGGGTTGATCGAGACCCGCTGGCGCTCGGCCGCCTCGAAGCGGCCCGACACGTGGCGGCTGAGCGTCAGCTCGTGAACCCGATCTCGATACCGCACGCGCGCGCCGGTGGCGTCCGCTTCGACCAGCGTCACACCGAGCGGCGACGTCTCACCTTCCTTGAGCAGATGCTCGCCGGTTGCGTCGCGCAGCAGCGCGCGGTCCTTGAACAGCGCCAGCACTTCCACCGGCGGGGCGGCCGCTTCGCCGGCCGCGGCGGCTGAGCCGAACAGCAGCGGGAAGCAGAGCAGCAGACGCAGCGATCGGGGCATCCGCCGAGTCTAGGGCGTCGCGCCGGACGCGTGCCAGCCGAAGAGGCGATATGCCAACTGCAGCACGGCCAGCGCGAGACCGCCGGCAAGCAGATCGTCCAGCATCACGCCGATCGCGCCGGACACGCGCCGGTCCGCCCAGCTCGCGGGCCAGACCTTGGCGATGTCCAGCGCCCGGAACAGCAGAAAACCGACTGCGGCGCCGAGCGGCGTCGCGGGCGCGCCGAGCAGCGCAAGCCAGAGGCCCGCGAACTCGTCGATCACGATTCGCGGATCGTCGTGCACCCGGAAGCGGCGGTTGACGTAATGGGTCGTCGCGGTGCCGAGCAGCACGGTGGCCGCGACCACCGCCAGCTGCCACTGCCACGACAACTCCGCGAGCAGCAGCCACCAGATCGCGAGCGCGACGAGCGATCCCCAGGTGCCCGGTGCCGGCGCCAGGTAGCCGCTGCCGAAGCCGGTGACCAGGAACACGGCCGGGTTGGCCCAGGCGCTGCGCGCGAGCCGCGGAACCCCTTCGTCGATTTCGCCGTCGGGCAGGCTCACGCGTCGAAATGCCGGTAGCCGCCCGCGGCCGGCCGCCCGTCGAGGCGCACGCCGGTCTCAGCGGTGACCCGGCCGATGCGCCGGGCCGGCACGGGCAGCGGCGGCAACGGCCCGCGGCCGGTGAACGCGAGCTCGTAATCGTCACCGCCGGTCAGCGCCTGCTCGAGCGTGGCGCCGGCGGCGACCGGCACCCACTCGGCCTCGAGATCGAAGCCGACGCCGCTCGCGCGGCCGACGTGACCGAGGTCCTGCAGCAGCCCGTCCGAGAGATCGATCGCACTGGAGGCGAAGCCGCGCAGCGCGAGGCCCGTGCTGATGCGGGCCGTCGGCAGGAAGTAGCGGCGCGAAAGATCGTCCAGATCCTCCTCGTCGGCGCAGCGCTCGAGCCCGCCGCGCGCGAGCGCCGCGGCGGCGCCGCCGAGGCTGCCGGTGACGTACACGTCGTCACCCGCCCGGGCGCCGCTCCGCAGCAGCGCCCGGCCCGCCGGCACGAAGCCGTGGGCGCTGACGGCGATACTGAGCGGCCCCCGCGCCAGGTTGCCGCCGACGATGGCGACGCCGCTCACCCGTGCCGCCCGTCCGATGCCGCGCGCGAGCGCGCGCAGCCAGTCCGGATCCCCCGACGGCAGGCACAACGCGACCAGCGCGAAACCCGGATCCGCGCCCATCGCGGCGAGGTCCGAGACGCTCACCATCAGCGCGCGATAGCCGATCAGCTCGGCACCGGCCGTGGCCGGGAAATGCACGTCCGCCACCAGCGCGTCCACGGTGGACACGAGCTCCGTGCCCGGCGGAGCGGCGCTCACCGCGGCATCGTCACCGGGGCCGGTGCGTACCCAGTCGCCGCCGGCCGCGTCGCCGAGCTCCGCCACGATCACGTCGATCAGCTCGAACTCGTTCACGTGCCCCGCTCGGCCTGACGCAGCTCGGCCGCCAGGCGGTCGAGCACCCCGTTGATGTACTTGTAGCTCTCCTCGGCGCCGTACGTCTTCGCGAGCTCCACGTATTCGTCGATCACCACCCGGTAGGGCACGTCGATCCGGTGCTTCAGCTCGAACGCGCCGAGGCGCAGCAGCGCGGCCTCGACCCGGTCGAGCTGCTCGACCGGCCGGTCGAGCACCGGCGCGAGCAGCGCGTCGAGCTCTTCGGTGCGCAGCAGCACGCCGCGCACCAGCGCGCTGAAGAAGCTCTCGTCGGCCTTCTTGAGTGCCCCGGCCGCGCGATACTCCTGCTCGAGCGGCACCACGTCCGAACCGGTCATCTGCCACTGGTAGACGGCCTGCATGGCCGCTTTCCGCGAGCGGCGCCGCGCCCAGTGGCCGGTCTGGTGAACCATGGAAACTTCTCTTCGGTTGGATGACGTACCGCAGGATGCGTACGGCAGGCGGACGTGCATTCTACCCCGATCTAACCGGTGAGGCGCAGCAGGATCCCGAGCGGATGATGGGCACGCGCGACCGAGTAGATGAAGCCGAACACCGCGAGGCCGGCGAGCCAGCAGGCGAGCCGGCGGGACGGCCGACGCACCACGCTGAACGCCAGCACACCGAGCGCCACGTACACCACGAGCAGGACCACCTTCACCGTGAGCCAGTGATGCACGAACGGATACTGCTGAACGATCGTCATCAGCATCAGCGCCGCGGTGAGCAGCACCATGTCGGCGGTCCAGGCGAGGTAGCGCAGCAGGCCCGCGAGCGGCCGCGGCGCTCCGGCGAACGCCGCCAGCCCCCGCAGCAGGAACAGGCTCCCGCTGGCGAGGGCGGCGGCGATGTGGACCTGGCGGATCTCCGGATAGAACTCGATCATGCCGCTTCAGCGTGAGGCGGCGCGGCCGGGCTCCTCGCCTTCGACTTCGACCGATTCGCCCTCACGGCGCGGGAACACCCACAGGCCCATCACGAACGCGGCCAGCGCGAGCGCGCCGATCGCGAAGATCGTGTCACCGGGCACCCGCATCCACACCAGGATGTCGACCAGCGGCTGCTGCATGAACTCCGCCGAGCGCGCATACCAGTAACCCTGATCGAGCGACGCGAAGAGCTGCAGCGTGCCGAGCGGCAGCAGCGTCAGCAGCGCCATCAGCGCGAGGCCGATGTTCAGGCACCAGAACGTGAACTTCAGCAGGCCGTCGTGCCAGACAAGATCCGGCTTCATGCCGCGCAGGCAGAACAGCACCAGGCCGATGCCGAGCATGCCGTAGACGCCGAACAGCGCGGTGTGGCCGTGCAGCGGCGTCAGGTTCAGCCCCTGCATGTAGTACAGCGACAGCGGCGGATTGATCAGGAAGCCGAAGAGACCGGCACCCACGAGGTTCCAGAACGCCACCGAGATGAAGAACATCACCGGCCACTTGTAGCGCCGCATCCACGGCGTCGCGCGGCCCAACGACCACTGGTGGTAGGCCTCGAAGCCGATGTACGCGAGCGGCACCACCTCGAGCGCCGAGAAGCTCGCGCCGAGCGCCAGCACGGGGATCGGAGACCCCGCGAAATACAAATGGTGCAGCGTGCCGATCACGCCGCCGGCCATGAACACGATGGTGGCGAACAGCACCGCCACCGTCGCGGTGCCGACACGCAGCAGCCCGAGCCGGGTGAACAGGAACGCGATCACTGCCGTCGCGAACACCTCGAAGAAGCCTTCCACCCACAGGTGCACGAGCCACCAGCGCCAGTACTCGACGATCGAAATGTGCGTGTGCTCGTTCCACAAGAGCGCTGCGCCGAAGAACAGGCCGATGGCCGCCGTCGAGAGGAACAGCAGACCGACGATGTGCTTCTGCTCGGATTGCCCCTCGAGCGCCGGGCGCAGCGCCCGTGCCACCAGCACGAGCCACAGCATCAGGCCGACGAACAGGTACCACTGCCAGAAGCGGCCCATGTCGGCGTACTCCCAACCCTGATGGCCGAACCAGAAGTTCCTCTCGAGCCCCAGGCTCTGCATCACTGCGAGCCACTGCCCGGCGAACGAGCCGACCACGATCACGATCAGCGAGATCCACAGGAAATTGACCCCCAGGCGCTGATACGGCGGCTCGTAGCCGGATACCGCCGGCGCGATGTACAGACCCGTGCCGAGCCAGGCCACCGCGATCCACAGCACCGCGAGCTGCGTGTGCCAGGTGCGGGTGATGGAGTAGGGCAGCACCTCGGCCATCTCGTAGCCGTACACGAGCTGGCCTTCCACCTGGTAGTGCGCGGTCATCGCACCGAGCAGCACCTGCACCAGGAACAGCCCCAGCAGCACCCAGAAGTACTTCGCGGTCGCCAGCATCGACGGGGTCGGCCGGATGTGCCGCATCGGATCGAACTCGGGCAGCCGGTGCCCCTCGTCGCGGCCGTGGGTGACCGCGTAGTGCCAGCCGAGCAGGCCGATGCCGGCCAGCAGGAACGTGACGCTGAACGCGGACCAGAGGAACGTGCTCGGCGGCGGACGGTTGTCCACCAGCGGCTCGCTCGGCCAGTTGTTGGTGTAGGTGATGTCGTCGCCCGGCCGGTTCGTGGTGGCGGCCCAGGCGGTCCACCAGAAGAACGCGGTCATCAGCCGCCGGTGCTCGGGATCGGGCACCGTGCCGTTCTTCATCGCGTAGGCCTCGCGCAGCTCGGCGGTGTCGGGGTCGTTGCCGAACAGGCTCTGGTAGTGCTGCGCCACCGCGGCGATCGCTTCCGCCCGCTCGTCGCTGATGGTGATCGTGCCGGTCTCGGGATCGTAGGTGTTCTCGCGCATCTGCCCGCGCAGCCGCGTCTCGAGCCCGGCCTGCTGCTCGGGCGTGAGCGCCTCGAAGCCCTCGACGCCGAATTCGTCCCGCGCCCAGATGTCCAGCAGCGTGACGAGCTCGCGGTGCAGCCAGTCCGCGCTCCAGTCCGGCGCCACGTAGCCGCCGTGGCCCCAGATCGAGCCGAGCTGCATACCGCCCGCGGATTGCCAGACCTGGCGACCGCGCTCGATCTCCTCCCGCGTGAAGACGACGTCGCCGGCTTCTGTCACCACCCGCTCGGGCACCGGCGGCTTGCTCTCGTTGATCCGGACGCCGCTCCACAACAAGAGACCGAACGAAACGACGAGCAGCGCCGCGAGCGCGCCCCACAGCTTCCTGGTGCTGGTCATGACTTTTCCCCTGCCGCGGCCTGTCCGCATCTTCGCCAATGCACGGCGCAGAAACAACGTGTCGGATCGAGCGAGTCGCGGCTCGTCCGGGAATCAGGCGCGCAGATCGGGCGTGAAACGCAGGCGCAGGTCTTCGCCGACGACGATGCACTCGTCGAGCGTCGCGCGAACCGCGTCCTCGAGCTCGGCGATCGGAAGCTGCGCCATCGGCCGTGCGCTGCTGCCGAGCAGCTTCGGTGCCACGTAGAGCAGCAGCTCGTCCCAGAGCCCCGCGGCGATGACCGCGCCCGCGAGCCGCGGGCCCGCTTCCACCAGCACCTCGTTGCAGCCGCGGGCGGCGAGCGCCTGCAGCAGGCGCTCGAGGTCGACGCGCTCGTCGCCGCAGAGCAGGTGTTCGACGTCCGGTACGGACGGCCGCGCGCCCGCGCCGTGAACGAGCAGCACGGGGCCTTCGGCGCGCAGCACCGCCGCGTCGGCTGGAACCCGCAGGCGACTGTCGAGGATCACACGCAGCGGCTGGCGGATCCGTCCGTCGACCGCGTAGCGGGCATCGCGCACGTCGAGCCGCGGATCGTCGGCGAGCACGGTACCGCTGCCGGTGATCACCGCGCAGCTTCGCGCCCGCCAGTACTGCACGTCGGCCCGCGCGGCCGCACCGGTGATCCAACGGCTCTCGCCCGAGGCCATCGCGGTGCGGCCGTCGAGCGACTGCGCGATCTTGAGCCGCACGAACGGCCGGCCCTGCTGGTGGCGCTTCAGGAACCCGGCGTTCAGCGCCGCCGCCTCCGGCAGCTCGATCAGCTCGGTGCGGATGCCCGCCTGCTCGAGGCGGCTGAAGCCGCTGCCGGCTACCAGCGGATTCGGATCGCCGAGCGCGGCCACCACCCGGCGGACCTTGGCGGCGATCAGCGCATCGGTGCACGGCGGCGTGCGCCCGGTGTGCGCGCAGGGCTCGAGGCTCACGTAGACGGTGGCGCCGGCAGCGTCCCCGCCGGCCTCGGCGAGCGCATGGATTTCGGCGTGAGGTTCTCCGGCGCGCCGGTGCGCCCCGCGCCCGAGTACCCGCCCGTCGCGGACGATCAGGCAGCCGACCCGCGGATTCGGCGTGGTGCTGTAGAGCCCCTGCTCGGCGAGCTCGATCGCCGCCCGCAGGAACAGCAGGTCGATCTCGACGCTCATGGCGTGTCCCGGTCGGCGTCGCTCGTCAGACTGCGGATTTCCTTCTCGAACTCCGAGACGTCCTGGAAATCGCGGTACACCGAGGCGAAGCGCACGTAGGCGACACCGTCCATCCGGCGCAGCTCGCGCATCACCTCCTCACCGACCGCGAGCGACGGCAGCTCCCGTTCGCCGGTGGAGCGCAGGTTGTGCATGATGCGGCTGATCGCGCGCTCCACTTCCTCGACCGAAACCGGACGCTTCTCGAGCGCCCGCGTCATGCCGCGCCGCAGCTTGTCCTCGTCGAACGGTTCCCGCGTGCCGTCCCGCTTGACCACCCGCGGCATCACCAGCTCCGCGGTCTCGAACGTGGTGAAGCGCTCGCTGCAGCTCTGGCACTCCCGCCGGCGGCGCACCGAGCTGCCGTCGGCCACCAGCCGCGAGTCGATGACCTTGGTGTCGTCCGCGCCGCAGAACGGGCAGTGCATGGCACGAAACTCAGGCCGCGTTACCGTACACCGGAAACGCCTGGCACAGCTCGAGCACCCGCCGGCGCACCGTCTCGATCATGTTGTCGTTGCGGATGTCGTCCAGCACGTCGCACATCCAGCCCGTCAGCGTCTCGCATTCGGCCTCGCGGAACCCGCGCGTGGTGACCGCGGGCGTGCCGATGCGCAGGCCGCTCGTCACGAACGGCGAACGCGGATCGTTCGGCACCGCGTTCTTGTTCACGGTGATGTTGGCCCGGCCGAGCGCCGCGTCCGCGTCCTTGCCGGTGATGTCCTTGTCGATCAGGTCGAGCAGGAACAGATGGTTGTCGGTGCCGCCGGAGACGACCTTGTAGCCGCGCGCCTGAAAGCCTTCCGCCATCGTACGCGCGTTCGCCACCACCTGGCGCTGGTAGGCCCGGAACGCCTCGCTCGCCGCCTCCTTGAAACAGACGGCCTTGGCGGCGATCACGTGCATCAGCGGCCCGCCCTGGGTGCCCGGGAACAGCGCCGAGTTCAGCTTCTTCTCGATCTCCGGATTCTCGCGGGCGAGGATCAGCCCGCCGCGCGGTCCGCGCAGCGTCTTGTGCGTCGTGGAGGTGGTGACGTCGGCGAACGGCACGGGGTTCGGGTACAGGCCCGCGGCCACGAGGCCCGCCACGTGCGCCATGTCCACCAGCAGGTACGCGCCGACCGCGTCGGCGATGTCGCGGAAGCGCTGCCAGTCGAGCACCCGGGAATAGGCCGAGAAGCCGGCGACGATCAGCTTCGGCCGGTGCTCACGCGCGAGCCGCTCGACCTCGTCGTAGTCCACCTCGCCGGTTGCCGGGTTCAGCCCGTACTGCACCGCGTTGTAGACGCGCCCGGAGAAGTTCGGCTTCGCACCGTGGGTGAGGTGCCCGCCGGCGTCGAGGCTCATGCCGAGGATGGTGTCGCCCGGGGAGACGAGCGCCAGGTACGCGGCGGCGTTGGCCTGCGAGCCGGAATGCGGCTGCACGTTCGCGTAGTGGGCACCGAACAGCGCCTTCGCGCGCTCGATCGCCAGCACCTCCACCTGGTCGACGTGCTCGCAGCCGCCGTAGTAGCGCTTGTGCGGATAGCCCTCCGCGTATTTGTTGGTCAACACGCTGCCCTGCGCCTCGAGCACCCGGGGGCTCGCGTAATTCTCCGAGGCGATCAGCTCGATGTGCTCTTCCTGGCGGCGGTCTTCGGCGGCGATGGCGGCCGCGAGCTCGTCGTCGAAGCCGGCGATACGTTGATCTGGTGAAAACATCCGTGGTCCGTGGGTTTCTGGCGGTTGAAACGCGCCATTGTAGCCCACGGCCGGTGCGCTGCGGGACGTTACCCGCGGATGCCGGGCGCCGGAAACGCGGCCGTCAGCTCCGTCACCTCGCCGAGGATCCGTGCGAGCGCTTCTTCGTCGCCGCGCACAGCGGCCGTGACGCCGCGATCGATCCACTCGGCGATCCGGCGCATCTCGTCGGTGCCCATGCCGCGGCTCGTGACCGCCGGCGTGCCGAGCCGGATCCCGGAGGGGTTGAAGGGTTTGCGCGGATCGAACGGCACGGTGTTGTAGTTCAGCACCAGCCCGGCCCGGTCGAGCGCCTGCGCCGCCTTCTTGCCCGGGATGCCCTTGCCGGTCAGGTCGACCAGCAGCAGATGGTTGTCGGTACCGCCCGAGACCAGGTCGAAGCCGCGCGCGGCGAGCTCCTCGCCGAGCACCCGCGCGTTCGCCACCACGGCGGCCGCGTAGTCGCGGAACGCCGGCGTGGCCGCTTCCTTCAACGCCACCGCGATCGCGGCGGTGGTGTGGTTGTGCGGGCCGCCCTGCAGGCCCGGGAACACCGCCCGGTCGAGCGCGTCGGCGTGGCCTGCGTCCGACATCAGCATCGCGCCGCGCGGGCCGCGCAGCGTCTTGTGGGTCGTGGTGCTGATCACCGGCGCATGCCCGACGGGCGACGGATGCGCGCCGCCCGCGATCAGGCCGGCGATGTGCGCGATGTCGGCCACCAGGATCGCGCCGACCTCTTCGGCGATCGACGCGAAGCCGGCGAAATCGATCGTGCGGGGGATCGCGGTGCCGCCGCAGAAGATCAGCTTCGGCCGGTGCGCCCGGGCGAGATCCCGGACCTCGTCGAGGTCGACCCGGCCGGTGTCCTGACGCACGCCGTACTGCACCGGATTCAGCCACTTGCCGGACAGCGTCGGGGCCGCGCCGTGGGTCAGATGGCCCCCCATCGGCAGCGCCATCCCCATCACGGTGTCGCCCGGCTGGGTGAACGCGAAGTACACGGCGAGGTTGGCCGGCGAGCCGGAGTAGGGCTGCACATTCGCGTGGTCGACACCGAACAGCGACTTGGCCCGCTCCACCGCTAGCGCTTCCACCTGATCGATGACCTGGTTCCCCTCGTAGTAGCGGCGGCCGGCGTAGCCTTCGGAGTATTTGTTGGTGAGCACCGAGCCCGTGGCCTCGAGCACCGCGGCGGAAACGTAGTTCTCCGACGGGATCAGCCGGATCTTGCGCGCCTGCCGCTCGGCCTCGGCGGCGATCAGCGCCGCCATGTCCGGATCGGCGGCCGCCAGTGCGGGAAACTGCGTGCTGGTGTCGATGGTCGTATCCACCCGGGCGCCGGAGCGAGGCGCTGAGGCTAGAGCCCGCCCGGCGGCGTTGTCAAACGCGCCGGCGATTTGATACCCGTTTCAAATCTCATGGCCGCCCGGCCGGCGCTGACATACCATCGTCGGTACCGAACCACCGGGGAGAACGGTGTCGATGACACCTCGGGTTCCGCCGCTCCGCACGCGCACGAAGCTCGCGTTCGGCATCGGCCAGATCGGCGAAGGCGTGCAGGCGGCGGTCTTCCTGCTGTTTCTGCTGTTCTATTACAACCAGGTTCTGGGCGTACCCGGCACGCTGTGCGGCATCGCGCTCGCGATCTCGCTGGTGTTCGACGCGGTCACCGATCCGCTCGCGGGCAGCCTTTCCGACAGCTGGCGCTCCCGGCTCGGCCGCCGTCACCCGTTCATGTACGCCTCCGCGATCCCGCTCGGGGTCGGCTTCTACCTGCTGTTCAACCCGCCGGTCACCGGCGACTGGCCGCTGTTCGGCTGGCTGCTCGCGATGACCGTGTTCTGCCGCGGCGCCATGACGCTCTATCACGTGCCCCACTCGGCCCTCGGCGCGGAGCTCAGCCAGGATTACCACGAGCGCACGGTGCTGGTGGCAATGCGGCACTTCTTCGGCGCCATCGCCTTCATCGGCGTGTTCACCCTGGGCTTCTTCGTCTACTTCGTCCCGAGCGAGGCGTATCCGAACGGTCAGCTCAATCCGAGCGCCTACGGCCCGTTCAGCGGCTGGCTCGCGCTGGCGATGACGCTGACCGTGCTGTACTCGGCCTGGGGCACGCAGGATCGGCTTCCGTACCTGCCCACCGCCCACCCGGACGACCGCTTCAGCTTCCGGGGCCTGCTTGCCGACACCGTGGAGGCGCTACAGAACCGCTCGTTCCGCTGGGTGATCATCGGTTTCGTGATCATCATCGTCGCCTTCGGCGCGGCCGGCGCGCTGAACATGTACATGCTGACGTTCTTCTGGGCGTTCGGCGCGCTGGCGATCGCCGCGGTGCTGATCGCGGGGCCGCTCGGCTCGATGCTCGGCTACCTGTCGGCGCGCTGGTTCTACACCATTTTCGACAAGAAGGAGGGCGTGCTCGCCGGCACCGCGATCTGGCTCACCGCACACTGCCTGCCGGTGCCGCTGCTGCTGGCCGGCTGGCTGCCGGGGCCGGGCACGCCCGGGCTGCTGGTCGCGGTGATCGCGTTCGGGATGCTCGGCGCGTTCGGAATCGCGCAGCTCCTGGTCGGCCTCGGCACGATGCTGGCCGACGTCGCCGACGAGCACGAGCTGCACACCGGCCGCCGTCAGGAAGGCATCTTCTTCGGCGCGTTCTCGTTCTCGAACAAGAGCTCCGCCGCGCTCGGCTCGCTGTTCGGCGGCGCGGTGCTGGACCTGATCTCGTGGCCGACCGGCCCCACGGTGCGCACGGCCGCCGACGTGCCGTGGGACACGCTGGTCTCGCTCGGGCTGATCTACGGCCCGATCTCGGTGCTGCTGGCGCTGCCCGGCCTCTGGTGCCTGAAGCGCTACGGGCTCGACCGGGTGCGGCATCGGGAAATCCTGGCAGCGCTCGCGGCGCGCCGAGAGGCCGGTGTCTTTACGAACGGCAGCGCGGTAGAGCGCTCGTCCGATCGCGGTCTGGAGATCGCTCCTACGGGGGCGGCAGCCGGCGCAGTGACGGGAACGGGTGGAAGGCTGGCGCGGCCGGTCGGGGATTGATAACCCACTCGAGGCGCTGTAGCGTGCGCCGTCCCTGAAACCGACGAGGTCGCTTCGGCCGTGGCGCAGTACGTATTCACGATGCAGGGCGTGACCAAGGTGGTTCCGCCCAAGCGCACCATTCTCGAGAACATCTGGCTGTCGTTCTTTCCCGGCGCCAAGATCGGCGTGCTCGGGCTGAACGGTGCCGGGAAATCCTCGCTGCTGCGGATCATGGCCGGCGAAGACACCGAGTTCGAGGGTGAAGCGCGGCCGCAGAAGGGCATCCGCATCGGCTACCTGCCGCAGGAGCCGCGTCTCGACGACGGCCTCGACGTGCGCGGCAACGTCGAGAAGGGCGTCGCGGAGACGATGGCGCTGCTCGCGGAGTTCAACGCGATCTCCGAGAAGTTCGCCGAGCCGATGAGCGACGACGAGATGAACGCGCTGCTCGAGAAGCAGGGCGAGCTGCAGACGAAGATCGACGCGGTGAACGGCTGGGACGTGGACCGTCAGCTCGAGATCGCCGCGGACGCGTTGCGGCTGCCGCCGTGGGACGCGCCGGTGGCGAAGCTCTCGGGCGGCGAGCGCCGCCGCGTGGCGCTGTGCTCACTGCTGCTGTCGAACCCCGACATGCTGCTGCTCGACGAGCCCACCAACCACCTCGACGCGGAAAGCGTCGCCTGGCTCGAGCGCTTTCTCGCCGAGTTTCCCGGTACCGTCGTGGCGGTGACCCACGACCGCTACTTCCTCGACAACGTCGCGGGCTGGATCCTCGAGCTCGACCGGGGCCGCGGGATTCCGTTCGAAGGCAACTACAGCGCGTGGCTCGAGCAGAAGGAAAAGCGCCTCGAGCAGGAAGCCGCGCAAGAGCGAGCCCGTCAGCGCGCGATCAAGGCCGAGCTCGAGTGGGTGCGGGCGAACCCGAAGGGCCGCCAGGCCAAGAGCAAGGCCCGGCTCGCGCGGTTCGAAGAGCTGCAGTCGAAGGAATTCCAGGCCCGCAACGAAACCGCCGAGCTCTACATTCCGCCGGGCGAGCGTCTCGGCGAGAAGGTGATCGAGGTGCGCGGCGTCTCCAAGGGGTACGGCGACAGGCTGCTGATCGACGATCTCACCTGCAGCATCCCGCGCGGCGCGATCGTTGGCATTATCGGCGGCAACGGCGCCGGCAAGACCACGTTCTTCCGGATGATCACCGGCCAGGAGCAGCCGGACAGCGGCGAGATCGAGCTCGGCGACACCGTCGACCTGGCCTACGTCGACCAGAGCCGCGATTCCCTGGACGGCAGCAAGACCGTCTGGGAAGAGATCTCCGACGGTCAGGACGTGATCCGGGTCGGCAAGTACGAGATCGCCTCGCGCGGCTACGTCTCGCGCTTCAACTTCAAGGGGGCGGATCAGCAGAAGCGCGTCGCCGATCTGTCCGGCGGCGAGCGCAACCGCGTGCACCTCGCGAAGCTGCTGCGCCGCGGCGCCAACGTGCTGCTGCTCGACGAGCCGACCAACGACCTCGACGTGGAGACGCTGCGGGCGCTCGAGGAAGCGCTGCTGAACTTCCCGGGCACGGTGCTGGTGATCTCCCACGACCGCTGGTTCCTCGACCGGGTCGCGACCCACATCCTCGCGTTCGAGGGCGACTCCCACGTCGAGTGGTTCGCCGGCAACTTCAGCGACTACGAGGCGGACCACAAGAAGCGGCTCGCGGAGGCGGGCATCGACACCACGCCGCACCGGATGCGCTACAAGCCGGTGATCCGCTGACGCCTCAGCGGGCCGCGCCGAGCGGCAGCCGCACGATCTGACGCAGGCCGCCGCACGGACGGTTCTCGAGCACCACGTCGCCGCCGTGGCCCCGCACGACCGTGCGCGCCAATGTCAGGCCGAGCCCGGTGCCGCCGCTCTCGCGGCTGCGCGACGGCTCGAGCCGGTAGAACGGCGCGAACACGCGCTCGAGCTCGGCTTCCGGAATCCCGGGGCCCCGGTCGTCGATGGTGACTTCCACCCGGTCACCGTGCGCGGTCCAGCGCAGCTCCGCGTCGCCGCCGTAGCGCACCGCGTTGTCGATCAGGTTCGCGAACGCGCGCCGGAGCGCCCCCGGGCGGCCCTGAACGAGCACCGGCTCTCCCGCGTGCAGGCTCACCGGGGCGCCGGCGTCCGCGCGTTCCCGGACGAGATCCTCGAGCAGCGCCCCGAGATCGACCGTCTCCCGCGGTTCCACCACGGTCTCTTCCCGAGCGAGGGTGAGCGCGGCGTCGATCATCTCCTCCATCTCGGCGAGGTCCCGCTGCATCCGGGCCTGCTGTTCCGGCTCCGGCAGCATCTCCGCGCGCAGGTACAGCCGCATGATCGGCGTGCGCAGGTCGTGCGCGATCGCAGCCAGCATCTGCGTGCGGTCGTCGAGCAGGCGTCGGATGCGCTGCTGCGTGCGGTTCAGCACCGCCGCGGCGCGGCGCAGCTCCCGCGGACCGCGTTCCTCGAGCGGCGGCGCGCGCACGTCGCGGCCGAGCCGCTCCGCCGCGTCGGCGAAGTGCTCGAGCGGCGCGCTGACGCGCCGCGCCACCCAGACCGAGAGCAGCGTCAGGCCGGCCCCGACGGTGAGAACCACCGGCATGGCCTGGAGCATGAATCCCGGAAGCGACCAGTGGCCGGCGCGCGCGAACTCGAGCACCTCGCCATCCGGCAGCTCCACGCGTACCACGATGTCGCCGAAGTGTCCCCACAGGCCGGGCGCCGACTCTCCCGGCGGGATGACGTGACCCGCGGCGCGCACGGCGATTCCGAGCGGCGCGAGGTCGCGCCGCAACCGCTCGGCCATCGCCTCGGTGTAGACGTCCGTCACCAACGCCTGCGGCGTCGCCGCCCGCAGCGTCAGGCCGGCCGTCGCCGCCGGCTTCCGCAGGCCGGGCCGTGCTTCCGGCGGCAGCGTGCTCGCGGTAGCCGCCAGCGCCACCAGCGCGCCCTCGAACTCGGCACGCATGTCGGCGCCCCCGCGCGAGGCGGTCCAGCCGGCGATCAGCACGCCCACCACCAGCACCGCGAGCAGCCCGAACGTCAACGCGATCGACGTGCGGGCGCGCAGGCTATCCAGCACCGGCGGCCCCCTCCGGCTCGGGTTGGCCGGTGAACACGTAGCCGGCGTTACGCACGGTCTTGATCCAGCACGGGCGTGCCGGATCCGGCTCGATCTTGCGGCGCAGCCGGCTGATCTGCGAGTCGATGCTGCGATCGAACGGCGCCGCCTCGCGGCCCCGGGTCAGGTCGAGCAGATTCTCACGCGAGAGCACCCGCTGCGGCCGCTCGACGAGCACTCTCAGCAGCTCGAACTCGCCGCTGGTCAGGTCGATCACGCGGCCGTCGGCATCGGTCAACCGGCGGGCGAGCAGGTCGAGCCGGTAGCCGCCGAACCGCCAGGCGGTGGCGCGGGCCGGCAACTCGGTGCTGCGCGGCCGGCGCCGCAGCACCGCGCGGATCCGCGCGAGCAGTTCCCGCGGCTGACACGGTTTCGGCACGTAGTCGTCGGCACCGAGCTCGAGACCCACCACGCGATCGGTGGGCTCGCCCATCGCCGTCAGCATGATCACCGGCACGTCCGAGACCTGCCGCAGACGCCGGCAGAGCGACAGGCCGTCTTCTCCGGGAAGCATCAGATCCAGCACCACCAGGTCGATGCGCCAGGCGTCGAGCGCATCGAACATGCCGCGGCCGTCGGCTGCACCGTGTACCCGGAACCCGTGCCGGCCGAGGAAGCCGATCAGCAGATCGCGCAGATCCGCATCGTCGTCGACGATCAGCAGATGCGGGGAGTCGGTCATGACGCCATTGTAGGCACGCCGGCTCGGGCGCGGCGTGTGCCGCCGCGCCGTGTTCGTGACGAAATGTTGCCGGAACCGCGCGCCGCAACGATCGGTCGACAAATGGCCGTGACGATGGCGGCGCCGTCACACGCTCTCATCGTCAGGCAACGAACGCCCGGTAGGCTGCCGCCGTCACTGGGAGATCGAAGCATGAGCATTCCTCTCACACTGATCACATTCAGCGGCATTGCAATGGCACTGCTGGCCTTCGTCGGAACCCCGCGGGGCCAGCGCGAGGCCACGCTGATCGCGCGGCAGCTCGCGTTGCCGCCGAACGCCACGGTGGCCGACGTCGGCGCCGGCTCCGGCAAGCTTACGGTGGAGCTGGCCCGTCGGCTCGGTCCCAGCGGCCAGATCTTCGCCACCGAGATCGAGCCCGACAAGGTGGCGGCCATCGCCCGCCGGGCGCGGCGCTCGGGTCTCGACAACGTGCGCGCGCTGCAGGCGACGGCGGACCGCTCCGGCCTGCCGCCCGCCTGCTGCGACGGCGCGCTGATGCGCGGCGTCTACCATCACCTGACGGCGCCCGATGCAACGCTCGATGATCTGTTCGCGGCGCTCCGCCCGGGCGGGCGGCTGCTGGTCATCGACTTCCGGCCGACGTTCTGGCTGAAGCCGTGGATGCCGAAGGGTCTGCCGCCGGACCGCACCGGACACGGGATCGACCCGGAGACGGTGGAGGCGGAAGCCCGCGCCGCCGGCTTCGTGGTGGAACAGCGGCTGGAGGACTGGCCGAGCCCGGTGCTGCACCGCTTCTACGCACTGGTGCTGCGCCGGCCCCCGGCCAACGGGCAACGATGACGCCGCTCGGCTGCGGGCCAGCCGGATGGCGGCGCGGGGCGGCACGCCTGGCGGCACTGCTGTGTGTGCTCGCAGGCCTCGCGGTCGGGGGACTCGCGGCGCCGGTTGACGCCTGGCGCACCGGCCGGCCGTCCGTTCCCGCGCTGCCGCTGGTGCCCGGCGGCCCGCCGGCGGCACTGGCGCCGCGGCTCTGGATCGACAGCGACGCCGCTTGCGGCGCCGGCCGCCGTACCGACAGTGACGATTGTCTGGCCGTGCTGGCGCTGCTCGCGGCGCGCGATGACGACGTGGTCGGCGTATCGAGCACGGCCGGCAACGCGCCGCTCGCGATCACTCACCGGACCCTCGCGTTGCTGCTCCGGGAGTGGTCCGCCACCGGGACCGCGCCGCCTCTGTACCGCGGCACGGAGGCCGGTTCGGCCGGCACCGCTCCCGCGGTCCGGGCGCTGCGCCAGGCACTGGCGGAAGGGCCGTTGACGGTGGTGGCGCTCGGACCGCTGACCAACGTGGCCGGGGCACTGGAGGGGCACCCGGCGCTCGCCGCCAACCTCACCCGTCTGGTGGCCGTGTTCGGCCATCGCCGCGGCCATCTGTTCCACCCGTCGGAAGCGTCCGGCAGGGGCAACCTGTTCGGTCACGGCCCGGTGTTCACCGACTTCAACGTCCGCGCTGACCCGGCAGCCGTCCGGGCGGTGCTGTCGCTCGGGCGGCCGGTCACGCTGGTCGGCTACGACGCGGGCCGCAGCGTCGCGATCAGCGCCGCTGATCTGAACCGGCTGGTACTCGCGGGCGGCGCCGCCGCGTGGGTCGCCGACCGCGCCCGGGACTGGCTCGCGTTCTGGAACGATGCCGTGGGAATGCCGGCGTTCCATCCCTTCGACCTGGTCGCGGCGGGTTGGGTGCTCCACCCGGATCGCTTCCGGTGCGCCCGGACGCCGACCTGGGTCGCACCGACGCGCGGGCCGCTCCGGCTGCTCAGTCCGCTGT
Source organism: Pseudomonadales bacterium (assembly GCA_036381275.1). GTDB lineage: Bacteria > Pseudomonadota > Gammaproteobacteria > Pseudomonadales > Azotimanducaceae > UBA7803. Next base: position 12,607 of record DASVDC010000156.1, on the reverse strand, counting down.
CGGTGGTGGTCGGCGTGCCCGCGGAACGACCGCCGCGGGTGGCGGTGAGCACCGAAGCCGTGTACTGCGCCGACGCGGATGCGCGCCTGCACGACGTGCTGATGGAGCGCCTCGTGCTCGGCGGCGCGAAGCCCTCCGCGGCGGCGCTCGGGGAGTAACGAGCCCTACTCGATCTCCGCCGGATCCGACACGAAGCGGATCTGCCGGCCCCGGTTGCTCTCGCGCACGAAATCCGCGAGCGCGCGGCTGCGCGCGACGTGGGCCGATATGTCACCCACCACCACGACGCGCAGACCGTAGTTCACCAGCTTCTGCAGGAATTCGCCGGCGAACCCGTTGCGGAGCTCGAAGAAGCGGGGATCGAGTCGCTCGACGGGAACCGCTATCGCATCGACGCCGGCGGCCGCAGCGGCGGACACGAGCTCGAGCGCATCGTCCGGGCGGGTCAGTAGAGGTCCTTTGAAGGTCAGCATGCTCGCTCCCCAGTTGCGGCGACGGTGCCCGATGGTCCCGCGCGGCGTCAATGCCGCTGCCTTTCGGCTCCGGCGGGCGCTACAATCGAGGCGCCGACGACCACGGCGCGCCGAACGCCGGCCATCGAATCCGCACCCGTCTGGATCGAATGAACCCACCCGCAGCCCTTCGACTACAATGCAGCGATCCGCCCGGGGACTGCTGAGATGCCGGAAGGGCTCTTTACGCGTCGATCCCGCCTGCCCGTGGCTGCCGCCACGGTTGCCGCGATCGCCGTGTCCTGGCTGCTGCATCCGCTGCTCGGCGACGGTCTCGTGCTGATGCTGCTGCCCGCGGCGGTGACGGTGGCGGTATGGCGCGGCGGAACCCGGGCCGGCGCCGCCGTGGCGGTGATCGGCTACGTCGCCGCCGACCTGCTGTTCCTCGGCGGTGGCGGACGGCTCGGCCCGATCGACGGTCCCGGCTGGATGCTGCTCGCCACCTACGCGGTGTTCTGCGCGCTTGTGATCGGGCTCGGCGAGGTCACCTGGCGCTCACGCGCGCGCGAGCACAGCTCCCGCGGCGCCGAGCTCGCCGAGCGGCGCCGGGCGGCCGAAGATCGGGGCGCGCTGGCCGCGATCATCGAGGCGTCGGACGACGCCATCATCAGCAAGGACCTCCAGGGCACCGTGCGCTCGTGGAACCCGGGAGCCGAGCGGCTGTTCGGCTACAGCGCGGAGGAAGTCATCGGGCGCTCGATCCGGCTGATCGTGCCGCCGGAGCTGTGGCAGCAGGAACTGGAAATCCTCGGCCGTCTGGCCCGCGGCGAGCGCGTTCGTCACTTCGACACCGTGCGCCTCACCAGGACCGGCCGGCGGCTGCACATCTCGCTGTCCGTTTCGCCGATCGTCGACGAGCGCGGCAACGTGATCGGTGCTTCGAAGATCGCGCGCGACATCACCGAACGCAAGCGCGCCGAAGCGGCGCTACGCTTCTCCGAGGAGCGCTTCCGGGAGCTGGCCGACAACATCGACCAATTCGCCTGGACCTGTGACGAGCACGGCAACGCAACCTGGTACAACCGCCGCTGGTACGACTACACCGGAGCGACCGTCGACGAGATGCGCCACGGAGATTGGCGCCGATTCCACGACCCCGAACTGGTGGACGGCATCATGGCGCGGTTCCGGAAATGCGTCGCGAGCGGCGAGCCCTGGGAGGACACGTTTCCGCTGCTCGGCCGCGACGGGCGCTGGCGATGGTTCCTCACCCGGGCGACGCCGATCCGGGACGAGAACGGCCGCGTCGTGCGCTGGTTCGGTACCAACACCGACATCACCGAGCAGCGCCTGCTCGAGCAGGAGCTGGTGGCGGCCGACCGGCGCAAGGACGAGTTCCTCGCGACACTCGCACACGAGCTGCGCAACCCGCTGGCGCCGATCCGCAACGCGCTGGAAGTCCTGAACGTGGCCGGCGACGACGCGGCAAAGATCGTCCGTGCCCGCGAAATCATCGATCGCCAGACGCGGCACATGGTGCGCCTGGTGGACGATCTGCTGGACGTCAGCCGGATCACCCGCGACCGGCTGGAGCTGCGCCGCTCGACCGTGGACCTGAACGCGGTCGTCGAGCAGGCACTCGACGTGCAGCGCGCCCAGCTCGAAGAGAAGGCGCTCGATCTGAATCTCGATCTGCCGCCGCATCCGGTCACGCTGCAGGGCGATCCGGTGCGCCTCGCTCAGATCGTCAGCAACCTGCTGAGCAATGCGGTCCGCTACACGCCGAGCAGAGGCCGCATCGCCGTGACGGTGGAGGAGCAGGGGCCCGACATTCTGCTGCGGGTGAGCGACACCGGCGCCGGCATACCGCCGGATCAGCTCCACGCGATCTTCGAGATGTTCACGCAGATCAAGGATCACCACAACGTCCAGGGTGGTCTCGGCGTCGGGCTCACGCTGGTGAAGCGCCTGGTCGAACTGCACGGCGGCACAGTGGAAGCGTTCAGCGCCGGGCCGGGCGAGGGCAGCGAGTTCCTGGTGCGGCTGCCGGCCGGGACCGCGACCGAAGCGCCCGCCGCCCGAGCGCAGCCGCGGCCGGTGACGGCGGGTTCACCGCGGCGCGTGCTGGTGGTCGAGGACAATCCCGACACGGCCGCCACGCTGGCGACGCTGCTCGACATGGCCGGTCACGAAACGCGCGTCGCGCACGACGGGGCCGCCGCCGTGGAGATGGCCGAGGCGTTCCGTCCGGACGTGGTGCTGCTGGACCTCGGCCTGCCGAAGATGGACGGCATCGAGGTGTGCCGATGGCTGCGCCGGCAGCCGTGGGGGCGTAAGCTGACGGTGGCCGCGCTGACCGGCTGGGGTCAGGAAGCGGACCGGCGCCGGACGCTCGAGGCGGGGTTCGACGAGCATCTGGTGAAGCCGGTGGGTCCGGAAGCGGTGCTGGCGCTGGTGGCGTCGGTCTCGCCGCCGGCCGCGAAGGCGCTCGGTTGAGACACAGCGAAAGAGGGAGGAGAGATGCCCGTGAATCCCAAGGACCGGCCGCTGGATGCGTTGCGGGAGCAGACCGTGGATCGGCTGATCATGAACTACGGCCACGGCCGGCTTTCGCTCGACGCGTTCCAGCGCCGGCTCGACCAGGCCTTCGACGCCACCGCCCACGAAGAGCTGCTGGCTCTGACCGCAGATCTCGACCTGCAGGTGGATGCCGGCTACGTGGAGCGGAAGCGCGAGGAGCTCGGCTTCCGCTATGCCGACGAGTCCGATGAAGTCGAATGGATCGTCGACGTCCTCGGCGGCAGCGACCGAGCGGGTGACTGGGTCGTGCCGGGGGAGCTGCGGGTCGTCACCGTCATGGGCGGCAGCAACATCGACCTCACCGACGCACGCTTTGCGAGCCCCGTGGTGCGCGTACGCGTGTTATGCATGTTCGGCGGCGTGGACGTGTTCGTTCCCGAGGGCGCCAACGTCACGGTGAAGACGTTCAACATCCTGGGCGGCACCGCCAACAAGGTGCCGCGCGCGCCCGTCCCCGACGCGCCGCGCATCGTGATCGAGGGGCTGGTGATGTTCGGCGGTGTGGACGTGAAGGTGAAGCGCACGCTGAAGGAGCGCATGCTCGAGTTCGCGGACAGCCTGCGCTCGCTGGTGGGACAGGCGCCGGTACGCTGACCCGGCGCCGTCCGGGACGGGTCAGTCGTTGATCTCGTCCTTCACGTCGCGAGCACCCTCGCTGACGGCCTCGCCGCCGGCTTCGATGTCCTCGCCGGCACCTTCCATCGTGTTGCATGCGCCGACCGAGCCGGCGAACAACACGATCGTGAACAGCTTGAGAAGATTCATGTGACGTCTCCTGTTATCGGCACAGGAGAGCCTTGTGCAATGGCCGTGCCATCGATCGATCAGAGCGTCCGGATGACCTCGAGCGCGCCGGACAGGCTCTTCACCCCGTGCACCGCCATGCCCGGTATCGGCTCCTTCGGCCGGTTCGCGAACGGTACGATCGCCTGTCGAAAGCCGTGCTTACGCGCTTCCGCGAGCCGCTGCTGACCGTTCGCAACCGGCCGCACCTCGCCGGTCAGTCCGAGCTCGCCGAACGCGATGAGATCCCGCGGCAGCGTGCGGTTCAGCAGCGACGACAGCACCGCGAGCAGCGCGGCGAGGTCGGCGGCGGTCTCGGTGATGCGCACGCCGCCGACCACGTTGGCGAACACGTCCTGATCGGCCACCTTGATGCCGCAGTGACGGTGCAGCACCGCGAGGTGCATCGCCAGGCGCTGTGCCTCGAGGCCGACCGCCACCCGCTTCGGATAGCCGCCCTGCACGGCGTCCACCAGCGCCTGCAGCTCGACGAGCAGCGGCCGCGTGCCCTCCCATGTCACGGTGACGACGCTGCCGGGTGAGCTCTGCTCACCCCGCGTCAGGAAGATGGCCGAGGGATTCGCGACCTCGCGCATGCCCTGCTCGGTCATCGCGAACACGCCGAGCTCGTTCACCTCGCCGAAGCGGTTCTTGATGCCGCGCAGCGTCCGGTACCGGCTGCCCGCGGGGCTGTCGAGCATCATGAAGCAGTCGATCATGTGCTCGAGCACCTTCGGCCCGGCGAGGCTACCTTCCTTGGTCACGTGGCCGACCAGGATCACCGCGACGCCCGTCTGCTTCGCGAGCCGGGTGAAGAACGCCGCCGTTTCCCGCACCTGCGTGACGCTGCCCGGGGTCGAGTCCACCGAGTCGAGCTGCATCACCTGGATCGAATCGAGCACCACCACCGCGGGGCGCAGCCGCTCGATCATTCCTGCGATGGCCTCGCCGCGGGTCTCCGACGCAACCGACAGCCGCTCGCCCGGCAGGCCGAGCCGCTCGGCGCGCAGCGCGAGCTGCTGCAGCGATTCCTCGCCGGTGACGTACAGCACCTCGTGCTGCCCGGCGAGCCGTGTGCAGACCTGCAGCAGCAGCGTGCTCTTGCCGGCACCCGGGTCGCCCCCGATCAGCACTACCGACCCCGTCACCAGACCGCCGCCGAGCACCCGATCGAGCTCGGCGAATCCCGTGTCGAGCCGCACCGCCTCGTCCGGCCGCACCTCCGCGAGCCGCTGGACCGCGCTCGGTGCGCCGGCGAAGCCGAGGACGGCCTCGCCCTTGCTCGGCCCGAGATTCACGCGTGACAAGGAGTTCCACGCATTGCAGGCCGAGCACTGGCCCTGCCACTTCATGTGCTCGGCACCGCATTCGTTGCAGACGTAGGCGGTCTTCGTCTTGTTCTTCGCCACGGCGCTACTCGAACCGCGGCATCTGATCGTAGCGGTCCGGCGCCAGGTTCTCGAACTTCGTCAGGTTGCCGATGAACGCCAGCCGCACCTTGCCGATCGGGCCGTTGCGCTGCTTGCCGATGATGATCTCGGCCGTGCCCTTGTCGGGCGACTCGGGGTGGTAGACCTCGTCGCGGTAGACGAACAGGATCACGTCTGCGTCCTGCTCGATCGCGCCCGAGTTGTGACTGACGATGCCGTCCGCGAGCCAGTTCGCCGGCCCCGGAACCGTCAGGTCGTAGACGTCCGCCTCACCGTCCGGCTCGATCGCGACGATGCGGTCCCAGAACAGGGCCGATTCCGGCGCTGGCTGCAGGGCCGTGTTGGCGACTACCGCGGCATAGCCGGACAGATGTGCGCTCGTCGGTGCGGTGACGCGCAGGTCCGGCCATTCGTGCACCGACTCCGGTTCGGGAAGCCGTCGGACTAGCGCCACGCGATCGCCCTGACTCAGCTCTCGTACCCGGGACCATCCACGTGCCGAGAACAGACGGTGATCTCCGGTCGCCCGGACTGAACGGCCGCTCGCGAGACGAATCCGCTGGACCCGGCGCTTTCCGACCTTCCAGACGCGGTCGCTTCGAGCCTTCACGAGGCGCTGACGCTCGTCGATCGCCCACACCTCGGGCGTCTGGCCGACCAGTTCGCGGATGGGCACACGGCGGCCGTCCGTCAGACACACCAGCGTATCTCCGGTCACGCATTCGCGCAGATCCGCCATCACCGGCCGCTTGTCGGTGCGCTGCTCGAGGCTGCGGTTGAGCTGCGACAAGGCGATCAACGGACACTTCAGCTCCTTGGCGATCGCTTTCAGCGAGCGTGAGATCTCGGAGATCTCGTTGGTGCGGTTCTCGGGGTTGCCCGAGCCGCGCATGAGCTGCAGGTAGTCGACCACGACCAGCGCGAGCTTGCCGGTCTCCCGCGCGACGCGCCGGGCGCGGTTGCGCAGCTCGGTCGGCGAGATCGCCGGGGTGTCGTCGATGTAGAGCTCCTTGTCCCTCAGCATGCTCACCGCGGCGGTGAAACGCGGCCAGTCGTCCTCGTGCATGTCGCCGGTGCGCATGCGGGTCTGATCGATGCGCCCGAGCGACGACAAGAGGCGCATCACGAGCTGCTCGGCCGGCATCTCCAGGCTGAAGAACAGCACCGCGCCGTCGCCCTGCATCACGGCGTGCTCGACCAGGTTCAGCGCGAACGAAGTCTTGCCCATGGACGGGCGGCCCGCGACGATGATCAGGTCCGACGGCTGCAGCCCGGCCGTTTTCCTGTCGAGGTCGTCGAACCCGGTGGGTAGGCCGGTGATGGGGCTGCGGCTCGCGTAGAGCTGCTCGATCCGGCTCACCGCGGCTTGCAGCAGGCCCGGCACCTTCTGCGGGCCGCCTTCCTTCAGCCGCCCCTCGGCGATCCGGAACACCTCCTGCTCGGCGAAGTCGACCAGCTCGTCGCTGCGCCGCCCCTCGGGGCTGAACGCGGCGTCGGCGATGCGCTGTCCGGCACCGATCAGCGCCCGCAGGGTCGACTGCTCGCGGACGATGCGCGCGTAGGCGAGGATGTTGCTCGCGCCGGGCGTGCCCTCGACGATCTCCGCGAGATAGGCGAGCCCGCCGCACTTCTCGAGCAGCCCTTTCGATACGAGCCGCTCCGAGACCGTGACCGCATCGAGCGGCTGATCGTCCGCGGCGAGATCGGCCATGGCCTCGAAGATGATCTGGTGCGCGGGCCGGTAGAAATCGTTCGCGCCGAGGATCTCGGCGACGCCGAACCAGGCCTCGTTCGAGAGCATCAGCCCGCCGAGCACCGACTGCTCGGCTTCCAGCGAATGCGGCGGGACCTTGGGGGATCCGTACGAGCCCGAAGCTCGCGCGCGCGATTCCGGATACCCGGCGCCGGCGGCGCGCGGAGCAGCGCCGTCGTCCGGCCCGGGATCGGGCTCGAAAATACGCTCGGACATTCAGCAGAAGAATCGGCTGGGAACGGTCGAAAGCCTGAGAGGAAGCGGGCGGCAAATCAAGGGGAAATCGCCCCGGCAGTCTCCGTCTGCGCAGGAGCGATCTCCCGATCGCGATTCCGGCCGAGTCAAGGCCGACAGAATCGCGATCTGGAGATCGCTCCTACGTTGTACGAGAGTCGAATCGCGTACGAAAGTCGGTTCGCGGCCGGAGGCCGCTCCCACAGACGGGGGACTATTCGGGCACCACCACGACGCGAATCGGCACGATCACGTCGGAGTGGAGCTGCAGGTCGATCTCGTACTCGCCGATCGCCCGGATCGGGCCTTCCGGCAGACGAACCTCGCTCTTCTCCACCTCGACGCCCTTGGCGGTCACCGCCTCGGCGATGTCCTGCGTGCCGACCGAGCCGTACAGCTTGCCCTCGTCGCCCGCCTTCACCACCAGCGTGACGCTCGTGTCCGTGAGCTTCGCGGCGCGCTCCTGGGCTGCGGCCAGGCGCTCGTTCGCGACGCGCTCGAGCTCCGCGCGACGCTCTTCGAAAACGGCTCGGTTCTCCGGCGTGGCCCGCACCGCCTTGCCCTGCGGGATCAGGAAGTTGCGCGCATATCCCGGCTTCACCGCGACCTCGTCGCCGAGGTCGCCGAGCTTGCCGATGCGCTCCAGCAGAATCACGTTCATCTCGTTCTCCCCCGGCTCAACGGTGCGCGTCGGTGTACGGCAACAGCGCCAGGTAGCGGGCCCGCTTGATCTCACGGGCGAGGCGCCGCTGCTGACCGGCCGTGGTGCCGGTGATGCGGCTCGGCACGATCTTGCCGGTCTCGCCGATGTACTGCTTCAGCAGATCGAGGTTCTTGTAGTCGATCTCCGCGCCCGGCACGTCCAGCCGAGCGAATTTCTTGCGTCCGAAGCGCCGGCTCATTGCTGTTCCTCCTCCGTGGTCTCGACGCGCTCGGCCTGCTGGCGACGCGCTTCGCGCTGCTGCTCCTGCTCACGGCGCTGCTCGCGCTCGCGATCCTTCTCCTGCTCCTTGAGCTCTTCCTCGTAGATGCGGGAGTGGCCCTGCGGCGCGCTCTTGCGCTTGATGATGAGGTTGCGGATCACCGCGTCGTTGAAGCGGAACGCGCTCTCGAGCTCTTCCAGCGTCTCGCCGTTCACCTCGATGTTCATCAGCACGTAGTGCGCCTTGTGGATCTTGGCGATCGGATAGGAGAGCTGCCGCCGGCCCCAGTCCTCCTTACGGTGGACCTTACCGCCGCCGCGCTCGATGAGCTGCTCGTAGCGCTCGATCATGCCGGGAACCTGATCGCTCTGATCAGGGTGCACGAGGAATACGACCTCGTAATGTCGCATCGAGACCTCCTTTCGGTGTAACCGCCTCCCTCCGCGGGCCGCGAGGCCACTTTCGGTAACGGAAGTGAGGCAAGGGGCGATGTAAGGGGGGCGGATTTTAGGGACGCGGCGGGGCCGATGCAAGGCGCTGGCGTACCGCCTCGAACAGGAGGATCCCGGTGGCCACCGAGACGTTCAGCGACGCGACCGTGCCCTGCATCGGGATCCGTACGCGCTCGTCGCAGAGCTTCGCGGTGAGCGCCCGCAGCCCCTCGCCCTCGCTGCCGACCACGATCGCGACGCTCCCGGTCAGGTCGACCCGATTCCAGAGCGTCTCCGCTCCTCCGTCGGCGCCGATCACCCAGACGCCGCGTTCCTTCAGCCATTCGAGGCGGCGAGCCAGGTTCGCCACTTCCACCAGCATCAGGCCCTCGGCCCCGCCGGCGGCGGTCTTCAGCGCCACGTCCGAGAGGGGCGCACTGCGCCGGCGCGGCAGCAGCACCGCCTGCACCCCGGCGGCATTGGCGCTGCGCAGGCAGGCGCCGAGGTTCCGCGGATCGGTCACGCCGTCCAGCGCGAGCAGCAACCGCGGCGCGGGCAGCGCGGCGAATCGCTCCTCGAACGCCTTCTCGGGCAGCGGCGTCAGCGCGTGGCAATCGGCCACGACGCCCTGGTGGCTGCCGGGGCAGCGCCGGTCGAGCCAGGCGCGCTCCGCCGGCTCCACCCGGATACCCCGGGCCCGGGCGGCCGCGACCAGCGCCTGCACACGCTCGTCGCGGCGCCCCCGCTGCACGTGGATCACGCGCACCCGGCCGGGGTCGCTCTCGAGCAGCGCCGCCACCGCGTGCAGCCCGTAGACCTGGCTCACTCGATGTCCCCGCGCCGCCGTCGGCGCAGCCGCCGCCCGCCCTCGCCGGTCTTCGCCACCAGCTCCAGATCGACCTTGCCGACGGCCGGTTCCACCTCGACGAGCCGCACCTTGAGCGCATCGCCGAGGCCGAAGCGGCGCCCCGAACGGTCACCCACCAGGGTCTGGCTGGTGGCGTTGAAACGGAAGTAGTCCTGGCCGAGCCCGGAGATGTGCACCAGCCCCTGCACGAAGAAGCCGGACAGCTCGACGAACAGCCCGAAATCGGTCACCCCCATCACCACGCCGTCGAAGGTCTCGCCGATCCGATCGGCGATGTACTCGCACTTGAGCCAGCCCTCGACGCCCCACTCCACCGCCTCGGCGCGCCGCTCAGTCATCGAGATGTGCGCGCCGGTGGTCTCGAGCCAGTCGTCGCTCATGTCCACCTCCGGCCCGCCGAGTGCGGCCTTGATCGCCCGGTGCACCACGAGGTCCGCGTAGCGGCGGATCGGCGACGTGAAGTGCATGTAGCGTTCGAGGGCGAGCCCGTAATGGCCGACGTTGTCCGGGCTGTAGGTGGCCTGGGGCATCGAGCGCAGCGCCAGCATCTCGAAGATCCAGCGATCGGGTCGATCGCCGAGCTCGAGCAGCGCTTCGTGCACCTGCTTCGGGGTCAGCTCGCCGCGGCCGAGCCGTACGCCGGCGAACGCCAGCGCCTGGCGAAGCTGCTCGGTCTTTTCCGCATCCGGCGGCTCGTGCACCCGGTACAGCGCCTTGCGGTGACGGCTCTCGAGGAACCGAGCCGCACAGACGTTGGCGCTGATCATCGCCTCCTCGATGAGCCGGTGTGCGTCCTGGCGGGCGACCGGATGAATCGCGGCGACGTGACCCTCGGAGTCGAGCTCGAGCACGGCCTCGTGGGTGTCGAAGTCGAGCGCGCCGCGCGCTTCGCGGGCGCGGCGCAGCGCGTCGTACACCCGCTTGAGCTCGCGCAGCGAGGCCAGCACCTCCGGCTCGACATCGAGCACGCCCGCATCGAGGAACTCCTGCACTCGGGTGTAGGTGAGCCGCTGCCAGGAGCGGATCAGCGCCTCGTAGAACTCGAAGCGGCTGACGTTGCCCCGGGTGGTGACCCGCATGTCGCAGACCAGCGCGAGCCGCGGCTCGTGCGGGCGCAGCGAACAGAGCCCGTTGGAGAGCGCCTCCGGCAGCATCGGCACGACCCGGTCGGGGAGGTAGACGGAGTTGCCTCGTTCCCAGGCCGTGGCGTCGAGCGCCGAGCCCGGCGTCACGTAGTGCGCGACGTCGGCGATCGCCACCACCAGACGCCAGCCGCCGCGCACGCGCTCGGCATACACCGCATCGTCGAAATCCCGCGCGCTCTCCCCGTCGATGGTCACCAGCGGCACGTCCATCAGCGACACCCGGTCGCGGTGCCGCGCCGGCTGCACCTGCCGCGGCAGCTTGTCGGTCGCGCGCAGCACCGGCGCCGGCCACTCCCGCGGCACGCCGTGCGCGGCGAGCAGCGTCTCGGCGGCGTGCGCGGCGCCGGCCTTCGCCGAGATCACTCCGGTGACCACGCCGACCAGTCCGTGCCGGTCTTCCCCGGTGATCCGCACCGCCACGGTGTTGCCGTCGGCGCCGATCTGCGGCGGCTCCTCGAGGCTGACGCGGCCGCGGTACTCGGGCGAGATCGACTCGACGTACGGGTAGCGGCCGCGGTGGCGCAGCTCGCCGATCACCGGCTCGGCCGAGCGCTCGATCACCCGCAGCACCTGGGCACGGTCGCCCGTGACGGTGGCTTCCACCCGGTCCCCGGGACGCAGCCGGAAGTTGCGGCTGCGCTCCACCGGCACGCCGTCGAAGGTCAGGTTGCGGCCGCGGCCCTCCAGCACGCCCTCGCGGCCGTCAACCGCGCCGGCGTGGTAGTGGCCCTGATGGTCCTGGACCAGATCGCCGCTGCGCAGCAGCCCCTTGACCAGCAGCCGGAGCCGCCGGCGCGCAAGCGGGTCGTGACTGTGGGTCAACGTGACCAGCTCGCGCCAGCCCACCGGAGCCGGCTCGCGGGCGAGCAGTTCCAGCAGCTCGCGGCGCCCGAGCCGCTCGCCGTCGGCCGCCCGCTCCGCTCGTTGGTTCAGGCGCCGGGAGCGCCGGTTCTTGCCGGATTCCATAATTGACAAAGACTCACTGCTGCCATTACATTGCGCGCCCCACCGCGTGCCGAGGTGGTGAAATTGGTAGACACGCTAGCTTCAGGTGCTAGTGGGGGAAACCCCGTGGAGGTTCAAGTCCTCTCCTCGGCACCACTCTTCCCGACGATGGTACGCTCCCGATCCGCTAGCCGCGACGCCGCACCAGCGTCACCAGCACCTTGCGCAGCTCGGGCAGGTTGATCGGCTTCGGCAGGAACGCCTCCGCGTTGCGATAACTGTCCCGATCGAGCCGGGTCGCGCTCGTCAGCACCACCGGCAGCTCGAGCAGCGCCGGGGTCGAGCGGATCCGTTCGATCAGCTCCAGGCCGTCGACGTTCGGCATCATGTAGTCGGTGACGACCACGTCGGGGATGTGCTCTTCGAGCAGCGCCAGCGCTTCCACGCCGTCGTAGGCCGTCAGCACCTGCCAACCGTCCATCCGCAGCAGCGTCGCGAGCGCATCCTGGGTACCGGCCTCGTCTTCGACGAGAAGCACCGTGGGCTCCGGCGCGTGCTGGTCGTCGGGCGAACTCACGGGCAGCGGCTAGGGGCCATGGCCGCGCGCGCACCACGGAGGATGCCGCGGCTCAGGCACCGACCGCATCTCCGATGGTGATCCCACGCTCGCCGATGCGGAATGCGCGAATGCGCGGATCGAACGCGGAACGGCGCGACTTGCGGATCGTCACCGTGCGCCGGACGTCGGCGCCGAGCTCCGCGAAGCGCAGCACCAGCAGGTACTGCGCGATGGCCGATACCGGTGCCAGCCGCTCTGCGGGGTCCGAGCCGCTCGGCACCTCGAGCGTATACAACGTCGTCACGCCTGCGTTTCTGAGCTCGCCCGCCAGCGCGGTGAAGAAGCGTCCGAGCCGCTCCGGCTGCAGCGCCGATTGTCCGAAGGCTTCCATTCCATCCACCAGCAAACGGCTCACTCGTCTCCGACGAGCGGCCTCAAGCAGCTTGTATGCCATGGCATCGATCCGGCCCTCGAGCGGCGGACACCAGATGATTTCCAGCGCGC
>DASVDC010000155.1:0-24858 GCA_036381275.1 Pseudomonadales bacterium | reverse complement strand
CAACGAGCGCGTCTATCACGACGTGAACAACGGCGTCTACCGCTGCGGCTTCGCGACCAGTCAGGAGGCCTACGACGAAGCCGTCTACCCGCTGTTCGAGACACTCGACTGGCTGGAGTCACTGCTCGCCGAGCGACGCTTTCTCGCCGGCGATCGGTTCACCGAGGCGGACATCCGGCTCTTCACCACGCTGGTGCGCTTCGACCCCGTGTACCACGGGCACTTCAAGTGCAACCTGCGCCGCCTGACGGACTATCGGAATCTGTGGGCGTACACCCGCGGCATCTACCAGCACCCGAAGGTCCGCCCCACGGTGAACTTCCACCACATCCGCCATCACTACTACGGCAGTCACACGAAGGTGAATCCGTCCGGCATCGTGCCGGCCGGACCGATCCTGGATTTCGAGGCGGCTACCGACCGGCCGCTCGACTGAGAGGGTGGGAGGGGCAGGTGGTGGCACCTGCCCCGGATATTCGGACCCGCGGCTCAGCGCCGCGGTACTGCGGACTTGCTGATTACTGCTCGTCGCTCGGCCAGTCGCTCTCGGTGTCGGTGGTCGACTGCTGGTCGTCGGCGGACGGCATGTCGGACTGCATCTCTTCGAATGCCGCGAACTCGGTGCGGCTCAGGCGCCCATCCTGGTCCTGATCGAGCTGACTCTGCTGCTCCGAAATGCTCTGGGCATTCTGCAGCTCCTGCTCGTCCAGATACCCGTCGGCGTTCTGATCCAGCTCGTCGAAGTCGGCCGCCGCCATCGAGCTCGACGCGTCGGTGCCCGACTCGCCGGTCGAAGCCATCGTCGGCGAGCCGGTCGTGTCCAGCACGCCGTCGATCGCGTGCACCCGCAGGTTACCCTGCTGGATGTCGGCGGTGAGCACTTCGTTACCGCCCACCATCAGCTTGTCACCCTCGGCGGTGAGCTCGATCTCGCCACCGCTCACGGTCTTCGCCTTGCCGATCTTCTTCGCCATCTCGGCATCGACGTCGTCGGCGACGATGTGCGAGCGCAGCAGGTTCACCAGCTCCTGGCGATCCTGCGGATCCTGCGACTCCATCAGCTCCTTCAGCTTCGAGTCGGACTCGAGCGCGTCGTTGGTCGGCGCGAAGATGGTGTATTGCGTGCCGCTGGTGAGGGCTTCGGTCATGCCGGCCTTCTCCACCGCCTTCACGAACTCGCTGATGTCGCTCTCCTGCTCGGCGAGCTGACTGAGGGCATCGGAGCTCTGGCTGCCCATGTCCTCGCTGCTCGTCGGTGAGGCGGATTCGCTCTGCCAGCTCGACTCGTCTTCGCTCTGCGACTCGTTCGCTTGAACCAGCGCGGGCACCAGCGCGGCGGACACCGCCAGGCTGAGGCTCGCCGGTAACGTGATCCAGAATCTCGTGTCCTTGCGCATTTGCCGTATCCTCCACAGCTTCGTCGTTCCCCCCGGCTATGGGGGTGGGAGGATGCGTCGTGCAAGGCGCGTGCCGTGACCGCCCCTCAGCGGCGGCCGTCAGGCGGCGGGCCGCAGACCCTGTTCCACCAGCAGCGCCTCCGGCGTCGCGTCGCGCCCCCGGAAACGTCGATAGACCTCGGCCGCTGGCAGGCTGCCGCCGAGGCCGAGCACGGTGTCGCGGAAGCGCTCCGCCACGGCCTTGAGCCGCGCCTCGTCGTCGAGCCCCGCCTCGCGGAACGCGGCGAACGCATCCGCGGCCAGCACCTCCGCCCACTTGTAGGAGTAGTAACCGGCAGCGTAGCCGCCGGCAAACAAGTGACCGAACGACGGGAGCTGCGTCTCGTCGGGCAGACGCGGCAAAACCAGCGTCTCGGCGGCGATCTCGGCTTCGATCCGGTAGGGCGAGCGCTGCTCGTTCCCGTCCGGAAGACCGTAGCGCTCGTGCAGCGCGAGGTCGGTCTTCGCGAACTGAAGCTGACGCAGCGTCGCGTTGCCGATCAGGAAATTACGGCTCGCGACGATCCGCTCGAGCGTCTCGTCGTCCAGCGGCTCGCCGGTGTCGACGTGTGCGCTGAGCGCGCGCAGGAACGGCTCGTGCTCCAGCCAGTACTCGTTGAACTGGCTCGCGAGCTCCACCGCATCCCACTCGACCAGGTTCATGCCGGAGGCGCCGCCTTCCTCGATCTGCGTGAACATGTGCTGCGTCGCGTGACCGAACTCGTGAAACAGCGTCCGCACCTCGTCGAGGGACAGGAGCGCCGGTCGTCCCGCGGCCGGCGGGCGCGCGTTCATCACGAACAGCGCCACGGGCAGCGAAGACGAGCGCCCCGGCGGCGCGAGCACGCGGCTGCGGTCGACCACCGTGTTCATCCAGGCGCCCGCGCGTTTCTCGCCGGGCCGCGCGTACGGGTCCATGTAGAACCCGGCGATCACCTCGCCGTCACGCAGCACCTCGTAGAATTCGACGCTCTCGTCCCAGACCGGTACGTTTGCGTCCCGCAGTCGTCGTATGGCGACACCGTAGAGCGTCTCGACCAGCGAAAACAGGCCGTCCATGACCTTGGGGAGCTGGAAGTACTCGCGCAGCGCCTCGCTGTCGTAGGCATAGCGCGCCTCGCGCAGCCGCTCGGACCAGTAGGGTACGTCCCACGGCGCGAGGTCCTCGACCTCGGCCGCGCCGCGGCTCGCCATGAACGCCTTCAGCTCGGCCAGCTCGCGCTCGGCGACCGGTCGGGCTGCACGCTCGATTTCTTCGAGCAACGCCCATACCGCGTCGACCGACGGCGCCATCTTGGCGTCGATGCTGCGCGCCGCGTAGTTCGGGAAACCCACCAGCCGCGCCTGCTCCTGACGCAGGCGCAGCATCTCTTCGAGCACCGGGCGGTTGTCGAGATCGGCGCGGGTGCCGCGGGAACGGAACGCGCGGTAGAGCTCTTCGCGCAGGCTCCGGTCCTGCGCGTGCTCGAGCACCGCCTGGTAGCTCACCGCGTTCACGACGAAATGCCACGGCCCGTCGGTCTCGTTCGCTTCCGCGACGCCGTCGTTGCGGGCCGTCTGCGCGGCGAGCTCGAGCACCGGCTTCGGTACGCCGGCCACCCGTGCGCGGTCGCCGACCCGCACCCGGGCGGTCTGCTCTTCTTTCACCAGATGAATCTGGAACCGGTTGCCGAGATCGGACAGCCGCTCCTGGATCTCCTGATAGCGGCGCCGCGCGTCGCCCGTGAGGTGTACGCCGGCGCGCTCCATCCCGCGGATCGATTCGGTGAGGATGCGCCGCTGCGCCTGATCGAGCCGCCCGTATTCCGCGCCGTCGCGGATCGCGACCAGCGCCTCGTACACGGCCCGGCTCTGCGCCATACGGTTGGCGAGCGCGACGTAGCGCGGCCGCACGGCATCGTAGGCCGCCTGCAACTCGTCGCTGTATTTCACGCTGGTCAGGTGCAACACGGCTCCGAACACGCGCCCGAGCCGGTCCTGCAGCCGCTCGAGCGGCCTCATCAGCCCTTCCCAGGTCGGCTTCCCGTTGCGTTCCAGCTCGTCGAACGCGGCTTCGCTCTCGGCGAGCAACCGGTCGAGCCCCGACCGTGCCCGCTCCGGCGTGATGTTCGACCAGACGGGCAGATGGGCGATCGGGCCGACGCAAGCGGTGGCTTCGAGCGAGGCGAGGCTGTCGGCGGCGGACGTGTCGGTATCGGCAGAGTTCACGGCAATCTCCGGACGATTCGCAGCAGGCGGGCGATTGTACTACCGGCGGCGCACCGGCCGAGGCGGCGCGCGTGACGTTTCAGCAGGCAAAAAAAACCCGGCCAGCTCTGGGGGAGAGAGGAATGGCCGGGGAACAGGGACGCGTTGAATTCGGTTCGGTCAGTTCACCTTGAACGTGAGGGTCATGTGCACCCGGTACGCTTCGATCTTGCCTTCGTTCAACAGCACGATCTGATCTTTGACCCAGGCACGTTGAATGTGTTCCAGCGATTCTCCCGCTTTGCGAACGCCTTCCTGGATGGCGTCCTCGAAGCTCGTCGGCGAGTCGGCCGAGATCTCGATGGTCTTCGCTACGGTCATCGATCCGCTCCTCGGCTGCCTCGAGGCACCCGACGTCGATAGCTGAGACACCAGAACCATCCGTTCGTTCACTGCTCACCGTCATGGCGGCCGTGAACCTGTCGCTGAACGGACTGCAAGACATGGGCCAACAGGGTAGCGGGAGCGGGGTCGGTCTGGAGACCGCTCCTACAGCGGACGGGGACGTCCACCGAGGCGGAAAGGCTGACCGGGGGCCTGTAAAGCTTACAAGCGGGTTGTCTTGTTGTCGGGCGGTTCGGGCCAAAGCGGCCGCGCCGGCCGATGCACGTCCCGCTCCAGCGCGTCGGCGACCAGCCGGCGATAGACGCGCTCGCGCGGCCGCCGCGGCCGGGCGAGCCCCAACCGTTCGAGCGCCGACTGGACCCGCGCGGCCTCGGCCGCCCGCCGGCCGGAGCGCAGCCCGCGCAGCAGGCTCGGCAGATGCCGCTGGCGGCCTTTCAACGCGCCGAGCGCGATCGCGAGCTCCGCCTCGACCGCGGCGAAATCGCTGCCGAGCGGATACCAGGGCAGCGCACGGAGCAGCTCGGGCCGGGCGAGCCTGGCCGTGAGCCGTTCCGGCAAGTTGTCCCGGAAGCGGGCCGGGATCCGGTAGCGGCGGGAGAGCTTCCCGGCGGCGACCGCCTGCCGGCGCAGGTGCTCCTGGAAGCGCGAGTCCGCGACGTTCAGCATCGCGACGATCACGTCCTGATCCGACGCGCCCCGCAGGTCCGCGACCCCGTATTCGGTGACGACCAGATCGCGCAGGTGCCGCGGAATGGTGGCATGACCGTAGCGCCAGACGATGTTCGAGGTGACCCGGCCGCCGGACTGCCGGGTCGCCGGCAGCATCAGGATCGACCGGCCGTCCTCGAGCGCATGCGCCATCGTGACGAAATCGTGCTGACCGCCGACGCCGCTCACCACCGCGCCGTTGTCCAGCGCATCGGAGACCGCCGCGCCGAGCAGCGTCACCATCATCACGTTGTTCACGAAGCGCGCGTCGCGGCGCTGGCGGCGCACCGCGTCGCCGTTGCCGGGGAGCCGGTTCGTGAACGCCACCGCCGTCATGTCGATGCCGCGGCGCTCTTCCGGCGGGAGCTGCCGCAGCCGCTCGTAGAACGCGGCGGAGCCGAGGAAGAACGCGCCGTGCAGCCAGACGCCGTCGTCCACCGTGCGGCGCAGCACCCCCGCGTCGCGCAGGCGCAGGAACCCCTCGGCGAACATCTCGGAGGCCGCGTACAGCCCCTGCGGCAGGTCGTCCAGCTCGCTCGCGGACTCGTCCAAGTCGAGTGCGCGGGCCAGCGCGCGGAACCGGGCGTTGTCGCCGCGGCGCAGCGCGAGCGCGTGTGCCACCGCATCGCCGAGGCTGCCGATGCCGACCTGCAGCGTGCCGCCGTCCCGCACCAGCGCCGCGACGCGCAGGCCGATCGCGTGGTCGCCGAGCGAAACCGGCCGGTTCGGCACCGGGAACAGCTCGTAGCCGATCCGCGGCCCTTCCAGCACCGCATCGAGCTCCGCGGCGTCGAGCTCGGCGGAGCCCTGCAGGTACGGCAGCCTTGGATTGGCCTCGCCGATCACCAGCGGCGCTGTCCCGAACAGGCGGCGGCACTCGGCGACGAGCTCACGGGTCAGATCGGGGTTGCAGGAGAAGCTGTACCGGCGTCCGGCGTCGGCGCCTGCGGCCGGTGCCAGCATCTGCGCGATCGCGTTCAGCCCTCGGTGCGCGAGATCCCGTGCCGCGTGGCTGTAGTTGCTGCTGACGTAGCGGCGCTGCGCGGCCGTGACGTGAAGAAAGCCGCCCGGGCGCAGATAGAACTCGTGCACCCGCACGTTGTCCGGCAGCGCGCCACGGCGCTGGTCGCGCGCGTACTCGAGCTCCGGAACGCCCGCGTAGAGCCGCTCGGTGAGCGGATCGAGCAGCCGCGCCTCGAGCGGCGAGCGCGCCCGGGGAATCTCGAGGGTCAGCGCGGTGCAGATGTCGAGCTCGATCTCGGGACGCGCCCGCGCCGCCCGGTAGAGCGCGTTCGCGAGCAGCGCCGGCTTGCCGAGGCCGAGCGGCAGGCCCAGACGGATCCGGCCGCAGAGCCGCTCGATCAGATACGCGGCCAGCGCGTCCGGATCGTCGAAGCGGCGCGGCTCCGTCACGGCTGCGGCGGCGCAGCGGGCGGTGCGTCGGGGGCAGCGGGCGGCTCGCCGGCCGCGGCCGCGAATACGCGGGACCAGTACGGGCTCGGCCGGAACCGCGGCCCGTGCTGCTCGGCCAGTTCCTCGAGACGGCGGCGCAGCGCCTCCGGCCCGCGCTCGCGCGCGTAGTGCAGCGGGCCGCCGCGGAACGGCGCGAACCCGGTGCCGAACACCATGGCCGCATCGAGCGCGTCGGCGTCGTCCACGATGCCTTCGCCGAGGCAGGTCACCGCCGTGTTCACCATCGGCAGCATCAGCCGGTCGATGTGAGCCGGATCCGCCGACTCGGGCGCCTTGCGCTTCTTCCGCGTACCGCCTTCGTATTCGTAGATCCCGCGCCCGCTCTTCACGCCGAGGTGCCCGTCGGCCACCTTGCGCCGAACCCACTCCGGCACCTCCGGCAGGGTCGGCTCGACCGTCGCCCGCAGCCCCTCGCCCACCTCTAGCGCGATGTCGAGGCCCACCTGATCGGCCAGCGCCGCCGGCCCCATCGGCATCCCGAACGCTTCCGCGGCCGCGTCCACCCGCTCGGCGGCGACACCCTCGTCCAGCAGCAGCACGGCCTCCAGCAGGTACGGGCTCAGGATCCGGTTGACCAGGAAGCCGGGGGCGCTCTGCACCGGCACCGGCAGACGGTCCAGCTCCAGCACGAACGCGAGCGCCCGCGCGAGCAGCGCGGGGTCCAGCGCCGGATGCCGTACCACCTCGACCAGCTGCATCCGCGCCACCGGGTTGAAGAAGTGCAGGCCGATCAGCCGCTCCGGCCGGCGCAGCCCCTGCCCGATGTCCTGCAACAGAAGGCCCGACGTGTTGCTCGCGAGCAAGGCGCCGTCCTTCACCTGGCCTTCCAGTTCGCCGAAGATCCGGCGCTTCAGCTCGAGGTCCTCCGGCACCGCCTCGATCACCAGATCGGCCTTGCGGCGCCCCGCGCCGGACGGATCCGGAACCAGCCGATCGTGCGCGGCCTGGCGCGCGCGCCGATCGTCGTAGCGGCGCTCGAACAGCTCCGTGGCGCGCGCGATCGCGGGCGCGATCAGCCGCGCTTCCCGATCCTCGAGGGTCGTGACGAGACCCCGATGCGCGCACCACGCGGCGATGTCGCCGCCCATCGTCCCGGCGCCGATCACGTGCACGCGGTGGATCGCGGACGGCCGGCCTTTGCCGCGACCGCGCAGCGCCTCGCGCAGGAAATACACGCGCACCAGATTCTGCGCGGTTTCGCCGGTGAGCAGCTCCGCGAACGAAGCGGGTTCGTGGCGCAGCATGTCGTCCACGCTGCCGCCGTGCCGCTCCCACAGATCGAGCAGCCGGTAGGGTGCCGGGTAGTGCTCTTCACGCGCCCGCTTCGCGGTTTCCGAGCGTGCCTGGCGGGCCACCAGCATGCGTGCCGGCCCGAGGGTCATCCCGCGAACGGCCGCGCCGCCGCCGCGCCGCTCGACCTGACCGGCCACCGCGAGCTGCACCGCGCGGGCGAAGTGCCGCTCCTCGGCGACCGCGTCGATCAGACCGAGCGAGCGGGCGCGCTCCGCCGAGATCGAGCGGCCGGTGAGCATCAGCTTCAGCGCTTCGTCGGGACGCACGAGCGCCGGCAGCCGGGCCGTGCCGCCGAGACCCGGATGCAGACCGAGCTGCACTTCCGGAAAGCCGAGGCTCGCGTCACGGCGCGCGAAGCGGTAGCGGCACGCGAGCGCGAGCTCGAGGCCGCCGCCGAGGCAGTGCCCGTGAATCAGCGCGACGGTCGGCAGATCGAGATCGGCGAGCGCGTTCACGACCCGGTGTCCGCGCTCCACCAGCTCGCGTACCCGCACCGGGTCGGTGAGCCCGCGGAACATGCCGATGTCCGCGCCGGCCGCGAAGCCGGCCGGCTTCGCCGAGCGCAGCACCAGACCCGGCGGGCGGTCGCTGCGGACCCGCTCGACGATCCGCTCGAGCTCCTCGAGCACCGGCTCGTTCAGCGTGTTCGCCGCGGTACCCGTCTGATCGAGCAGCGCCCAGTAGACGCCGTCCGCGTCCCGCCGCAGCCGCCAGTGCTGCAGCTCGTCGGCGATCCGCTCGCCGCCGCCGAGCTCGAGCGGGGTTACTTCCAGCACGTTCGCCCGCGGAGCCGCCGCCTCCGCGGTCGCCGCGAGCAGCGCATCACCGCCGACGGCCTCGTCGCTCATCGCCCCGTCTCCAGCAGCATCGCGCCGCCCATGCCGCCGCCGATGCACTCGGTCGCAACGGCCCGGCCGCCGCCGCGGCGGCGGAGCGCCTTCAGCGCGTGCAGGATCACCCGGGTACCGCTGGTGCCGACCGGATGACCGAGCGCGATGGCGCCGCCGTCCACGTTCAGGCGCTCGTGATCGAGCCGGCCGAACGCGCCGGCGAGGTCGAGGTAAGCGCGGCAGAAGTCGGCATCGGCCCAGGCTTCGACGCACGCGAGCACCTGCGCCGCGAACGCTTCGTTCAGCTCCCAAAGATCGACGTCACCGATGCCGAGGCCGGCGCGAACGAGCAACGGCGTCGCCGCGAAGACCGGGCCGAGACCCATCACGTCCGGCGGCAGCGCCGCCCACTGGACGTCGACGATGCGCCCCAACGGCTCCAGCGACCAGCGTTCGCACGCTTGTTCCGACGCGAGCAGCAGCCACGCGGCGCCGTCGGTGACCTGCGAGCTGTTGCCGGCGGTGACGTTGCCGAACGGCGGCTCGAATACCGGCGGGAGGCGCGCGAGATCCTCGAGCGTGCTGTCGGGGCGGACGCCGTCGTCGTGCTCGTAACAGGTGCCGGCACCGTCGTACATCGGCTCGATCTCGTCGAGTGCGCCGCTTCTCTGCGCCGCGGCGAGACGCTGGTGGCTCGCGAGCGCGTAGCGGTCCGCCGCCGCGCGGCTGATGCCGAACCGGTGCGCGAGCACCTCGGCCGTCTGACCCATGTTCAAGCCGCAGTTCGGGTCGGTCAGGCCGCGCAGCAGCGTCACCACCGGGCTCGCATGCTCCGGGCGCAGCGTCGTCACCAGCCGGGCCCGCTCCACCGCGGACGCGCGCCGCCACTCGGCGAGCCAGCCGGCGGTCTCCGGCGGCAGCACCAGCGGCGTGTGGCTGAGCGCCTCGGTGCCCCCGGCGAGCACGAGCTCCGCCCGGCCAGCGGCGATGAGCTGACAGGCGTTGTCGACGGACTGCATGCCGGAGCCGCAGTTGCGCTGCACCGTCCAGCCCGGCGTCGCGGCGCCGCAGCCGAGCCGCAGCGCGGCGACCCGGCCCGGGTTCACCTCGTCGTAGTGCGGGTTCACGCAGCCGAGCACCACGTCGTCCACGGTCTCCGGCGGGAACGGCTGCCGGAGCAGCAGCGGCCGCCCGGCCCAGACCGCCAGATCCACCGGCGTGAACGGACCGGGACGCCCGCGCGCCTTCAGGAACGGTGTGCGGGATCCGTCGACTACGAAGACCGGCCGGCCTGTCGCAAACGCTGTGATGGGTCCTCCTCGATCTGCCGATCGCTCGGCGACAGCGCGCCGGGCTCGAAATCATCCACCGCGATCGCTTCCGCCACGGCCGCATCGGCCGCCTGCAGTGCGCGGTGCTCGTCCGGGCCGATCACACCTTGCTCGAGCGCCCGGTCCGCATCGTCGACACCCGCGTCCGCCGTCCGACGGCGGATCGCCGCGCAGTCGGTGACCCGGGCGAACGCGTGCTCGACGTACCAGGCGCCTTCGCCGGGTGCGCCGAGGTGCACCCCGACCGTCAACCGATCGCGGGTGGCGCCGGGCGTGGTCACGAGGTCGGCGCAGCGCCGTGACAAGGCATCCGACGGGCCGCGCTGACGCCGGCCGAACGGCAGCACCACGACCCGCATCAGCCCGGCCAAGGGCCGGCTCGGGTAGTTGTCGAACACCTCGTCGAAGCTGCGCTCGATCGCGGCGAAGCCGCGCCGGCAGCACCAGTCTACCAGCGGCAGGTCGTCGTGCGGCTGACCCTCCGAGTGGAAGCGCTTCAGCACCGAGGAGACGAGGTACAGCTCCGAGAGCACGTCGCCGAGCCGCGCGGAGAGCATCTCGCGCCGCTTCAGCGATCCGCCGAGGTGCACCAGGGCCACCTCGGCGACGAACGCGAGGGCCGCCGAGTAGCGGCCGAGCTGGCGGAAGTGGCCGGCCACCGGGCCGACGCCGCCCGGCTGCGGCGCGAGCCGTCCGAAGGTCAGTGCGTGCCAGAACGCGCGCCCGAAGTTGCCGGCGGCAAAGCCGAGGTGCCGGTAGATCACCGCCTCGAACCGCTCGAGACCGCGCGCCGGGTCGGGATCCTCCACCGCGAACATCTCCTCGAGCAGGTACGGGTGACAGCGGATCGCGCCCTGACCGAAGATCATCAGGTTCCGGGTCAGGATGTTGGCGCCTTCCACGGTGACCGCCACCGGCATCGCCCGATACAGATTGCCGAGGTAGTTGTTCGGGCCGTCGCACACGGTCTTGCCGCCGTGCACGTCCATCGCGTCGGTCAGCGCTTCGCGGCAGCGGAAGGTCGCCTGCGACTTGACGATCGCGGACACCACCGACGGCTTGTGACCGGAATCGAGCGCCAGCGTCGTCACCCGGCGCGCGGCCTCGAGCTCGTAGGCGATGCCGGCGATCCGCGCGAGCCGCTCCTGCACGCCTTCGAACCGGGCGATCGGTACGCCGAACTGCTCGCGGATCCGCGCGTAGGCGCCGGTGGTGCGGGCCGCCAGCTTCGCCGCGCCCGCGGACAGCGCGGGCAGCGAGATGCCGCGTCCGGCGCCGAGCGCGGTCATCAGCATCTCCCAGCCGTAGCCGATGCGCGCCTCGCCGCCGATGATCGCATCGAGCGGCAGGAACACGTCGCGGCCCCAGTTCGGGCCGTTCTGAAACGCCTGCAGCGACGGCAGGTGGCGGCGGCCGATGTCGACGCCGGGGGTGTCCGTGGGCACCAGCGCGAGGGTGATGCCGCGCTCGGCCGGGCCGCCGAGCAGACCGTCCGGGTCCTCGAGCCGGAACGCGAGCCCGAGCAGCGTGGCCACCGGGCCGAGGGTGATGTAGCGCTTGTGCCAGTTCAGCCGCAGGCCGAGCACGCGCTCGCCGCGATACTCCCCCCAGCAGACCACGCCGGTGTCCGTCAGCGCCGAGGCGTCCGAGCCCGCCTTCGGGCTGGTCAGGCCGAACGCCGGGATCTCCCGGCCGTCGGCGAGGCGCGGCAGATAGTGGTTCTTCTGCTCCTCGGTGCCGTATTCGAGCAGCAGCTCCCCCGGCCCGAGCGAGTTCGGCACCATCACCGTCACCGCCACCGCGGCGCTGCGGGTCGACAGCCGCGCGACCACCTCGGAATGCGCGGCCGCGGAGAACCCGAGCCCGCCGTAGCGCTCCGGAATGATCATCCCGAAGAAGCGGTGCCGGCGCAGGAACGCCCAGATCTCCGGCGGCAGGCGGCGCAGCTCGAAGTTGATGCGCCAGTCGTCGATCATGCGGCAGAGCTCGTCCACCGGCCCGTCGATGAACGCCTGCTCCTGCGGCGAGAGCCGGTATTCGGGGGTCTCCGCGAGCAAGCGCTGCCAGCGCGGCCGCCCGGACATCAGCTCGGCGTCCCACCAGACGTCGCCCGCTTCGAGCGCCTGGCGCTCGGTCTCCGAGATGCCCGGCAGCGCGGCCTTCACCTGGGCGAACAGCGGTCGGGTCAGGAAGCGGGTGCGCCAGCTCATCGGTGCTCCTCTCGAGGCTTGCGGGCCAGTGCAAGCGGCGTGCCGCCGCGGGCGTGCGCGAATCCGGTACAGTGACGTCCACGGGCCCGGGGAGCAAGCCGATGAGCGATTCGGAGATCTCGGTGGTCGAGCACCATCGTGGCGCGTGGAATCGTCGGGCCCGCACCGGCTGCCGCTGGAGCGAGCCGGTGGAGGATGCCGCGATCGCGGCGGCCCGCCGCGGCCGGCGCCCGCGTGGTGCGCTTCGACGCCTCGGAGGCGCAACTCGCCCGGGATGCTGCGCTGGCCGCGCGCCATGGGCTCGCGGTCGAGACGATGCAGCGCGACATGGCCGATCTCGGCCGCTTCCCGGCGGGCTCGTTCGATCTGGTGTGAGCGCTACCGGTCCCCCGGAACGGGTCTTGCACGCACCGTCCGGCCGATCGAGCACACCATGAAGTATCTCTCCGACATCCGCAGCGCGACGCGCCGCGTGCCGATCCGACGGCCGGGCGGCGACCGCTCCGACGGGGTCTCGCGCGAAGCCGTGGCGGTGCTCGACCGCACGGCGATCACCGGCAATCTGCTCGTGCTGAGGCTGGTGCGGCCGCCGGGCTTCGCCTACCGCGCCGGTCAACACGTCAAGCTCGGCGTGCCGGGGCTGATGCGCAACTACTCGTTCGTGTCCGCGCCGCACCAGCGCGATCTGGAGTTCTTCGTCGAGCTGTTCCCGTACGGCCGGCTGTCCGAGCGGCTGCGCACCGTCCGCCCCGGTGAGGTGCTCGTTCTGGCGCAGCAGCCGAAGGGTGATCTGCGCTTCGACCCGCGGTTCCCGAACCAGCTCTGCATCGGCACCGTCACGGGTATCGCGCCGTACGTGTCGATGCTGCGCGACCACCTGCACCGGCGACCGCCGTCGCCGCGCCGCGTCGTCGTGCTCCACGGCGCGAGCTACGCAAGCGAGCTCGGCTATCGCGGCGAGCTGACGGAACTGGCCGCCCGGCAACCGCAGACGCTGGCGTATCTGCCCACCGTGAGCCGCCCGGCCGACCCGCGGAACGCCGGCTGGAACGGCGCCCGCGGTCGCGTGGAAGGACACCTCGACGACGTGCTGCGTCGCTTCGCACTGACGCCGGCGGACACCGCCGCGTTCGCCTGCGGGCATCCCGAGATGGTGCGCAACACCGCGGCGGAGCTCGACCGCCGCGGTTTCACCACCGCCACCGAACCATTCGATTGAAGACAAGGACGAACCCATGGCCAGGACGACCACGCAGGAGCGCGTCAACCGCCTCGAGGCGCATCTGAAGCAGGAGAACCCGGTGCTCGCCGGCGCGGTGCAGAGCTTCCAGCAGCTCGACCGGATCGCGCGGCGGCTCGGGCTGATGGAAGCGGACGACTCGTTCGCGGCGCAGGTATCGTGGTGGCCGGTGATCGCAGTGCTCGGCACGTTCTCCTCCGGCAAATCGACGTTCCTGAACCAGTACGTCGGCCGCGAGCTGCAGCGCACCGGCAATCAGGCCGTGGACGACCGTTTCACGGTGATCTGCTACGGGCCGGAGGAGCAGCCGAACGTGCTGCCGGGGCTCGCGCTCGACGCCGATCCGCGCTTTCCGTTCTATCAGATCAGCCGCGACATCGAAGAAGTGGCCCAGGGCGAAGGCCGGCGGGTGGATTCCTATCTGCAGCTCAAGACCTGCCGCTCGGAGCCGCTGCGCGGCAAGATCTTCATCGACTCGCCCGGGTTCGATGCGGATCAGCAGCGCACGTCGACGCTGCACATCACCGACCACATCATCGGCCTGTCGGATCTGGTGCTGGTGTTCTTCGATGCGCGCCATCCCGAGCCGGGCGCGATGGGCGACACGCTGCAGCACCTGGTCGCGGAAACGGTGAGCCGGCCGGACGCGAGCAAGTTCCTCTACATCCTGAACCAGATCGACAACACCGCGCGCGAGGACAACCCGGAGGAAGTGGTGGCGGCCTGGCAGCGCGCCCTCGCGCAGTACGGTCTGACCGCCGGGCGCTTCTACCGGATCTACGCGCGCCATGCGGCGATGCCGATCCAGGATACGCGGGTGCGCGAGCGGCTCGAGCGCAAACGCGACGAGGACCTCGCCGAAATCGTAAGCCGCATCCAGCAGGTGGAGGTGGAGCGTGCGTACCGGGTGGTCGGGGTGCTGGACAAGACGGCCCGGCGGATTCGCGACGAATGGGTGCCCCGGCTGACCGCCGCGCGGCGGAGCTGGCGGCGGCGCACGCTGGCCCTCGCGCTCGCCGTGTTCGGCACGTTGGCGGCACTGTTTCTGATCTGGAGCATCAGCGCCGGCCAGTGGAACGGGCTCACCTACGAGCCGTTCGCGCGGCTCGACACCACCGCGAAGGTGCTGGTCACGGCGCTGGTGCTGCTCGCGCTCGGCTGGCTGTACCTCGCCGTGAAGCGCCTCGCCGGCCGTTGGGTGCTGCGCGGCCTCCTGAAGGATCCGAGCCTCGGCCGTGACCGCGCGGTGCTGGTCCGCGGCTTCACCGCGAACACCCGGTCGTGGTGGAAGTCGCTCGCGTCGTCGACGCCGCGGGGCTGGAGCCGCCGCACCCGCCGTCAGGTCGAGGAAGTGATGGCGGCCGCCGATCGTTTCATCCAGGCGCTGAACGACCGGTATGCGAGCCCATCGGGGGCAGGGGCGGGAGAGGAGCGCGGAGGTTCGCGGCCGGAGGCCGCTCCCACGACCGGGGCTGCTTCCACGACGCCTGCTGAGGCAGGGCAGACCGAGGTACCGATCACGGTGAAGGAACCGGAGCCGGCCGGTGCCGAAGCCGCCGCCTACGACGCGGCGGACGCGGAACGGCCGGAGGAAACGCGGGTGGCGACCGACCTGCCGGAACCCGGTGCGGAGCCCGGAACGCCGGCGGAGCGGCAGAGCGTCGGGCGCTGAGCAGCGCGTCAGTCGCCCGCGGGGCACGCGCTCGCGGCTGCCCGCCGGGCGGTCTCCACCAGCGCGCCGGTGAGCTCCGGCGCCGCCGCCAGTAGCTGCCGCGCTTCGCACGGCCGCTCGAGCTCGACCAGCAGCATCACGAGGTTGTGTACCGCGACCGGGTGCGTCGGGTGCCGCTCGAGCAACTCGCGGTACGCGTCGACGGCCGCTTCCCGGCGGCCGAGATAATAGAGGTTGTTCGCCACCCCGAGCCGGGCCAGGGGCTCGTCCGGCCAGGCCCGCACCGCGGAACGGAACGCCTCGAGCGCCGCGCCGTGTGCTCCCGTGTTCTCGAGATCGGCCGCCGCCCGCAGATACGCCGACCGCGGCAGCCCCGCCGGGTCGTCCTGCGGCGCGAGCACCACCAGCGCCCAGTGGTCCGCGCGCCGCCAGGTGGCGGCGAAGCGGCCGCGCCCGGTGAGCTCGCGCCGCTCGGTTCCCGAGCGCAGCACGAACCGGTCACGCGCGGGCTCGTACCCCACCACCACCGCGTAGTGCCAAACCGGATAGAACGACACCGCGAGATTCTGCAGCACCAGCACCGGACGGCCGTGCTCGAGCTGCTGGATCAGCATCGCGAGATCCCCGTCCAGCTCCACCGCGAGGCGTCCATGACGGCGGGCCGCCGCCATCAGCTCCACCTGCAGCGAGCCGTGTCGCTCGGGGATGTACAGCGCCGCCGTCAGCTCGTCGGCGGTCACGGGTACGCCGCTGTGCGCCAGCACGGTTGCGAGCGCCGCCGGCCCGCACTGGTAGGCCTCCTGCGGGAAGAACGGCGTCTCGGTGAGCTCGATCGAACGCTCGGTCAGCGGCGGGCCGCCGAGCAGGGTACAGCCGGAGGCCGCGGCCAGGAAGATCAGGAGGAGGGCATTGCCCAGGACCCGTGGCAATGGGAGCGTCCGGTGGCCGGCGCGATCGGTTCGCGGCCGGAGGCCGCTCCCACAGTAACGGAGCGGCGTCACACCCCGGTGAAGACGTTCGTGACGCCGAGCAGCTCCAGCACGATCAGCACCACGAGGATCACGCCCAGCACACCGAGCACGCTGCCGCCAGCGGGCAGGTCTTCGAGCTGCTGGGCGAGAGACGCCAGCTCCGCGTCGGTGAGCGCATTCACTCGAGCCAGCGCATCCGCCGGATCGACACCGAGCGCCTCGAGCTGACTGCGCACGTCTTCGCGCGCGAACGCCGCGTTGATCGTCGCCAGTGCCTCGGCGCGTTCGCTCATCGCGATCGCCGCGTCGGTACCGACGATCGTGGCCTGGGCCGGCGTCAGCGGTGCGCAGATCGCCAGCGAGATGACGACGATCCGCAGCACTACCCGGTGAAATCGCTGGAACATGGTGCTCATCCTTTCGCTTGGTTGCAGAACGGCTGAGGATACCATCAGTCGTCAGGGGTGGAACGGCCAGATGTACGGGGCCAGGACCACCGTCACGATTCCGAGCAGCAGGTTCAGCGGCCCGCCGATACGCAGATAGTCGTTGAACCGGTAGCCGCCGGGTCCGTACACCATCATGTTGGTCTGATAGCCGATCGGAGTGGCGAAGCTGGCCGACGCGGCCATCATGATCGCCGCCATGAACGGCCACGGGCTCACCCCGAGGCTCTGCGCGGTGGCGAGCGCGATCGGGAAGATCAGCACCGCGGCGGCGTTGTTGGTGATCACCTCCGTGAACAGGCTCGTGATCACGTACACCGCGGCGAGCGCGAGCCAGGGCTCGTCGCCGGCCAGCGCGATCCACGCGCGCGCTATGCTCTCGGCGGCGCCGCTCTCGATCATCGCCTCGCCGATCCCGAGCGAGGCGCCGATCACCGCGAGCAGCGACCAGTCGACGCGGTTGCGCGCGCCGCCGGCGCTGGTGCAGCGGCTGACCAGCATCAGCCCGGCGGCGAGCAGCGCGGCCTCGAGCATCGACAGCAGGCCGCTCGCCGCGGCGAGCACCATCAGCGCGAGGATCGCGATGGCCGTCCAGGCCCGCTCGTACCGCGGCAGCGTCGCACCGCGCACCTCGCTCACCAGCAGAAAATCCTTCGAGTTGCGCTGCCGGGTGATGAACGACGGCCGCGACTCGAGCAGCAGCGTGTCGCCGGCGAGGATCTCGATGTCGCCGAGCTTGCCGCGCAGCCGCACGCCGTTGCGCGCGACGGCGATCACCACGGCGTCGTAGCGGGTGCGGAACCGGCCTTCCCGGATCGTCATGCCGACGAGCGGGCTCGAGCGCGAGATCACCACCTCGAAGAAGCGCCGCTCCGCGCGCGGGGCGTCCAGCTTGAAGAGCTGATCCGGCGCCGGCACCAGTCCGCGCATCCGCACCAGGTCCACCACCGAGTCCACCACGCCGACGAACAGCAGCCGGTCGTGGGGCTGCAGGCGTACCCGCGGCGACACCGCCGGCAGCACCGTGCCGCCGCGTTCGATCTCGGCGAGGAACGCGCCGGGGAGGTTGCGCAGGCCGGCTTCTTCCAGGTTCTTGCCGATCAGCGGGCTGCCTTCTTCGACCAGCATCTCGAGCGTGTACTCGCGCATGCGCTCGGTCTCACGCAGCGGTGAGCCGCGGTCCGGCAGCAGCCAGCGCGCGGTCAGCACCACGAACGCCACCCCGATCACCGCCACGGGCAGCCCGACCAGTCCGATCTCGAAGAAACCGAAGCCGCCGTCGGGGACCCGGTCGATGAACATCCCGTTCACGATCAGGTTGGTACTGGTGCCGATGATGGTGGTGGTGCCGCCGAGGACGGCCGCGTAGCTGAGCGGGATCATCAGCTTCGACACGGCGATCTGACAGCGCCGGCTCCACTCCTCGACGAACGGCACCATCATCGCGACCACCGGCGTGTTGTTCAGGAACGCCGACAGTCCGGTCACCGGCAGCATCAGCCGCAACAGGGCCGACGCCAGCGTGCGCGGCCAGCCGAGCAGCCGCGAGCCGAGCATCTGGATCGCGCCGGTGTCCACCAGCCCCGCGACCACCACGTACAGCACGCCGACGGTCGCGAGGCCCGGGTTGCCGAGCCCCTCGAGCGCCTGCTCCGGCGAGAGCACCCCGGTCACCATCAACAGCGTGAGCGCCCCCACCAGGATCACGTCCGGGGGGAAGCGGGTGACCATCAGCATCGTCACCGTGCCCAGTACGACGGCCACGGTGATCCAGGCGTCTACCCCCAACGAGCGCTCCTCATTGCGCCGGGCGGGCGAGCGTTCACTTCTGCTGCCATTTGCCGTTCAGGCGCACCCAGCCGCCGGCGCGCGTGCGGTCGATGGCCTTCTTCGCGGCGAGTGCCTCCACCTCTTCGAGCTCGATGCCGTTTCCGCGCGCGATGCGCTGGTACTCCTCGCGGCGCCGGGCGTTCACCTCGTCCACCAGCGCGCGCACCGCGGGGGGCGCCGAGGCCTCGTCGACCACGGCGACGTAGCCTTCCAGCGTCTCGCCGACGAGCCCTTCGCGCTTCGCCCGGTCGAGGTCGAACTCGGCCGCGCCGGCGAGCGGTGCAGAGAGCAGCAGGATCAGCACAGCGGCAACTCGGATCATGGCGGCCACTCCGTCAGAACAGGTCACTGTCTTCACTGAACAGGTCGTCGAGCTCGCGATCCACCTTGACCCGAATCTCGTGCTGGATGTTCACGTTCAGATTGATGGTGATCGGGTCTTCGGTGGCCACTCGCACCGTCGGCGTGCAGCCGGCCAGCACCGACAGGAGCAGCAGCGCGGCGGCTGGCGCCGGCCGCGGGATTCTCGGGCGTTGACGCACGATCCGCATTCCCAGGCGTGGGTGGCGGCAGAGGGTACCGGCTCGCCCCGGCGCCGGCAATCAATCGCTCGCCCGCTCTTCGATCCGGCGGGTCACCTGTTCCTGCAGTCGGAGCGCGCGCAGCAGGGTCGGCACGTTCTGCGTCACCGTCAGGTTGTAATGGATCGGCCGGCCGCCCTCGATCGCCGGATTGCGGCCTTCGAGATGCACCGCGAGCGTGAGATCGCCGCCGTTCGTGTAGTCGACGTCCGCGGCGAGGCGCTGATAGCGGAAGTTCTCGAGCGCGCGCATCGCGAAATCGAGGCCGGGCTGGCCGGCGCCCGCCGCGAGCGACGGCGTCACCCGGATCACGCCGCCCGGCGGCACGGCCTGGATCCGGCCGCCGATCACGCTCGGCGCGCCCGCGCGGATCTGCACCGGCAGCCGTCCGTCCAGCGTGCCGCTACCGGAGACGTGGCCGCCCTCCAGCGCGAGCACCTCTGCCAGATCGATGCTCGCGAGCTCGACGACGAAGTCCGCTTCGCCGCCGTCGAAGCGGTACGCGAACGGCTCGGTGCGTGCCCGGCCGCCGAGCAACCGCAACGACAACGCATCCACCGCCAGCTCGTCGGGAGACCAGCCGAGCGTCGCCTCGATGTCGGTGAGCGCGATGCCGACGTCGACCGATTCGAGGTGCAGCCGTGCGGGCGGCATCGACCAGCGGCCGTCATCCGAGCTCGTCAGCTCGACCAGTCCCTGCAGGCCGCGGAGCCGGTAGTCGCCGTAGTAGCCGTCGATCCCGGTCAGGCGCAGCCGGGCGCGCCCGCCGAGCGCCGCCCCATCTGCCGGCCAGCGCACCGCGAGCTCGCCGTCGAGGCGCCCCCCGGTCAGGTCGTAGCCGGTCTTCCACGGGGGCAGCAGCGTTTCGCCGAGCGGCGCCTCGATCCGGTGCGCGGCGTCGGCGGTCAACGTGCCGGCCCCGGTATCGAGCCGATGCTCGGCAACGAACGGCACCGTGACGTGCCCGGCCACCCGGAGGGTGCCCCGCGCGGCCAGGGACCCCTGACGAATCCGAGCCGAGTCGAGCACGGCCCGGAGCGGCAGCCTCAGGTCCGGCCGGACCAGCGTGCCCTCGATCTCCCCCGCCAGCACCCCGTCCCGCAGGCGCCAGTCGGCGGCCGCCGCTTCGAGCGCCGACGCCCCGGCCGACGGCCGCCACCCGCCCTGCAATCGCCCGGCGGCGTGCAGGTGCATCAGCCAATCGGTCGGCGGCGGCCACGGCAACTCGGCCGAGAAGCTTCCCGAGGCCGCCAGCTCCCCCGCCGGCAGGCCGGCGAGGTGGGCGGCGAGTTGCGACGGCAGTCCCGCGAGCGACAGGCTGCCGGCCAGCTCGCGACGGGCCCCGACGACGCGGCTTACCACGTCGAGCACCGGTGCCGCGCCGGAACCGCGCTCCGCGAGCCGCGCGTCGAAGGTACCGTTCGGCGTCAGGGCTGCACGGAGCCGGTAACCCTGCGCCTCCGCAGGCGCTTGGCCGGCGAGCTCGACCTCGAATCGACGCGGGTCGGCCCGCAGCGAACCCGCTGCCTGGAAGCCGAGGGCCGGTACCCGCACGAGCAGGTCGTGCACGACCAGGCCTTCCTCGGGGAGTGCCGCGAACAGCGGTGTGAGGTCCGGCGGACCACCCGACGCGGACCCATCCTCCGCGCCGCGGGGCGCCAGCACACTCACCCGAACGGTCTCGAACGCGGCGCCGCGCAGCCGCCCGGTGATCAGCTCGAGCAGCCGGTAACGCAGCACGCCCTGCTCGGCGAAGAGCTCGAGCCGACCGGCCTCGAGGGTCAATCGCTCGATGGCCAGCCGGTCGAAGCCGGGGCGCGACGCGACGATCACCACCCGATCGGCCCCGAGCGCCGCGGCCAGCGTTTCACCGAGCGTGACCGCTAGCCACGGCCAGGCAAGCTGCAGCGCGGCGAGCAGCGTCACCGGCACCGCGACCACGAGCGCGGCGAGCACCGCCAGCCGACGCCGGAAGCGGCCGCGCGGCCGCTGATCGCTGCCACTCGATGACGGCATTCGGCGGTCGCTCGCGTTACACTGCCGCGAATTTCAGCACAGGAGGCAGTCCAGGGTGTACGGCTTCGAATGGCTGATCGTGATGACCCTGCTGGGACTCGCGGCGGGTGCCGTCGGTGGATACCTGCTGGCGCGGCAGCTCGGCGCCGGCGGCCAGCGTCTGCGCGAGCTCGAGGAACAGCTCGCGGCGGCGCGCCGGCAGTACGAGGATTACCGCCACGAGGTCGTCACGCAGTTCAGCGAGACGGCGCGCAAGTTCCAGACGCTGAACGATTCGTACACCGACCTGCATCGGCAGCTGGCCAAGAGCTCGAGCATCCTGTGCGGCGACGTGTCGGGTCCGCTGCTCGCCGCGCCGAGCGGCCATCAGGATCTGCTCACGGATCGGAGCCGAGAGCCGGGGGAACCGGCAGCGACGGCAGAGACGGCCGACGCGGCGAGCGCGGCCGCAGCGGCCGATCGACCGTCGGAGCCGCCGCCCGCCGCTACGACCGATGCGCACGGCGAGCCGGACGCGGCGACGGACGAAGAGCCGCCGACACTGCGGGAACGAGTCGAGCGGGCCGCGCGAACGCCGCGCGCGGCAGCGGCGCAATCGGACGCCTCCATGCTGTCGGACATCCGCGTGGCCGAGCCGGCGGACGGGCGCGACGCGCTGAAGCGGCCCGTGGGAGTGGCCTCCCGGCGGGATGACGATTCCGATTCGCGGCCGGAGGCCGCTCCCACAACGGGATCGAAGGCCGCTCCCACAAAGGGATCGGAGGCCGCTCCCACAGCGGAATCGGCCGCTCCCGCAGCCGAAGCCGAGGCGCGATCGGCGGGCGCGGGCCGCGGCTGACGGCGTCAGCGCTCGCGGAATATCTTGACCTGCTCGTTGTACCGGTCGGCGAGCGCGTTCATCTGATCGACGCCGTTGTTGTAGACCGTGACGAGCTGCGCCTGCTGCTCCGGCGTGATCTCCTCGCCGAGCGACTGCTCGACCGCGCTCAGGCAGTCGAGCGAGCTCTGAATGCCGGCGACGAACTCGCGAACCTCCGCGCCGGCTTGCCCCATCTCCGCCTCGGTCGCGGTGGCGCCGTCCGGCACGCTCGGCGGATCGGGGAAGCGACAGTGTTCGATCTCCAGCTCGGCCGCCTGGGCCGTCCAGGTCAGCATCACAAGCGATGCAGCCAACATCCATCTCGGCATGGTTCGACTCCTTCAGCGTGGGGACGGATCGGGCAGCATCCTAAACCGGCTGCCGGCGGCGCCTCAAACGCCGCTGGGACCGGTCAGGCTTCGGCGGCGTCGGTGAAGAAGCGGACCGCGTGGGCGTCGACCGCAGAGCTCAGGCGCAGGTCCTGGATGAACGCGCAGTGGCCGCCGTGGCGCGACAGCCGTACGAGGTCCGCACCGTCGCCGGCCGCGAGCACCCGGAAGTGGTCCGCCGGAATCACCGGGTCGTCTTCGGCGGCGAGGATCTGCACGGGCATGCGCAGCGATCGGGTCAGGTCCCGGGTCAGCGTGTACTGCTGGTAGTACTCGCGGGTGTCCCGGAATTCGGTGAAGCGGCTGACGAACCAGTCGGTGACGGAATCCACCCGCGACAGGCGCTGCACTTCGCTGAAGTCGTACCGCCCCGGGAACGCGGCCGCCTTGTCCGCGAACGCCTTGCGCCATTTGCCGAGGAAGTA
The DNA here is from genome assembly GCA_036381275.1 of Pseudomonadales bacterium. Classification (GTDB taxonomy): domain Bacteria; phylum Pseudomonadota; class Gammaproteobacteria; order Pseudomonadales; family Azotimanducaceae; genus UBA7803. The sequence continues at coordinate 2,556 of DASVDC010000155.1, read as the reverse complement.
GCGCTGGTAGCCGATCCAGCCGCGGTCGAGGTTCGCCACCGCCGCCTCCGGATCCAGCACCGGACACACCGCCAGCGCGGTGCGGAAGCGCCTCGACGTCTCGGCGTGCATCGCCAGGCGCAGCACGAAGTTGCCGCCGAGCGAGAAGCCCATCAGCCCCGATCGGTCGGTGCCGTAGCGCTCGACCAGCCAGTTGCACGCATCCACCACCTCGACGATCCGCGCCGCGTGGAACATCTCCTCGTTGAGATGGGCGGTGCCGCCGTGATCGCGCAGCAGCAGCCGCGCGACCGCGAAACCGGCCTGGTGCAGCGCGACCGACGCCCGGCGCAGGTACGGCGAATCGGCGCGGCCGAGCCAGCCGTGGATCAGCACCACCAGCGGCGCCCGGCCGCCGCCGATCGGCGGGTTCACCAGCGCCTGCAGGCGTACGCCGTCACAGCACGGGATCACGACGGTCTCCGCGCGCTCGAGCAACTGCCAGCCGACGCCGTCACGGCGCAGGAAGCGGCTGGACAGCAGCGTCTGCAGGTGCGGTGAGCGCAGCAGGACGGGGGGCTGGAATTCCACGGTCAGTCGACGAGGTAGTATTCGAGGGTGGAGACCACCCGCACGTTCTTGATGTGCGGGTTGTTGCTGTCGCGGTCGCTGATGCTGAACTGCCCCTGCCGCGCCGAGCGGATCTTGCCGAGCCGGCTGTCGGAGTCTTCGGCGAACTTCTCTGCCACTTCCCGGGCGTTGCGGGTGGCTTCCTCGATCATTGCGGGCTTGATCTCGTTCAGACCGTTGAACAGATACTGGGGCTGGTACTGATACTGATCCTGGTTCAGCACGATGCCGGCCTTGCCGAGCTCGAGCAGCTCGTCGCCCGCGGAGCGCACTGCGTCGATCTTGTCGGTGAACACGGTGATCACCTGGCTGACCGAGTAGCGCAGCCGCACGTCCTGATTGCCGTAGAGCTGGGCGAGCCGGTCGGTGATGCTCGGCGGGCTCGCGGTGATCTCGGATTCCTCGAACCCGCGCAGCGTCAGGAACGCGCGCACCTGCCGCCCCTGCTGCTCGAGCTGCGCGAGCAGCGGCTCGAGCTCGTTGCCGGCCACCACGATCTGCAATGGCCAGATGGCGGTATCGGCCAGTACCTCGCGTTCGGCGAGGCCCTTCACCTCGACGCTGCGCTCCAGCGCGCGCGCCTCGACGAAGCCGTTACCGACGAACCAGCCGCCGAGCGCGAGCCCGGCGGCTACGCAGAGGCCCAGCACGGCTGCGGTGACGTTGTTCACTGCGCTGTTCCACGGAGCGGGAATGGGGGGAGCTTAGCTCACGGGTTGTAACCGCGCCATGACTGTGATGTAACCGGCCCATTTTCGGCCGGTTACGCGGCGGCGAGCGCCTGCTCGAGGTCCTCGAGGATGTCGTCGATCGCCTCGATGCCGACGCAGAGCCGGATCGCTTCCGGGGTCACGCCCACCTTGCGCTGCTCCTCTTCGGTGAGCTGGCGGTGCGTGGTGGAGGCCGGATGGCAGGCGAGCGACTTGGCGTCGCCGATGTTCACCAGGCGCTTGAACAGCTTCAGCGCATCGTAGAACTTCACCCCCGCCTCGAAGCCACCGCGGACGCCGAAGGTCATGATGCTGGCGGCGCGTCCGTTCATGTATTTCTGCGCGAGCGCGTGATACGGATCGTCCGGAAGCCCGGCGAAGCTCACCCACTCGACCTTCGGGTGGTCCTTCAGGTACTTCGCGACCGCGAGCGCGTTCTCGCAGTGGCGCTCCATGCGCAGGTGCAGCGTCTCGATGCCCTGCAGCAGCAGAAACGCGTTGAACGGCGACAACGCCGCGCCGGTGTTGCGCAGCGGCACCGTGCGCGCCCGGCCGATGTAGGCCGCCGGGCCCATCGCCTCGGTGTACACCACCCCGTGGTAGGAGGGCTCCGGCTCGCTCAGCGCCCGGTAGCGGTCGGCGTGCTCGGCCCACGGGAACTTGCCCGAGTCGACGATCACGCCGCCGAGGCTGGTGCCGTGCCCGCCCATGTACTTGGTCAGCGAATGCACCACGATGTCGACGCCGTGCTCCACCGGCTTCAGCAGAATCGGTGTCGCGACCGTGTTGTCGGCGATGGTGGCGACCCCGTGGCTGTGCGCCATCTCGGTCACCGCCGCGACGTCGATGATGTTGCCCGCCGGGTTGCCGATGGTCTCGAAGAACACGGCCTTGGTCTTCGAGTCGATCAGCTTGTCGAGATGGGCGGCGGAGTCGCTCTCGGCGAAACGCACCTCGATGCCGAGCTTCGGAAGCATGTGCGCGAACAGCGTGAAGGTGCCGCCGTAGAGCTGCGGCACGGTGACGACGTTGTCGCCCGCTTCCGCCAGATTCAGGATCGAGTAGGTGACCGCCGCGCTGCCGGCCGACAGCGCGAGCGCGCCGACCCCGCGCTCGAGCGCGGCGACCCGCTGCTCGAGCACGTCGTTGGTCGGGTTCATGATGCGGGTGTAGATGTTGCCGAGCTCGGCCAGCCCGAACAGATTCGACGCGTGCTGGGTGTCGCGGAATTGATAGC
>DASVDC010000154.1:0-2137 GCA_036381275.1 Pseudomonadales bacterium | reverse complement strand
CGTGGTGGGGGGCCTGCAGAAGCTGCTGCCCGAGCTGCTGCTGATGATGGCCCCCAACGTGAACTCGTTCAAACGCCTCGCCCCCGGCGCGTTCGCACCGATCGCCGCCACCTGGGGCGTCGAGAACCGCACCTGCGCGGTCCGGGTGATCGCCGGCAGGCCGAGCACGCAGCGCATCGAGCTGCGCGTGCCGGGCTCGGATTCGAACCCCTATCTCGTCGCCTCGGCACTGCTGGCGGCGGCCATCTGGGGCATCGAGAACCGCGCCGAACCGGCCGAGCCGATGATCGGTTCCTGCTACGAGCGCAGCGACAGCATCCCGGAGGACCAGCACTTTCCGGTGTCGTTCCGGCAGGCGATCCACCGCTTCAACGAATCCGCGGTGGCGCGGCGGATGTTCGGTGAAGAGTTCGTGTTCATGTACGCGGGCACGCGGCTCGCCCAGGCCGAGCAGTTCGCGCGGATGGTGACGGACAAGGAGCTCGAGCGCTTCCTCGAGATGGCCTGATCGTTCCGTGGGAGCCCCGTCAGCGCACGGCCGCCAGCGTCTCGTCGAGCGACTTCTCGAGTTTCGTGAACAGCTCGTCCACCTGCGCGTCCGTGATGATCAGCGGCGGGCAGAGGGCGATGTTGTCGCCGAGCGCTCGCACGATCAGCCCGTTCTCCTCGCAGCGGCGCATCGCCTGCAGCGCCACGCCGTCCTTGGCCGGGAACGGCTCCCGGGTCTTCTTGTCGGCGACGAGCTCGAGCGCGCCGATCAGGCCGACGCCGCGCGCATCGCCGACCAGCGGATGCTCGGCGAGCGCGTGCAGGCGCTGCTGGAAGCCCTCGCCGACCCGGGCGGCGTGACGGAACAGGTCGCGCTCCTCCATCAGCTCCACGGTGCGCAGCGCCACCGCCGCGCACACCGGGTGGCCGGTGTAGGTGAAGCCGTGGCCGAAATTGCCGATCTGCCCGCTCGCCTCGATCATCGGCTCGTACATGTACTCGGGGATCAGCACCGCGCTCATCGGCAGATACGCCGACGAGAGCGCTTTGGCGAGCGTCATCGTATCGGGCACGATGCCGAACGTGTCGGCGCCGAACGGCCGGCCGGTGCGGCCGAATCCGCAGATCACCTCGTCGTCGATGAACAGGATGTCGTGCCGGCGCAGCAGCGCCTGCACCTTCTCGAAGTAACCGGCCGGCGGCACGATCACGCCGCCGGCGCCCATCACCGGCTCGGCGACGAACGCGGCGATCGTCTCGGGACCTTCCTGCTCGATCAGCGCCTCGAGACTGCCGACAAGGCGGTCGACGAACTCGGCTTCCGATTCACCGTCGCGCGCCTCCCGGTAGTAGTACGGACAGTCGGTGTGCAGCACGCTCGGCAGCGGCAGGTCGAAGTGCGCGTGGAACGCCGGCAGCCCGGTGAGGGAACCGGACGCCACCGTGACCCCGTGATAGCCGCGCTTGCGGCTGATGATCTTCTTCTTCTGCGGCCGGCCGATCACGTTGTTGTAGTACCAGATCAGCTTGATCTGCGTGTCGTTCGCATCGCTCCCGGACAGCCCGAAGAACACCCGCCCCGCGTCGAACGGCACCATCGACTTCAGCTTCTCGGCGAGCAGGATGCTCGGCTCGTTCGACTTCGAGCCGAAGAGCTGGGAGTACGACAGCGTGCGCATCGCCTCGGCCGCGGTGCGCACCAGCTCCTCGTCGCCGTACCCGAGCGCCGTGCACCAGAGCCCCGCCATGCCCTCGAGGTACTGCTTGCCGCGGTTGTCCCACATGTACACGCCCTGCGCGCGCGCATGCACCACCGGCCCGCTCTGGTGGTGGGCCTTCAGATTCGTCGCCGGATGCAGCAGGTGCTCGAGGTCCTTCGCCTCGAGCGACCCTTGCGGAAACTGGTTGTGCAGAAGATCGGCCATGGCCTGCTCCCGAGTAACGTCCGGCTCCGACGCTAACCAACCCGCCCCACGCCGGCAAGCCGCGGCGGACCCTTCTCGCAGGACGGCGCTCCCCGTCTGGTAAGAACGGGGCGTCGAACGCGCGTCGGACGGGGGCGGAAGAGCCGTCGGCTGCGCATTTGAGCGAGGCCGAGGAGGTCGGCTTGACCCGCGCTGTTCAGCGGGGCAACTCCGACCGACGAGGG
>DASVDC010000153.1:0-16026 GCA_036381275.1 Pseudomonadales bacterium | reverse complement strand
AGGCCGACACGATGACCGCCGGTTGCGCGTCGTCAATGCGTGCTGCGAGTTCGTGCGCGGCGAAGCCACCGAACACCACCGAGTGCACCGCGCCGAGTCGTGCGCACGCCAGCATCGCAATGACGGCCTCGGGCACCATCGGCATGTAGATCACCACGCGGTCGCCGCGATCCACACCGAGGCCGCGCAGCGCGCCGGCAACCCGGGCGACCCGCTCCGTCAGCGCCGCATAGCTGATCCGTTCGATCGTGCCGGTGACCGGCGAATCGTAGACGAGGGCCGTGACGTCACCGCGGCCGGCCTCGACGTGGCGGTCGAGCGCCAGCCAGGCGGTGTTGGTGATGCCGCCCCGAAACCAGCGCCAGATCCCCTGATCGTCCTGATCGAGGATCCGGTCCGGGAACTTCACCCAAGGCAGCTCCCGGGCCTTCTCGGCCCAGAACGATTCCGGATCCTGCAGCGAACGGCGGTACTCCTGCTCGTAATTCACGCGCCTCGTTGCCTGCCTCCGGTTCGCGCTCCCGCCCGCGCCCGCCGTCCATTGCCCCGACGCTCGCCGGCGAGCATACGCTCGACCTGAGCCTCGGTCGGCTGGGCATCCAGCAGCGCCCGATAAGCACCGGAGCGTCTGCTGATCTTCTTGTGCTTGGCGTAGAAGTCGACTGCCCTTCGCCAGGCCTCCTCCACTCCGAATTTGTTGATGGAGACGGTGGTGTTGACGATGCGGTTCTCGAGCAGCGACATCACGCCGATCTGAAACACCGGCGTGCGATTGCCGCTCTTCTCCGCCTTCAACCGGCACAGGATGCCGCGCACCTGCCCTTCACCGTCGATTCGTACTTCCCGGGCTCGCCGCCGCTGCAGTGCCTCCTGCTGTCTCGCCAGTTCCTGATCGCGTGCTTCCGCCCGCGCCTTGATCTGCGCGCGCCGCTCACCGCGAATCCGTTTGCCGTTCTCCTTCAGCGAAAAGTATTCCTGATACGTCTTTCCCAGAATCTGGCGGCGCACCCGATAGCCGTAAAAACGTGGCGTATCCAGAAGCTCGACGCTCATCCGATCCTCCCTATAAAGTCCCTCCGCTTGCCCCCCGGACTCTGACGGCGATCGGACTCCCTTCCTCCGCCTCAGGTCGAAATCACGCCGCGCTCCCGTAACCCGGTGATCTCCTCCTCGCTGAATCCGCAATCGGCGAGCACTGCCTCGGAATCTTTCCCCGGTTTCGGCGCCGGATGAGCAATCTCCGGCACGGTGCGGGAGAAACGCGGCGATGGCGCCGGCTGTACTACACCGTCGACCTCTACGAACGTGCCCCGCGTCTTGTTGTGCGGATGCTGCGGCGCTTCGAAGATCGACAGCACCGGAGCGAAGCACACGTCCGTTCCTTCCATGATCTGGCACCACTCGTCCCGAGTGCGGGTCTTGAACACCTCCGCGAGCTCCGCTTTCAGCTCCGGCCAACGGCTCTGGTCCATCTGGGGCGCGAAGCGCTCCTTGTCGAGCCCGGCCTTCTCCACCAGCAGCGCATAGAACTGCGGCTCGATGGAACCGACGGAGATGTACTTGCCGTCCTTGGTTTCGTACGTGTCGTAGAAATGCGCGCCGCCGTCCAGCAGGTTGGTGCCGCGCTGGTCGCGGAACACCCCGGAGGCGGCCATCGTGAAGAACATGGCCATCAGCGACGCGGCGCCGTCGACCATCGCCGCGTCCACCACCTGACCTTTACCCGACTTCTGCGCCTCGAGCAGGCCGCAGACCAGGCCGAACGCCAGCAGCATGCCGCCGCCGCCGAAGTCACCGACGAGGTTCAGCGGCGGCACCGGCTTCTCGCCCTTCCGGCCGATCGCGTGCAGCGCCCCGGCGAGCGCAATATAGTTGATGTCGTGCCCGGCCGCCTGGGCCATCGGGCCGTTCTGACCCCAGCCGGTCATGCGCCCGTAGACGAGCTTCGGGTTGCGCGCCATGCAGTCGTCGGGGCCGAGGCCGAGGCGCTCGGTCACGCCCGGGCGGAAGCCTTCGAACAGCGCGTCGGCGCTCGCCACCAGGCGCAGCACCGTCTCCACCCCCTCGGGCTTCTTCAGATCGATGGCGATCGACCGGCGGTTGCGCGCCAGCACATCCGGTACCCGCCCGGCCTGCGCACCGGGCCGGTCGACCCGGATCACCTCGGCGCCCATGTCGGAAAGCATCATGCCGCAGAACGGCCCCGGCCCGATGCCGGCCAATTCGATGATCCTGAACCCGGATAGCGGCCCCATATCACCCCCAACGGTACTACTGAGCGATCAGTGTACCGACGTTTGGCCGCGCAAGGAAATTGTCCGTGGGGCCCGTTGTGGGAGCGGCCTCCGGCCGCGAATCAGGATCAGTTCCCGGCCGGAGGCCGCTCCCACAGCGTAGCTAGACCGCGCCCGCCGACTGACGCCGCGCCTCGTCGCCGCCGTCGGCGGTGAACTGGATCCGGGCGAAGCGCGCGTACAGCTCGCTCGTGCGCATCAGGCTGTCGTGGGTGCCGCTCGCGAGCAGCCGGCCCGCCTCCAGAACCAGGATCCGGTCCGCCTGGCGAACCGTGGAGAGGCGGTGCGCGATCGCCAGAATGCTGCAGCGGCCCTTCAGGCTCGCGATGCTCTCACGGATGCGCTGCTCGGACTCGGCGTCGAGCGCGCTGGTCGCCTCGTCCAGCAGCAGCACCTGCGGGCCGGGCAACAGTGCCCGGGCGATGGCCAGGCGCTGCTTCTGCCCGCCGGAGAGGCCCACCCCGCCTTCGCCGAGCCAGGTGTCGAGACCGTCCGGCAGCGCCTTCACGAAACCGTCGGCGTGCGCGAGCCGCAGCGCCTCCGCCACCTCGGCGTCGGAGGCGTCCGGCTTGCCGTAGCGCACGTTGTCGGCCACGGTCCCGGCGAACAGCACCGGCTCCTGCGGCACGTAGCCGATCTTCGCGCGCAGCGCCGCGAGGCGCAGCGACGGCAGCGGCACGCCGTCCAGCAGGATCGTCCCCTCGGTGGGGTCGTAGAAGCGTTGGATCAGGTCGAACAACGTGCTCTTGCCGGCGCCCGACGGCCCGACCACGGCCACCATCTCGCCCGGCTCGACGGCGAAGCTGACGCGATCGAGCACCGCCACGTCCGGCCGCGCCGGATAGCTGAAGCAGACCTCGCGCAGCTCGAGCCGCCCGCGGCCGCCCGCCGGCAGCGGTACGGGCTCCGCCGGCTCGCGCAGCTCCGACGGCGACTGCAGCAACTCGAGCAGCCGCTCCGCGGCGCCGGCCGCCCGCTGCAGATCGCTGTAGACCTCGCTGATCGCGCCGACGCTGCCCGCGACGATGAACGCGTAGAAGATGAACGCGGCCAGCTCGCCGGCGGTGATCCGGCCGCTGATCACGTCGGTGCCGCCGACCCAGAGCATGGTCGCGATGGCCGCCATCACCAGCAGCATCACCAGCGCGACCAGGAACGCTCGTTGGCGGATGCGGCGCACGCCCACCCCGAACGCGTGCTCGACCCGGCCGGCGAACACCCGCTCGTCCAGCGGCTCGTGGTTGAACGCCTGTACGACCTTTATATGGCGCATCGATTCGCCGGCGTAGCTGCCGACGTCGGCGAGCGTGTCCTGGCTCGAGCGTGACAGCCGACGGACCCGGCGGCCGAACAGGATCACCGGCGCCACCACGAACGGCACGCAGGCGATCACGATCAGCGACAGCTTCGCGTTGGTCACGAACAGCAGCACCAGCCCGCCGAAGAACATCAGCGCGTTGCGCAGCGCGATCGACACCGACGAGCCGATCACGGTCTGCAGCAGCGTGGTGTCGGTGGTGATCCGCGACTGGATCTCGGTGGGCGCGTTCTGCTCGAAGAACCCGGGGTGCAACCGGATCACGTGGTTGAACACCGCGAGCCGGATGTCCGCGCTGACCCGCTCCCCCACCCAGGAGACGAAGTAGAAGCGCATGAACGTGCCGGCCGTCAGCGCCAGCATCAGCACCGCGAACAGGCCGATGGTGTACACCAGCACGTCGGTCGAGCCCTCGCCGAGCCCGCGGTCGATCACCAGGCGCATGCCCTGGCCGATCGACAGCGTCACCCCCGCGGTGATCACCAGCGCGATGCTCGCGAGCACCACCTGACGCCAGTACGGGCGCACGAACGCGAGCGCGGGCCTGAGCGTAGCGAGGTTGCGCGAAGGTGCTCGGTTCAATCCGTCATCCATGCCAGGCATTATCGCGCAGCATGGGCCGCGGGAGCGAACGATGAGCGACTACCTCGAGTGCCTGGAGGTCGAGCCGGATCGGCCGGCAGCGGGCACGGTGATCTGGCTGCACGGCCTCGGCGCCGACGCCACCGACTTCGAGCCCATCGTGCCGATGCTGCGCGTCACGCAGCCGCTGCGCTTCGTGTTCCCGAACGCGCCGGTGCGCCCGGTGACCATCAACGCGGGGATGGCGATGCGCGCCTGGTACGACATCGATCCCGGCGCGCCCCTCGCCGGCACCGAGGACATCCGGGCGTCCGCCGCCAGCATCCAGGCGCTGATGGAGCGGGAGCGCGAGCGCGGCATCGCGACCAACCGGATCGTGCTCGCCGGCTTCTCCCAGGGCGGCGTGATCGCGCTGCACCTCGGGCTGCGTCACCCGGAGCGCCTGGCCGGCATCCTGGCGCTGTCGACCTACGTGCACGACCACGAGCACCTGGCGGATGAGGTCAGCTTCGCCAGCGTCGACGTACCGATCTTCCTGGCCCACGGCAGCGCCGATCCGATGATCCCGATCGGCCGCGCGATCACCTCCCGGGAGGTGCTTCGCGGGCTCGGCTATCAGGTGGAGTGGCACGAATACCCGATGGGCCACCAGGTCTGCCCGCAGGAGATCGAGGACATCGGCCGGTGGCTCGAGCGCATCTACGCCTGACGGCGGCCGACTACAATAGTACTTGACGACTCTGCCACTGCTCGTAGGAGCGATCTCGAGATCGCGATCAAATGTCCAACCTGCCCGAAAACCCCGACCTCGCCTGGGATCTCGACGACTTCAACCATCGCGAGCGCGCGATGGCGTTCGTGAAGCAGTTCGAGAGCACGATGTGCGTCTATTCGCCGTCGGTCGAGCAGCTCTACACGAACTACACGATGTATTTCCCGCAGGAGTGGCACCGCAAGCTCGTGATCCTGCCGGACCCGTCGGCGTTCCACGACACCTTCTTCAACATCCGGACCGAAGCCGTGGTCTCGACGGGCCTGTACATCGTGCCGGGCGAGCTGCTCGGCAAGCCGGGCCTGTACCTGGCCAACGTGAAGCAGAACCGCACCCTCGGCGACCGGCAAGTGCCGTTCGAGGCGGGGCTGCGGGCGATCATGAACAAGCGGGCGGGTGACGACGAGTTCCTGCCGGTGCTGGCGAAGGGCGACCTGCGCGAGTTCGAGCAGAGCTGGCCCGTGCTGCACCTGCACCGGATCAAGCCGAAGGTGCTGGACCGGCTCTCGGCGCTCGACCGCAACTCGCTCGCCACCGTGATCCAGGAAAAGCTCGAGGCACTGTTCCGCGGCCCGTCGCAGGCGCCCCTTGGCTGAGCCGGCCGGCAGTTTCCGCGCCTCGGCGGCCAGCCGCGCCGTCGCGAGCCTGCTGGTGGCGCTGCTGGTCGCGCTGTCCTGGAGCCAGGCGCTGGACCGCACCGCGCTCGACGATACCGGCGTCACGCTGCAGCGGGCGCTGCTCACGTTCGCCGCCGCGCGCGGGCTGAACGCGGTGATCTCCGTCGCGCAGGGCACCGAGCTCGCGGTGCAGCCGGTGGGCGTCGGGGTCACGCTGACCGTGGGCGAGGTGCTCGATCCGCTGAACGACCTCGTCGAGCAGTTCTCGCAGCTCGCGCTGCTCGCCAGCGTCTCCCTCGGCACCCAGATGCTGCTCGCCGAGGTGGTCGGCAACGCGTGGATGAACGGCCTGCTCAGCGCGGCGGCCGCGGCCTATCTGATCGTGCTCTGGTGGCCCGGCGCGGGCCGGCTGCGGCCGGTGCTCTTCCGCGTGCTCACGCTGGCGGCGTTCACCCGTTTCCTGTTCGTGCTGGTGGCGCTCACCACCGCCTGGATCGATCAGGCGGTGCTGGCCGAGCGTCAGGAGGCCGCGCTCAACCGTCTCGAGATCACCCAGCAGCACATCGAAGAGCTGCAGGAGGCTCCGCCGGAGACGCTGCCGGCGCCCGACTCCGAGATTTCGCTGCTCGAGCGCCTGAACCGGTTCTTCGACGACCAGCGCCAGGCGCTCGACATCCGCGCCGAGCTCGACGCGCTGACCGAGCGGGTCGAGCAGACCATCGAGGAACTGGTGAACCTGCTGGTCGTGTTCACGGTCCAAACGATCCTGGTACCGGTCGCCGCGCTGCTCGCCGCCTACTGGCTGTTCCTGTGGCTGTGGCGCTGGTCGTGGCGGGTCGACTGAACCGGGCGTCGGCTCCGTAGGAGCGACACCCCCTCGAGGAATCCATGTCCGGATCGCGGTCTGGAGCTCGGCGGGTAGCCACCGCTCCCACGGCCGGGCCGCCTGGGACATGGGGCCGATTTTCCCCTAGAATGCCGCGCCTCTAACCGACGTCGAACGCAGTGACAAGAGTATTCATCGACGGGGAAGCCGGAACCACCGGCCTGCAGATCGCCGAGCGCCTCAGCCGGCGGGAGGATCTGCGCCTGCTCCACATCGACGAATCCGAGCGCAAGGATCCGCAGGCACGCGCGCGCCTGTTACGGGAAGCGGACGTGGCGATCCTGTGCCTGCCCGACGACGCGGCCCGGGAGGCGGTCGCGCTCGCGGGCGATGCCTGCCGGCTGATCGACGCGAGCTCGGCCCATCGGGTCGCGGAGGGTTGGGTGTACGGCCTGCCCGAGCTGACCGCCGACGCCCGTAAAGAGATCGCGTCGGCCCGCCGGGTGAGCAACCCCGGCTGCTGGCCCCAGGGCTTTCTGCTGCTGGTCCGGCCGCTGATCGACGCCGGCCTCGTGCCGCCGGATCTGCCGCTCAGCGTCCACGGCGTGTCCGGCTACTCGGGCGGCGGGCGGCCGATGATCGAGACCTATCAGGCGTTCGACGAGGCGAGCCGCGAGCGCTTCAACACCCGCGCCTACGGGCTCGGGCTCGCGCACAAGCACCTCCCCGAGATGCTGCGCTACTCCGGCAGCCGGGTACGGCCGCTGTTCACGCCGATGGTCGGCGCCTACTACCAGGGCATACTGGTGAACGTGCCGCTGTTCGCGAGCGAGCTCAACGGCTGCCCGAGCGCCGAGGACGTCCACGGCGTGCTCGCGGACCGCTACCGGAACGAGCCGTTCGTCCACGTGTTCCCGCCCGGCGCGGCCGAGGCGGTGCAGGGCGGCTACCTGGACGCCACCGCGTGCAATCGCAGCAACCGGGTGGAGCTGATGGTGTTCGGCAACGCCGGGCAGATCCTGCTGGCCGCCCGGTACGACAACCTCGGCAAGGGGGCCTCGGGCGCCGCGGTGCAGAATCTGAACCTGATGATCGGCGCCGACGAGACCACCGGCCTGATCGAACCGGAACGCAGCGCCAGGGAAGTGCGTCGATGAGCAAGCTCGCCCGGATGGACGTCGCGCAGCTCGAGGACGAGCTCGCCCGGCTCGAAGCCGACCTCACCCTGACCCGGGGCAACCGGATCAAGCTCGATCTCACCCGCGGCAAACCGGCCGCCGACCAGCTCGACCTGTCCGCGCCGATGGACGACGTGCTGCAGGGCAACTACCTCGCCGCGGACGGCACCGACAGCCGCAACTACGGCGGTCTGCGCGGTCTGCCCGAGGCACGGGCGCTCGGCGGCGAGCTGCTCGATGCGGACCCGGCGCGGGTGATCTGCTGGGGCAACTCGAGCCTCACGCTGATGCACCTGGTGGCCGACACCGCGCTGCGCTTCGGGCTGTGGAACGACGAGCGGCGCTGGAACCGCGCCGAGCCGCCGAAGATGCTGGCACCGGTACCCGGCTACGACCGGCACTTCACCCTCTCGGAATCGCTCGGCATCGGGCTCGTCACGGTGCCGCTGACCGACGACGGCCCGGACATGGACCGGGTCGAAGCGCTGACCCGCGACGATCCGGACGTGAAGGGTATCTGGTGCGTGCCGAAGTATTCGAACCCCACCGGCTGCATCTACTCCGACGAGGTGGTCGGCCGGATCGCGCGGCTGCCGGCCATCGCGGCCGCCGACGACTTCGTGGTGTTCTGGGACAACGCGTACGCGGTCCACGACCTCGAGTTCCCGCCGCCGAAGCTCGCCTCGATCCTGCCGCTCGCGGACGCGGCCGGCACCGCCGATCACGTCGTCGTGTTCGGCTCGACCTCGAAGATCACCTACGCCGGCGCGGGGCTCGGCTTCCTCGCCGCGAGCGAAACGGTGCTGCGGGTGCTCGAAAGCCGCATGGCGACCTTCAGCATCGGCCCGGACAAGGTCAATCAGCTCCGCCACGCGCGCTTCCTCGAGGGGCGGCTCACCGAGCACATGAAGCGCCACGCCAAGCTGCTGCGGCCGAAGTTCGCCGCGGTGGAGAAGGCACTGCGGGAAGGGCTCGGCGACTGGCAGGTGGCCACCTGGACCACGCCGCGCGGCGGCTACTTCGTTTCCCTCGACACGCGCCCCGGCCTCGCCAGCCGGGTCGCCCAGCTCGCCGCCGAGGCGGGGCTGAACCTCACCCCGCCCGGCGCGACCTTCCCGTACGGCCGTGATCCCGACGACCGGAACCTCAGGATCGCGCCGACGTTCGCGAGCGTCGACGACGTGAAGGTGGCGATGGAGATCCTGGTGCTGTGCGTGAAGCTGGCGAGCGTGGAGGACGAGCTTCGCAAGAGAAAGGAAAAACGCTGACCGTGAGTGACTGGCAACTATCCGACTTCGACGTGCCCGAGGCCCCGGACAAGGACCGGTTCCACGACTTCGCCCTGCCGCTGCCGCTCTTGCACGCGATCGCGGATCTGGGCTTCAGCTACTGCACGCCGATCCAGAGCGGCGTGCTGCCGTACAGCCTGTCCGACTACGACGTGACCGGCCAGGCGCAGACCGGCACCGGCAAGACGGCCGCGTTCCTGATCACGATCCTGACCCGGCTCTGGGAGAACCCGGACCAGAGCCCGCGGCCGGTCGGCACCCCGCGCGCGCTGGTGCTCGCGCCGACCCGCGAGCTCGCGCTGCAGATCGAGAGCGACGCGCGCGATCTCGCGAAGTACATGGACACCGGCATCTGCTGCGTGGTCGGCGGCATGGATTTCCAGAAGCAGCTCGAGCGCATCAAGTCCGGGCGCCTCGACCTGCTGATCGCGACCCCGGGGCGGCTGCTCGACTTCATCAACCGCCGGCAGATCAACCTGAAGCAGGTCGAAGTGCTGGTGATCGACGAAGCCGACCGGATGCTCGACATGGGCTTCATCCCGGACGTGCGCCGGATCGTCTACCAGACGCCCCACAAGCGCACGCGCCAGACGCTGTTCTTCAGCGCGACGTTCAACGACGACGTGATGCGCCTCGCCGCCTCCTGGACGCTCGCGCCCGAGCACGTCTCGGTGACGCCGGAGACCGTCGCGACCGAGAGCGTCGCGCAGGAGTTCTGGCTGGTGAGCACCGACGAGAAGCCCAAGGTGCTGGTGAACTTCCTCACCCGCGAGAAGCCGGAACGGGCGCTGATCTTCGCGAACCGGCGCGATCAGACCCACCGCCTGGTGAGCTACCTCGTCCGCCAGGGGCTGAAGGTCGAAGGGCTCGCGGGCGACGTGCCGCAGCGCAAGCGCCTGTCGACGCTGCAGCGCTTCAAGGACGGCGAGATTCCGTACGTGGTGGCCACCGACGTCGCCGGCCGCGGCATCCACGTCGAGGGCGTGAGCCACGTGGTGAACTTCGACCTGCCGGAGGACCCGGAGGACTACGTGCACCGGATCGGCCGTACCGGTCGGGCCGGCGCGGAAGGCATCAGCATCAGCTTCGTCTCCGAAGACGACGCCTTCAACCTGCCGAGCATCGAGCAGTACCTGGGCAGCAAGGTGACCTGCGTTCAGCCGAGGATCGGCGGCAGTGAGCAACCAGCCTGATCCAGATCCCCTGTGGGAGCGGCCTCCGGCCGCGAACTCTTCAAGGCATTCGCGGCCGGAGGCCGCTCCCACAGGGGTCATACCGTGACCCGCGTCGCCGCCGTCCAGCTCTGTGCGACCCCGGACGTCGAGGCGAACCTCACCGCCATCGAGCGCCTGACGCGACAAGCCGCCGAACGCGGCGCGGCCACCGTGCTGCTGCCCGAGGCCTGCACCTTCCTCGGTCCCGAAAGCGAGAAGGCGGCGATCCTCGAGCCGCTGCCCGATCCCGCCGCGCCGGACCCGGGCTTCCGGCCGGGACCGATCCTCGAGCGCCTGCAGCGCCTCGCCCGTGACACGAGCGCCCACCTGATCTTCGGCTTCCACGAGCAGTCGCCCGAAGCCGGCAAGAGCTACAACACCTGCGTGCACCTCGACGCATCCGGCGAGCTGGTGGCCCGTTACCGGAAGATCCACCTGTTCGACGTCAGCCTCGCCGACGGCACGGTGCTGCGCGAATCCGCCCGCACGCTGCCCGGCGATTCGGCCGCGGTGACGGAGACGCCGTTCGGCACGCTCGGCCTCACGGTCTGCTACGACCTGCGCTTCCCGCAGCTCTACCAGAAGCTCGCGGATCTCGGCGCGATCGCCGTCACCGTGCCGTCCGCGTTCACCCGGCCGACCGGCGCCGCGCACTGGCACGTGCTGCTGCGCGCCCGCGCGATCGAGGCGCAATGCTGGGTGATCGCACCGGCCCAGCACGGCCGCAACTGGGCGAAGCGCTCGAGCTACGGCCACACGCTGATCGTCGATCCGTGGGGCGAGATCGTCGCCGAGCTCGACGACGGCGACGGCATCGTCACCGCCGAGATCGACCCCGCGCGGGTGCTGGACGTGCGCCGCCAGTTGCCGAGCCTCGAGCACCGGCGGCCGATCCACTGATCATCCGGAACCAACCATGAGCTACGAGCGCGACAACATCCGCCGCATGCGCGGCTATCAGTGGGGCGAGCAGCCGCAGGGGAGCGACGCGGTGAAGCTGAACACCAACGAGAACCCGTACCCGCCGAGCCCGAAGGTGCAGGAGGCGCTCGCGCAGCTCGACGCCGCGGTGCTGCGCACCTATCCGCGCCCGATGGCGGATCCGCTGCGCGACCGCCTCGCGCTGATCCACGGCCTGACCCGCGACCACGTGCTGATCACCCACGGCGGCGACGAAGGCCTGCGGCTCGCGATGACCACGTTCGTCGACCCCGGCGCCGCGTTCGGCATGGCGGAGCCGAGCTATTCGCTCTACCCGGTGCTCGCGCAGATCCAGGATGCGCGGGTGGTGACCGTCGAGCTGACCGCGGACTGGCAGCTCCCCGACGACTTCGCAGAGCGGCTGAACGATGCCGGCGTCCGGCTCACGTGCCTGGTCAATCCGCACGCGCCGTCCGGCGTGCTGACCAGCGCCGAGCGCATCGAAGCGATCGCCCGCGCGCTCGACGGCGTGCTGCTGGTGGACGAGGCCTACGTCGACTTCGTCGATCCGGCGCTCCGCCACGACCTGACCCCGCTCCTGCGGGAGCGGCCGAACCTGCTGCTGCTGCGCACGTTCAGCAAGGGGTACAGCCTGGCGGGGCTGCGGCTCGGCTACCTGCTCGGCCACCCGGAGCTGATCGCGCCGATGCTCACGAAGACCCGCGACAGCTACAACGTCGACGCGATCAGTCAGGCACTGGGCGAAGCCGCGGTACGGGATCGCGAATACGCCGAAGGAACCTGGGCCAAGGTGCGCGAATCCCGCCGGGCGCTGCGCGACGGGCTCGCCCAGTTCGGTCTGACCGCGCCGGACTCGCAGACCAATTTTCTGCTCGCCGAGGTGCCGCCCGGCAGCCGGCGCAGCGCCCGCGAGCTGTACGAGTTCCTGAAGGCGCGGCAGATCCTGGTGCGCTGGTTCGACGCGCCGCGGCTGCAGGACCGCCTGCGCATCAGCGTCGGCACCCCGGAGCAGAATCAGCAGCTCGTCGCCGCGCTGCAGGAGGCGCTGCATGGCTGAACAACGTTGCGCACATCTGCTGCGTGCCGCCGACATCGCGGCGATGCCGGAGCGGCGCCACCGGCACCAGTTCAACGACAACGCCGTCCGCCTCACCCGCACGCTCGGCGAACCCACCGGCATGCAGCGCATCGGCCTGCACCTGATCCGGCTCGAGCCGGGCCGGGACAGCACGCAGCACCACTACCACGACGCCGACGAGGAATTCATCTACGTGCTCGCCGGCCGCGGCATCGCACGCATCGGCGAGCAGCGCTTCGAGATCGGGCCGGGTGATTTCATGGGATTCCCGGCGCCGTCGCCCGCGCACTCGCTCACCAACCCGTTCGACGAAGACCTGGTGTACCTGGTGGGCGGAGAACGCAATCCGGTGGACGCCGTGCACTACCCGCTGATCCGGCGCACGATGACCAAGGCGCACGGCCGTCGGCGCTGGGTGGACTGGGACGACCTGCACGATCTCTGATGCCCCGGAACATCTACGACGACCCCACCTTCTTCGCGCGCTACAGCCGCCTGCCGCGCTCGATCGACGGCCTCGACGGGGCGCCGGAGTGGCCGGCGCTGCGCGCGCTGCTGCCCGACCCGGCGGGACTGCGGATCGTCGATCTCGGTTGCGGATTCGGCTGGTTCTGCCGCTGGGCTCGCGAACACGGTGCTGCACGGGTGCTGGGACTCGATCTGTCCGAACGGATGCTCGCCCGCGCCCGGGCCGACACGCGCGACGACGCGATCGAGTACCGGTGTGCCGATCTGGAACGCGCGGACCTGCCCGAGGCGTCCTTCGACCTGGCCTACAGCTCGCTGGCGCTGCACTACGTCGACGACCTCGGCCGGCTGCTCGGGACCGTTCATCGGTCCCTCGTGCCGGGCGCCCGGTTCGTGTTCTCCATCGAGCATCCGATCTACACCGCGTCACGGCAGCCGGGTTGGATCCACGGCGCCGACGGCCGCCGGGTCTGGCCGGTGGACGCCTATCACGACGAAGGCGTGCGTGTGACCGACTGGCTCGCCGAGGGGCTCGCCGACGGCGTGGTCAAATACCACCGGACGCTCGGCACCACGCTGAACCTGCTGATCGACGCCGGCTTCACGCTCCGGCACGTGGAAGACTTCGGCCCGAGCGCGGAGCAGGTCGCCGCGCGACCCGAGCTCGCGGAAGAGCGGGCGCGGCCGATGTTCCTGCTGGTCGCCGCGGAGCGCTGACGGGAACAACCTGTGGGAGCGGCCTCCGGCCGCGAACGCGCGGAGGCGGAAGAATTCGCGGCCGGAGGCCGCTCCCACAGGGCCGCTCCCACAGGGCCGCTCCCACAGCGGGCACAGGGTGGCGCTACACCACCCCCTCGCTCCGCAGCCGCTCGATCTCGGCCGCGGAATAGCCCATCTCCTGCAGGATCTCCGTCGTGTGCTCGCCGAGCGCCGGCGCCTTCTTCACGCCGACCCGCGGCACGCCGTCGACGTTCACCGGATCGCGGATCACCCGCGCCATCCCGACGTCGTCCACCGGCACCACCGCCATCTCGTTGGCCAGCACCTGGGGATCGTCCGGCAGATCCTGGAACTCGGCCACCAGCGCGGCGGGTACGCCATGCTCGCGCAGCACCGCGAGCCACTCCCGCGCCGGACGCTGGGCGATCACCTCCCGCATCATCGCGGTGAGGGTCTCGGCGTTCTGCTGACGCGCTTCCAGCGTCGCGAAACGCTCGTCGGCGAGCCATTCGACGCGGCCGAGTGCCACCAGGAGCTGATCGAAGTGCTCGACGGTGCGCACCATCGCGAAATTCAGCCAGCGGCCGTCCTGCGCCTGGTACAACGAGCGGGTCAGCCGTTGCGGGGGAATCGTCGAGAAGTCGGCATCGGCCCAGGCCGCCTGAGCGAAGCAGGAAGCCGACCACAGCCCGTTGGCCAGGAGCGACGTGTGCACCTTGCTCCCCTTGCCGGTGCGCTCGCGCTTCAGCAGCGCGGTGACGATGCTCGCGTACATCGCGACGCCGCTCGGATGGTCGCCCATGCCGGCCATCGCCTGCAGCGGCTCGTCGCCGGGGTGGCGCATCTGGTTCATCAGCCCGGAACGCGACCAGTAGGCGACCAGATCGAAGCCTTCCTCGTCCCGCTCGGGGCCTTCCTCGCCGTAAGCCGTCAGCGATGCGTAGATCATCCGCTCGTTCAGCGGCCGCAGCGCCTCCCAGGTGAGCCCGAGCGCCCGGCGCAGCGGCAGCGGCTGGTTGGTGATGTAGACGTCGCAGGTGCGGATCAGCCGCTTCAGGATGTCCATGCCCTCGGCAGACTTCAGGTTCAGCGTCAGGGAGCGCTTGTTGCGCGCATCGAGCGCCCAGGTGTAGTTGATGGCGGAGTCCGGGCTGACGATGAGCTGGTAGTAATTGCGGTAGGCGTCGCCCACCTCCGGTTGCTCGATCTTGATCACGTCCGCGCCGAGGTCGGCCAGCATCGTCGCCGCCACCGGTGCGGCGATCCACGAGCCGACGTCGAGCACCTTCATCCCCCGAAACAGCAGATCGTCCGACATGCACCACTCCTCGCCCTGGGCGTTGCATGGTACCGGAACCGGGCTGCTGTGGGAGCGGCCCGGACTCTGCCGGGGATCGCCGCGGGATCGATCCGGCGACGGCGACGATGGCTGACGCAACATGGCCCGAATCAAACCGCAAGCTCGCCTGGATCGAGTCGCGAACATTGTTCGAATCGAATTCGCGAACATCGCCCTGATCAAACCGGCGGTGTTCGAGGCACAACGCCGGATCCTGATCGCCCCGGGTCTATTTGATTGATTCGGGCCATGTTCCATCCCGCTGCGGGCCCAGGCGGATGGGGCCGTGCAGGATCATTCACGCGCACCGCGCCGCCGCACGCCGGCGCTGCGCCCGATGGCCACCCAGTCAGCTTTGATTCGGGCGATGTTGCGGACCGTACTCACGAGAGAACGAGCCGATTCAGCGCCGGCCCGACCCAGGTCGCCCGGGCATCCCGGCCCGGTTCGCGGCCGCAGGCCGCTCCCACAGAAGCGGGCTGCAGCCGCCTCGGTTCCCCACGGCGCGCCGGGAACGTATCCTGCTTGCTGGGGTAGCCACGCCGCCGCGGCGGCGATGCAGAGGCCAAGCTTTGTTTCCGATCAGCGACGACAATCCCCGAGGCAACCTGCCCATCGCGACCTTCGTGCTGATCGCGATGAACGCGTTCGTCTGGGTCGCCGTGCAGGGTCTCGGCAGCCCGCGCGCGCTGGCGGAGTCGATGTGCCTGTACGCGCTGGTTCCCGCGGAGCTGCTCGGCTACCTCGAGCCGGGCGCGCAGATCCAGGTGAGCGAGAGCCTCGCCTGCCAGTTCGACGGGCGCCCCAACTTCAGCACGCTGTTCTCGTCGATGTTCATGCACGGCAGCTGGTTCCACATCATCGGCAACATGTGGTTCCTTTGGGTGTTCGGTGACAACGTGGAAGACGCGATGGGCCCGGTGCGTTACACGGTCTTCTACCTCACCTGTGGCCTTGCCGCGGCGGCCGCGCAGATCGTCAGCGATCCCGACAGCCCGATCCCGATGGTAGGCGCATCCGGGGCGATCGGCGGCGTGATGGGCGCCTACGCGTTGCTGTACCCCCACGTGCGGGTCAACCTGCTGATCGTGCTCGGCTTCTACGTCACCACGGTCGCGGTGCCGGCGATCTACATGCTCGGCTACTGGTTCCTGCTGCAGCTCCTCGGCGGGCTGCCGGCTCTCGGCAGCCAGCAGGGCGGCGTGGCGTTCTGGGCCCACATCGGCGGGTTCCTCGCCGGCGTCGCGCTGGTGTTCGTGTTCCGCCGTCCGGGCCACGGCGGGCCGCCGGGGCCTCAGGTGAGCCGGCCACGGGTGCGCCAGCGCAGCGACCAGCGCTGGTTCTGACGAACGCGGCATTCCGGCCCGCCGGGGCCGGCCCCCCCGCTCG
>DASVDC010000152.1:0-17718 GCA_036381275.1 Pseudomonadales bacterium | reverse complement strand
GCTGCTGCGGACGCCGAGGCAAGTGCGGCATGCGCTCGGCTATGTACTGCTGAATGCGCGACACCATTACTTCGAGCGGCACCGGCGGCCGCCGCCCGTGGTGCGGCTCGATCCGGCGAGCTCGGCGGTGTGGTTCGAGGGATGGAGATATCCGCCGTGGAACCGACAGCCCGGCGATTCAGCGCGAAGAATGCGGGAAGTCGCGTCGGCGGCGACCTGGCTGCTGACGAAGGGCTGGCGCCGTCACCGGCTGATCGATCCGGCGGAGATCCCCGGCCGCTGAGCACATGACCGGTCCGGCGCTACCCATGTTCGAATTGACGCTGCCTGTCGCTGCGGCGGCGGGCGTTCGCGGCCGGAGGCCGCTCCCACAGCACAGACTGCGCCCGCGGGGGCGGATTCGGTCCGGCCGCGGGACGGGGTACCATGACGGACCCGACAAGGGAGGACCCGACCATGGCGACCCGCCCGGATCTCGACCCGGATGGCGTGAAGCTGCCGATCAAGATCGACAGCACGTCAAACGGCGAATTCCTGCCGATTCCGCTGAGCCGCACGAATCGCCTCGGCAACCGCCAGGCGCTCGCCGACGCGACCGCCAACGCCCGGCGGGTCGGCCGCAGCCGCCGCGCGTTCCTGGTCTCGAGCTGCGGCGCGGCGACCGCGCTGCTCGCGATCAACCGGGTGAACGCCGCCGCCGGCAAGACGGGCGGCTTCTTCGACGTGCCGAAGGACGCGGCGTTCGATGCCGAGCTCGCCCGCGCGGCCGTCGGCGGGGAGGAATTCATCTTCGACGTGCAGGGGCACTACGTCGACCCGAACGGTCGGTGGCTCGAGCAGGTGCCGCGGTTCGCCCGGCCGTTCGCCGAGATGCCGAAGGCCGATTGCGCGACGGGCGCCGCGGGCGAGCGCGCGTACCTGAAGTGCCTCGGCCCCGACGAGTTCGTGAAGGACGTGTTCCTCGACTCCGACACCGACATGATGGTGCTGTCGTTCGTGCCGTCCACCGCGGACGCCGAACCGGTGACCATCGAGTCCGCGGACGCCGTGCGCCGCATCGTCGACGAGATGGAGGGCACGCACCGGCTGATGCTGCACGGCCGGGTGAATCCGAATCAGCCCGGCGACGTCGAGCGCATGGAAACCCTCGCGCGCGACTGGGGCGTCTGCGCGTGGAAGACCTACACCCAGTTCGGCCCGGGCGGCGGCTACTGGCTCACCGACGACGCCGGCCTCGCGTTCATCGAGCGCGCTCGCGATCTCGGCATCAAGGTGATCTGCGTGCACAAGGGTCTGCCGCTGTCGGAGCGGGGCTACGAATTCAGCCAGTGCCGCGACATCGGCGTGGTCGCGAAGCAGTACCCGGACGTCACCTTCATCGTCTACCACTCGGGCTACGTGGCCGGCAACCCGGAAGGCCCGTTCGAGCCGGGCGCCGGCCGCGACGGCGTCGACACGCTGATCCAGTCGCTGGTGGACAACGGCATCGCGCCCGGCAGCAACGTGTACGCGGAGCTCGGCAGCACCTGGCGGTATCTGATGCGCGAGCCCGATCAGGCCGCGCACGTGATGGGCAAGCTGCTGAAGCACGTCGGCGAGGACAACGTGCTCTGGGGCACCGACTCGATCTGGTACGGCTCGCCCCAGGATCAGATCCAGGCATTCCGCACGTTCCAGATCGCCGAGCCGCTGCGCGAGGGCTACGGTTATCCGGAGATCACGCCGGAGATCCGCGCGAAGGTGTTCGGGCTGAACGCGACCGTGCCGTACCGCATCAGCGCGGAGGAAGTGCAGCGGCGCGCCGGCGCCGACAAGATCGCGAACGCGCGCGCCGAGTACCGCGCCCAGCCGAACCCGAGCTTCGCGACCTACGGCCCGAAGACCCGGCGGGAATTCTTCAACCTGCTGCGCGCCGGCGGCTGATCCGCCAGCCGCCTTCGGGGAGCGATCGATGAGCGCATCGGAGCGGGGCGAGGTGTGCACCGGCAGTTGCCTCTGCGGGGCGGCGCAGTGGCGCGCGCACGGTCCGTTCGGGCCGATGGTGCACTGCCACTGCAGCATGTGCCGCAAGGCCCACGGCAGCGCGTTCGCGACCTTCGTCGGGGCCCCGGCGGCCGGCTTCGCCTGGACGGCGGGAGCCGACAACGTCGCCGTCTACGCGTCGAGCGCGCAGGGCTTCCGCTGCTTCTGCCGCACCTGCGGCTCGGTCACTCCGCCGCCGCAGGTACCGGGGGACGCTGTGTTCCTGCCGGCCGGCAACCTGCTCGAGGATTGCGGCGCGCGGCCGAGCATGCACATGTTCGCCGCGTCGCGGGCGCCGTGGGTCACGCTCGCGGACGACCTCGAGCGTCACGACGCCGGGCCGCCCGGGGTCGACCTGCCGGACCTGCCGCGGGAGCCGCGCCGCGCCGAGAGCCCGGGCGTGGTGGCGGGCAGTTGCCTGTGCGGCTCGGTGCGCTACGAGATCACCGGCGCGCCGGAGCTCATGGCCAACTGCCACTGCTCCCGCTGCCGGCGCGGCCGCGGCGCCGCTCATGCGACCAACCTGTTCGTGCGGCCGGAGGCGCTGCGCTGGCTGCAGGGCGAGAACGCCGTGCGGGTGTTCGATCTGCCGGGCGCCGAACGTTTCGGCATCGATTTCTGCCCGACCTGCGGCGGCGGCGTGCCGCGCTGGTCGCCGAAGATCGGGCTGTACAACGTGCCGGGCGGGAGTCTCGACGGCGACCCGGGCATCCGTCCGAGCTACCACATCTACGTGGCCTCGAAGGCGCCCTGGTTCGAGATCACCGACGATCTGCCCCGCTACGCCGACGGCCCGCCGCCCGCCGGCGGCTGAGGCCGGCCGCGCGCGTCCGCGGCCGCCGTGTCCCCTTCGCCGCCGACCGGGTCGGGCAGCTCGAGCACCCGCTCGATCAGCGCGGTGAGGCGCTCGCGTGCCTCGGCGTCGACACCGCCGACGGCGAATCCGCCGCCGGCGCCGGACAGCCGCTTGAACTCGGCAGCGAGCTGCCGGCGCAACCGGTCCGGGATCCGGTCCATCAGGTGATCCTCTTCGGCCATCGCGAGCGACATGACTTCCCGGCGCGCGTGATTGCGCTCGGCGACCAGCCGATGGTGGGCCCACGCGCGGCCGAGCAGCACCCACGGGAAATTCGGCGCGCGCACCGGGCCGACCTGCAGCGTGCGGCCGCCGAGCGACTGCCCGAGCACCTTCACCCGCGCGAGCTCGGTGCTGCCGAACAGTGCGCCGGCGCCGCCGATCAGCGCGCCGACGCCGGTGCCGAGCAGGAGCGATGCCCCGCCGAGCAACGCGTCGATGCCGCCGCCGGCGACCGCCCCGGACAGCGCGCCGGAGACCACGAGCTGCGTGCGCGACAGGCCGAACAGCTCCCAGCCTTCCTCGGTGAAGATGTCGGTCGCGATCAGCTCGGCGGACGCCTCCTCGCGCTTCAGGCTCTGGTGACGGTAGTAGCCCTGCACCCGATCGCGCGCCTTGCGCTCCCGGTCGCGCACGTGGTTGCGCAGCCGTCCGAGCAGGCGCTCCTCGAGCGCGCGCCGTCGCTCCCGGTCCTCGGCGACGTCGTCGTCGAGGGGCGCCCGCTCGGTGTGCGTCAGGCAGTCCACGAGGCACGCGGCGATCTCGGCGGCGGATCGGCGGCGGCGACGCGCGCGCTCGGCGACGAGCGCCTCCACCGCGCGTTCGATCGCCGGCCGCCAGTCCTCATCGAGCTCCGCGAACGCGCGCAGCAGCGCGAGGCGCTTCGAGAAATCCGCGCGGACCGCGTCGAACACCCGCACGATCGAGAAGTACTGACCGAGCCCCTGGCGCCACTGGTCGACGAAATCCCCTTCACCGATCAGGTTGATCAGCGCCATCCGCGGGCGGCCGGTCCATTGCAGTACCTGCATTTCCAGCTCGTACTCCGGGCCGTACGGCTTGGTGCCGTCGACCACGTAGAGAATGCCGGCGCCGTCGACGATCGGCTCGAGCAGCTCGCACTCGTCGTGAAACCGCGGATCGCCGCGGTGCTCGGCGACGAAGCGCGCCACCAGCGCCGGCCGTTCCTGCGCGGACGAGGCACGCTCCTCGAGCCAGTCGAGCACCGCCCGGGCACGCTGGAAGCCGGGGGTATCGATCAGCACGTACAGCGGCTCGTCGTCGATCGTGAGCGTGTAGCGGTGGGCGCTGCGGGTGGTGCCCGGGGTCGGCGCGATGGCGACGCGCTCGTCCTCCGCCAGCGTCGCGACGATGCTGCTCTTGCCCTTGTTGGGCTGCCCCACCACGGCGAACGCGGGAATCACGCCGCCTCCATCACGTACAGGCGCGGGTCCCGGGCGCGCGCCAGCGCGTGGGCCCATACGCTGCGGTCGTCGGGGCGGATGCGGGTGCCGGAGACATCGAGCGGCACCACCGTGATCGAGCAGTCGGCGCCGAGCTCCTCACGCACCAGCGCAAGGAAGTCGACGAACTCGAGCAGCGGCGGCTCCCAGCCCTTGGTGACCAGCACGACCCGGCGGATCCGGCCTTCCTGCCCGCCTACGTCGCGCAGGCGCGTGCGGCGCTCGGCTTCGCTCTGCAGGATGCCCGTCTCGAGCACCGCCGCCGGCGCCACGCCGAGGTGCCGGGCGAGCCAGTCGCGCGCCGCGTCGGCGGCGACGGCGCCGTTCCAGATCATCAGCAGCAGGCCCTCCGCTGCGAGCGGCTCACGGGGCGGCGGCACCTCGGCCGCATCGTCCGGCGACACGTCCTCCTCGCCGCCCGCGCCCGGGTCCACCACCGGCGTATCCAGGCGGTCGAGCAGCGCGGTCACTTCCGCATCGTCCAGGAGCAGCGCGGCGGTGGCCCGGCGCAGCCGCCAGAGACCCACCACCAGCAGCACCAGCCGCGGCAACGCCCCGTACACGAGCACGGTCATCAGCACGAACGGCCACCAGGTGCCGAGCTGCTCCACCCGCTCGAGCGCCATCCGGCCTTCCTCGAGCCGGAAATAGCGGGACGCCTCGACCAGCGCGAGGTCCGGCGCGGCTTCCGGCAGCCATGGGGCCCAGGGCGCGGCGAGCGCGGCGACCCACACGTGCACGGTACGCGGATCCATGTCGAGGGTGGTGCTCCAGCCGAACGCGAGGTCGGTGAACGTCACCCGCAGCAGCGCGACCGCGACCGCACCGGCGAAGAAACCGAGCGCCAGGCACTGGGAGAACACCACGAGCTGCCAGCGCGAAAACGCGGCCGCGCTCCCGGTGCCGAGCATCCCCGGCGCGAACAGGTCGGCGCCGAGGAAACGGTCGATCCAGGCCCCCATCCACCGCCCGACGTTCATGCCCGCCGCGACCGCCTGCAGCGCGCCGAGCCCGGGCATCCGGCCCGGAATCAGGAGCAGCGTGAACACCAGCATCACGAACGGCAGGCCGACCAGCACCCCGAGCAGCGTGAACAGGTTGACCGGATAGCGGCCGTCGTAGCCGAACGCGACGCCGGCGACACCGGCACCGAGCAGCAGCCCGACCACCGTGAGCGCGCCGCTCGCGAGCCGGCGCGCGGCGGCGACCCGCTGCCCGAGCGTCGCCTGGCCGCCGCCGGCATTGCCCGCCTCGCCCCGGCGCACGTCCCGCCACCACGCCAGCACGCGGCGCAGCGGATCGCGCTCGGCGAGCCGGCGGCCGATCGCGCGGTCGCGCGCGAGGCGCTCCGCGAACGGCGTGTCCCGATCGTCCCGCAGCCAGCGCCGGACGTCGACCACCTGGGCCAGCAGCGAATCGTTCAGAACGACCTCACCGGTCAGCCCCGCAGCCCCCCGTTCGGTGGCGTCGCGCCGCCCGCACGCGGACGCATCGCTCGTTGTCGGTCATTCGCACCCCTGCAGGCTCGTATCGTCCGGTTCGACTATACCGAACGGCCCGATCCGGCGCCCCACCGGCGTTGACAGCCCGACCGGCGAATGACGATAGTGGCTTACGAGACCGCATCAGCAGGGGAACGCACCATGGCGACGAGTCCGCGCACGAATCCGAAGTTCGACATCCGCGGCATCAACCACCTGGCGCTGGTCTGCCGGGACATGAAGCGCACGGTGGAGTTCTACTCCGGGGTGCTCGGCATGCCGCTCACGAAGACCATCAACCTGCCGCGCGGCATGGGCCAGCACTTCTTCTTCGACATCGGTAACGGCGATCAGCTCGCGTTCTTCTGGTTCCCCGACGCACCGAAGGCGGTACCCGGGGTCACCCACGCCGCCGCGCTGCCGGGCCGCGGCTCGCTCGTGTCGGCGCACGCGTCGATGAACCACGTCGCGTTCAACATCCCGCTCGAGAAGGTCGACGAATATCAGCGCAAGCTCGAAGAGGCCGGGATCGAGTGCACGCCCGTGGTGAACCACGACGACTCCGAGAACCAGGCCAGCCCCACGCTCACGCCGAGCACGTTCGTGCGCTCGATCTACTTCCGGGATCCGGACGGCATTCTGCTCGAGTTCGCCGCGTGGACCCGGGAGCTCGACGAGCGCGACGTGAACTGCGAGCCGATGGGTGAGAAGGCGCCGGCCGAGGCCGGGTCAGCGGCGGCTCAGCCGGCCGGATAGCCACCAGCACAGCGGCGCGAGCAGCAGCGCCGCGAGGCTGCCGGGGACGGCGGCGAGCGCGCTCCGCACCGCCGTGCCCCATTCATGGGTCAGGAACCAGCGCGCGCGCAACAGTCCCGAATCGTAGCCGAGCCGCAGCAGCGACTGATCCGGCCAGCGCCCGTGGATCAGCCAGTCGATGAAGCCGGACAGCGCGAGCAGCGCCGATGCGCAGAAGAGCGCCAGTGCGAGCACGAACAGCACGGGGGCGAGGATCCGGTCCACGGGCGGCAGCGAAGCGGCTGAGCTGACCCCAAGCGTCGCCCAAGCCGCGGCCGCGTGACGAGGCACCGTTCTCATTCCGCGTCGACCGCGAAGCGGGGCGGGGGGCGCAGGCGGCAGGCCGCGGCGGAGTCAGATCGGCGGCGGACCCGTGCGCCCGGTAAGCAGCCAACGGACCATCGGCAGGTGCGCGCGGCCGACGAAAGGTTCACCTTCGACGAGCAGCGTGGGGACCGTGAACACGCCCGCGGCAACCAGCGCCTCGCGCAGCCGCGCGAGCCGGCCCGGGCCTGATCCGGCGGCGAACTCGGCAAAGCCGGCCGCGTCGATGCCGGCCGCGTCGAAGCCCTGTTGCACCGCGTCGCGGTGCTCCACGGTCGAGCGCCCGCTCCAGTACGCGGCGCAGACGGCGTGGAGATACGCGGCGCGCCGCTCCGGCGCGCGTTCCCGCAGCCACAGCAGCCCGAGCGAGGCGAGCGTGCTGTCGAACGGCGGAGCGGAGGCGCGGAGCGTCAGCCCCTGCGCCGCCGCATAGCGCTCGAGATCCATCTCCCGATACCGGGCCCGCAGGCGCCGGTGCCGCACCCCGCGGCTCTCCGGCGCGCCCGGCGGTGTCTGCGGCGGCCGCGGCAGCGGCGTCGGGAACGGCAGCCAGTCGACGTCGACCTCGAGCGAGTCGGCGAGCGCCCGCACCGGCGCGACCGTGAGCCAGCATTCCGCGTGCGCGACGTCGACGCAGACGGTGAGCGGCGCCTGCAGCGGGTCGGGCAATGCGTCGGTCGTCTCGTCAGCCATCGAGCGTCGCCATCGGTACGTAACCGACGTCCGGCGGCGGGCCGTGCCGTCCCTCGAGGATCCAGCGGATCCGCGGCAGATGCTCGCGACCGAAGTAGAGCTCCCCTTCGACGACGTAGCTCGGCACGCCGAAGATGCCCGCGTCGAACACGGCGGCCTGCTCGGCGTCGTGGCGCGCGCGGCCGTCGCCGGCCTGCCAGCGCTCGAAGCCGTCCACCGAGGCGCCGGCTTGCTCGAGGACGGCGCTCACCACCGCGAGATCCTCCACGTCGAGCTCCCGCCGCCAGAAGCGCTCGTAGCAGAGGTCGAGGTAGCGATCGAGCACGGCATCGCCCTGCGCCTTCGCCCACATCATTCCGATGTGGGCGAGCGAGGTGTCCCAGATCTTCACGGTTCCGCGCAGCGTGAGGCCGAGCAGGTTCGCATAGCGGCGCGCGTCGCGGTACGCGTAGCGCACCGCCGACCATTGCTCCGGGGTGCGTTCGCTCTTCGCGACCCGGCCCTGCGCGTCGAGACTCGCCGAGCCGAGGTAGCTCGGAATGTCGAGCGTGAGTGGGCGCCAGTCGATGCGGATCCCGAGCCGCCGCGCCAGCGCGCGGGTCGGGGCGCGGGCGATGTACGCGTACGGGCTCTTGATGTCGACGTAGACGATCAGCGGCGCATCGCCGGTGAACGGATCGAACGCGCTCACCAGTTCCCCCGGTTCGGGCGCGAATGACGCCATTCGGCGAGCAGCGTCCTGAGCGCGCTGACGAACGCGAGCGGCTGATCCAGGAACAGATGGTGCTCCGCGTCCGGGATCGCGACGAACGGCACCGACTCGTCCAGCACGCGGAACATGAAGTCGGCGATCTCCTGGGTGAACAGATAGCTGTTCTCGCCGTAGATCACCCCGACCCGGCACGACAGGCGCGCGAGGTCCTCGTGCATGTTCTCGCCGAACTCGAATTTGGTGAACAGACCGTCGTCGAACTTCCAGCTCCACCCGCCCGGCACGGCCTTCAGCGAGTGGCGGCCGATGTAGTCGAGCAGATAGGCGTTCTTGCAGTCCTGCGGCGGCATCAGCCGGAAGCGCGCGAGCGCCTCGTCGAAGGTCGGGTAGACGCGCTTCGGCTTGATCGGCGAACGCCGCGGATCGCGCTCCCACTTGAAGTCGGGCGGGCGCACCGCGGAATCGACCAGCACGACGCCGGTGAGCCGATCGCGGTACAGAAGGCCCGTCTTCAGCGTGACGTAGCCGCCGAAGCTGTGGCCGACCACCACGGTGTGGTCGCCGAAGCCGGCGTGCTCGACGACCGCGGCCACCTCGGCCGCGAACTGCTCCGGCGTGTAGCGCTCGCGATAGCCGCTGTCACCGGCGCCCGACAGATCGATCGCGGCGACGCGATGGTGCTCGAGGAAGAACGGCGCGATGAACGACCACCAGTGGGCGTGGGCGCCGTTGCCATGAACGAACAGCAGGCCCGGCTTGTCCGCGTCGGAGTCGCTCCAGTACAGGTAGTGGATCGGTACGCCGTCGACGGTGACGGTACGGTCTTCGAACGGCGTCGCGATGGCGCGGACGAACCAGCCGGGTTTCTCCATCGGGGCTTGTGGCGGCCGAGACACCCGGGATTGTCGCGGCGCGGCCGGCGCCAAACAACCTTGGGAGCGGTCTCCAGACGGTACGAACCGATCACGTAGGTAACACCCGGACCGGGGGAGCCCGGTCGCCGCCTTCCCTCGTCCTCGGCGCTGAATCGCCCGGACGTCCGCTCCGCGGCCGGCGCTTCCACTCCTCGAACCACAGCGCCGAGCTCGCTGGAGCGAACCGCACCTCGGCGGCGGCCACCGCTGCCGCTCGTCGTCATGGTGCCGCGCGCCGGCGTACGCGGTTCTGCAATCAGCCGATCATTCGCACGGTCACGGCCGGCTGTCGCGCGTCTCGCCCCCATCGGCCAACGCAACATGGCCCGAATCAAATCGGAACCTCGCCGGGATCGAAATCGCGAACATCGCCCGAATCGAATTCTCGGACACGCCGAATCAAAGCGGCGATATTCGAGGTATAGCGCCGGATCCCGATCACCAGGGCCGCTATCGATCGATTCGGGCCATGTTCCGTCGTGATGTGGCCGTGGCGGAGGTGCTGTCCGAGATTGCTCATGCGCACCGCCGGCCGCACGCCGGCGCTGCGGCCCGACCTCAATAGTCGTTCCCAGGCCTTGATTTGGGCGATGTTGCGGACCGTACGCGCGGGAAAACGCGCCGGTTCATCCCCAGCCCGGCACGCCGCTGCGCGGTCAATGTGGTAACCCGTGATCGGAGTTCAGGTGCTACCCATGTGGCCGGTTCGTACCGACCGCGATCCGGACATGGATCCCTCGAGCGGTGTCGGCGGTCGCCGGCCCAACCCGAGCGTCCTCGTCCGGAACGCGGTCTGGCGGCCGTTCCTGCGGCGTCAGGCGGCGGCTGCGGCCTGCGCGATCGCGTCGAGCTCGGCCTTCACGGCCGGGCGCGTGCCGACCCGGTCGAGCCACCCGGCCAGTGCGGCGAGCGCGGGGTCGGGCGGGGTGCCGAGCATGCGGCCGAAGGCGACCAGCAGGTAGTTGGCGATGTCGGCGAGGCCGAAGGTGCCGCACAGGTAGTCCTGGCCCCGCAGCGTCTCGTCGAGGCGACGGTGATGGGCGGCGAGCGATGTCTGGGCCGCGTCCAGCGCGACCGCGTCGCACGCTGCGGGATCGCGCTTCAGGAAGTTCTCGCGCACCAGCACGGGCAGCGCCTGCGCGAGCAGGTCGTCGGCCAGGTCTTCCCACATCCGGCAGCGCGCCCGCGCGGCGGGATCGGCCGGCATCAGGGCAGGCTCGGGGTACCGCTCGTCCAGGTACTGGTTGATCGTGGTGGAGTCGAACACCGCCAGATCGCCGTCCACCAGCACCGGCACCTGCCCGCGCGGGCTCACCGCGAGAAACTCCGCCGACTTGCTCCAGCCGGCGGTCCGGCTCCAGGGCAGCTCGCGAAGCTCGAGCGCGAGCCCCTTCTCCTTCGCAGCGATGCGCACCTTGGCGCTGAACACACTCAGCGTTCCCGACCACAGATACATGGGGATCTCCTTTTCGCGATGCGTCGGGCGATGATCGGCGCCCCGCGGCGACACGCCAATTACCCGCGGCATCATCATCCGCGGTGCGCCGCGTTGCACGCTTCGTTGCCGGATGCCAAAGTGCCGGCTTCGAAGGAGGCTCCCGATGACCTGCCGCTCCGCTCCCGTATCGCTGCATCCGGCTCGCCGAGCCGGCGTTCGCGCGGCGGCGGCGTTCGCGCTGATGCTGGCGCTGACCGGGTGCGGCGAAGCCTCCGATCCGCGGCCGGCCGATCCCGGCGGCGAGTCGTCGCCGGCCGCCGGCGGCGCGGGCGGCGCCGGCGACCTGGTGCTGCGCGGCGGCAAGGTGGTGACGCTGGATCCGGCCATCGGCGAGGCCGAGGCGCTCGCGATTTCCGGGCACACGATCCGCGCGGTGGGCAGCGACGAAGCGATCGCCGAGTGGATCGGCCCCGACACCGAGATCGTGGAGCTCGACGGCCGGCTCGTCGTTCCGGGCTTCATCGAGGGACACGGCCACTTCCTCGGCCTCGGCGAGGCGCTGCAGATCCTCGACCTGACCGAGGCGCCGAACTGGGAAGCGATCGTGCGGCAGGTGGCGGCGGCCGCCGCAGAGGCCGACCCCGGAGAGTGGATCCTCGGGCGCGGCTGGCACCAGGACAAATGGGACAGCACGCCGCCGGATGCGGTGGACGGCGTGCCGCGCAACGACTCGCTGTCGGCGGTCACCCCGGACAATCCGGTGCTGCTGATCCACGCGAGCGGCCATGCGGCGTTCGCCAACGACGCCGCGCTGGCGGCGGTCGGCATCGACGACCGCACGCCGGATCCGCCGGGCGGCACCATCGTCCGCGCGCCCGGCGGCGAGGCCACCGGGCTCCTGCGCGAGACCGCGCAGCGTCCGGCGCTGGAGGCGGCCGAGCGTGCTCGGCAGCAGCTCGCGCCCGAGGCGCGCGAGGCGCGGCTGCGCGAGCAGGTCCGTCTCGCCGGAGACGAGGCGCTCCGGCACGGCATCACGTCGTTCCAGGACGCCGGCTCGGACTTCGCGACCATCGACTTCTTCCGGCGGCTCGAAGCGCAGGAAGCGCTGCCCGTGCGCCTGTATGTGATGGTGCGGGGCGAATCCAACGATGCGCTCGCGGCGCGGCTCGCCGACTACCGGATGGTCGCCGAGGGCAACGACTTCCTCGCGGTACGGGCGATCAAACGGCAGATCGACGGTGCGCTCGGCGCCCACGGCGCGTGGCTGCTCGAGCCGTACGCCGACCTGCCGGACTCCTCCGGCCTCGTGCTCGAGCCGGTCGCCGAGCTCGAGCGCGCGGCCGGGATCGCGCTCGAGCACGGCTTCCAGGTGAACACCCACGCGATCGGCACGCGGGCGAATCGGGAAGTGCTGGATCTCTACGAGCGCGTTTGGAACCGCGCCGGCGTCGGCGGCCGCGAGCTGCGCTGGCGCATCGAGCACGCGCAGCACATCCATCCCGACGACGTGCCGCGCTTCGGAGCGCTCGGCGTGATCGCCGCGGTGCAGGGCGTGCACTGCACGTCGGACGGGCCGTGGATTCCGGCGCGGCTCGGGCCCGAGCGGGCGCGGCTGACGTCGTACCGCTGGCGCGATCTGATCGACGGCGGCGCGCTCGTCGGCAACGGCACCGACGTGCCGGTGGAACGGATCGATCCGATCGCCTCGTTCTACGCGAGCGTGGCCCGGACCATGGCGAACGGCGAGCGCTTCCATCCCGACCAGGCGATGAGCCGGCTCGAGGCCCTCGCGAGCTACACGATCAACAACGCCCGTGCCGCGTTCGAGGAGGACCTGAAGGGCACGCTCACGCCCGGCAAGCTGGCCGACGTGGCGGTGCTGTCGCAGGACATCCTGACGGTGCCCGAGGCGGACATCCCGAAGACCCGCGTGGATCTGACCATCCTCGGCGGCCGGATCGCGTTCGCGCGCTGATCATGGTCCGACGCCGGCTGCTCCGTCTGCTGATCGTCACCCTCGCGGTGATCGGCGCGATCGCCTGGTTCCACCCGGGCGTGCTGTGGACGCTCACGGTGATCGTGCCGCTCGCCGCGGTCGGCTTCTACGACGTGCTGCAGCGGCGCCACACGGTGCTGCGCAATTTCCCGCTGATCGGCCACATCCGCTACGGGATGGAGCGGATCCGCCCGGAGATCCAGCAGTACTTCATCGAGACCAACGTCGACGCGTTCCCTGTGGAACGCGAGCTGCGCTCGCTGGTCTACCGGCGCTCGAAGTCGGATCTCGAAACGCAGCCGTTCGGCACCCAGCGCGACGTCTATCAGATCGGCTACGAATGGGCGGCCCATTCGATGGCCGCGCACCATGCGTTCGGCGAGGCGCCGCGGATCACGATCGGCGGCGCCCGCTGCAGCCGGCCGTACAGCGCATCGCTCCTGAACATTTCGGCGATGAGCTACGGCGCGCTGTCCGGCCGCGCGGTGCAGGCGCTCAACCGCGGCGCGAAGCTCGGCGGCTTCGCGCACAACACCGGCGAAGGCGGCATCGCCGATCAGCACCTCGAAGGCGGCGATCTGATCTGGCAGATCGGCACCGGCTACTTCGGCTGCCGGACCCGCGACGGCGAGTTCGACCCGGACGCGTTCGCGCGCCAGGCGGCACGCGAGCAGGTGAAGATGATCGAGCTGAAGCTGTCGCAGGGCGCGAAGCCGGGCCACGGCGGAGTGCTCCCCGGCGTCAAAGTGAGCGAAGAGATCGCCCGCATCCGTCTGCTCGAGCCGGGCGTCACGGTGATCTCGCCGGCGTCACACAGCACCTTCGACGATCCGATCGGCCTGATGCAGTTCATCGACCGGCTGCGTGAGCTCGCGGGCGGCAAGCCGGTGGGCTTCAAGCTCGCGATCGGCCGCCGCACCGACTTCTTCGCGATGTGCAAGGCGATGCGCGAGACCGGCATCACTCCGGACTTCATCACCGTCGACGGCGGCGAGGGCGGCACCGGCGCCGCGCCGCTCGAGTTCACGAACTCGGTGGGTATGCCCGCGCGAGACGCCTGGGTGTTCGTGCACAACGCGCTCACGGGCGCGGGGCTGCGCGACCGGATCCGGATCATCGCGAGCGGCAAGATCCTGTCGGCGTTCCACATGATCCGTGCAATCGCGATCGGCGCGGACCTCTGCGCGACCGCCCGCGGCATGATGTTCGCGCTCGGCTGCATCCAGTCGCTGCGCTGCAACGCCAACACCTGCCCCACCGGCATCACCACCCAGGACCCGAAGCTGGTCTACGGCCTCGACGTCACCGACAAGACCGCCCGGGTGGCCAGCTACCACCACCACACGATCCGCGGCTTCCTCGAGCTGCTCGGCGCGATGGGCCTCTCGCACCCGAGCGAGCTGCGCCCCGAGCACATCTTCCGCCGCGTCGACGACCTCCGCGTCCGCACCCTCGCCGAGATCTACGAATACCTCGAACCCGGCCAACTCCTCGACGAGTCCCGCATTCCCGCCGAAATGCGCAAAGAGTGGCTCCAGGCCCGTCCGGACCGCTGGACGCTCGGCACCGAGCACGGCCACGGCCGCGCCCCTGCCGCGACGACGCTGTAGGAGCGGTCTCCCGAACGCGATCCGGACAAGGACGGTGAAGGTGCGTCGCCGTGCGGCGGCAGCGCAATCGGCTGCGCATTTTAGCGACGCCGAGGAGGTCGGATTGACTCGCGCTTTTCAGCGAGGCAACTCCGGCCGACGAGGGAACCCGGGCGAACCGAAGGTTCGCCTTAGGCGAGCTTCGCTCGCCCGAGCGGCGGAGCGTGCGCAGCTTATTGCGCTGCCGCCGCACGGCGACACCCCGTCGACGTGATCCATGTCCGGATTCGCGGCCGGAGGCCGCTCCCACAAGCGTAGCGGCGTCAGACGTTGAGGAGGAGGTGCTCCCGCTCCCAGGGGCTGATCACCTGGAAGTACGTTTCGTGCTCCACCCGCTTGATCGCGCAGTACAGCTTCACGAACTCGTGCCCGAAGATGTCGTGCAGCGGCACGCTGTCTTCCATCAGGTCGAGCGCCTGGAACAGGTCGCGGGCGAGCCCCTGCTCGAGCTTGTAGGCACTGCCGGTGAGCGGCTCGGTGGGCTTCAGCCCTTCCACCATGCCCATGTAGCCGCACGCGAGCGACGCGGCGATCGCGAGGTACGGGTTCACGTCCGCACCCGGGATGCGGTTCTCGACGCGCCGGTTCGCGGGATCAGAGTTCGGCACGCGCAGCCCCACCGTGCGGTTGTCGTAGCCCCACTGCACGTTGATCGGCGCCGCCAGATAACGGGTGAAGCGTCGGTACGAGTTCACGTACGGGCCGAACAGGATCAGCGCCTCGGGCACGTACTTCTGCAGCCCGCCGATGAACGACAGGAACAGGTCGCTGATCGAGCCGTCGGGGTTCGAGAACAGGTTCTGGCCGGTCTCCATGTCGACCACGCTCTGGTGCAGGTGCAGCGCGCTGCCGGGCTGCGCCTCCATCGGCTTCGCCATGAACGTGGCGTAGATGCCGTGCTTGAACGCCGCTTCGCGGGCGACGCGCTTGAACAGGAACACCTGATCGGCGAGCTCGAGCGGGTCGCCGTGCAGGAAGTTCACTTCCAGCTGGCCGGCCCCGTCCTCGTGGGACAGCGAGTCGGCGTCGATCTCCATCGCCTCGCAGTAGTCGTAGATGTCCTCGATGATCGGATCGAACTCGTTCACCGCATCGATGCTGTACATCCGCCCGGCGGTTTCCTTGCGCCCGGCCCGGCCGACCGGCGCCTCGAGCGGATAGTCCGGGTCGGTGTTCTTCTTGACCAGGTAGAACTCCACCTCCGGCGCGATGATCGGCCGCCAGCCCTTCTCGGCGTAGAGCTTCAGGATGCGCTTCAGCACCTGGCGCGGCGCGTGCGCGAGCGGCTCGCCGCCGCGGCGATAGCAGTCGACGATCACGCTGGCGGTGGGCTCGTTGGTCCACGGCACGATCCGGAGCGTGTTGTAGTCCGGCTCCAGCAGCAGATCGGGGTCGATGTCGTACAGGTCGCCGGGCACGTCGCCGTAGTCGCCGGTGATGCCCTGCAGGAACACCGACTCGGGAAGACGCAGGTTGTGGCGCAGGAACTTGCGCGCCGGGAAGAACTTGCCGCGAGGTACCCCGGCCATGTCCGGGATAATGGCTTCCACCTCGTCGATGCGGTTCTCGATCAGCCAGGATTCGGTATCCATGGCGCTGACACTACTCATAAGGCTCCGGTCGTGGCCTGACACGTTGCCCAGTGTACCCCACCCCGGTTCGGCCGGCCTCCCGGCCCGCCTTCGGGGGGACTGTGACGGCCGGCCCAAATGCGGCCGGAATTCGCGGCTACGGGGCGTGGGCCGCCGCGAGGCGCGGCGCCAGGCGGCGGTTGTCCTGCTCGATGGCGTCCAGGAACTCGGTGAGGCGCCGGTCACCGCGCAGCGCGACGAAGGTCGGATAGCGGTCCAGGCGCATGAATTGATCGAAGTCGTAAATCGTCCGGTAGCCCTGCACGCGCGCCGCCTCGAGCTCGGCGAGCACCTCGTCGGCCCGGCCGAGCTGAGCGAGCGCATGCACCCGGAGCAGCTTGGTGGTCACCGGGTCGTAGCTCTGTTCCCGGGGCGCGAGCCGCGCCAGCAGCCGCTCGAGCAGTGCCTTCGCCTGCGCCGTGCGGCCCTCCTTCATCAGCAGGTTGGCCGCGAGCAGCACGCTTTCCGGCGCGATCCTGCTGACGTCGGGCTGCGGCGCCAGCACCGCCGGCTCGTGGGCCCGGAGCTGCTCGCGCGCGGTCGCGAGGTCGCCGGTCATCAGCGCGAACAACACCACCAACGGGCGCCAGAGCCGGTCGCCCGAGCGCGCGAGCTCCGCCTTCGCGTACTTCAGCGTAACGGCGTCGTCACCGTGCAGCACGTGCTGGACCATCTCGACCAGCGGCCGCGTGTACGGCGCGTAGTCGAGCTCGTTCAGCGTCCGCTGCACCGCCTCCATGTCTCCCACGTTGAGGTAGAGGTGGGCGAGCGCGAACGATGCCCGCGGCGCGGCGCGCGCCGCATGCGCGCGCTGCAGATGCGGCAGCGCCGCTTCGAACGCGCCGGTCTCGACCAGCAGCTCGCCGAGATCGAGCCGGCCGCCGAGGTAGTCCGGGTCATCGACCAGCATCCCTTCGAGCTCGGCACGCGCCTCGCCGAGCTTGCCGACGCCGCGCAGCGACTGCACGAGCTGGAAGCGTGCGGGCCGGTTCAGCGGATCACCCGCCACCGCCTGCCGGGTGACCGCGAGCGCCTCCTCCCAGCGCTCGAGCTGCATCAGGAGCTGACCGTACGTGCGCAGCACATCGGGGTCGTTGGGCGCGAGGTCCATCGCCCGGGCGAGCATCCGCTCCGCCAGCACCAGGTAGTGGCGCTCGTCGGTGCGGAACGCGAGGCTCTCGTAGACCACGCCTGCCGCGAGATTCGCGGCGACGCTGTCCGGGTCGAGCGCAACCGCCCGTTCGACCGCGTCCACCGCGGCCGCGGCAGCGGGCTCGAACTCGATCGTCAGGTACGCCGTCGCGAGCAGAATGGTCGCTTCCGCGTACCCGGCGAGCGCTTCCGGATGATCGGGGCTCGCCGCCAGCATGTCCTCGAACAGCGCCCGGGCTTCGGTCAGGGAGCGCGACGTACGTTCGCGCAGCAGCGCGGTGGCGATCAGGAAGGTCGGCTGGGTATTGGTTTCCCGGTGGGGCCGGTCCGTGGCCGGCGGCAGCAGCGTCAGCTTCAGTGCACCCGCCACCTGGCTCGCTATGTCGTCCTGGATCGCGAACACGTCGGTGAGCTCGCGGTCGTAGGTGCGCGACCACAGATGGAAGCCGTCGGCCGTGGAGACGAGCTGCACCGTCACCCGCAGCTTCTCCCCGGATCGGCGCACGCTGCCTTCCAGCACGTGGGCGACGCCGAGCTGGCGGCCGATCTCGCGCAGGTCCTCGTTGCGGCCCTTGAAGTGGAACGACGAGGT